>CAYMFO010000042.1:0-22304 GCA_964389825.1 uncultured Geobacter sp. | reverse complement strand
CTCAAGATAGCGCCTCGACTCGTCCTGCTGACCCTCATCGGAGGCGCCCTTGTCCTTGGCGCCATTACCGGCTCATGTTATCTGCTGGGCAGCCGGCAGATCGAAAAAGAGGCCATGGAGAAGGCCATTTCCCTTGCAACCGGCACGGCGAACCGTATTGAAACCGTCCAGCGCGGGGTGGAGAAGGTGGTAAAGGCATCAGCGGCCCGCGTACAGGACGGCGAGCGCTCACCGGATCGGATCAGACTGATCCTTTCCCGGGCGGTGAGTGAAAACCCGGAGATATTCGGAGCGGCCTTCGCCTATGCCCCGCGACCGGCCGGCAAGGAAACGCGGTTCCATTCTCCATACGTCTACCGTTCACAAGGACGTCTGGCCTACAAGGACCTGGGCTCGGATAGCTACCGCTACGACATATGGGACTGGTATACCCTTCCCAGGGACCTGGAGCGGCCGGTGTGGTCCGAACCATACCTGGACCAGGGAGGCGGCGGCGCCCTGATGGTGACTTACTCGGTTCCGGTCTTCGAAGGGTCCGGCCCCTCCCGGAAACTGATTGGCGTCATCACCTGCGACCTGACCCTGGACTGGCTGACGGACCTGCTGCGCTCCATTCGCTTCGCCGAAACCGGCTACGCCTTTCTCATCTCCCGGACAGGCGCCTACATCTGTCATCCGCGCAAGGAATTCGTAGTGAAAGAGACGGTATTCAGCGCCGCCGAGGCAAACAACCGGCCGGAACTGCGTACCGTGGCCCGGCGGATGATCTCCGGCGAAACCGGCTACATATCTCTCAGAAACCTGGTGTCCCAGGCGCCGAGCCGCATGGCGTACGCGCCGGTCCCGGCCACCGGCTGGTCGCTGGCCATTATCGTCACCGACGCCGAATTGCTGGCGCCTGTAGTTTCCCTGAGCCGTTCCGTGGCGCTCACCGGCATCGCCGGTTTCGCCATCCTCCTCCTGATAACCCTTCTCATCGCCCGCAGCATCACCCGACCCATCAGGGAGCTGGACGCGGCGACGGACACCCTCGCCAAAGGTGACCTGGATGCGCCCATCCCCGACATTCCCGGCAACGACGAGGTCGCCCACCTGTCCCATTCCTTCTCCCACATGCGGACGGAACTGAAACGTTCCATGGAAGAGCTCCGGGTGACAACCGCGGCCAAACAGAAGATCGAGAGCGAGCTGGAAATCGCCCGCTCCATACAGATGAGCCTCGTCCCGCGCACCTTCCCTGCCTTTCCGGACAGGCCGGAGTTCGATCTCCACGCGGAACTCCATCCCGCCCGCGCCATTGGCGGCGACTTCTACGATTTCTTCATGCTGGACAGGGAGCGGATCTGCCTCTCCATCGGCGACGTCTCCGACAAGGGAGTACCGGCCGCCCTCTTCATGGCCGTGGTCAGGACCTTTCTCAAGGCCATCTGGCGCGACGAAGAATCGCCGGCGGTCACCCTGCGGAAACTGAACGACGAACTGGCGCTGGATAATGATTCCACCATGTTCGTCACCCTCCTGTGCGCCGTGGTGGACCTGCGCGACGGCACAATGCGCTATGCCTGTGGAGGGCACAATCTCCCGTTCATTGTAAGTCCCGACGGCGGGATAAGGCAGTTGAAAAGGGTGAAAGGGGTGCCGGTAGGCGCCATGGAGGAGATGCTGTTCGAGGAAGGCGATGAAAGAATGGCGCCCGGCGAGGTGTTTTTCCTTTACACGGACGGCGTTACGGAGGCCATGAACCCATCGGGAGAACTATTCGGAGACGACCGTCTTCGCGAGCGGCTGGAGCCGTGCGCCGACGCGCGAGGCATGAAGGATTTCCTGAAAGGTGTAAGAAGCGCCGTGGACTCCTTCGTCAGCGGCGCGGAGCAATCCGACGACCTGACAATGGTGGCCTTCCGCTATAACGGTCCCTCGAAGACAGGCTGATATCCTCCACCCCGGAATCACGTCCGGTCAAGTCCGCGTCCGCTCCCAAACCGTCATCTGCGAAACGCAGTGCTGATACTTGCGGGCGGTTTCCCGTATGACAAACGGCACATCCAGAGGCGCCTCGGCCAGCCTGAAACGGGGTGACAGGATCTCCGTCAATCCGTCCAGGGCATGGACATCCTTCCCATCCCTGGAAAAGCCTCCCAGCCACTCATTCCGGGGCGTAAAATCGGAAAGCCATGTATAGGGAGAGGCCAGCGCCAGAAGTCCCCCGGGAATTATCCGCTCATGGAGCGAGCCCAGGAAGAGGCGGGGAGAAGGCAACCTGTCGATGAGGTTCCCCGCGAAGATCAGATCAAAATCCCTCAGCTCTTCCGGCAGCGCCGCTGCGTCGGCACGGGAGAAAGAGACACGGCCCCTCACCCCGTCCAGCCCCAGGGTCGCGAGGTCAAGCTCAACGGATTCAAAGAGGTCTCCCTCCACCGCGAGCCGGTACGATATCCGGCCTTCCTCTTTCAGTCGTCGGGCCGCCCGGATAAAACCGCTGGACAGGTCAACACCCGTCACATGGGAGAAATCACGCGCCAGCTCCAGTGTCGCCCTCCCCACGGCGCATCCCAGGTCAAGGGCCCGTTCCTTTCTTCTCTTTCCCATGAACCCGCGGCAGAGAGTGGCGCAGCACCGGGGAAAATTTGGAACCCCGAAATACTCCCGTCCATAATGAAGATCGCAGTACTGGTAATAAATCATCTCCGATTCGTAAATATTCACGCCCGCATCCGCGATACATACGCCGAACATAGCCCAGGCCTTTCCCGCATAATGTCATTTCGCTTAATGACTGAAATTATTGCCAAGTCTACCGCTTCAAGCGAGTTTACCATCAGGCTGAACGATTTCAATAAAAGCCTGATTATAATTAATAAAGGTTAAATTCAAATCAGCTATGCAAGTAAATTTTTATCTATCTTGACAAAATTCGGCTTTTTCTGTAAATCGGTAAAGGCTCTTTGTTGAGATACGAAAAGGCAAACCCCGGGTAACCGGGTGACGCAAAGCTACCTGTCCGTATAGCATGCGGAAAGAGGGGTTACCGAAATGACTGCCGGAATCAACATTTCCGCACCTATTTGCCCGAATAACAGCGGGAACACCATATTCCATCTCCACCATCATTCGTCCAAGGATCCGATTCTCTCCCCATCCACCGCACCTCCTCGCCATCCGTCACCCCGGAACCCCGGAAATCTCCCATCAGGCCTCAACGGCATTTCACCCAGTCTTTGTTTTCCAGAGCCGGTCCCTGACCGGTTACGATTCCAACGACATCCGGCATGGACATGTTAAAGCGTCTCCAGCGTCTGCCATTAGGACTCCTGGCGGGTTCCGTCCTTCTCGCCGTTCTTGTGGGCGGAGTCGGGTATTACCATCACCATTTGCAGCTTCAACGGCAGAAGTTCGCAAGAAAAATGAATCTTGTGGGGATTGCCTCCGAGAAGGCCGTTTTCGTCTCGGCATGGCGGGACCAGCTCCATCAGGAGGGAAGACGTCTTGCGAATGACCGTACACTGCGGCGACTCTCTATAGCCTACTTCCGTAATACGCGCAGCGCGAAAAACGTCGCGGATATAAAGATATGGCTTGAGGCCCTGGCAAACTCCCATCATTTCCGAGGAGCATGCATCCTGGATCGTTCCGGCAAAACGGTTCTTGCCGCGGGAAAGGAATTTCCGGCGGAAGATCACGCTGAAGCTGAATCCGGAAAGGCCTTCGCGAAACGTGACGTCCATCTCGCGGAACCGCACTCGACCGCGGGCGGAAAACTGCGAATCGCCATGATTGCGCCCCTCTTTGACGTAAAGGGATCCCATAGGCCCATGGGGGCGCTGTTAATCAACATTGACCCGGAAGGAATCTTCTTTCCCCTGGCCCATCAGCATTCCAGGCTGTCCAAGTCCCTTGAAACCATCCTTGTCGGGACCGTCAACGGAGAGCGCCTCTACCTGACCAGACCGCGTTTCTGGCCGGAAGGATTCCTTCGTCGTATCAACGCGCACGACCTGGACAGGGTTCGTTCCGTGGAGGCCGGGAACGGCGCAACCCGCGTCTTTGAAGATATGGACTACCGTGGAACTCCGGTAATCGCGGCGGTCTGCCGGGCGCCGGGAACCTCGTGGCACGTCATCGCCAAGATCGACAGGGCTGAAGTACTTGCCCCAATCCACCGGGGAAACACGCTGGTGATTGTTATCTCCACGCTCCTCATCGTAGCGGCGGGAGCGCTGGTCACCGCCCTTTGCCACAGGAGAGACGCCAGTCTCAATCGTGAAAGGAATCAGGCGGAAAACAGGGCCAGGGACATGGCCGTCCGTTACAACGCCTTTGCCAGACAGGCGAACGACGCATTTCTGGTTGCCGACGAAGAGGGAAATATCGTAGAAGCCAATGAAAAGGCATTGTCAACATACGGTTTCACCAGCGGCGAATACGGCGCCATGAAGATTCAGGACCTGTATCCTCCGGCCGCCGGGGCGGACCTGGAAGAAATCAGGACGCTCCTCTCAAACAATAAAGGCGCCATAAGCGAATCCATCCATAAACGGCGTGACGGCGCCCTATTCCCCGTGGAAATCAGCGCCGGAACCGTCGAGGTTGACGGAGCAAGATATTTCCAGTTTATCGTCAGGGACATAACCGAGCGAAAGGAAGCCCAACAGCTCCTCCGAGTCGAAGAACAGCGCTTCCGCAAGCTCTATGAAGAACATAACGCCGTACTCCTTGCTATCCCCGACGTGGTTCTGCTCCTTGATTCCGACAGGAAGGTCCTATGGGCGAACAGCATCGCGGAAAGGGAATTGGGCCTGGATCCGTCACAAATCATCGGTAAGCCGTGCGATGACGTATGGCACGCTCGCATTGGCGCCGGCCACATCTGCCCGGGCCGCAAATGCATGTCAACGGGAGTACTTGAACAGGGGTTCGGCTGGACCCCCGACAAGAAACTGTATGATATTCGCGCCGTACCGGTCAGGGACACGGAGGGGAGGATTATCCGCATAGTCGAAACCGGCCGGAACATGACCGAGTTCCATCGCATGGAAGAACAACTGCGCCAGTCGCAAAAGATGGAAACCGTCGGCCAGCTTGCCGGTGGAATCGCCCATGATTTCAACAATATAATTACCGCCATCATGGGATTCGCCTACATCCTGCAAATGAAGGTACCGGATGATTTCCCGGAACGATCATGTATCTCCAATATCATCTGCGCGGCTGAGCGGGCAGCGGCCCTGACCGGAAACCTGCTTTCCTTCAGCAGAAAGCACACCGCCGTTATGAAGCATATCGACCTGAACGAGGTGGTACGCTCAACGGAAAGACTGGTAAGCACCCTCCTGGACGAAGATATAGAGCTTCACATCGTACCTTCCAAGGCGCCTATTGTGGTATGCGCCGACGGCATTCTCCTGGGCCAGGTCATCCTGAACCTCGCGGCAAACGCCCGTGACGCCATGCCGGGAGGAGGTATTGTAACCATCAGAGCCTTGCCGGATCCGGAACCCGACGCCAATGGGTCTTCGGACCAACCCCCTTTAACCGCGTGCCTGGAGATCGAGGACACCGGATCCGGAATGGATGCGGAGACAATGGAAAGGGTGTTCGAGCCTTTTTTTACTACAAAGGAGAGCGGCAAAGGTACGGGTCTGGGACTTTCCATAGTACAGGGAATAGTCAGGCAGCACAACGGAACGGTAGAGGTCTTCAGCGAGAAGGACAAGGGCACTCTGATCCGCGTGCGTCTTCCCCTGTCAACGGGCGTGCCCGTTGCGGGGCATCCCTCCCAGCCATTCCCCCTTCCCGGAGGAAACGAGACCCTGATGCTTGTGGAAGACGACGAAAGAATAAGAAAATATCTCGCGGAATTGCTTTCCAGCAACGGGTACAGGGTCATAGACGCGCGGGACGGGACCGAGGCCCTGGAGAGATACCGCGCCCACGCCGAAGAGGTTGAACTGCTGGTGTCGGATATCGTCATTCCGCGAAAAAGCGGGGTGGAACTTCACCGGGAGCTGCTGATGATAAAGCCCGATCTGAAGACCCTGTTTCTCAGCGGCTACCCCACGGAGGCCTTGCGGAAAAAGGGAATAGATACGGATAACATGCTGATCATGTCAAAACCCTTCGCGCCCCGTGAATTTCTGAACACCATAAGAACCCTGCTGGATTAATCCCCCTCCTCCTTCCGCCTGAAGGCATCACCCACGCCAGTAAGAACCCTTTCTTCAAATCCTTGACCTCCGGCGCAAGCCCGCGATTTCCCGCGGCGGATGATGGAATGACACCACGATTGCCCGAAACAGCAACCGCCATCCACTCCGCGGGTACCACGCTCCCGCATGGAATGCCTTTTCCTCCTCCCTTTTTCCGGCTGTTTCCTCAAAATCCATTCGACATATTATTTCCGGAAGCGTATCCATTGAGTAGCACGATTTTTAGATTTGTACTATTTTTATGTTGACTAAAAATATTTCAGTGCTATTATAGGGTGTTTTTTGAACGCGACCCCCTGTAAGCAAGGGCAGATCATGGTGAAAGATACTGAACATATTTCTCCCCGCCTCATCAACATCGCCCTGGGCGGCAGAGGAAAATTCGCGTTCAGCGGTTCCCTTGCCCTTTCTCTTCTTTTTCATGCGGCGCTGTTTTCGGCCGTTGTCTTACTGAAAGAAAACGTCGATCGCGCGCCGCGAAAGCCCGCCGTGATTGAAATAGACCTGAGCGCCATCGAGACACCGGACGTCTCCGAAGCGCCTCCCGCGCCCGCCCCGGCTAAAAAACGGACGGCAGCGGGCAGACCCGCCAACCCTACCGGCGAAACGGCGCGGCAAAACGGCCGTTCCGCCATCCGGCGCGCCAAACTGAAAAAATCCGACCAGACTGCCGGTGCTTTCAATCCCGATAAAGATAAAACGACAACGGCCGGTGTGGCTCA
Source organism: uncultured Geobacter sp. (assembly GCA_964389825.1). Taxonomy (GTDB): domain Bacteria; phylum Desulfobacterota; class Desulfuromonadia; order Geobacterales; family Geobacteraceae; genus RPRC01. The sequence goes on along the minus strand of CAYMFO010000042.1, from coordinate 15,376 downwards.
TGCCGGGGCCACTTTACCGGTAACAGCGGCAAAGGCCCCGGCCGCCGGAGAAAAGGCGGCGGGACCGCTTTCCGGAGCGGAAAAGGAAGGCGTTTCAGAAAGCCATGCCGAGGCAAGTGAATCCCGCGGCGGCGACGGACACGGAACCAAGGCGGCATTGGCGGATTACAGCCGTACCGTGCGGGCGCTGATCGAGCGCCGCAAGGAATACCCCCTTGCCGCCAGAAAGCTGGGGATACAGGGTTCGGTGATTGTCTCCTTTTCCCTGGATCGCCGGGGAGAGCTGCAAGGCGTTTCCCTGGCGAAATCATCGGGCAACTCCATGCTGGACAACGCCGGAATACGGGCGGTGCGCGGCGTGGGTTCGTTTCCCCCGCCCCCCGGCCATGCCATGCGGGGAGAGGTTATCTCCTTCAGAATACCCGTCAGATTCAACCTGGCGACAGGATGATTCAATATAACCTGGAATCTGAAAAGGAGGAAGAAATGAAGAGATGCCTCTTGGCGCTGGGGTTGCTGCTCGCCATCCCCGCCTACGCCGAGGAAAAGGCGGCGGACCTGGACGAGATCGTGGTCACCGCCACCAGGACGGAGAAGTCAGTGGAGGACGCGCCCGCCTCGGTAAGCGTCGTCACCGCGGCGGAGATGAAAAAACGCAACATTCAGTCCCTGGACGAGGCCCTGAACCTGCTGCCGGGGGTGCTGGACAACCGCGTGAAAGGGTTGCTGGGAACCACATCCACCGTAACCTTTCGCGGTCTTTCCGGCGCCGGACGCAGCCTGATCCTCCTGGACGGCATGCCCCTCAACGACGCCTATTCCGCGAACCAGTCGTGGGGCGGGCTCTATGCCCGGAACTTCAGCCGGCTTGAGGTGGTGCGCGGCCCTTCGTCGAGCCTCTACGGCGGCAATGCCATGGGCGGGGTCATCAATTTCATGAGCAGCATGCCGGAAAAGAGGGAGTTCACCCTGTCCGGCGGCTACGGCGACCGCCTGGGAAGCGACACCGGACTGGCCGGTCTCTGGAGCTCATACGCCTCCTACGGGGACAGGATCGGAAAATTCCGCCTCTATACCGCCTTCGGCTACCGCGCCACGCGGGGCTACCCCACCGCCCTGGTCATGACCTCAAGCGCGCCCACGGAGGCATCCGGCATCACCGGGGCGACCCGCGCCTCTTCCACCACGGGAACGGCAAAATACCTGGTGGGCGATACCGGCGACAACGGCTGGTGGGACTACTCCGCGGCGGTCCGGGCCCAGTATGACATCTCGGACACCGCCAATGTCCGCTTTTCCTGGCTGCGCACCGCCAACAAGTATTCCTACGAAGACCCCCACACCTATCTGAGAAACGCCGACGGGGACCCGGTGTACACCTTCGCCAACTCCTCTGGCAAGGCGGTGGTCACGGAAAGCGCTTTCGTGAACGGCACGGGAAGCAACGTCATGGATACCTACACCATCCACGCCGAAGCCCTGCTGGGCACGGTGAAGGGAAAATTCCTGTTCGGCGTCAACAACCAGATCGAAAACTGGTACACCACGCCCGTTTCGGCGACCCTGGCCGGGGGCAAGGGGACCAAGAGCGACTCGCCCAGCAGGACCTACTACACCGATCTCCAGGCATCCCTGCCCATCATGGACAGGCATATACTGACCGGCGGCTTCACCTTCCGCTACGACACCGCGGACAGCAATAACTTCCCGGTCAGCGATTACCGGGACCCCGACTCGGTGTCCGGCGCCAGTACCCAGTGGGGCGGGGGGACCACCCAGACCTATTCCGTCTACCTCCAGGGGGAAATCGCGCTCCTGGACAAACTGACACTCTTCGCCGGCCTGCGCGATGACGTCTGGGTATCCAGCGACGGCTACGCCGGCTTCACCGGCACGGGCGCGGCCTCGGAAACCTATCCGCACAAGACCAAAAATTCGGTCAATCCCAAAGGCGCGCTGGTCTGGAAGCCCCTGGACGGCACAACGCTGAGGGTATCCGGCGGCAAGGCCTTCCGCGCTCCACCCCTCAGCCAGTTGTACAAGACCTGGATGTCGTCCAGTACCCTGACCATCTACAACGCCAACCCCGACCTGGACCCGGAAACGGTGCTCGGCTGGGATATCGGGGCGGAGCAGACCCTGTGGAAGGGCGCGAGGATCAAGGCGACCTTCTTCGAGAACTACCTGAGCCACATGATCTACAACGTCACCCAGGCAGGCGCGACCACCATCGACGGAAAAGAATACAAGAACAAGAAGTACACCAACGTGGGCGGCGCCGAGACCAGGGGGGTCGAACTGGAGGTGGAGCAGAGAGTCGGCAAGAATCTCAGGCTGTTCGCCGGCTATACCTACACCGACTCGGAGATCACCGAGTATGACCCGGACCCTGCCCTGGTGGGAAAACAGCTCACCCAGGTGCCCCGCGACATGTTCTTCGTGGGCGCGGACGCCTCCTGGGGACCGGCGTCCCTGTTCATCTCGGGCAGGTACGTGGGCAAACGCCACAACTCCGACGACAACAGCGACACGGTAAACAACGTCTACGGTTCCTATGACCCCTGTTTCGTGGTAGACATGAAGGCCGCGTACCGGGTCACGGACTGGGCCGCCGTTTCCTTCAGCGTCAACAACCTGCTGGACCGGGAATACTACACCTACTATGTGGTGCCCGGCCGCTCGTTCTATACCAGCCTGGACCTGAAATTCTGACCATGAAACAGCTATCGGCGCTGATTATCATACTCTGCATACTACCGCTGACAGTGCTCGAAGCCGCGGCGGCGACCATCACCTGGCGCGACAAGACCGGGACCGACGTCACGATACGGGTCCCGGTCAAACGGGCGGTCCTCTATGAGACCTACGAGCTGCTGCCGGTGACCGGCGCCTGGGACCGGGTCGCGGGCATCAGCCGCTTCGCCCTGGAAAACGACCTCCTGCGGGCGGTGAAGCCCGGCTTCTCGCGGAGCATAAACTCCGCGGGGAGCGCCATGGACGTGAACGCCGAGGCCCTGTTCCGGCTCCGGCCCGACGTGATCATCACCTGGACCAGCAATCCCCGGGCCCTCCGTTTCCTGCGGGCGCGGGGGCTCCCGGTGATAGCGGTCTACCCGGAGAGCATCGCGGAACTCTACGATGTCATGCGCCTCCAGGGAAAGCTGTTCGGCCGGGAGCAAAAGGTTGAAACCACCATCAAAGAGATGGAGCGCATCTTCTCCCTGATCCGCTCCCGCACCGCCTCCATCCCGGCCACCGGGCGCAAGCGGGCCGTCTGGATCGGCGGCAAACCGACCACGGCAGCAGGGAGGGTCGGCGTCACCAGCGACCTCTTCCGCGTCATCAACCTGGAAAACGCGGCCGGATCCATCCAGGGGCGCACCGCTGACGTGCCCCTGGAGCGGATCGCGGCCTGGAACCCGGAGCTGGTGTTCATCTGGGGCAATGCCCGCTACGGCGCGGGCGACATCCTCGGCAATCCCCAGTGGCGGCACGTGCGCGCCGTCAGGGAGCGCGCCGTCTTCAAGGCCCCCCACTGGTCCGTCTGGTCGCCACGTATCGCGCCCATCGCCCTGTGGATGGCGTCAAAGGCCTATCCGGAACGGTTCCGGGATGTCAGCATCGACAGGACCATCGACGGTTTCTACAGGAAGGTGTACGGCATCCCCTACGGAAAGGTGACACGCATTGCGAACTAAGACCATCATCCTCATGGTGACTCCGCTCCTGGCAGCCCTTTTCTCGCTGTTCCTCGGCGCCTACGACATGGACCCGATGCAGGTGCTGGCCGCGCTTCGGGACGGGCTCGCCGGGGTCGATTCCCCGGAAACGGCCATCATCCTCGACATCCGCCTGCCGCGCATCGTACTGGCCGGGCTGGCGGGCATGGCACTGGCCACCTCCGGCGCGACCCTGCAGGCGGTGCTGCGCAACCCCCTGGTGGACCCGTTCATCCTCGGCATCTCCTCCGGCGCCGCCTTCGGCTGCGCCCTCACCATCGGTTTCGCGCCCTTCATCCCCCTCCAGGCCGCGGCCTTCCTGGGGGGCGGTCTGGCGGTGCTGGTGGCCTGCCTGGTGGCCCGCACCGGCGACGGCGGCATGTCGCGCCTCTCCCTGGTCCTGTCCGGGGTGATCGTGTCCGCCTTCTTCAGCGCCATGGTCTCCCTGATCAAATTCTTCGTGGAACCCATGAAGCTGCAGAGCATCGTGTTCTGGCTCATGGGGAGCTTCTCCCTGGCCGAGTGGTCCCAGGCCCGCTCCGCCGGCATCGGCATCCTCCTGGGCTGTCTGCCGGTGCTGCTGCTCCGCTGGCGTCTCAACGTCATCAGCATGGGCGACGAGGAGGCCCGGACCATGGGGATCAACGTGTCCCGAAAACGGCTTATCTTCATCACCGCCGCCACCCTGGCCGCCACCAGCGCCGTGGCGGTGAGCGGCATCATCGGCTGGGCCGGCCTGATGGTGCCGCATCTTGTGCGCATGCTGGCCGGACCCGACCACCGCAGGCTGATACCCCTCACCATGGCGGGGGGCGCCACCTTCATGATCCTGGCCGACACGGCGGCCCGCAACCTGACCGACTTCGACATCCCGGTGGGGATCATCACCGCAGTGGCCGGGGCGCCGTTCTTCGTCTACCTGATGAAGCGCAACGGAAAGGAGAGCTGGGGACGATGATACGGGTCGATGATGTGAGCTTCCGCCATCCCCATGCAACGGACGACGTGGTGAAAAAGGCCTCCTTTTCCGTGGCCGACGGTCGGATCGCCGTGCTGCTGGGTCCCAACGGCTCGGGCAAGACCACCCTGTTCAAGTGCATCGCCGGACTGTGGAAACCGCGCGGCGGCGCGATCCTCCTGGACGGGACGGATACGGCGGGCCTCTCCTTCCGGGAACGGGCGCTGCTTCTGGCCATGGTCCCCCAGGACCATACCCCGCCCTTCCCCTACACGGCCCTGGAGGCGGTGCTCATGGGCCGCGCGCCCCACGTGGGAATGTACGCCTCACCCTCCGCCGCCGATGTGGAAAAGGCCCGCGCGGCCTTGGAGACCGTGGGTGTCGAACGCCTGGCGGACCGGCCCTACACCCGGGTCAGCGGCGGCGAGCGGCAGCTGATCCTCATCGCCCGCGCCCTGGCCCAGGAATCGCCCATCCTGCTCCTGGACGAGCCCACCTCCCACCTGGACTTCCGCAACCAGCACGCGGTGCTCTCCATGGTGCGGCGGGTTGCCGGGGACAAGGGGCTGACCGTGCTCATGACCCTGCACGACCCGAACCTGGCCGCCCACTTCGCCCACCAGGTGGTCCTGCTCAAGGAGGGGAGCGTCATAGCCGATGGAAACACGGAAGATGTTCTGACCGCCGGACGACTGGAGCATCTCTACGGAGTGGGCATCAGCACAATGAGCGACGCTGAGCGGCGGCTGTTTTATCCGAGGCAGACATGATCCGGGCGCGGGAAACGCGAAAGACCCGCGGAACGGTAACGGCACTGGACGGCGTCTCTATACCGTAGCAGCCGACGAGGTATTCGGCCCGCGGGGACCCACCGGCTCAGGGACGTATCATCCTCCCCCCTTTAAGAAAGGGGGGGGCCGGGGGGGGATTTCCGGACGACGGAGAAATCCCCCTGAATCCCCCTTTTATAAAGGGGGACTTTTTGAAACAGGAGTCTTGCCATGAAACTCTTCACCATCATGTGGTCCCATTACGTTCCCTCCCTCAAGGCGGTCTGCGCCGATCAGGGGGTGGAGCTGACCGCATATTCCAACAAGCAGCTCAATCTGCGGCCGGAACTGCTGGAGACGGTGCGTCACGCCATGAGCGAAGCCGACTTCGTGCTCCTCTACCGCACCAGCGACCCCTTCTGGGAGGAGCTGGAGCAGGATATCCGCGAAGCGGGAACGGCCCGTCCCGTGGTCATCACCGGGAGCGATCCGGGCCTGTGGCGCCTCTCCACGGCCGGTCCCGAGGTGTCCGCCGCGGCCTACTCCTACCTCCTGTTCAACGGTGATGAAAACCTGGACAACCTGGTCCGCTACCTGCGCGCCGTCCTGTTCGGCGAAAACACCGGCTACCGGGAACCGGCGCCGGTGGCGTGGGAGGGAATCCACCACCCGCTGATGGACGGTGTCTTCAACGACACCGGCGAATACCTGGACGTCTGCCGCTCCGCCCAGGGAGAACCTGCCGCGGGCTGGGTCGGGCTCCTCTATTCCCGCTCCAACTGGGTGAACGGCAACATGGAGGTGGAACGGGCACTGATCACCGCGCTGGAGGAACAGGGTCTGGGGGTGATCCCAGCCTTTTTCTACTCCATCAAGGACGCCAACCTGGGAAACAGGAGCGGCGCCGAGGTTATCGAGGAATACTTCGTCCGGAACGGCAAGCCACTGGTGCAGGGGATCGTCAAGCTCTCCTCCTTTTTCCTCGCCAGCGGTGGGAGGAATATCGCCGACCGGGACGCCCCGGCCGGGGCGGAACTGATGAAGCGCCTCAACATCCCCCTGTTCTGCCCGGTCATCTCCCATTACAAGGACGCGGACCAGTGGCTGTCCGACCCGGAGGGGCTGGGCCGCCAGGCGGGGTGGAGCATCGCCATGCCCGAGTTCGAGGGGGTCATCGAACAGATGGTGATCGGGGCCTCCCGGGGCGCGTCCAATCCCGAGGATGAGCGCTACGAACCGCTACCGGACCGCATCGCCCGCTTCGCCGGGCGGGTGGAGGCCTGGCTCAGGCTGGGGAAAAAGCCGGTCGCCGAACGCAAGGTGGCCTTCATCCTCCACAACAACCCGTGCGTCTCGGTGGAGGCGAGCGTGGGAGGCGGAGCCCATCTGGATACCCTGGAGAGCGTCGCCCGCATCATGACAGCCATGCGCGGGGCGGGGTACGCCATTGACCCGCCCGCGGACGGCAAGGCCCTGATTGATAAGATCATGGAGCGCAAGGCGGTGTCGGAATTCCGCTGGACCACGGTGGAAGAGATCGCGGCCAGAGGAGGCGCCCTGGACCGACTGGACGTGGAGCGCTACCTTCCCTGGTTCAATGAGCTGCCGGAAGCCACCCGTACCCGCATGATCGAGGCCTGGGGAAACCCTCCGGGCGAGGAAAAGGATGGCGTGCCCGCAGCCATGGTCCTGGACGGCCGGATACTGATTACCGGGGTGCGCTACGGCAACGCCGTGGTCTGCGCCCAGCCCAAGCGTGGCTGCGCCGGGGCGCGCTGCGACGGCGAGGTATGCAAAATCCTCCACGACCCGGACGTCCCGCCCCCCCACCAGTACGTGGCCACCTACAAGTGGCTCTCGCGGGAGTTCGGGGCCGATCTCCTGATCCACGTGGGCACCCACGGCAACCTGGAGTTCCTGCCCGGAAAGGCCACCGGCCTCTCCTCCGGCTGTTTCCCGGACATCGGCATCGATACCATGCCCCACCTGTACATCTACAACGCCGACAACCCCCCGGAAGGGACCATCGCCAAGCGGCGAAGCAACGCCGTCCTGGTGGACCACCTGCAGACCGTGATGGCGCCGGGGCAATTATACGGCGACCTGGACGCCCTGGAGCGGCTGCTGGAGGAATACCGCAGATTCCGGGGCGTAGAGCCGGGCCGAGCCCATACCGTTTCCCACCTCATCGCCGACGCGGTCAGGAATCTCGCCCTGGTGGAAGGGGAGATCACCCATGACAACATCGATGAGAAAGTTATCGAGATTCACGACGCCCTGGCCCTGCTGAAGGGTACCCGCATCCCCAAGGGGATGCACGTCTTCGGCGAGCTGCCGGAGGGAAAAGGCCTGGCCGATTTCGTCTATGCCGTTGTCCGCTACGAAAACGGCCCGGAATCGTTACGGGGCCTGGTGGGGCGGACATTGGAACCGGGCGAGGGAGAAGGGGACGCTTCCTTCAAGGAGCGGGCGGACGAAACCGCCCGGCTCTTGTGCGGGGATTACCTGGAGCGGGGGATACCCCTGCGGGAGGGGTTCCAGGCCGCATGCTCCGTGAAGCCGGACAAGAATGTCGTCCAGCGGATAGAGCATTTCATCGACGACGTGCGCAACCGCATCCTGGCCACGGACGAAATGGGCGCGCTGTTTAACGGCTTTGACGGCGGATACGTTGAGCCCGGTCCGTCCGGGCTCATTACCCGCGGACACCCGGAGATCCTGCCGACCGGCCGCAACTTCTACTCCATGGACCCGCTCAAGATCCCCTCGCGGTCGGCCTGGGCCACCGGACGGAAGCTGGCGGAGAAGACCCTGGAGAAGTACCAGGGCGATGAAGGGACCTGGCCGGAAAACATCGCCTTTCACTGGCAGTGCACCGACATCATGTGGTCCGAGGGGGAGGGGCTGGCCCAGATGCTGTATCTGATGGGGGTACGGCCCCGCTGGCAGTCCAACGGCCGGGTGCGCGGATTCGACGTGATACCACTGGAAGAGCTGGGACGCCCCCGCATCGACATCACCGTGCGCGTCTCGGGCATCACCCGTGACAACTTCCCCACCGCCATCGACCTGCTGGACGAGGCGGTGCAGGCAACCGCGGCGCTCCCTGAGACGCCGGAGATGAATTTCGTGCGCAAGCACACCCTGGAAAAGCTCGCCGGAAGCGATCCGGACGACGGCCGGGCCCGGCGCGCCGCCACCTACCGCATCTTCGCCTCCATGCCCGGAACCTACCAGGCGGGCACGCAACTGGCGGTCTACGCATCGGCCTGGAAGACCGACCGGGACCTGGCGGACGTCTTCCTGCACTGGAACGGCTTTGCCTACGGCAAGGGGGTGTTCGGCGACCAGGCCCACGGAAGCCTGAAAGAAAGCCTGAAATCGGTGAACCTGACCTTCAACAAGACCATAACCGACGAGTACGACCTGACCGGCTGCTGCTGCTACTTCGGAACCCATGGCGGCATGATCAACGCGGCCAGAGTCCTCTCGGGAAACGATATCCGCAACTACTACGGCGATACCCGCGAGCAGGGCGAGGTGAGCGTGCGCACCCTTGAAGAGGAGGTCAGGCGGGTGGCGAGGGGCAAGATCCTCAACCCGGCCTGGATCGAAGGAATGAAAGACCACGGCTACAAGGGCGCCGGCGAGATCAGCAAGCGGGTGGGCCGACTGTACGGCTGGCAGGCCACGGCCAGGGCCGTGGACGGCGCCGTGTTCGACGACATCGCCCGAGCGTTCCTCATGGATGAGGAGAACCGGGAGTTCTTCGAGGAGAACAACCCATGGGCGCTGGAAGAGATGGGCAGGAGGCTCCTGGAGGCCTCGCAGCGGGGCCTGTGGCGGCCCGCCGCGGACGTGAAGGAGGAACTGATGAACCGCTACATCGAGATCGAGGGATGGATCGAAGAGCGGATGGGCGACACCCGGGGCGAGTTCCAGGGAGGAAGCATCGACATCTTCACGCCAGTCGATATCCCGGCGTGGAGGAAGAAGATGGAAGAAATGTCGGCAAAGTAGCAAAAACAACGTCAAGAACACAAAAGCTCAAACCTGTATCTCTCACAGAGGCCACAGAGAAAAGCAAAACCCACAAAAGGGTTGCCCCTCTCTTAAGATTGATTTTCTCTGTGTTCTCCGTGCTCTCTAGAGAGTGAAACGAACGGGTGAGAGACGGGTTTCAGGTTTACACTACGGAGGCGCTTAAAGCATGAATTTTCCATTTACCGCAATCGTGGGGCAGGAGGAACTGAAGACCGCCCTGATACTGAATGTCATCGACCCCGGCATCGGCGGACTGCTGGTGATGGGCGAGAAAGGGACCGCCAAGAGCACGGCGGTGCGGGCCCTGGCCGAACTCCTGCCGGAGCTGGAGGCGGTGCGGGAGTGCCGCTTCCAGTGCGACCCCGACGGCGACCTGTGCACCGATTGCCGGGACCGCGGGACCGCGGGAACGCTCCCCAGGGACCGGAAAAAGATGCGGGTGGTGGAGCTCCCCCTGGGCGTCACCGAGGATCGGCTGGTGGGAACTCTGGACATCGAGCACGCCCTGCGGCACGGTGAAAAGCGCTTCGAGGCCGGACTCCTGGGCGACGCCAACCGCAATTTCCTGTATGTGGACGAGGTGAACCTGCTGGAAGACCATATCATCGACCTGCTGCTGGACTCGGCCGCCATGGGAGTCAACACGGTGGAGCGGGAGGGGATATCCTTCAGCCACCCGGCCCGCTTCATCCTGGTGGGCACCATGAACCCGGAGGAGGGGGACCTGCGTCCCCAGCTCCTGGACCGCTTCGGGCTGTGCGTCCAGGTGGCGGGGCTGCACGACCGGAAGCAACGGATGGATATCCTGAGGCGAAAGGCGGCCTTCGACGACGACCCGGACGGATTCGCCCAAGAGTGGCGCGAGAGCCGGGAAGAGCTGGCCGCCAGGATTGGACGGGCCCGGAAACGCCTCCCCTCGATCCCCCTGGACGACAATGTGCTGGAGCGGATCGTGGCGGTGACCGCGACCCCGCGGCTGGACGGCCACCGGGCCGACATCGTAATCATGAAGGCCGCGCGGGCCCTGGCCGCCTTCCGCGAGCTGTCCGCCATCGGCAACGGGGAGATCCGGGACGCGGCGCTCCTGGCCCTGCTCCACCGCCAGAAACGCCTCCCCTTCGAGGAGATGGGAAGCGAACAGGGAAGGCTGCGCGGCGTGCTGGAGGAGGCCCTGCCATGCGCCTGAGCGATTTCGTCGGACAGGAAGAGGCCCGGCTCGGCCTCCTCCTCAATGCGGTGGACCCTCGCTGCGGCGGGCTCCTGCTGGCGGGCGGCCGGGGTTGCGGCAAATCGACCCTGGCGCGCCTCTGCCGCGGCATCATCCCGCCGGGAGAGCCTTTTATCGAACTCCCCCTGAACGCCACCGAGGAATCCCTGCTGGGAGGGATCGATCTGGAAGCCACCCTGGCCCGGGGCCGTCGCGCGCTCCAGCCCGGCATCCTGTCCCGCGCCCACGGCGGCGCGGTGTTCGTGGACGACATCAACCTCCTTTCCCCGGAGCTGACGGCCCTGCTGATGGAACCCCGGGACCGGGGAATGGAGCTGATCGAGCGGGAGGGATTTTCGGAAAGAAGAGAGTACGTATTCACGGTCATCGCCACCCTGAACCCGGAGGAAGGTGAACTGTCGCCGCACCTGGCGGACCGCTTCGGCCTGTGCGCCGTGATGGAGGACCTGTCAGGGCCGGAAGAGCGCCTGGCAGTGCTGCGCGCCGCACTGAAGAGCGACGGCGCCAACGGAGAGCCGGACGATCCTGACGAGGCGCGGGTCTGCCACGCCCGGCGTCTGCTGCCGTCCATTACCTTCTCGCCGGCGGCGGTGGAACGCATCGCCGAAATCGCCCAACAGGCGGCGGCCCATGGCCACCGGGCCGAACTCTTCCACTACCATGCGTCCCGCGCCTGCGCCGCCCTGGAAGGGACCACCCGCGTCGACCTCTCCCACGTGGAGCGGACCGCCGGACTCCCATACGCCCACCGGCGCCTGCTACCCGGAGAGGACGCGCCGCCTCCCTCCTCCGACCAGGAACAGCGGGAAGACGGGCGCTCGGACGACGGGGAAGCGCGGCAGGGGAGTCAGGATCGGGACAACGGCGGCGCTTCCCTGGAACCGGAAAATCAGGGGGAAGGGGATTCCTCCGGTTCCCCTCGTGAATCATCAGACCGCGAAGAGGTCCAGCCGACCGGCCGGACGTTCGCTGTCAGGCAGATCGCCCTGCGCAAGGACCGGGTCAAAAGGAAGGCGTCGGGCCGCCGGACCGCCACCCGTACCGTGGGACGGTGCGGACGGTGCGTGAAGACCCTGCCGCGCTCTGCCGTCATGGACGTGGCCGTGGACGCGACCCTGAGGGCCTGCGCCCCGTTCCAGGGAGCAAGGGGAAGGACGGACCGGCTGATCATCGAGCAGCAGGACCTGCGCTTCAGGCAGCGGGAGCGGAAGACGGGACACCTGGCCCTGTTCGTGGTGGACGGCTCCGGTTCCATGGGGGCCAGGCAGCGGATGAGCGAGGTGAAGGGCGCGGTGCGGTCACTGCTCCTGGACTGTTACCGCAAACGGGATCGGGTAGCCATGATCGTGTTCAGAAAGGACCGGGCCGAGCTGGTCCTCCCCCCCACCGGGAGCGTGGAACTGGCCGCGAAACGGCTGGCCCATCTGCCGGTGGGCGGAAAGACGCCCCTGACCGCCGGCCTGCTGGAGGCCCGTCGCCTGGTGGAACGTACCCTCAGGAACCGCCCGGACACCCGCATCCTGGTAATCCTGCTCACCGACGGCAGGGGAAACCACGCCCTGGGCGGCGCGCCCCCCAGGGAAGAGAGCCTGCGCATGGCCCGGCTCATGGCGGAGGAAAGGCGCTGCGACTACATCGTGGTGGATACGGAAAACAAAACGAACCTGATCCGGACCGACCTGGCCCGGCCTCTGGCCGAGACCCTCGGCGCCCGCTACTTCACCTTTGAAACGCTTCGCGCGGAAGGCATCACCGCGCTTGCCCGGACATGATAATCGTACCCGAAGGACACTTACGGTTTACATGCCGCGCAGTATCGTGATATACAACGTCTCGTTGTGACATAGGTCTCCGACCCGTAACACCTACGGCTCAGGCTAGGGTATGCGGGCTATGGGCGATGCCGGAAACAGCCTCGCCTCCCATGTTTGGAAAGGAGCGCATGCATCGCCGAAAGAGGTCAAAGGGCTGTTGCGCCGTTGGCCTTTTTTCTTTTCCCTGCTTTCACGCCTTCTTTCCGCCCACACCTCCCGGATTCCTGTCGTCCCCCAATCGATGCGATCATTTGATTGTCGTTTTTCATCCTGGATGTCCTGTTCATCATGCCGCATGAAATGCTCACGGATATTCCGCCGTGAGATCCCGTTCTGGAGGATTCATGTTCCGTTATCTCTCCCTTATTGTTTTCCTGTCCCTGTTTCTCGTTTCCAATGCCCTTGCCCGCACAGTCACCGACATGGCGGGCAGGAGGGTTGTCATCCCCGACAGGATAGAAAGGGTGGTCGGTCTGTCGCCACCCGCGCCAAAAGGGTCTATCTCAGCCCCTACGTGCCCTTCAACTGGTTTGATCGCCCGCCGTCGCACATGCGTCTTCTCGGCATCCAGTGGCTGTCCAACCTGCTCCATCCGGATCGCTATCCCCTGGATATCGTGAAGGAGACCAGGGAATTCTACCGTCTGTTTTTCAACAGGGACATATCAGACCGTAGAGCAAAGAAAATACTTCACCGGTGATAAAGGAAGGAAAGATTATGCGCTGCGCCATCTGTGAAAACTCATGCGATATCTTGGAAAACGGAACCGGTATTTGCGGGATGTATACCAATCTTGGCGGTAAGCAGGTTGAACGCTATTCCGACCGCTACCTGGTAACGGTTCCGTCCGAAGTAGAATCCATGCCCATGCTCCACTACCACCCGGGTGGAAAGTTCCTGCAGATCTGCACCATCGGATGTAATTTCCGTTGCGACGGGTGCGTGTCGTGGATACTAACGGAAAGTGTCGACGCCATAGAAGGCGCGCTTCATGGGATGACGCCGGAGGATGTGGTCGCCAGGGCGCTGGACGAAGGGTGCAAGGGGGTCATGTTCTGCTTCAACGAACCGGCTGTCTCGTTCTTTACCTTCAAGAAGGTAGCCACACTGGCCCGGAAGAGGAACCTGCTGGTCGGCTGCGCAACGAACGGCTATTTTACCGAACAGGCCTTCCGGGACCTCCTTGAACACATCGACTTTATAAATATCGGGATAAAGGGGTGCGCCGACGAAACCTATTCCAAGTTCGGCGCGGCATCAGCGGCGCCCATATTCAGAAACCTGAGGTTGGCGGTTGAAAGCGGCGTATTCACCGAGGTGGCGGCCGTGTATGTCAAAGGAAAGGAGAAGGAGGTCCTGGAAACGGTGAAACGTATTGCCGCGATAAGCGTGGATATCCCGTTTCAGGTCATGCGCTTCATCTCCCTGGCCGCGGCTGACATAACCCTTGAACCTTCCATACGGGAGGCGGAGGGCCTGTGCGAGGAAATCAGGAAGCTGCTCAGATATGTCTATCTCTTCAATTCACCCGGAACGCCGCACCTGAACACCTGGTGCCCCGAGTGCGGCGAGCTGCTGGTGCGCAGGGGTTTCAACGGCCCCATGTGCGCCCATGTCACGGAGCATGCGGATAACGGGACCTGCGGGTGCGGCTTCCGGCCGCCCTTTGCCGGAGCGTTCGAGACAGCGGGCGGCGCTCAGGTCCTCGGCTTTAATGGAGGCTACAAGGTGATTGTGAGCCTTGAATCGATCCGGACGGTCCTCGCATTTCTCGGGGAAAGGGATCCGCGGGTGATAGCGTCCGTATTGCATCGGATACTGGAAACCGGATTCATCGACGGTTTGTACCGGAGAACCAAGCGGATAGACGCCTGGCTGGATACCGTGGATTATTACGCGCGGCTTGCGGGCAGGACCGATGAGGCGCGCGAACTCAGGGAATACACCGAGAAATACGTCTCGATCATCCGGAACAGGGTTCGAGGCGCTGAAAGACCGTCGGTGTATTTCTCCCTGGGCCATCCCCTCATTGCCGTGTTCGGCGACAAGTTCGAATGCAACCTGGTGGAGCTGGCCGGGGGCCGCTGCGCCAACAAGGACCTGGAACGCGACGATGCGCCGGGCATGACCATACGGGAAGAGACCCTGAAGAGGCTCGACCCGGACATTGTCCTCATCACCGGCGTGATGGATTATCCGGCAGGGGATTTCCATGACTTCTGCCTGCGACGCGGCCTGGATATGAAGGCCGTCAGGGAGAACCGGATATACAACCTGCGTCCGTACAATACGTCAGGGGGAGCGGATTTCATCCTCGGCCTGATGCGCATGGCCAACATAATACATCCCGAGATATTCGATTTTCCCATGGACGACCTTGCCGATGAGTTCTACAAGAGATTTCTCGGCGTGAAACTCCGGTTGAGGCGGAGGGGCAGATCCATCGCCCATCCCGAGGTTCTTAAAAACGCGGCGCTCTGACTTACTTCACTACCGCTCCTCGATCTCCACGCTCACCACGTCAACGTCGGGGCGCTCCTCCACCAGCCTCTCTTCAAGCCTCTCCAGGGTCTTCCTCGCCTCGACGCGGCTGCCGTTGACCGTGACGAACCCCAGGAGGGCCTCGCCGTGCAGATCGTGCAGGTCCACCTCCGCGGCGGACACGTTGAAATTGTTCCGGGCGCGGGCAAGGATGCTCTTGACGATCCCGCGCTTCCCCTTGAGGGAGCGGCTCAGGAGACGGAGATGGAAAACCGCGCTGCACACATGCATGAATGCAATCCTCCATAGCAGGTCTTGATATAATCAATAATCCTGAAAACGGCATTTCAACCACAGGGTCA
>CAYMFO010000041.1:0-22441 GCA_964389825.1 uncultured Geobacter sp. | reverse complement strand
GAACTCGTCAAAGGTTGGACGCCGGTGCGCGGTTGAGATTCCCAGCAGGTTCAGGACAGCGGAAGACCATTGGATGTCGCCGGTAGTGACATCATACTCCCAGTCTCCAATGCGCGCCAGCTTCTGGGTTGTAGCGAGGCGTCGTATTACGTCATAAAGGTTCTCGCCGGAACATCTTCCGGCGCCGACGTCCCGCGTGTTATCGGAATGGGAAAGATTCAGCGAATCGGACGATTCAGCTAACAGGAAAGGTGAAATACGCTTTTCATACATTGGGATGTCCCTCGATCTGGGCGGGGAACGAAAATAGCTGGATGGAAGAATCTGAAATGTATAGGCCAGAATCGCATTAAATGCAACAGGAATTTATTATGATTTGTCAATACTGGCTCTGGCGTTGTTTTACAAGGGAATTCTTTCCGGTGGATACCGGTACGGATCAGAAAAGGCGCTTCACGGGAAGCGCCTTTTCATGCAATCGGACTTGTATCAATTCGTTTTTTGGGATCCGTCAGCTATTTTCCCAGGTTGTAGAAGACATCCTTCCCTTCGAAACGGGCCGATGCGCCCAGTTCGTCCTCAATCCGGAGCAACTGGTTGTACTTGCAGACACGGTCTGTCCTGCAAAGTGAGCCTGTTTTTATCTGTCCGGCGTTTACCGCTACGGACAGGTCGGCCAGGGTGGTGTCTTCCGTCTCTCCGGAACGATGGGACACAACGGCGGTGTAGCCCGCCCTCTTGGCGGTCTCGATGGCGTCCAGTGTTTCACTGAGGGTTCCTATCTGGTTCAGCTTGATAAGGATCGAGTTTGCTACGCCCATCTCTATCCCATGGCGCAGGGTCTTTGCGTTGGTTACGAACAGGTCATCTCCCACCAGCTGAATGCGGCTTCCCAGGCGCTCGGTGAGTTTTTTCCATCCATCCCAGTCGTTTTCAGCCATTCCATCCTCTATGGAGATGATGGGATAACGGGTCACCAGGTCCTCGTAGAAATCAACAAGCTGTTCAGCTGTTTTCTTTGAAGATTTCTCGTTTTCCAGAATATAATGACCATCCTTGAACAGCTCGGAGGATGCCACGTCAAGGGCCAGCAGCACGTCTTCCCCTGGCTTGTATCCCGCGGAACTGATGGCTTCTACGATAACCTGGAGCGCCTCTTCGTTTGAACCCAGGTTGGGGGCGAAGCCACCTTCGTCGCCTACAGCCGTGTTGTACCCCTTGCTTTTCAAGACCTTTTTCAGGGAGTGAAATATCTCGGCGCCCATGCGAAGGCCCTCGGAAAAGGTTTTGGCGCCGACGGGCATTATCATGAATTCCTGGATGTCCACATTGTTGTCCGCATGGGCCCCGCCGTTGAGGATGTTCATCATGGGGACCGGCAGCTCTCTTGCGTTTGTGCCTCCGATATAACGATAGAGGGGAAGTCCGAGAGATTCCGCTGCGGCCCTGGCAACCGCCAGGGAGACGCCAAGCACGGCGTTGGCGCCGAGGTTGCTTTTGCTTTCGGTTCCGTCCAGCTCTATCATTCTGTCGTCGATAGCGGCCTGGTCGGTTGCGTCCATACCGATGACCTGGTCGGCGATACGTGAATTGACATTTTCGACCGCGGTAAGGACACCCTTGCCCAGATATCTTCCCATATCGCCGTCTCTCAATTCCAATGCTTCGCGTTCACCCGTGGATGCCCCGGAAGGGACCGCGGCCCTGCCGGTTATGCCCGATTCCAGAAATACTTCCACTTCCAGTGTCGGGTTGCCGCGCGAATCAAGAATCTCCCGTGCATACACATCCGTAATTGTATTCATTATCAGTCTCCTTTGCTCAGGGGCTTGTGCTCCTTGGAAATCATTGGTCTTATAACATATTTTAACCAAAATGAAAACCATTCAAGCCACTGCTTTTCGCGGGCTTGCCGACGAATTCTTTCAATTGACGGCACAAAGGATAAGGGTTATAGTTGATTGCGATTTTCAGCGTCCCGGTATGCCGGTGAGGTTTCAGAAACAGGGTATGCCTCCAGACTCCACAAAAGGCAGTACGAAAACAATGAGCACGGCCACACTGGCCGCGCGCGGCAAAAGACTGTTCAATTCATTCCAGGACAGGTTCGCCGACGCAGGCAGCCGGAAGCTCAATGAGACGCTGCTGCTTCTACTTACCGCGCTCTTCCTTACCTTTCTCATAATCCCCAGTCAACACTTTAACTCTAACAGGTATAAAGCAGGCGATATCGCCTCAGCCGATATCAAGGCAACCCAGACATATCTGCTGGAGGATCACGCCCAGACCGAAAAGATGAGGACTCAGGCCGAACAGGCCGTTCCCTTCGTCTATAATCTTTATACGGCCAGGGCTGATGAGATAAAGAATAGCTTTTCCAGGGCGTTCTCCCGAATCATGGATGCGCGCGCCAGGGGGGAAGCCTTCAATGATGACCTGAGGATTTCGGTTTCCGGGATACTGGGTTTCGAGGTTTCTCCCGCCGAGATGGATTCGCTGGAGAAGGTTCGCAATTTCCGGGCGGTTCTGGCTGAAATCTCCCATGTGATCGACGGGGTATATAAGAACAGAATAGTCCCTGACAGGGTTGCGTTTTACGCTGACCGAAAGCAGGGGATCCTCCTTTTTGACGGTGAAAGCGGGGAACTGATAGGCGGTGGCGATGGGACGGTATCCGCGATTGACCTGAAGGAAGCCGCTACCAGGATTAGCGGCATTCATCTCAATGGTGGTGATCGTAATCAGCACAACTACATAAAGACCCTGATGCTGAAGTCACTGAAGCCCAGTCTTCTTCCCGACCAGGCTGAGACGGAAACAAGACGCAAGGAAGCGAGAAATTCCGTGCGTCCCGTTGTCTATCAGATAAAGCGTGGAGAGATGGTCGTCCGTGAGGGTGAGCGTATCTCCGCGGAGCAGGCCCTCAAACTGAACAGGATTTTCGAGGTAAAAAGCGGAGCGAACAAGTTTTTGCTGTCCGCCGGGATCTTCGGGCTGATCATCGTGCTCTTTTCTTTTCCCTACCGGTTCGCCAAAAAGAACATCCGCAAATTCAATCCCGCCAGCAAGGATCTGCTTCTTCTGGCCCTGGTTACTATCGGATTCTTCCTGCTTCTGAAAATCGCGTATACCATTTCCACCGCGATGGGAATCCTGTTTCCCCGGATAGCAACCGAGAATTATTTCTATCTGTTCCCGTTCGCCGCCGGGGCCATGCTGGTGAGAATCATCCTCAATTCAGAAGTCGCCCTCGTGTATTGCGCCGTGAGCGCCCCTCTCATCGGGATGATGTTCAACAACAGCATTACAGTGGTCGTCTACGCTCTTCTGGGGGGGATTATCGGCGCCCACGGCGTCAGGCAATGCCAGTACAGGGGGACGATCTACACCGCCGGACTCAAGGTAAGCGTGGTGAATCTTGCGCTTGCTTTGCCATTCCAGATCCTTACGGATAATTTCTTTACCTCTCAATCTCTTTATATTATTATTTTCGCCCTGATAGGGGGGATGGTGAACGCGGTCATCGTCGCGGGGACCGTTCCGGTTGTGGAAAACCTTTTTCACTATACGACTGATATCAAGCTTCTGGAGCTGGCCAGCTTCAATTCACCCGTGCTGCGCGAGTTGATGATACGCGCGCCAGGCACTTACCACCACAGCATCCTGGTCGGCACCATGGTCGAGGCCGCGGCGGAAGCGATTCACGCAAATCCGCTTATGGCCAGGGTCGCGGCCTACTACCATGATATCGGGAAGATCAGCAAGCCTCTCTATTTCATCGAAAACATGAAGTCCGGCGAGAACCGCCACGACAAGCTTTCCCCGAGCATGAGCGCGCTCATCCTCATCTCTCATGTCAAGGAAGGCGTGGAACTGGCCAAGGAGAAACGGCTGGGACTGCCGATTATCGATATCATCCGGCAGCATCACGGCACGGCCCTTATCAAATACTTTTACGAGAAGGCCAAGGCGGGAGAGGACCCGGACACCACAAATGTCGAAGAGCGGGACTTCCGCTATCCGGGTCCAAAACCCCAGACGCGGGAGGCCGGTCTGGTTATGCTGGCCGACTGCGTGGAGGCGGCATCCAAGACCCTCACGGATCCCACTCCGGCGCGAATCCAGGGGATGGTGCAGAAGATAATCAACAATATTTTCATTGACGGCCAACTGGAGGAGTGCGAGCTCACCCTGAAGAATCTGCATGATATCGCCAAGAGCTTCAACCAGATACTGTCGGGTATTTATCACCACCGGATCGATTATCCCGAGCCTGCATTCAAGGTCTACGAAAGGAAAAAGCCCGTTGAAGATAGCGATCGGGAACAGACAAAGGCGGCGCCCAATAGAGGTGAGGAGGTTAAGAAGTCTGGCACTGAGGATCTTAAGCGCCTTGGGATCCACCGATGACTGTGAGTTGTCGGTATCCATCGTGGGCGACAGGGCCATGCGCCGCCTCAACCGGGAATACCGTGGAGCGGACAGGCCGACTAATGTCCTGTCATTTTCCATGGGGGAAGGCGATTTTGCCGGGGTCAATCCGAACCTTCTGGGCGATGTGGTTATTTCCGTGGACACCGCTTTGCGCGAGGCGGAAGAAGAGGGGATAACGCTGGGCGAACGTATTGCCTTTCTCCTGCTGCACGGCATTCTCCACGTGATGGGTTATGACCATGAAAGGTCGGGCGATGCCGAGGCCCGGAGAATGGAACGCGAACAGCGGAAACTCTTCGCGATGCTCAAGCGTGAGGGCCTGATCTAGGTGGGCCCGCTTAACGAGGTTCCGGAAGGCCGCCCCAGGCAGCGCCGGTATACGGATTCCATAAACAATGCGCTGGAGGGAATCCTCTACGCGGCAAAAAGCCAGAGGCACATGCGCAATCACTTTCTGGCCGCGCTGGTGATACTGGGTTTTGTGCTGTTTCTGAAAGTATCCAACCTGGAATTCATCCTGCTGGTCATATGCGTGTCTCTGGTATTATTCGCGGAAATGATGAACACCGCCATCGAGTTGTGCGTGGATATCGTTTCACCCGGATATCATCCGCTGGCGAAATACGCCAAGGATGTGGCGGCCGGGGCCGTGCTTCTCGCCGCCATCGGCGCGGCGGTCATGGGGTGTCTGATCCTTTCGCGCTATATCTTTCCCCCTTACCATGAAGCCCTGTCCATGGTCGGGACCCCGACTGAAGTTGGAACTCTGGTGGCTATCCTCACCGTGGTGATATCAGTTGTAATCCTGAAGGCCCTGGCAGGCAAGGGAACACCCATGGAAGGGGGAAGCGTCAGCGGCCATTCCGCGGTGGCCTTTTCTTTTGCCACGGCCGTCTCGCTGACCACCAAGGACCCGGTCAGTTCTCTTCTGACACTGATCATGGCGCTCATGGTAAGTAACTCACGCATAGTTCTCCGCTTTCATACGTTCCGCGAGGTCCTTCTTGGGGCTTTGCTTGGAACGGTTCTCACGCTGACGGTGCTGCTTCTCTTCGTTAATCTGAGATAAAGAATCTGCGGCTTGCGTTTTCCGTCGGGCCATCTTGGGCCTTATCCGGATGCCGTGACTGGTATTTATGTAATAAACGGAGGTTGTGAAGCTTTGGAAGATGGAACCGGTAACAGAAGGAAGTCCGGAATATGGGAGATCCTGGGAAGGCTTGTATCCGGACGCAGAAAGATAACCGAAGAAGAGATCCATGAAATCATAACCGCGGGGGAGGAGGAAGGTCTCATCAATCCTCGTGAAAATGAGATGATACAGTCCATTTTCCACCTTCGCGAGACGGTCGTGCGGGAGATCATGGTTCCCAGGATCGATATGGCATGTATCGACAGCAGCGACACAATCCAGGACGTGCTGTCCAGGATCATCGGCTGCGGCCACTCCCGGCTTCCGGTCTATGAAGACACAGTGGACAATATTATCGGACTCCTTTACGCCAAGGACCTTCTCAAATGCTGGGGGGCGGACTCCAACTCATTTGATCTCAGGAAACTGCTCAGGGCGCCCTATTACATTCCGGAGACGAAGAACCTGGAGGAGCTTCTCCAGGAATTCAAGAGAAAGAGGGTGCATATCGCCGTCGTTATTGACGAGTATGGCGGAACTTCCGGTATTGTAACCATCGAGGACCTGCTGGAGCAGATTGTCGGTGATATCCAGGATGAATACGATACGGAAGAGGAGTGGCTCATTTCCCAGCCTGACGGCGCCGTTATTGTGGATGCCCGCCTCTCCATCGAGGAGCTGGAACAATATTTCGGGGTCGAGGTGGAGCGTGAGATGTTCGACACCGTGGGAGGTCTTATCTTCCATCTGACGGGAAAGATACCGCGTTCCGGGGAAGAGATGGAAACGGATGATATCCACATGACCGTCCTTGACGCGGATGAACGCAAGATCCGCAGGGTAAGGATTATGAGAAAGGGTGAAACAAAGGAGGCGGAGGTTTAGTGGACTATTCCCGATTCAGGATGCCGGGCTTCCATTCGGCGCGCCGCCGCGACTATCTTCTTGCCGTGATTTCCGGGGCCATGCTGGCTTTGTCGTTTCCCAAGGCGGGACTTTCCTTCCTGGCATGGTTCGCCTTTGTTCCGCTTCTTCTTGCCTGCGGCAAAAAGGACGCCAGGAAGGCCGCGAAGCTCGGTTTTGTGACCGGTGTGACGGCGTTTGCCGGGATCCTCTACTGGATCAATATCGTCGTTACCACATACGGCAAGCTTCCCCTTGCGGTAAGCGTATGCGTTTACATGATCCTGGTGATCTATCTGGCGGCGTTCTTCTGGGCCGTCTTTTTTCTCATGCGCAGGGGCGAGGAAAAGGGTATCCCCGCTGTTTTTTCCTTTCCCTTTCTCTGGGTAGGTCTGGAATATGTCCGCTCTTTTCTGCTGACGGGGTTTCCCTGGGCGAGCCTCGGCTATTCCCAGCATGAAATTCTGCCGCTGATCCAGGTTGCCGATATCACGGGGGTATATGGCGTCAGTTTTCTCATTGCCATGGCCAACGTGATAGTGTACCTGTTTCTCAAAGGATTTTCGCGCAAGAATGAGGGCGAGGCGTATCCATGGCGCGGCGCCGCGGCCTTCCTGCTGCTCCTCTTTATCGTCCTCGCGTACGGAGTTCACGGAATGGGCCGCCAGTCAAGCGGGACCCCGCTTACCGTCTCTCTGATCCAGGGGAACATCGACCAGGGGATAAAGTGGGACCCGGCCTTTCTGGAGGCGACGCTCACCATTTATGAACGATTGACCCGGCAGGCCGCGGCCGGCGGCTCTGATCTGGTGGTGTGGCCGGAGAGCGCGGCCCCGTTCTTCTTCCAGGAGGGAGGAGTTCCTTCTTCGCGTATAACGTCCCTTGCCGCCTATGTGAAGAGTCCCGTTGTTTTCGGCAGTCCGGCCTATGAGGATGGCGGAGGGCGGCGCAGGTACCTGAACAGCGCCTACCTTGTTTCCCCTGAAGGTTCGGTCATCGGCAGGAGCGACAAGATGCACCTGGTGCCGTTCGGTGAATACGTTCCCTTCGCGAAATTACTTCCATTCGTTAATAAGCTGGTGGTGGGGGTGGGGGACTTCTCCCCGGGCGAAAACATTGTCCCCCTTGACCCTGGCAAGGGTAAAATCGGTGTTCTCGTCTGTTTTGAGGGAATCTTCCCTGAATTGTCCCGCCGCTACGTCAGGTCCGGGGCGCGGGTTCTGGTCAATATTACCAACGATGCCTGGTATGGCAGGTCCTCCGCCCCTTATCAGCACCTTTCCATGGCGGTTTTTCGCGCCGTTGAGAACAGGGTGCCCCTGCTGCGGGCCGCCAACACCGGAATAACCGCCATCATCGACGAAAACGGGCGTATCACCAGCGCGACCCGTCTCTTTGAAGAGGCGTTTCTCAACGGGGAAATCCGGACGGGAACGGCCGGCACGATATATACCCGGTTCGGGGACTTTTTCGCGGTTATCTGCCTGATCGTCAGCACGGCTGTAGCCATATCCGGTTTTCTCAAGACGCCGCTTCGCTGGAGTCGTGTCGCAGCAACAAAGAAAAGGAGTCTGTAATGTATAGAGAAGAAATAGCCCGTGTAGAGAACCTGGAAGAGCGTCTCCATTCCCTTCGGGGGTCTCTTTGAAATAGATCGCAAAAGGGAGGATATCCAGGAACTGGAGGCGCTCATTGCGCAGGCGGGTTTCTGGGATGACGCCGATGCCGCGCAGAAGGTCCTGAAGGACCGGACGGCCCTGGAGAAGACGGTTGATGGATGGGACCGGCTGCGGCGGGAGCTGGATGACGCAAGGATTCTCATAGAACTGGGAAGTGACGCCGAGGACGAGGATACCCTCGCGGAGGTCGGGGCGCTGGTCGACCAGCTGGAGGAGGGGATCGCCAGGGCGGAGTTCAGGAAGATGCTCTCCGGTCCCCACGATCGAAACTCCTGTTTTTTCACTGTCACGGCTGGAGCAGGAGGCACCGAGGCCCAGGACTGGGCCGAGATGCTGCAACGCATGTATCTGCGTTATTGTGAGAAGAAGGGGTGGAAGACGGAGATTACCGACAGCCAGCCGGGAGACGAGACCGGGGTCAAGGGGGTAACCTTCACCGTCGAAGGCGAGTACAGCTACGGCTACCTGAAGGCGGAGGCGGGTATTCACAGACTGGTGCGCATATCTCCTTTCGACAACAATGCCCGTCGCCATACGTCGTTCGCCTCGGTCTTCGTCTTTCCGGAGATCGACGACGACATCGAGGTGAAGATCTCCGAGTCCGACCTCCGCATTGATACCTACCGTTCCAGCGGCGCGGGCGGACAGCACGTCAACGTTACCGACTCCGCAGTGCGGATTACCCATATCCCGACCGGCATTGTTGCCGCATGCCAGAATGAACGGAGCCAGCACATGAACAAGGCTACAGCCATGAGGGTCCTGCGCGCCAAGCTTTACGAAAAAGAACTGGAAGAGCGGGCCGTGAAGGCCGCCGAACTGGGGGGAGAGAAGAAGGATATCGGCTGGGGAAGCCAGATTCGCTCCTACGTCCTCCACCCGTATCGCATGGTCAAGGATTTGCGGACCGGAGTAGAGACCGGCAATACGGATGCCGTACTGGACGGCGATCTGGAGGAGTTCATCGTTGCGTTTCTCATGGGTGTCCGGAGAAACGTGCAGGAGGACGCGTAAATGATAACCGTCAGAATATGCGTGCTCGCTCTGCTCCTGGTTTTCGTGGTGACGGAGACCGGCTGTACCGCGCCCGGTGAGGCGATTACCAAAATCGGCTATTCCATCCAGGTAGGCGCCTTTTCCAAGGTGGAAAACGCGGAACGGCTTGCCGGCAGGCTCCAGGAACAGGGCATAGACGCCTTCTATTTCAAGAGGGAAAACGGGCTGTTCGCGGTTCGTTTCGGCGATTATCCCTCCCGGAGGGCGGCTCAGCGGACGGCCAGGAAGGTTACCGCTGAACAGGGGATTGAGTCCTACTTTATCGCGCCCCCCCTGAGGGGCCCCCTCCATGAGCCACGAGCCGAAACCCCTCCTTCCCGCCGGCATCGAAAGGTCAAATCCAGGCCCAGGGACGGCATGGGCGCTATCGCCGCGCGCACCGCTGAAAGGTTTGTAGGCATACCATACCTGTGGGGCGGAAACACGGTCGTGGAAGGGATGGACTGCAGCGGATTTGTCCGCGCCGTCTATAATCTGTGCGGTGTGAATATCCCGCGCACCTCGCGCGAGCAGTTCAACGCGGGTCGTGAAGTTGACAGGTCGGACCTTGTCGACGGCGACCTGGTTTTCTTCGGGGCTTCCGAGCAAAGGATCACCCATGTAGGGATCTATGTGGGAAACGACAGCTTCGTGCATGCTCCGCGCAGAGGCGACAATATCCGTGTATCCTCTCTACGGGAGAACGGTTACGCCAATAAATACGTGGGCGCAAAGAGGTATTTTTGAACAACGGGAATTGGCTTTTGGAAAGGAAATTATGGCACTGATAAAACCATTCAGGGCATTGCGGCCCGCAAGCGATTCGGCGCACCTGGTAGCCGCGCCGCCATATGATGTGATGAACGTTGAAGAGGCCAGAGAAATGGCCCAGGGAAATCCCCTGAGTTTTCTTCATATATCCAGACCCGAGATCGATCTCTCTCCGGAACTGGACCCCCATGACGGGACGGTGTACCGGAAGGGGCGCGAAAACCTGGAGCGATTTATACAGGAAAAGACGCTGATTCAGGACGAGGAGGAAAAGTTCTATATCTACAGGCAGAAGATGGGCGCCATCGTCCAGACGGGTCTCGTGGCCTGCGCGGGGGTTGACGATTACCAGGGCGGCGTGATCAAGAAGCATGAACACACCCGCGCGGACAAGGAAGAGGACCGGGTAAGGCACATCGACCTCCTGGACGCCAATGACGAACCGGTTTTCTACGTTTACCGCAACCGGCCTTCCATAAACGCAATCATGGAAGAGATTACCAAATTGGATCCCCTCTATGATTTCACCGGAAAAGACGGAATAAGCCATACGGTGTGGGAAGTAGCTGACCGGGAGGCCGTTGACGTCCTGATCCGTGAGTTTACCTCAATCGAAACCCTGTACGTGGCCGACGGCCATCACCGGAGCGCCGCGGCCAGCAGGGTCCGCGACCTGCGAAGGAACGCAAACGCGGACCATACCGGCAAGGAGGAGTACAATTTCTTTCTCAGCGTTGTCTTCCCGGACCATGAGATGAACGTAATGGCCTACAACCGGGCCGTGCGCGATCTGAACGGGCACACCATCGCGGAATTCATCAACCTGGCGGGAAAGAGGTTCGAGATCACCCCGGTGGCGGAACCCGTCAATCCGGAGGCCAGGCATCAGTTTGGTATGTACCTGAAAGGAAAGTGGTATTCGCTTTCCGCCAGGCCCTCCTGCGTGGATGAATCCGACGCGGTCGGCCGCCTGGATGTCTCCATACTTCAGGACCAGCTTCTGAGCCCGGTTCTCGGCATCCGTAATCCCCGCACGGATCAGCGCATACACTTCATCGGCGGCATCCGGGGAATCGAGGAGCTGGTCAGGCTCGTGGATGGTGGTGAATACCAGGTGGCTTTCTCACTGCACCCCACATCCCTGGAGGAGTTGATGGCGCTTGCCGATGCGGACAAGATCATGCCTCCCAAGTCCACCTGGTTCGAACCCAAACTGAGAAGCGGACTCTTTCTGCACCTGCTGTCATGAAGTCTTGAATTTAAAGAGCGGCCAACAGGTCCGCGGAGGTTGTTCATTGCCGAGGAAGCGGAGATACTGGTTGTTCAAATCCGAACCCTCCTGTTTTTCCATTGACGACCTGGAAGGGAGGCCGGACCGGACCGAGCCCTGGGACGGTGTAAGAAACTACCAGGCGCGTAACCTGCTGAGGGACGAGGTAGCCGAGGGGGATGGAGTGCTTTTTTACCACAGCAAGATACCCCGTCCATGTGTAGTCGGGATTGCCGAGGTCGTGCGTGGCGCATATCCCGATCGGACCGCGCTGGATCCAGGCGGCGACCATTTTGATCCCCGCTCCGCCCCGGATAACCCCATCTGGTACATGGTTGATGTCCGGTTCGTCAGACGCTTCCGCCGCGAGGTCACCCTTGAGGAAATCAGGGCCACCCCGGCGCTGGCCGGAATGGAGCTGCTCCGGCGCGGCCGGCTCTCCATACAGCCGGTGTCAGACAGCGAGTGGGAGACAATCCTTCATTTGGGCGGGGTGGATATAGAAGAGTGAAAAAAACGGATTCGGGAGGGAAGTATGAGGATTCTTACGTGCGTCTTCATCCTGTTTGCCTTCGGCGTCCCCGTGTCTGCCGCGCCGGAATCTCTCGTCATCTATCTTGACGGAGCCTTGGTCGAGAAAGAGGCCGCCGCCCGCAAGGGATATCTGGAATTTCCTTTGCCGGACAAGATCCTTCCCGATACCCTTCGCATCAAACCCGTGGGCGATTGCTCGGTGCTTCGCGTCCAGGTTGAGAACGTGGAAACGGCGAAGCGTCATGCCAGGGAGCTGGCCGTCATGATGGAAAGGAAGGCCCACTTGACGGACAGACTGAAGGAACTGGAGGACAGGGAAGGGATTTTCCGGGCCGCGGTGAAATCACACAGCAGCAGGGCTCTGCGTAAGACCAAAAACAACCCGGAGCCTCTTGATACGGCGCGCAAGGGAACCGCCTTCGCCGTCGCCCAACTGGAATCCGTTCATGCCGCCCGAAGGAAAACCGAGAGAGAACTGGCCTCCGTGGAAGGGAAGATAGCCTCCCTGGAGAAAAACGCTTCCGGCGGTAAATCGGCCCGCGTCTGGCTGTCGCGCCAGGACGGACGAATCCGCTACTCCTGCCTTGTTTCAGGGATTGCCTGGATACCGTGGTACGATTTCCGCCTTTCGGGCCAGGGGAGCGCGGAAACGGTCATGCGCGCCAAGCTTCCACCTGTCGCGCGTTCCGCCGCTGTATCGGTGGTCCCCGCGATGCTGGCCGACGCCTACGGAACGGATCCCCTGACCTATCCCGTCGCTGCGGACCTGGCCGCCGTTGCCTCCTTTCGACTACCCCTGGACGGTGAAAAGCTGACAAAAGGGCCGGCCCCCTTCCTCTCTTTCACCATCAGAAATACCTCCGGCAAGAACCTCCCTCCGGGTGAGGCGGTCGGTTACTGGCAGGGTGAATACCTCGGCAGATCCCATTTCAAAGGTTGCATCGCCGGCGGCTCTCAATCCCTGGAGATCGGCAGGCGCTGAATCGGCGCCCCGTGACGTAAACCGGGCGATTGGGTAAATATCTGGGAAATGGTATCCCCTGGAAACCAGGGAGTCGGGCCCGGGCGGCCTCCATGCCGTTGCCCGGCCATTTTGACCAGCGGTCCTTTTTGCTTGATTAACATCCTGAAATGAGTTAATTTGCCGGTTTATTAAGCATGCTTGAACTGTTATCCGCCAAGGTTCAGAAAGGTTTGTGACTATTGGAAGAGCTCAGCGAACTTTTATTGCAGCGAAGAAAAAAAGTTGATTCAATGTGGGAGTCGGGGGTCAATCCCTATCCCAACGACTTCAAGCCACTTCACACTTCTGAAGACCTGTTCGAGGCATACGGTCATCTGGAGTCCATCGCGGAAGACCCCTCAGACAGGCTTGTTTTCGCCGGACGGATGATGGCGCGCAGGTCATTCGGCAAGGCGGCCTTCATCCAGGTCCAGGACAGGAAAGGCAGGTTCCAGGTATATGTCAGAAAAGACACCCTGGGAGAAGACGCCTTTGCCGTTTTCGAGACCCTGGATATCGGTGATATCGTAGGTGTAACGGGGCATCCCTTCAGGACAAAGACCGGAGAACTTTCCATACACGCCCAGGAAATACGGCTTCTCACCAAGTCTCTGCTGCCACTGCCGGAGAAGTTCCACGGCCTGACGGACGTGGAAACACGCTACCGCCAGAGATATGTCGACCTGATCGTCAATCCGGAAGTAAAAGAAGTCTTTTACAAGAGGGCGAGAATAATCCAGCTGATCCGCGAGTTCATGCTCCGCCAGGATTTTCTGGAGGTGGAGACGCCGATGATGCAGCCCATCCCGGGCGGCGCCACCGCCAAGCCCTTTGTCACCTTCCACAATGCCCTGGACAGGCAGCTCTATCTGCGCATCGCTCCGGAGCTGTACCTGAAGAGGCTTGTGGTTGGCGGATTTGACAAGGTCTTCGAGATCAACCGCAATTTCCGCAATGAGGGAATTTCCGTTCGCCACAATCCGGAATTCACCATGATGGAGTTTTACCAGGCCTATGCCACATATGAAGACCTGATGGATTTTACGGAAGGACTTTTCCGTCATGTGGTCAACAGCCTTTACGGGACCGAAGAAGTGTTGTATCAGGGTGAAACCATCAGTTTCAAGAGCCCGTGGAAGAGGCTCACCGTCCGTGAAGCCATTCTGGAGTATGGAGACATAGACGCCAGGTCCCTCGACGACCGGGACCTGGCTTACAGCTATGCGAAATCCATCGGACTCGACCTGCCGGATGATATCGGATATGGAAAGCTGATCACGGAGATCTTCGAGGAAGTGGCCGAAATCAAGCTGATCCAGCCGACATTCATCACCTCCTATCCCACCGAGGTGTCCCCCCTTTCCAGAAAGAGCGACAAGAATCCAGATATTGTGGACCGGTTTGAGCTTTTTTGCGCGGGCCGGGAGATTGCCAATGCGTTTTCCGAGCTGAATGACCCGGTGGATCAGAAGGAGCGCTTCCTCGCGCAGGTGGCGGCAAAAGACAAGGGCGACGAGGAGGCCCATTTCATGGATGAGGATTATATCCGGGCACTTGAGCACGGGATGCCGCCCACGGCGGGAGAAGGCATAGGTATCGACAGGCTGGTCATGCTGTTGACGGATTCGCCTTCCATCCGGGATGTTATCCTGTTCCCGCAGTTGAGGAAAGAATCCAGATAATGTCCTACGAGCTTCTCATCGGGTTGCGGTACCTGAGGGCAAAGCGCAAGTCTACCTTCATTTCCATAATAACCTTCATATCAACGGCCGGTGTCGCCCTTGGGGTAATGGCCCTCATTGTCGTTCTGGCGGTAATGACCGGTTTTGAGCAGGACCTCAAGGAAAAGATCCTGGGCACTAACGCCCACGTCGTTGTTCTGAAAAGCGGGGGCGAGATCGAGGAATACGCCGGGGTGATGGAAAAGCTGAAAAAGGTCCCCGGGGTTGTCGCCGCCACGCCCTTCGTCTACAGCCAGGTCATGCTTTCCACGGGCTCAAATGTGTCCGGCGTCGTCTTGCGGGGTATCGAACCCAAGACCGACATCCAGGTGACGAACCTGAACAAGTCGCTGGTGGAGGGGCGCTTGACGGACCTTGAAGGCGGCCCGGCCCGTCCTGACGCCGATGTCCTCCCGGGTGTCATCCTTGGAAAGGAGCTGGCGAAAAACCTCAACCTTTTCCTGGGGGACCCGGTGAATATCGTGTCCCCACTGGGCAATCTGACCCCTTTCGGCATGGCGCCCAAGATGAAAAGGTTCAGGGTCGCCGGCCTCTTCAACACGGGCATGTTTGAATATGATTCGACATTGGCCTATGTGGGACTTCACGAGGCCCAGGAGTTTCTTTCGCTCGACAAGGCCGTGACCGGAATACAGCTCAAGGTGGCCGATGTCTATCACGCGGACAGGATAGCCGCTGAGATAAACCGCGGCCTGGGCTACGACTATTTTGCCCGGGACTGGATGCGGATGAACAAGAACATCCTTTTCGCTCTGAAGACGGAAAAGATGGTCATGTTCATTATTCTGACCCTGATTGTCCTGGTGGCCGCATTCGGGATCGCCTCAACCCTGTTTATGGTGGTCATGGAAAAGACCAAGGATATTGCCATTCTCAAATCCATGGGCGCCACAAACCGGAGCATCATGAAAATCTTCATTCTGGAGGGTCTCATCATCGGGACCGCCGGAACGGTGATGGGCGTGCTGAGCGGGCTTCTCGTGGCGTTGAACCTGGAGTCTATCGTTTCGTTCATCCAGAAGGTCACGGGATTCGAGCTCTTCAGCCGCGATGTCTACTATCTGGATCACTTTCCGTCGCAGGTGGTTCCCGGAGATGTGCTCCTTATCTCAGTGACGGCCGTATTCATATCCTTCATAGCGACCCTCTATCCCTCATGGCAGGGTTCCCGCCTGCCTCCCGCTGAGGCTTTACGCTATGAGTGATGTCCTCCTTCAGGTCAGGGATCTGCGCAAATCCTTCCTTACGGAGAGGACGCGTATCGACGTGCTCAACGGCATCGACGTCTCGGTGGGGGAAGGGGATACCATCGCCCTCGTGGGCGCTTCGGGCGCCGGGAAGAGTACCCTGCTGCATGTCATAGGGACACTGGATCGTCCCACGTCCGGCGAGGTGCTTTTCAGGGGTAACGATGTTTTCAAGATGGGTAACGGTGAACTGGCGTCCTTCAGGAACAGGTCCATCGGATTTGTGTTCCAGTTTCACCATCTTCTGCCGGAGTTCACGGCTCTGGAAAATGTAATGATGCCCGCCCTCATAGGCGGTGTGGCAAAGGAGGAGGCCCTGGAGTCAGCGGCCAATCTCCTTAAAGACGTAGGGCTTTCCCACAGGCTGACCCACAAGCCCGGGGAATTGTCCGGCGGCGAACAGCAACGGGTTGCCATAGCCCGCGCTCTTGTTATGTCTCCCGCCCTGTTGATGGCGGATGAGCCTACCGGAAACCTGGACAGGAATACGAGCGAAGAGGTACATGACCTTCTGTCGGGTATCCAGGAAAGAACAGGATTGACACTAATCATCGTAACCCACAACGAACGGTTGGCTGACAGGATGGGCAAGACTATCCGCCTGGTGGACGGCCGGATCCAGGAGAATGATAATCCGTGAAACCCATAATCAATTTTATCGGAAGGATTCGTGAAGATTTCATGTCCTGTTTCGGCAAGGCTTTTATAATCCTCCTGATGGCGGCCTTTTTTCCGGGCGTCCTTTCAGCCGGCAACGAGCCGGTAACGGATATCGTAATCAAGGGGAACCGGACCCGGGAGACATCGGCCCTGATGCCTGTTCTGAAGAGC
Source organism: uncultured Geobacter sp. (assembly GCA_964389825.1). GTDB lineage: Bacteria > Desulfobacterota > Desulfuromonadia > Geobacterales > Geobacteraceae > RPRC01. The sequence goes on along the minus strand of CAYMFO010000041.1, from coordinate 5,860 downwards.
AGGGTAGGTGAGCCTTACTCTCCAGACAAGGCAAATGAGGATGTCAAGGCCCTGTACCGGGTAGGCATCTTCCAGGATGTCAGGGTAGAGGCGACCAAGGCCGCGAACGGGATGTCACTGTTGTTTCAGGTCGTGGAGAAGCCTTACGTCGCGGGCGTCAAGATCACCGGAAACAAGGAGATCGCCAACGACAAGATTCGTGACGCAATCGGCTTCAAGGCCAACAGCGTTTTTTCCAGCGGCGAGCTGGCGAAAGGCGTCAAGAAAGTCAAGAAGCTCTATACCGACGAGGGTTACTACCTGGTTGAGGTAAACGCCGCAACCACCAGGGTGAGTGATCGAGGGGTAAGGATCTCTCTGGATATCAAAGAGGGGGAAAAGGTCCTCATCAAGGACATCCGTTTTGAAGGCAACAAGGTCTTTTCCGCCAAAAAGATCCGCAAGCAGATGGAAACCAAGGAGAAATGGTTTCTTTCCTGGATCACGGGGGCGGGGACCTACAAAGAAGATGCCTTGAAGAATGACGTGAATCGCATTGCGGATCTCTATTTCAACAATGGCTACGTTAACGTCAAGGTAGGGGAACCCCGCGTCACCCTGCTTCCCGACAAGAGCGGTCTTGAGGTAAACATCGCCATAACCGAAGGGGAGCAGTTCCGCACCGGCGCCATAGAGTTCAAGGGTGACCTCCTGGAGACCAGGGAGACCCTGGCCGGCAAGATTAAGCTGCGGAAGGGAGAGGTCTTCAGCCGTGAAGTCCTCCGCAATGATGTAATAGCTCTGACTGACATTTACGCCGACAGGGGATACGCCTTCACCAATGTAACCCCCCTGTCCAAAATCGACGTGGACAAGAAGACCATTGACATCACCTACGAGTTCGAGAAAGGTGATCTGATCTACATTGAGCGCATCAATATCAGCGGTAATACCAAGACCCGCGACAAGGTCGTTCGCAGGGAGTTCAGGGTTGCGGAAGGAGAGCTGTACAGCAGCACGGGGCTGAAAAGGACCAAGCAGAATATCGAGAACCTCGGCTTCTTTGAAAGCGCGAACATCGCGACGGCAAAGGGAAGCTCGCCCGACAAACTGAATCTGAACACCGAGGTGAAGGAAAAGTCGACGGGGCAGTTCAGCGTCGGCGCCGGATACAGTTCCTCTGACGGCATCATCGGACAGGGTTCGATCCAGCAGAACAACTTTCTCGGACTCGGCCTGAAGGGAACCCTGGCCGCGGCTCTGGGCGGGAAGACCCAGTTGTACAATATCGGGCTCTCCGATCCGTATTTCCTGGATTCCAACTGGACCCTGGGCTTCGATATCTACCGTTCGGAAAGGGAGTACGAAGACTATACCAGAAGGGTCACCGGCGGCGATATCAAGGCGGGTTACAAGATATCCGACCGTTTGTCCACCTTCTGGATGTACAAATACGAGGTGAAAAGCCTGTTTGATCTCTCGGAAGCCTATCAGAAAAATCCCATACTGCTGGGTGAGACCAGCGGTACGGTGGGTTCGCTGTACGGCAGTATCAGCCTGGACACCACGGATTACCGCCTGGACCCCAGCAAGGGCTTTACCGGCACATTTTCCGCCGAGTATGCCGGTCTTGGCGGCAACCAGCGCTTCACCCGTTTCATCGGGCAGTCCGGATATTATTTTCCCATGATCTGGAAGACGGTCCTTTCCGTGCGCGGAGAGCTGGGTTACATGATGCGCAACGGAAAGGAGATCCCCATAGACGAAAAGTTCTACCTGGGCGGCATCAACACTATCCGCGGTTACTCTTCACGGACAGTCAGCCCGATTGTCAACGGTGTGTACGTTGGCGGTGTGAAGGAAGCCATTCTGAATGTGGACTACATATTCCCCATAGTGAAAGACTTTGGCCTGAAAGGGGTTGCCTTCTTCGACGCGGGTAATTCATACGCCCCGGGTGAGCAGTACTTCTCGAAGATGCTCATGAGCTACGGATTGGGAATAAGATGGTATTCTCCCATGGGACCCCTGCGTCTGGAGTATGGTTTTCCGGTCAATCCCAGGGATGGGATCGACAACAAAAGCGGAAGGTTTGAGTTTTCCATCGGAGGTTTTTTCTAGTACCCAGTAACACTTAAATCTACGCAACAAATAATCCCCTCTCCCCTGGTGGGAGAGGGTTAGGGAGAGGGGGAGTTTCCAGGATATTCGCTGCTTGAAGCTTCACCCTCCCCCCAACCCCCTCCCATCAAGGGAGGGGGGGTGCGAATCTACTGATGTTACAAGGTACTAGAGGGGTTTTTATCTGAGGTTTTCATCCGGACAAAAGAACGGTTTGTCCGCATGAAGAATTTAATCCAGCGCCGCAACATTAATTATTCAAGGAAAAGGAGAATGGAAATGAAAGGGATTATTACGGTAATGGCTGTTTCTCTGGCAATTGCCATTCCAGCGGGGTGTTTTGCCGCGGACAACGCGAAACTGGGATACGTGGATATTCAGAAGGTCTTGAATCTTTCGGCGGCGGGCAAAGACGCAAAGGACCAGTTGACGGCAAAGGTCAAGAAGTACCAGGAAGATATCAACCGCAAGCAGGAAGAGATGAAGAAGCTCAAGGATGTAATAGAGAAACAGGGTCAGCTCCTTTCCGAATCGGCGAAGAGCTCCAAGGAAAAAGAGTATCAGCAGCTTCTCAAGGATCTGCAGCGGCTTCAAAAAGACGCCCAGGATGATCTCCAGGCCAAGGACGAGGAGCTCACTCGAAGGATCCTGACCGATATCGAAAAGGTGGTGCGGGAGTACGGCCGGAAGAATGGGTATACCTTCATCTTCATCAGAAATGACAGCATGATCTTCGCTGACGAAAAGGTTGATCTCACGGACAAGGTCCTTGCCCTGGTCAATTCCGTTAAACGATAGGGGGGAATGGTGGAAAAGAGCCTGAAAGAACTTGCCGCCATTCTGGGTGGAAAGGTTATCGGAGATCAGAACGCCGTTGTGTCAAGCCTCGGTACGCTGGATGAGGCTGCCGAAGGGCAGATAACATTCCTCGCGAATCCTAAGTACGCGGGAAAGGTGGCCACAACCAGGGCTACTGCCGTCATCGTTTCCCACGGGGCGGAAAGATATGGACGTAATGTCATTGAGGTGAAGAATCCTTATCTTGCCTTTGCCAAGCTGCTCACCATATTCCATGTGAACCCGGTTGTGCCCAGGGGCGTGATGGACGGTGCCTTTGTGGGTAAAAACGTTACGCTGGGAGAGGGGATTACGGTTTATCCAGGGGCCTACGTGGGCGACAACGTGAAGCTGGGCAGAGGTTCGGTCATTCACCCGGGCGCTGTCCTCTACGAGAACGTCGAGGTGGGAGAGAACACCATTATCCATGCCAATGTCTCCATACGGGAAGGGTGCCGCATAGGGAACCGCGTCATTATCCACTGCGGCGTGGTTATAGGGAGCGACGGTTTCGGTTATGCGCCGGACGGGAAGGCGTACCAGAAGATACCCCAGATCGGGGTGGTGGTCATCGAGGACGATGTGGAGATAGGCGCGTGCACTACCATTGATCGGGCGGCCCTGGGGTTGACCCTCATCAGAAAAGGGACCAAGGTCGACAACCTGGTGCAGATTGCCCACAATTGCGTGATCGGGGAAAACTGCATTATTGTCTCTCAGACCGGAATATCGGGCAGCACCAAGCTGGGGGAGCATGTCACCATCGGCGGGCAGGTGGGCATCGTCGGTCACCTGGAGATTGGCGACAATGTCATGGTCGGCGCGAAATCAGGGGTTCATAACAGCATTCCGTCCAATCAGATACTCAGCGGTTATCCGGCCTTTCCCCACAAGGAATGGCTCAGGGCCGCGTCTGTTTTTCCCAGACTGCCGGAATTCCGGAAGACGGTGAACGCTCTTGAGAAAAAGGTCCAGGAACTGGAAGCAAAACTGGAAGCCATGAAATGAGAGACATAAAAGGAGTTCCTGATGCTTGACATACAAGAGATAATGAAGATCCTTCCCCACCGCTATCCGTTTCTCCTGGTGGACAGGATACAGGAATTGGACCCGGGCAAGCGCATTGTGGGTATCAAGAACGTCACCATTAACGAGCCGTTTTTTCAGGGGCATTTTCCTGGACACCCGGTCATGCCGGGTGTCCTGATTATTGAAGCCATGGCCCAGGTCGGGGGCATACTGGCGTACCTTGCTTCAGATGACGAAATCCGGAAGAAGGTGTGCTATTTTCTTTCCGTTGACGCCGCTCGCTTCAGAAAGCCGGTGTTTCCGGGCGATGTCTTGCGCCTGGAGATGGAAACGACCCTGAATCGTCGCGGTATATGGGGGTTCAACGGGAAGGCCTATGTCGGGGATAAGCTGGTCGCGGATGCTGGTCTGAAGGCAACCTTCGCCGACAGCTGATCCGGTCAGGAGAAATTGATGATACACCCAACCGCCATAGTCCATCCGGACGCCTTGGTTGACACGGACGTGGAGATTGGTCCGTATGCGGTGATAGGCGGGCATGTGAAAATAGGACGGGGCACCAGGATTGGACCCAGCGCCGTTATTGATGGATGGACGGAAATAGGCGAAGACAATCAGATATTCCATCTCTCATCCGTAGGCGCGGTGCCCCAGGACCTCAAGTACCGGGGAGAACAGACCTGGCTGAAGATCGGAAACGGCAACATAATCCGGGAGTTCGCGACAATCCACCTGGGGACCGTGACCGGTGACGGCGAGACCACCATAGGGAACAACAACCTGTTCATGGCCTATTGTCATGTGGCCCACGATTGCCATATCGGAAATCACGTCATCATGGCCAACGGCTCCACTCTGGCGGGTCATATATGGGTGGAGGATCACGCCAGGCTGGGCGGCCTTTCGGCCGTCCATCAGTTTGTCAGAATAGGCGCTCACGTCATGGTGGGCGGCGGCGCCATGGTTGGGCAGGATGTCCCTCCCTACACAATCGCAGCCGGAGACAGGGCGACCCTCCACGGTCTGAATCTTGTGGGCCTCAAGCGCTCCGGGTTTTCCGACAAGGTCATCTCCGACCTGAAAAAGGCCTACAAGATACTGATCCGTTCCGGACTTCTGGTGGAAGAGGCCCTCTCCCGCATCAAAAGCGAGATTCCCCGGTCTCCGGAAGTTGCGCATTTCGTTGAATTCGTCGAAAAATCCGAAAGGGGTATTTGCCGGTGAGCCGAATAATCAGGACCGCCGTGGTTGGTGTCGGCTACCTGGGCGGCTTTCACGCTGAAAAGTACGCCGCTCTCGAGAGCGCCGAACTGGTCGCGGTGGTGGACGTAGACATGGATCGGGCTCAATCCGTTGCCGGAAGGCTGGGGGCGGGCGCCTTCGCAAACCATGGCGATATCATGGGCATGGTCGACGCCGTGAGCGTTGCCGTGCCGACCCAGTGTCATTACGAGGTTGCCAGGGATTTTCTTCGCAACGGGGTGGGCGTTCTCCTGGAAAAGCCCATGACAACTACCCTGGAGGAGGCGGACGAACTTATCCGTACCGCCAGGGAATCCGGCGCGGTCCTTCAGATTGGGCACCTGGAGCGTTTCAATCCGGTTTTGGTCGCCCTTGATGATATCCTGACCGATCCCCGGTTCATCGAATCCATACGCATCGCGCCGTTCAAGCCGAGGGGGACCGATGTAAACGTGGTGCTGGACCTGATGATCCACGACATCGACATCATCCAGCATATCATCCGCTCGCCCATAAAGCGCATTGACTCCATCGGCGCCCCGGTATTTACCGAAGAGGAGGATATTGCCAACGCCCGCATCCTCTTCGAGAACGGATGCGTCGCCAACGTCACGGCCAGCCGCATCAGCCTGAAAAGCGAGAGGAGGATGCG
>CAYMFO010000040.1:0-22998 GCA_964389825.1 uncultured Geobacter sp. | reverse complement strand
CTGGTGAGGATGTCCTTGACGATCCCTTCGGTAAGCCTGCCGGTACGCTGGTCTTCTTTCAGGATGATCGCGACCGGAAGGCCGGGATGGATGTCTTTTCTGCTCGTTCCGTTCATTGCTTTCCTGAAAGGGTTGTATTCATATCCTCAAGAGACAATTTCGTTTAGCGGTGAATTCGGCAACAAAGTTTTCTCCGCACGGGACAGCGCTTTGATGGCGGCTTCTCTCTTTCCCGCAGTGCTCCGGGTGAGCCCGCTTTCAAGGTACACAATCTCCACAGGTTCGCGTCCCCGAAAATACCTGGCGCCACGACCTTCACCATGCTGACGGAAGCGTCTCTCTATGTCCGTTGTGATTCCCGTATAGAGTGAGTTGTCTGAGCAGCGGATTATGTAAACCTGCCATGTCATTCCTGGGGTATCCGAGCGGAGCTCGGTAGCGCTCCTTTTTCTTTTTTCGGTCCTTCATAACTACACGGGTAGAAACCCGGTAGCTTACGCCGGTTTTATTCTGTCAATCTCTTGTTGAATTTTCGGTTTCTCCCTGCCATTGCCAGAGCCTTGGGCTGGCCGTTGATCGTCACCAGTTTCTTACCCCCCATGACCGCAGAATAGATCAGGTTCCGCTACAGCAACGTGTAGTTGTTGACCGTCTGGATGAAATCAAGGCAAATGGACTGGAGTAACTTTTCGAACCGTTGCGAAATGGGTGAGGGGGGCAATAGGTCCTGAGAAGAGGCAACACAATTTTGCATTATACGCCAACAAAAAAAATTGCAACAGTCTGGTTTTTCCGAATCGGAATGGATATACTTGCATCCATGGTAGCGTTACCTGAATTGATCCAAGGAGTTACACAGAGCAAGAGCAGCAAAGATTGGAGGACTGTATGAATGAGGACACTCCACCGGGCTGTTTTCGCGAAAATGAACGCGTATCAGAGGCTGTTGTATATGCCTGACACCCGTGAAACGGGTAAAAAAGAACTGTAATAAATGAGGCCCGCTTTTTTGAGCGGGCCTTTCATTGGTGCGCCAGGCATGGCGCGTGGCGCGTAAGCGCCATCTGCTTAACCGTGGTGGTCAAGCAGTGACTTGGAGGTGCAAGTCCTCTACGGACTTTGATGGTGGGAACCGTTAGCCGAACAGCAAAGGTGTCCGGGGCGACCCGGAATCTGAAGGAAGCTGTAAGCAAAGTCCTGGCCCGACGAACAGGAATCGCATATGAGGCAGCCACATCTGGGCGAGAAGGCCAATAGATTCGAAGCCCGATAACCATCCGGAAAGATGTGGAAGTAGATGCGGCGGGTATATGGGACGAAGGTCACGCGCATTACCCTGGGAGGTCTGTCAATCTGCCTTGTGCTACCGGCATCGAGAGGTGTCGGGATGGATTGGCAGAAGTCAGCAGAGGCCATACGAGTCGGGTTAACCTCCCGACAAAGGGCCGAACATGAAGTAATCGGACAGGAGCTTTGAGTTTCGATGACGACAGGAGCAGCAGAAGGCCGGGTTGAGGTACCCGGCGCCAGCCTGGAGGGTAGCGGTTGGAAACCGCGAGAGAAAGGGATTGGTGCGGCAAAGGTCACGGGAAGGAAAGCGCTCGACTATCCGGAAGCGGCAACGGGACTGATGGAGAAGATTGTCAGTCGCGGCAACATGATGGCGGCATACTCACGGGTAATGCGTAACAAGGGAGCGCCCGGCGTCGATGACATGCCGGTAACGGCCCTGAAAGGTTATCTGCAGGAAGAGTGGCCGAGCATCAGAGAAGAACTGCTGGCGGGCAAGTATCGCCCGCAATCGGTGCGGAAAGTTGAAATTTCCAAACCGGGAGGCGGCACACGGATGTTGGGCATCCCCACCGTCCTTGACCGTCTCATCCAGCAGGCAGTCCATCAGATATTGAGTCCGCTGTTCGACCCCGGTTTCTCAGAAAACTCTTACGGGTTTCGGCCCGGCAGGAGTGCCCATCAAGCAGTAAAGGCAGCTCGGAAGCATGTAGAGAGTGGCCTCAGATGGGTGGTTGACATTGACCTGGAGAAATTTTTCGACCGAGTCCACCACGATACCCTCATGTCGCTGGTGAAGCGCAAAGTCGGAGACCGTCTGGTACTGTCCCTTATCGACAGCTACCTTAAGGCCGGGATACTTGAAGGAGGAGTGACGTCACCCCGGGGGGAAGGCACGCCGCAAGGCGGGCCGCTTTCCCCACTGTTGTCCAACATTCTTCTCGACGAACTGGATAAGGAACTGGAAAGGAGGGGCCATAAGTTCTGCCGCTATGCCGATGACGCAAACATCTATGTTGCCACGCGGACAAGCGGCGAGCGAGTCATGGCCTCCATAAGCCATTACCTGACCGAGCGGCTCAAGCTCACGGTCAATCAAAGCAAAAGCGCGGTTGACCGCCCGTGGAAAAGAACGTTTCTGAGCTACAGCATGACCCGGCACCGCAAGCCACGGCTTACCGTGGCAAAGAAGGCGGTTGACAGGTTCAAGGCCAATCTCAAGACGATCATCAGGCGGGGAAAGGGGCGGAGCATTCAAACTACAGTTGAAGAGATCACCCCGAAACTTAGGGGTTGGCTAAACTACTTTCGGTACTCGGAAGTAAAAGGAATCTTCGACGAACTGGACGGATGGCTGAGAAGGAAACTGCGGCGCATACTTTGGAAGCAGTGGAAGCGTCCCAAGACGCGAGCAAAGAAACTGATGCGGCGGGGATTATCGGAAGCGACTGCATGGGCATCCGCCACAAACGGTCGCGGCCCTTGGTGGAATGCCGGGGCCGCGCACATGCATAAAGCCGCTCCGAAATCTTACTTTGACAAACTGGGGCTGGTGTCACTTATGAGCCAGTACCACCGACTTCAACACACTTCATGAACCGCCGTGTACGGAACCGTACGCACGGTGGTGTGGGAGGACGGCGGGGGTAACCCCGCCTCCTACCCGATTCCGGCTTGAGCCGGTGTCCGGTCCTGGCGGCAAATGGACATGGTTGTCTTACGGACCCTCTTTTTCCCGCAAAAGCAGCATCCTGCCGGACCACCAGATTCCGATCAAGCCGCACAACAGGTCGGTTGCCAGCCTTCCCCAGAATATCCCCTCAAGTTCCAGTAAAATGCTTCCGACTATGGAAAGGGGTATCAGCAGCACCACGACGCGCAAGATATTGAGCAAGGAGGCCTGCAAAGGGTAATGCGCGCCCGTGATCATGAACCCCGCATAGCGGTGCACTTCCAACATGCCGTATCCCATGCAGGTAATGTAGATGAAAGAGCACAGGACTTCTTTTACGGCCCTTTCTGTCGAGAATACGCTGGCCATGGGCTCCGCGAATATGATGAACAGGAAGCCGATGAGAATGCCGTATGACACCGCGAATGTCATGGTCACCTTACGTGCCTGCCTGATCCTGTCCAGCCTGCGGGCTCCGAAGTTCTGCGCAACAAAAGGAATGAGCGACATGCCGACGGCCATCGGTATCATGAAGGCGAACATTTCTATTCGGCTGGCCACACCCATTGCAGCGACTGCCGTGTTGCCGTAACCGGCTACAAGTTTTGTGATAACGGCTGCAGATATGGGAGTCAGTATCATGCCGAGAGCGCCGGGAATTCCGAACTTGAGAATTTTCCGGGATGATTGAAAAAGCTGGCGTGGCGAAAGGTTGCTGGCGCTGACAAGTCCCATTTTGAAGACGAGAATATAAACAGCGACAGCCAGGGCCGCTGCCTGGGATAGTATTGTCGCCAGGGCGGCGCCGGCGATACCCATCCTGGGCATGCCGAATCTGCCGAAAATCAGCCCGATGTCCAGGAATACGTTCATAAACGTGCTGCCGACCATGAGGATGCTGACGGCTTTCGTGTTGCCGGTGCTCATTATTAAGTCGGAAGTGACCATCTGGAGCACCATGATTATGGCGCCCAGGTACCATATCTTCATGTAGCGCCCGGTCATATCTAGAACTTCTCCGGTTGCGCCCAGCCTTGAAAAAAGGGGAAAGATGGACAGCATTCCAAGAACGGTTACCACGGCGGCAAAAAGAACCGCGAAGATGAGGGCGTGGGTCGTGATTGTTGCGGCTTTTTCCCGGTCTTTTTCGCCAATGGCGTGAGCCACAAGTGTCAGTGCCCCGCTGCCGAGTCCGCGGGTCATGAACATGAGGAGCATGACGACCGGGAAGGTGAAGGAAATGGCAGCGAGCGCACCGGTCCCAAGCCTGGAGACGAACCATGCGTTCGTGAGGTTGTACATGTTGATGGCAAAGGTGCCTGCAAGCATGGGTATTGCCATCCGGAAGATTGTTTTCGTTACGCTTTCATTCACAAGTTTTGACATGGCTGGTGTTTCCGGATTTTACGCAGGGTGGATCATGACATGGGAAGAAAACATCAATGGGGAGTTTGGAGTGGAACGATGGCGTCCGTTGTTTCATGAGATGCGCTGTTCACGATTGATGAAACTTCCCATTCCTGCAATAACTCCGCCGGGTATGGCTGGTAGAGACGCTGGAGCTTTTCAGGGTTGTTCATTGAACGGTCCAGCCAGAGCTCGAATTCGGTGGGGTGGAGCAGGACCGGCATGCGGTCGTGCAGGGGCGCCATGAGGCTGTTGGCCGTTGTGGTTAGGATGGCGCAGGTTTCGATAGCTTCTCCCTCGGGAGTCTTCCAGGAGTCCCAGATTCCGGCAAAAGCAAGGGGTGAGGCATCTCGCATCGTTACGTAGTGAGGTACTTTTCCATTGGGAGTTGCGGCCCACTCGAAGAAACCGCTTGCGGGAACAATGCACCGGCGGGCACGGATCGCCTGCCGAAAAGCTGGCTTTTCGTGGACGGTTTCGCAGCGTGCATTGATCATTCGGGCGCCGATGGAAGTGTCCTTTGCCCAGTGGGGCACGAGCCCCCAGCGGACGGAGGACAGGTATCTTCCGCCGGTTGCGGTCGCCCGGATTATCGGAATCTGCTGGCTGGGGGCGATATTGTAGCGCAACGGGATGTCTTCGAGAACAGTGACTCCGAAGATTTCGGAGAGCAGTTCAGGGGATAGGGCAAAGGTGAAGCGACCGCACATTTCAATTCTCCGGAAAAAAGGGGATTCCGTTCTCTTTGTCTCTCTTAACTGTTCGGGAAAACCGTGTCCTTATCCGTCAAGGTGTAACCAAGGGCCAGGATAATCTTGCGTTTGGTTTCCGTACGGCAGGATTCGCCCCGTTCAATCCGATCGATGGTTGCTGAGGATAATCCCGCCATGCGGGCAAGCTCCATCTTGCTCATCAGGAGTTCTTCCCGAATTTTGATGAGGTTGTTCATTTCCTTCATTTCGATACTCCCCCATGTGACAACAATGAAATCCACATATACAAAGCTATCAAGACCGGTGCTTCTCTTTATGTATGATATTGAACCATGCTTGTCAATCACGGAGAGATAGGCTGAGGGAAACCAATCGCCGACGCAGTCTGGGATGGCGGTTTCGACAAATTCACCAACATCATCGACGTGTACATCAACTACCTGAGGAAGAAGATCGACAGGGGCAAGGACAAAAGGCTCATCCACAGCGTGCGGGGTGTCGGGTACATACTGAAGGAAGAAGGGTGGGGGGCTGGGAATGGCCTGCTGTTCAGGTCGGAAAAGCCGTATTGTCAGAGGAGGCAGGACGTAAGATTTATGCTTCCTTGATTCCCGATTCAGTGCTTTCCTCGGGAAATGCAGCAAGAATGGTTTTGCAGGGGAGCATCAGGGAAAGAGGGTTGTCTCCCAAGGGGATGAATGCGAGTTTCTGGTAAAAACCGGCGGCACGTGGATTTTTCGAATCAACGAACAGTCCGACCACCCCCGCGGCGTTTCTCACGGCATCGGCCAGTCGGCGCATTGCATCTGCGAGCAGGAGCCGGCCGTAATTATTCCCCTGGCATCTTTTGTCTATGGCAAGACGCGCCAGTTTAGCAGCGGGAAGTTGTGACCTCGGAAGTCTTTTCCTGTACCCGGCCGGCAACTGTGAAAGGTCCACCTCCAGGAATGCGAGGGTGAAGAACCCGAGTATTCTCCGGGGCTCTCCCCTGTATGCCAGAACATACGTATTGGCGATCCCCTTTTGCAGGTGCTGCCGTGCCGTATTCCGCAGGTACTCATTCAGCGCCGGTTCCCCGCAGTCGAAAGAATCCCGGTTGTGCTTTTCCCCATCCAGCAGGCAGATAACCAGATCTGGCGCCATGTCAGTCTCTGGATTCGACCATGCGGCGGTGTGCATGAACAGCTTCCAGCAGTTCGTCATTCGGTTTCGGCGGATTTGCCAACGCGTCCATGAATGTTTTAGAGGCCTTGGCGGAGAGTTTAATCACCTCCATGTCCTTTATCACCTCATGTGCCCGGTCAACTGCCGCCTGAACGATAAACTGATTGATGGTCGAACCGTATAACGCTGCTGCCCGCTCGATAATCGAACGGGTAGAGCTCGGTACCCTGGCCGTGATCCGTTCATCGGCAGGATCATGTTGTTTGACACGTGCGGCCCTCATGATTTATGCCCTCCATATTTTTTTACAGTCTACTATTATGGTGCCAATTTGGCAACGTGAAATTGGGGCATGAATGTGGAAGGAGCGCAGATATTGATTAAGGATATTCCGGGCCGGCGATTCCCTCACCATGAATACTTGCCGTCTCAATTACGGCATAAAACTCAATCCCTTTACAATTTTCTCGACGAACTGATTCAGCGGCTGTCCCATGAACAGGATATTCTTGCCCGTAGATTCCCTTGCAAGCCAGTTTCTGCTCTTGTCAACCACACCTCTCCACGTGTCTTCCAGTTCCTTGAAGTGCACTTCGAGTATTTCCAGGATGATAGCGGTTTCAAGGATGATTCTGCCTGTTGTGGAGAGGTCTGAACCATTCGTGTCGGTTGGCTTTTCTGTCTTCGGGATAGTGAGCCCGAGCTTTTCGGCCGCACTTTTGGTCAGAGAAAAACCTCCTTCAGCCCTCTGCAGGGCGAGGATACCGAGGAACAGGTCCATCCTGGAATCCGAAGCTGTAAAAGTTAAATCTTCGGGAAAAGACTTGAGTCTTTTAAATGCATGTCTGGGTGATGAACAAGTGGGCACGTCCTGGCCTATGCAATATGACATCGACATGTAAGCCGCAGGCTGGGAAGCCAGAGAGAAATTGGCCGAACGATCCCTGAGGAGGAAGTTGACCAGCGAATTCCGGCAATTCCCGCGGGTGTCGATTCCGTGCCAGTCTTTGGTGAGCATCACCGGGACCTTGCGTAGTTCCGGTTTCTCATGACAGGCGCGATCGCCAGAACGTTTCTCGATCGCAACGAAACTGGTGGCTCTGGAGAGTATCCCGTATTCTTTGGATAGCTCGATAGCCTTCTGCCGTGAAGGGCCTTTCTTCCTTTCACTCCGCCGCGAACCTCTTGCGGAAAATCCATCCGATCCGTCCTCCAGATCGCGTATTGCTTCCCTGGCCCAGAGAATTGGGGTAGCGGCTGAAGTATCAGCAAGCATGACAACGGGGATGCGCCACTCCAGCTCTTCCGCGCCTGCCCGGCCGCAAACCCTGACAGTTTGCGGCGCCTCACGCGAATCCGTTTTCAGGAACAGGCTTGCCGTTTCGCCGGTGAAAGCCGTGAGAACCGCGGGTGATTGAACTCCCGCTGAGTCGGAGATTACCCTGAGGGAAGATATGGTCTGCGCAGCCATCTTCTGGAACAGCCGCAGGGTCTTGGGCTCAATCCGCTCACCGGGGGCGATCATCTCCGCTGCGCCTCTGGACGAGCGGGCTGTCTGACGGATAAAATACTCGTTCGGACCGTGCCCGACTCCTATGGTGAAAACCCGGGTCTGCTCCGTCTTTCCGGCAACCAGTTCCAGGATAGCGTCCTCGTTGCCTATCTCGCCGTCCGTAAGCAGCAGGATGCTTCTCTGCATGCCTTCCCTCGGTGGAGTTTGATAGACGTCATGCAGCGCAGGCAGTATCTCTGTTCCTCCCAGATCTGCCTCCACCTTTTCCAGCCGGCATATCGCCATGTCGAGGGTATCCCGGGAGTAGGCCATGCTCCGTGGAAAGAGCTTGGTGAATGTGCTGCCGAACAGGTAGATGTTGAAATACGTACCCTGTTCCATGGCGCCCAAGGCGACTCCAAGGGCACGTTTCGCTTCGCTAATGGAGCTGCCCGTCATGGAGCCGGAACAGTCGAGGAGAAAGATTATCTCGTGGGCGGTGTCGGATGGCTCCGATTTCCCCGGAGTAAAGTCCACCTGCACGAAAGTTCCCCTTGTTTCCTGCATCGCATAGGCCCGGCAGGGAATGTCCTCCTGGTACTTGATGTTCAGGACGAAATCACGGTCCATGGATACCGTGTCTGACGTGAACTCCACGGAAACGGCATTTTCTAGATTCTTCTGCCGGATGGTATGCGAGGGCGACTCCAGATACTCCATGCCGTTCATACCCGATACCCGTACATCGATGGAGAGACCATAGGGGACCATGTCCGCAAACATCGGATTGATGTGGCTTGCTTCCGGTATTCCGTCGTTATCCGGCAGATCTCCAGGCACATACCGGGGTGAGATCGCGGTGGGGAGGAAGAAACGAACCTCGCTCCCATGGGTTTCCAGAAGACTGACGTAGTCAATCTCCACTGCTATCTCATCCCCGGGATTCAGGTTTCCGACCGACAGGGTAAAGATGTTCGGCCGCTCCTGGTCGAGAAGCCAGGCGCCGTTTCCGTCCGCAACAGCCTGATCGTAGAGTTCAAAGGCCTGCTCTCGCTCTTCGATGCTGCTTTCGATTACGGTATTGTCGCCGCTTCTCACGCGGAAGCCGCAGACGGTCGCGTTTTCCGGGAGCGGGAACTTGTAGACAGCCTCTATCGGCGTCTTTTCAGTGTTCCTGAACCGTTGGACTAACCTTGTTCGGGCGCCTCTCCCGGTAACGTCGCCGGTGGCATGAACACCAACAAGAGGAATCGGGTTTTCCCCATTCCTGGGATAGAGTCCGCAATCATTTTTCGTATTTTCCTTCATTTCCGCTTTCCTCCTTCATCCAGGAGCGCGCGTGCAAAGCGGATAATCTCCTGAACCTTGCGCGCCTCCTGCTCTTCCATATCGCGACGAACCTCGATGGACAACCACGGCGAAATCTCATAACGGGCCAGAACGGTACGCTCCCAAGGTGTATGTTCGTCATTTTCCGGTTCCGATGGTTCGGCCGCGCCCTTCAGGACCCGCGCGATGCCGGCAAGCCTCATGCCGCGTTCCCGCATCGACCGAATCTCGTTCAGTCTGGCAAGATGACTGTCATTATAAAAGCCTCCCCTGCCTCGGCCGGCCGGTGGGGCAAGGAGCCCCTCCTGAATGTAGTATCGTATGGTCCGGCGGGAAATTCCGGTGGCTTCGCAGATTTCTTCCATGGTGTACTTTGATTCATGCATGGTTCGTATAATAACAGCATTATGTCAAAAATCAAGTGTCAAAAAAATTGTTGGTGGTCTCGGGTACCTGCTGAAGGGAGAAGGGAGGGAGCGGAGGCTGCTATTCTGGCGGATCCTTGGCAGTCTGTGTAATGCCCATGACCACAGGCGAACCTGGAAATTGCTGCTACAGGCACAGCGGTAACTAAAGAGTGACGGTTGTGAAGCTCACAGGGTACCTTTCCGCTGCAGCAACTGCCTGATAGTTTTCACCACCTTTTCAGCCTGTTCTTCTCCGGTTCTTTCTCCACAGATTACGAATCTCCTGGGGTGCTCTTTCCAGATTTCCAGAATGGACCGGTCGAGTTTGACAGCTCTCTCAAGGTCTTCGTACCTCGTGGGATTACCGCCTTTCCCGAACAATTAGCGGTTCTTCCCGATCCGGCGAACGGATGTCAAAGGGGGATCAGGCTCTTGCGAACCTCGAAAATCTCGGTTCTACCGCAACATGGCCGCCTTCGGATCGTGCCGCTCGTAATTCGTGCGCGCCCGCTCCAGCGAGGTTGTGACGTAGCAATAAAAGCAGCCACCGGGGCACGTACTATCCATTCCGACATCAATTGTCTTGAGGCACCGGCATCCCGGCCGCGAAGGACCCGGAGCAAGCGCTGAAACCCTTTGCGCAATCTCTTCTCCATATGGGGCAAAGAGTTCCAGGCCGCAGCATGCAGCTGTCGGATAGTCCCCCTCATATTCGCCATTGCAGCAGACCCGCATCTGCATTTCCCGTTCCCGCGCAATTTCCGACAAACCAGCGAAGAGCTGTTCTTCCTCGAAACCAACCGCCTGAAGCTCGGGATATTTTGCCAGTGCGGTCCTGTGCCGTTCCGGGTCCGGCCGGCGCCAGCGGATTTCCCTCGAGTTGGGGGCCTTGGCCAGTGCCTTCAGGTACGGCTCGACGAAGCTCACATTTACCACCACGGTGGCCCCTCGCAGCCGGTCGGCGATATGTGTGAAGTTCGTCCTGTGCCAGTCCCCGTCGTACTCCCGGGAAATCAGTATCGGGTCGTATCGCCACTGGATTGCGGCAGGTCCCGGCAAGGTTTCCGCGACACGCAGAAAATCATTGATTGCCGTATCGCGGTCAGGGATGTCTGGCTGGATATCTTTGCCGTATCCGGTAATGGTGTACTGAAAGACGTAGGGCATCCGCTCAGAACGCAGAGCCTTAAGTTCCTCATGGAAGGGTCCCGCGAATTTGGTCCAGAAGAGGTAGCCGAGCACATCCTTCGGGTCGAGCGACGCGCGGAAAGCGCCGTTTTTCCCGCCACCGAAGACGGTGCGGTACTCGGCGAAGCCGGCCCTGCGACGCTCCCGGAACCAGTCTGCATAATAATGTGGGATGTCCGTCCTGCGTGAGGCGCTGATGATGTTCACTTATTTTCCCCCGAATTCCCTGCAACTTCCGGGTTAGAGTCGGCGCTGCAGCGATCGTCCTTCTTCTTCATGTACGGCTCTATTTTTGCCGTGAAGTCCAGTAACCATTTTGCTTGTGCCGCGACTATCTCCTCCCTGGAACCTTCTGAAGATGGGGGAGGGAAATCCTTGTTGTATTGGGTTATAAAGAGTTCATAACAGGTATGAAAATCAAGGTCTTCATCCAGCATCCGTTGATGCAACCTGTATTTATCCAGCAAGGCATCAACGATTTCGCAGTTTTCATAATCGTCACCCATCTTCAGGTCGGGCCACCAGCGTAACTTGCAGATGGTCAACAGGAGCGCGAACGCAAGGCCGCCACCCATGCGAGAATAGCCCCCGTCATCGACGACAACCTGATACGGATAAGGGACAGCTTTGCCAGGCAGTGACGCTTGCTGTTGCTCCCTGCCACTGGAGTTTTCTCCAGCAATAATCTGTCCGCTCTTCAAGAGGGAAGTCTTTTTCTGCATTGTGTCGTTTGATTCAGGTCTGTCCTGATAATAGCGATGCGGCCGGATACCATACGAATCAGGCAACCGCATGAGCTTGACCAGTCTGCCGTTATTGTTGCGGTCAAAAATGAACTGCCCTCCTTCAAGGACTCCGTATTCATCTTTGCAATCCGGGATGATGCCAAAGAAATTGAACGAATATCGTTCATGATGTTTTTTGCGAGAACGATATTCGGGGCCGACGCAGGCCAGGTAAATTTCCGTCGAATAACCGGAAGCGGGATCCGGAGTGATTACCAGATCAATATTGTCGAAATAAGACGATACGAAGTTGATAACCTTTATCTGAAGCGTTTCGTCCGGAAGATTTCCATCATAGAAAAAATCACATCCCATAAGTTCCTCCCTTGACCGTTTCCGTTTGAGTCACGAATACCCTCCTTGTTTTTTGCTCACATCGCCTTATCGAGCCTCTATTCCCAGAAAGCTATGCAGATAACAGGCAAAATCGCCGATGATCTTCCGGTCGTCACCCAGTTCAGCGCGCCAGGAATTATCTTCTTCCGCGGCTCCCATATTGCGGGACAAGATATTGGCCGCGTCGATGAAGGCATTGTGCGCCAGTCTCCTCCGCCGGTCCATATCCAGCCGCTCTTCCCGCGACGCCAGCCTCCAATCGGCCCTTATGCGGGCATAGTCCGATGCCTTCAGGTAGAGATCGCGGCGCAGTCCCTGCAACAGGGCCGGCAATTCGGCGTCACGAATCATTTCGAAACAGAGTCTTGCTTTTTCATAGATGAGCATCTGTCCTCCGTACGTGGGAAATTCTCATGGTCAGTAAATGCCAAGGTGGGGAGTTATGATGAATTCACGCCATTCGATCCGCCCAAGCCTCACGTACTTCCTTGAGCCAGTGAGCAACGTGCATTTTCGTCAGGTACTCCATGGGAACCCTGGTTACGCTGAAACCGGCCTTCTCGAGTCGTATCATCATCCGTGGAGCGTCGGCAGGGTTCATGGAATGGATGAGGATAGGAGTTTCTATCGGCACGAGGTCTGTGATCTGGGACGTGACGTTGCTTCCGGGAAGAAAAAAATCATGGTCGGTCGCTATCTGGTTCCGAAGGTCATGGTCAAGCATGATGCCGGAAAAGTCTTTGGGGCTCCGTTTCAGTATTCCCAAAGCTCGTCCGGCGCTGCCGGCATGCACGAGCCGGACATCCTCGGGCAACCAGGACCTGATTGCATCGACACGTTTGTTATCGTCTTCGATGAGCAGTATTCGCAGCATGAAATTCCCTCCCTCAAAAATTTCCTTCGCATTAAAATACTAACGACAATTTTTGAAATTCATGACATTCGTCGGCCACTCAGCAGGTATCTTCGTTTCATGCAGCTTCCCATGCTCATCCGAAAAATATATCCACAAGACGGGCGTGTATCCTTCGAATGGTATCCTCTCTATCCCTGTTGGGCTCGTCAATCATTTCGACCATCCGTTCAATAGTGTGGTATTTCGGCTTCATGTTCCCTCCTGTGCTGGAATGTTCATGTCGTGACGGCGTTGCCGGTTACTTTCGAAACCTTTCCAGATAGAATATCTGCAGCAACTTTGCCAAATCATCTTTTGCCGGGTCTCCGCCGGCGATCCGGGCAAGGGCTTCATACGGCGTGAGCCAGAAGTACTCCGTGAAGTCGTCCCTGTTGAATCCAGGCGTGGAATCATATGCTATCTCGTACACTTTCATGAATGCCGAGACCCCGTGCTCATGGGGGGTCAGGCGCCCCAACATGCGCACCGGGACAGAGGTGATATCCAGGCGTATTTCTTCCCGGACCTCCCGCTCAAAAGCCTCTTCATAGCTTTCGTCGCTTTTCACATGACCGCCGACACTCATGTCGAGGCAGGATGGGAACAGTTTTTTACCGGCTGTCCTGCGAGGGATCCAGATCCGTCCGGACGAGTTTCTCAGGAACGCGTTGACTGCGCGGAAGTTGGAGAGAGCGTTCTTGTAGACATCGGACCGCCACATGCGGCTTATGACAGTGTCGTCCGCATCAACAAGATCAAGAAGTTCGTCGTCATGCATTGTGTGAGGATTCTCCATTCCTGTTGTTTTGTAAAAATAGCTAACGCCTTTTTCGGAGAATTACAACAAAGGCGCAGGAGCGGTAACCGCCCCGTGCAATAGTAGGGGGATTTCAGTTCTGTTTTGGCTTGGGAATGCGACTTCCGGCTGACCGGAATCCTTTGTGTGACAGGTAACGTAGAAATAGTAGTAGTGCTTTCTTTTGTAAATAGTGACGAAAACGCCGCTACAGGAAAGATTGTGAAGGTAATGATATCGCATGATGTTGAGGATAAATCGATCCTTGTCTTCTTCAGAGATAATATTCCAGAAGGTTTTGGGCAATTTTGCAAACGGCGCGACTTCATCATCCGATGCAAAATAGTATACAGCCATCGCAGTCACAAACAGCAGCATGACACCGAATGCAAGGGCTTTTTGCCGCAGCTTCAGAAGTGGGATCAAGGTACTCAGATAATTCACCATTTCCTCCCGGGAAACGAGTTATCGCCCGTTCAATCTTCCTCAAATCCGGAAAAATATGTCATGACCGGTTCGAGATCAGGTAATGCATCGGATGGTAGAGGTCTTGAGGCCCTGACGTACATCGGGCTTGTGAATTCTTCAGCAAAAACAGTGTTGTCAGGCGTAGATTGAAGAGATTTAATGAAAGAAAGGAGAGATAAAATTGAAATCGCGCCGATAAACGCCCAGAAGAATACATCAAAAATCTCGATCGCGATTATGGGTATGAGCATCAGCTTTCTTTTCACCGGATGATGACCCCCGAATTCTTGTTCTCAACCTGTTGATGGCCTTCATCAGCATGCCGTATAGCATCCATCCCATGCTGAACTCGACAGGAGTCAGAAATAATATAACCGCTACGGAAGGTATCAGTCGCAAAGGATTGCCGGAAAAGGTGATATCGGAAATCAGCCAGAATGTCAGCAGAATCGAGACAAATACCGAGCAAAAGACCCTGATGCGGAAGTTCCATCCGGCTTTGTCCGCGAAATAGACTTCAGCCAGTGTTATGGTTGCCATTTCCAGACAAATCACCACCGCCGCGGCAAATACGGCCCAGTGAACAACCCGGGCAACCATATTGCTTATTTCCGCCGAAAGCTGAAATAGAGAGTTCCCCAGAAGGATCAGCAGCAAACCTGCCGCAAATACGCCATAGCACGAGAAGAGAGGTATCTCGATGAAGGCCTTCCTCCAGAAAGAAGCGACTTTTTCCGGTTTTGGGATGTTAAGATGAAAGCGCGCCATATCGCTACAATCCGCGCTCCTTTCGACAACTCTCCAGTGCCCTCATGACATAGTCGGGAATCGGTTCGCCTGATCTGAGGTAGTCGCGGTAGACTATTTCGGCAAGATACTCCACACGAACCACCGTCAGAACAAGCTTTTCACCGTCCGGCATTTGAATGAGGTTTTTTCCTGGACGTATCTCTTCACTTTCACCCCCGCATTCCTTGAGGATATCACCGATGAGAGAGGTAGCTTCACGGAGACTTTCCTTTTTTTCTTCGAGATCAACAACTTTTTTTGTAACTTTTTTTGCCATTTTAGACTCCTTTTTGTTGGTCAGTCGTTTGCCTTCTTCTGCTTCCACCAGGCCCTGCGACGTTCTATCTCCTTGTCCACCAACGCCGCCTCCGTGCCGTATTTTACCCTGGACAACATGCGAATCCTTTCAGCGAGATCGTGGTTAAAAAGGGTTCGGTCGGGTTCCGTCATGAAACTGAACGGAGGGACAAAGTCGTGGCCGGTCTGAATTCGCAGATACCCCTGCCAGTTGGGTAATCCTGTAATGTCCTGTGAATTGAAACTGGGATAGAGCGCCGGCGCCAATCGGGAAGCATCTTCATTGCCAAGCCGAAACAGAACGAGGGCGCCGACATTCCCAAGGATCGCGGCAAGCAGGTCGTCTTTACCTCCGGATTGGCCGAGTTGAGCTGTGTACTGGGTTGCCAGGGTCAGACCCATACGATATTTTCTGGCTTCGGATAAAAGCTCCATGAAATTTTCAGCAGGGAGGTTATGGGCCTCGTCCACATAGAGAAAGAATTCGCGCCGTTGTGATCGGGGCATTTCACCCCGCTTCATAGCGGCGAATTTGAAGCGGCTGACCATCTGATTAGCAAGGAGCGCGCTGATGACCGATCCGAATCGACCTTTTCCCAGTTTCACGAGGAGAATCTTCCCGTTATTCATGATGTCGTCGAAATCGATGCCCGATTGTCCCTGGCCGATTATCCTTTTTAATGTTGTATCACTGATAAAGCGGCTGAACTTACTTGTAATGTAGGGAGACAGATTGTTGATCCTGGCTTCACCACCGGTTTCCTCCAACTCTTCGAGGAAATCGAGCACCTGGGGATCCTGCACCGATGTCTTGAGCCAGCTGCGGAAACGACTGTTCTGGTAACAGAGAGTGAACTCCATGAGCGTAGGTGTGAAACCATCCCTCTTGGAGTCGCCCATAAGCAGCTTGAGCATCCCGCGGAAGTTGCTTTCGAATATGGGACCCCCGGTTTCTCTCATATCATAGAGCCGGTCCATGGTGAGATAGAGTTCATCGATGATGAGATCCCGTTCATCCAGGGAAGACCACTGGAGCAGGTTGAATCCTATCGGCCGTTCCCGGTCGAGGGGATCGAACACGATTACGTCGTGTACTCTCTCCGGGGGGATTTTCCCCAAGATAGATTCCGCCAACTCGCCGTGTGGGTCGATGACGGCCACGCCCCTGCCTGCCCGGATGTCCTGGAGGATCATGGACTCCATAAGGGTAGATTTGCCCGACCCTGTTTGTCCCAGGATGAAGGTGTGTCGAAGCCGATCATCAATGCTGACGTCCACGGGCTGGGTCAATCCCAGATGATGATTCGCAGCCAGACGAATGCATTCATCCGGATCTGTCGCGCGCCCCGGAAGGAGCGCCGGCGCCGTCCGCGACCGACGGACGGGAAATCCGGAAAGCTCTCCCACGAGAGGGGAGGGGAGGCGAAAGGCGCAAACCGCTTCGGCCGGGGAGAACGGTTCAGGATCCGGGAAGAAAGCAAGGCTGTGCGCCTCATCTACGTCGACCTCGAAAAATGAGAATCCGCCATTCAGTTCCCCGGCGCCATCCTTCTTCGTAGATCCGCCGGTAATCGCATGGGCCAACACATGAACGAGAGAACTGTCAACGGGACAGGGGGACAGAAGGAGAACAGCCATGGAGAAGCAGGGCTTCATGAGGTCGGACAACCTGTCGTGAGCCATATCCCGTAGCAGAGCTGCCTGGCGGCTGAGTGTCATCTGTTGGGACTCCAGCCCGGAAAGGAAGCGTTCACAGACGCTGATGGATTCCCGGCAGCGTTCTTCAGCGTGTGAAGTCTCCGCACCCGGCCTGAGCCTGATGATGATCCGCAGAGGGTCCAGCTGACCCAGTAGGGTATTCGTCAATTTAGACCAGTCATCGTACGAGGGCGTCCAGGGGAAAAGGTGAACAACGGATTCACCGGGCTCATCACCGTCATCGTTCTTGGCATCGAAACCTACTGAAAATTTCCTGATCGGAACAGACAGGGACAGGGTCTCTCTCCTGCGCTGAATCGACACGGCGTGTTTCCGCGTGAAAGATGCTGATCTCGCGCTGATTTCCTCAGTATCCGTCACCGGTTCGAATTCCGCCTCAGGGCAATGGGACGCCAGAATCGGCATGAGATGCAGATACCGGCTGTAGACTTCCTCCTGCGCCTGCTCCCTGGTGGATGCGGCGCAGCGGAGGAAGAGGGTAATCAGCAGCTGGCCGCGGGTTTTTGTCAGTAGATTGGGGATGGCTGTCAGATGCAGCTCAAGGGTTATTGACGGCTTCCATCCCTCTAACGCCTGCAGCAGCGCCGTGCGCGCATGGTGCAAAAACACCGGGTCCAGCGGGTGCGGCAGTGGATTCTGTTCGGAACGTACATCCCCTGGAGCGAGCAGCAGGTCGCCCTTTAGGATGGACTTGAGCCTGATGCCGGCAACGGCTTCGAATCCGTTACAACGTCGTGAAACAGCTACCGAGGGAAATCTGGGATACTGGTCCATTTTTACCTCACTTGGAATGGTTTTCCGTGTCTGTTCTGGCACGCAGGTTGAGAATCTTCCCGATAGCCTCCATGGAGAGACCGGCTTCGTGGAGCTGGCGGGCCAGATCCTTTTTCACCTGGAAATTCTGACCGAGGATGCTTTCGATTTCGGTCTCGCATGATAATGATTCCAATTGATTCGATCGTTCTCTCACAGAAGTCTTGATTCCTTCAGCAACGTTATCCCTGGTATTGACGCTCACGTATGCTCCTTTACCCTGTTCTGCTCTAAAGTGTTCCATTGCTTTCTCCGGGGTGAAAAAAATCCCCCTCGCGGGAGGGGGAAGAGAGGAAAAACATCCGGCGTACCATTATGCGGGGGAGCAACCGGCGCCGCCGAATCACAGAAACAGCCTCGGGCTTGTGCGGACATGCCGCAGCCCCGAGTGAAACCCGAACAGGCGGCAGCACTCGCTGGTGAGCAGGTCGTGAGCCTCCTTGGCATATTTTTCATAGACTAATCGTCCGCAGCCTTCCAGTAAGGTCATGGCCTCGTCGACAATGGAAAAAACCGGCGGAACCGGATTGCCTATGGAGTTTTTCCATCGTCCCGCGTCACGGCGTATCAACTCCAGCCAGGAAGACATGCGCCTTTCCCATTCGGCGTCGAAACGCTCCGGATCCTCGTGCGCCAGACACACCAGATACTTCAACCGTTTCATTCTCCTTTGCGACGCAGCTTTCCCCAAGCGCACCTCCTGTTTTGCGTGCGTTGAAAGCCTATCGGGCAGAGCCCCTCGGCTGGTTTCAGTAATCTTCATAAATACAAAACGGCAAAATAATGAAAAGACAACAAACCTGGAGAAAATAAACTTTTCAGGAAAATGAATCTATTTGGGTAAGGAACGTCGGCGCCTACAGTATCGACGATAAGAAAGGTGAAAAACAACAGACCAAAATACGTATAGATCGGAAATCGCGCGGACAATGTGTCTATTGCATGATAAATCTGCGTGTCTCATCGATTCCGGGTGGGCAACTGTCAAGACATTCGACCCCATGGCGCTGCGCGAATGTCTTGGCGCAGGAGCCGATACAGAGAATCCGGGAGCCGTCTTGCACGGACAGCTTGTCGGCCCTGCCGAATACGATGCTATAGGCTGTTCGCGAGAAAAATGCCCGTACCAGTACTCGCCAGTAGCGGAGCGGGTGTCTCTTGAATTCCCTGCCTGCCTCATTCATGGCGCTGATACAGAGGGAACAGCTGTACGTGGGATAGGCGTTGAATTTTCTGCCGAACCGGAAGACCGTTTCAGCCTTTCTGAAGCCTGGTATGTAATATTTGCGGTTAAGACGGGCAAGTTCCGGTGACGCCGGATTGCCGACCCCCATCTGCGCCGCGGCCATGATGTGGGTAATCTCTGCGGGGGTATAGCCGAGCAGGATGGCCATGAGGCTGTCCAGTTCCACCATATCCGTCCCAGCCGCGAGAAGGCGCAGGTTTTTGGCCGAGCCATGGTGAGGCCCGTTTCCCTCCATTGCGGGATAGCCTTCCAGGATATTCAGATCAGGGGCTAAGGCGCGTCCGAGACGGGCGATGCCTTGCTCCAGATCGGTCCTGTGCATCATTTTCCGATCCGCGGGAGTCGGCAGACCCATCTGATTTTTCAGGGAAAGGCTGACCCCGGTTTCCATGTGCGTCTTAATCTTTGCGAGGTTGATATACGTATCAACCTCATCCCAAAGAAAGGCGATGGGCAGGTGAAAGGTTGTACCATCAACGGTAACCTCTCTCCGTTCAAGCTCATCAAGATCGACAACAGCGACACCCGGCATGGTCAGGTACTTTGCGAAGCCGGATTCACGGAGGGTCTGTACAAAAGGAGTATGCCTCTCCCTGGTCCCCAGAAGAGCCCCATGGCCGATGATTACCTCGCAGCCCCGTGCCCGCAGCGCCTCAATCAGCGCATCCATAACCTTGATACTGGTGTTTTCCCCGGGAAGGATGGGGAGTCGGCCGCACAGGTTCGGCTTCACATAGACCCTTTTGCCCGGAACGAATGTGAGCTCGGAGAATATTGCTTCGAGGTTTTCTCTGATGTCTCCGCCTTTTCTGATGGAAACTGCCATGTATTACTCCTCAAGATGGATAATCCGCCAGTTGCGGAGACGCGCCTCGCGGCAGAGTTTTCGATCGGGATTCACCGCCACCGGGTGCGTGACCAGCTCAAGGACCGGCAGGTCCGAGATGCTGTCCCCGTAGGCCCAGCTGTCTTCAAAGGTCAGATTGCGCTGTTCGGCATAGTCCCTGATGAGCCGCTCCTTGCCGGATCCAAAAAGGGGTCGTCCGGTCATGTTGCCGGTAAATCTCCCCTCGGCATTTTCGAGACTTGTTCCGAAAGCGGCCGGTATTCCCAGGTGCTCCGCCGCCGTTGTGGCGATCATGTCAAATGCGTTGGAGAGCAGCACGAGGTCACATGTGGCGGGATCGTGCCCGGCAATGAGCTCCCTCCCCTGACGATAAAAGGAGCGCCGCAGCTTGTCGTGCAGGAAATCCCGAACCAGTATTTCCATGACATCCACCTTCCAGTTCCTGAAGAACGAAAAGGCGTAACGCATGATTAGTTCCGGATCATTTATCAACCCAATCTTGCTGAGAAGAAACCATCTGTAGAGCTTTACGCGCGGCGCCAGACCTACAAGTCCCATGCCGACCAGGTATTCCATGAACAGGCGCTGGCTCTGGCCCCTGACCAGTGTTCCGTCAAGATCAAAGATCACGATTTTTTTCAAGCAGACTCCCTTCCGCCGCGGTTCTGATCATTCTTTCGAAATTCCGGTTAAAATCCGTAGGAGTGAACCCGAGTTTCCTTACGGCCCGGGAATGGTCCACCAACAGACCACCTGAGACGAAGTTGTAGAGTTCCCGAGAATAGTAGAAACGCTTTTTCGTGAAATATCTGACACGGTCGGCTACGTAAAAGAGGGTTGCGGCTATGGGATGCGGCACCGTGATTATCCGGATCTTCTTACCCAGAATGCCGGCAGCTTTCTCTACAATTTCCGGTATCGACAAATCGTCTCCGGAGAAAGCATAGCTTTCGCCGGGAGAACCGAACCGGAAGGCGCGGATGATCCCGTCTGCCAGGTCGTCAACCCACAGAAGAGAAAGCCTGCCGTGGAGCTTCGGGCTGATAATCATGCGCTTCCGGACCAGTTCCCCTAAAAATGGAGTAAAGAGCGGGCAGTTCTCGCCGAACACTGACGGTGGCAGTATGTTTATGATGGGAACACCTTTCTCGATGAAGTCGAGGGAGCTCAGGTAAGCCAGATACTTGCTGTGGGTGTAGCGGGTCGTCTGCCTTTCCGTGAGAGCCGTAGACTCATTGACAAAGGTGTCGCCGGCGGGATGGAATATCGCGGCAGTGCTGATGTTGATTACCTTCTGTGCGCCGTTCTCTGCGCACAGTTCGAAGACATTCCGCGCACCCCGCACATTTGTGCGGTAGTAGCTGTCCGTGTCCGGGCATCCGTATTCGACTTTAGCGGCGGCATGAAAGACGTAATCCATCCCCTTGAAATAGAGAGAGATGCTGTTCTTGTCGCTTACATCGCCGCGTACGACACTGATGCGGGGATCGCTGAGGCACTTCTCAAGGAAAGGCGTCATACGGGATCTGACAAGAAAAGTGAAGCTATTGTCCGGGGAGTTGAACTCCCGCAGCAGGCTCTCCGCGAGTCTGCCGCCCACAAAGCCGGAAGCGCCGGTTACCAGAAATTTCATGTTTTCATTACCCTCCCTGTTGTCCGAAGTTATGACGGTAGTGCTCCGATCCAAAAAATACAGCTGATATAAATCAGGAAAGCCCAAAACCCGGCGTCTTCCCTTCTCTTTCGGCGTATGGATACTCTTCCCGTGTCAGTTCCGCGATCTTCAGCATGATATGGTCGGCGACTCCCTGCAGGGACTCCTTGGCAGCCTTCGTGTCATGGAGTTCCTCAAGGCTGATCGGTTTCCCGACCCGGATGGTTATTCTTCGGGATAGTTTCGGGAATCTATCGTTCCGTGACATCACCTCATACGCGCCGATTATCCCCACGGGGATGACAGGGACTTTCGCCTTGAGGGCAAGTTGTGCAACCCCCGGCTTGCCCTTCAGGAGTTTGCCTGTGGATGAGCGTGTCCCTTCCGGGAAAATCCCGATCATCTTCCCCGTCTTCAACGCGGAAAGCACGGAGCGGAGACAGCCGGTTTTCGTATCCGCAAATCGGTCGACCCGAATCTGTCCCGTGATGAGCATGACCCACTTCCAGATAGGGTGCTCGAAGAACTTTTCCGCTGCCAGATAGTGGATTCGTCTCGTGGTCACTGCCGTAAAACAGAGGAAGTCCAGGTAGCTTTCATGGTTTGAGGCAACGATGCAGGCGCCGTCAGCGGGGATGTTCTCCAGACCTTCCACCCTGCGTATCCAGAGCATGCGAATGAGAGGGGCAAGGATGAAGATAGCGATTGGGCAGCCAATGCGAGCGATAATGCTGTCATATGCCGGTTTGAGAAAACCTTTTGCCACAGTGCTCTCCTTTCATAAGGCAAGAAATCAGGAAATAGCGTAGCGAGCTCTAACGAGCAGAGCTCTTCGGCTGAGACAATGGAAATAAACGAAAAAAAATAAAAAAAACTACACCTTGTTACAGATTCATAGGAATGGCTATGTGACAAAAACGAAATTCAGGGCAGGAATGATGTCAGTCAACGTACTAACTGAAACTAGAATTCAGCTGAAAACAAACACCGGTAGATATTGAATGGAATTATTTCCTGAGAAATTGTGACAAAAGTGGAGAGCTGTTATTAGAGGGGTAAGTGTTGATCACCAATAAGAGGATGGTGTTGGCGCGCTGTGAAGAGAGATTGCGCAATAGCTATGGAGGGGTGTTGATGGGTATTACAGAAAGGTGCCCAAGGAGTATGACAACCGGATCAGGATGACGAAATGGAGAAGCGGGTGTGTACGCCATTCGATCTGGATTCTGCGGTTGAATTCGTCCTTTGATTCCCTGGCGGCTTTCTTCTTCTGCTCTAGGCTGATGTAGCTACAGCCGATAATCTGACCCTGCGTGATCGGACAGTGTATCTGGAAAATTCAGTACCTTCCGGAAGGTATGCCGTTTCCGGCTGTAGCTCCTTCGGACAAGAAGGACAATGGTTTCAGTACCTTCCGGAAGGTATGCCGTTTCCGGCTTTTCAGAATATAACCGGCACAAGCATTTCTTGTTTCAGTACCTTCCGGAAGGTATGCCGTTTCCGGCATTCCTCGGGATTTCCCAAACACCGTGTAGTTTCAGTACCTTCCGGAAGGTATGCCGTTTCCGGCCTGACCACAGGGAGGAGGTAGAGTTTCATTGTTCAAGTAAGCCGCTATCGCGGCAGTAAAGACTCAATTTTCAGAAATCCTTTCCTTCTAACCCCGCCATAATTTTCTTTCATACCAGCCG
>CAYMFO010000039.1:0-23508 GCA_964389825.1 uncultured Geobacter sp. | reverse complement strand
GACACCGACGGCGCGGGCGCCATCCGGCAGCAGGACGTTGGTGGAAACACGCACATCGCCCATGAAGATGGTCGCCACTCCTCCGAAAAGCTCCTTTATCCTGTCCGGCAGTTCATAATCACCGTTGACCACGTAGTCGCCGGCAAGCAGCCTGCCGTTAACGACGGCCATCGGATATCCCTTTTCGCGCAGCATCACCCAGAAGGTTCGCAGATGGCTCTCCTGGAGCTGGACCGCCTGGCGCGAAGCCTCGCGGCGAATCTCGAAAAGGGAAAAGAGCGTCGTAAGAGATATGGCGCACACGGCGATGAGCCCGTATATGAAGATATGTCTGTTCGATTTATTCAGCGGCATTCGTTCTCCAATCCAGCGCCCCGTTGCCGGGGACATTACTCAAAAATAACCATTTTGCGATTAGTAAAAACATCTCCCTGGAAAAGCACCCCGCCTCCGCTCCCCCTTCCCCTTGCAATACGCCGTTGAATCCGGTAGAAATTATCGGCGGAAGCGGTCCGGCATGCCATCAGCCGGCATAATGGCCCGCCATCCCCGCCAGTGGACGGATATCGGAGAGACAGCCATGAAGAAAAAAAAGAAGACGCAACCGGCGGCCTCGCAGGGCTCGCCACGGGGAAATACCGGCCAGGGCCGGTCCATCGGCATCGATAAAGCGTTGGAACTGGCGCTGAGCCATCATCAGGCCGGAGAGCTGGAGACGGCCGCGGATATCTACCGCCAGGTCCTCCATCATCAGCCCGGCAACCCGGCGGCCCTCCACTTCCTGGGGGTCGTCGCCTTGCAGCGGAAACGGCACGCCGAAGCGGCGGAACTGATCAGCAAGGCGGTTGCGCTGAAGCCTGACTATGCCGACGCCCATTCCAACCTGGGGAACGCCTTCCGGGAAATGGAACGGCTGGAGGAGGCCGAAACGAGCTACCGCAAGGCCATCGCCGTAAATCCGGGCTTCGCCATGGCCCACTATAACCTGGGATCCGTCCTTCTGGGCCGCTCACTCACCGAAGAAGCGGTGAAATGCTTCCACCGCGCCATAGCCGCCAACCCCCGCCTGGCCGAGGCGCATGTCAATCTTGGCAATGCCCTCAGGAAAACCGGGGACCTGGAAGGGGCGGAGAAGAGCTACCGGACGGCCCTCCATATCCGGCCCGGCCTGGCGATGGCCCATTACAACCTGGGTAACATCCTCCTGGAAAAAGGCAAGGATGAGGAGGCGGCGGCGTGCTATGAACGCGCCCTGGCCCTGAATCCCGGCTACCAGGAGGCGCGGCTGAACCTGGGGGCCGTGCTGCGCGACATGGGAAAACCGGCGGACGCGGCGGCCTGCTACGAACGAGCCCTGACTGATGACCCGCTGAATCCTGAAATAATGGTCAACCTTGGCGCCGCGCTGCGGGAACAGGGAAGACCCGCCGACGCCGAAGCCCGGTACCGGAAGGCCCTGGAGCTGGCCCCAGGATTCTCCCTGGCCCACTTCAACCTGGGCAATGCCCTGCGTGACCAGGAACGGCTCGAAGAGGCGGTTGCAAGCTATGAACAGGCCGTATCCCTCGCCCCCTGCCCTTCCTACCTGTGCAACCTCGGCAACGCCCTCCGCGATCTGGGGAGGCCGGAAGATGCCGTCGACTCCTATCGCCGGGCTCTGGACATGGAACCGGATAACGCGGAAACCCGCGTGAACCTGGGAAACGCCTTAAAGGAACTGGGACGGCTGGCCGAGGCCGAGGCGTCCTACCGCGAGGCCCTGCTGGTCCAGCCTGATGGGGCTTACATTTACTTCAACCTGGGCACCGTCTTTCAGGACCAGTGCCGGATCCCGGAGGCCATTGCCTCCTTCCGCAAGGCCATTGCATTGCAGCCCGATCATGTGGTCGCCCACAGCAACCTGCTCATGAATATCCAGTACGACCCGGACACGACCCCGGAAACCCTTCTGTCCGAATCCATGGAATGGGAAAAGAGGCATCTGGCCGGGATCCGCGCCACCAAGTCCCATCCCAACATCCCCGACCCGGATCGGCCCCTCCGCATCGGCTATGTATCCGGAGATCTGCGGCGGCATCCGGTCGGCTATTTCCTGGACGGCGTGCTCGCCTGCCATGACGCGGATCAGTTCGAGGTCTTCTGCTACGCCAACCAGGGCTCCGACGACGACCTCACCCACCGCCTGCGGCGCAATGTCCGAAACTGGCGGGCCGTCCACGGCGGCCCCGATGAGAGGGTGGCGGACATGGTCCGGGAAGACGGGGTTGATATCCTGGTGGACCTCTCCGGCCACACCGCGCGCAACCTCCTTACCATGTTCGCCCGCAAACCAGCCCCGGTACAGGCGACCTGGGCCGGATACGTGGGGACCACCGGCCTGTCGGCCATGGACTATCTCATCTCCGACGACCGGGAGACCCCAAGCGGGACCGAGGGGTGGTACCGGGAAAGGATCGCGCGGCTACCCGACTGCTATGTATGCTACACCCCGCCGGACTACGCGCCGCCGGTGGCGCCCCTGCCCGCCCTGAAAAACGGTTTCGTCACCTTCGGCTGTTTCAACAACCTGTCCAAGATCAACCCCCACGTGGTGGCTCTCTGGATGAGACTGCTGCGGGAGGTCCCGGAATCCAGGCTCGTCCTGGTCACAAAGGCCCTGGGAGACCCGCCCACCAGGGAAAGGTTCCGGGAGGAATTCGCCCGTTGGGGCATGGACGAACGGGTCACCTTCCAGGGGATGATTCCCCATGCCCGGCTCCTGGCCAGGTACGGCGATGTGGACATAGCCCTGGACCCCTTCCCCTATTCGGGAGGTCTCACCACCTTGGAAAGCATGTGGATGGGGGTCCCGGTCATCACCCTCGGCGGCGACCGGTTCGCGTCCCGCCACTCCCTGAGCCACCTTACGGCGGCGGGCCTGACCGGCCTCATAGCCCGGGACGGCGACTCCTATATCACAACAGCCGCATCCCTGGCCGCGGACATCCCGAGGCTGGAAGAGCTGCGCCGCGGGCTGAGGGAAAGGATGGCCGCGTCTCCCCTGTGCGACCACCCGCGTTTCACCAGCAACCTGGAAGCGGCATACCGCGCCATGTGGCGCGAATGGTGCAAAGGGAAATGATTACCTTATCCCCTTGCCGGTCAGGAACGGTCCATACTCCTTGTCCATCCCCTGAATATGGTTGGCCAGCCAGTCCCGGAGAAAAGACATCACGGTCTGGCTCAGGGGAACGCTGCCCGAAGCAAACCCTTTCTGGAAGTCCAGCACGGTCATGGTGAGCTGGTTGTGCTCTTTTTTGTGGCCCTCGTAGCCTGGGTAGGCGTAGGCCTTCATAAGCCGCTCCTCGGAGGCGAAATGGTTCCGGGTGTAACTGATGAGCCCTTGCAGGACATCCCCGATGACCTGCCTCCCCTGGCCGGTCTTCATGGCGTCATGCAACTGGTTGATCAAGTTCATCAACTGCTTGTGCTCTTCGTCGAACCGGCTGACACCCACGCTGAATTTTTCGTTCCATGTAATCAGGGCCATCTACTCCTCCAGGAAGAATGAATCCGTCTTTCTCATTAACGTATCGGCGTTTCCGGCCATAACTTGAGAAATCCGGCCGGGTAGCCAATCATGAACCCGCGGGAGGGTATTCCGCGGCAGTCGAATTGTTGTTCTTCCTCTGGCGACGGTTATTGTGTTATGTTCCGCTGAAAGGCCAGGGCAGGGGCAGGGAAGGTTATGGAGCAGGCTCGGCCGAGGACCTGAAAACGGAGGCCTGCGTCGTCCGGAAAGAACGAGGGTTGACCTCAAGCGCCGAATCCAGGATGAATCGCCGGGCTCACGTCAATCAATCTATCGGGGGCGGAATCCGGTGGGGTAAAATAACGGAAAAGGTACAGACATGAGTTTTTTCAATGCAATCAGAAACTGGTTCTGGGAAGGCGCCGACTCTTTCCTGGAGAGGGTCGCGAAACACGCCGACAATACCAGCGCCGAGATCGCTGAATTGAAAAAAGTGGTGCGCCGCCAGGGGATTCAGCAGGAGTCGCTCCTGCGCGAGGTTTCCGCCAGACTTCATGCGGTCTCCGCCGAAGAAAAGAAAGGCCAGGAGAAAGGCCGTCCCGATGCCCTCATCGAACTGGTGGAGTCCTATTTTTATCTGCAAAACGCGATTCGTTCCGCAGCTTGCCCGGCCGACACGCTGGAAGCCCTCGATATGGTATGGGGCAAGCTGGAGCAGGTGGCCAAGGAATCGGGTCTGGACATTATCAGGGACGCCGGCTGCCTGTTCGACAGCAGGCTCCATGAATCGCTGGACCGCGCGCCCCTGGTTGGAGAGCCAGTGGTGGGGAGCGTAACCGCGCCCGGTTTCGTCTACAACGGACAGGTGCTTCGGCCTGCCCGCATCACACTTTCGGAAAAGACGGCCGTATCGGAAACGGCTGAAGGAGAGGAGAGGCAACGTGAGTGATACTCTGTATGGGATAGATCTGGGAACGACCAACTCCTGTATTGCGGTTATCCGCGACGGGAAGCCCCTGGTGCTGGCGATCGAAGAAGGTTCAGAGATAGTTCCCTCCGTGGTCGGTCTTGATGAGGCTACCGGAGGCTTTATTGTCGGGCGGCGCGCCAAGAACCGCCTTTCCGCTTATCCGGAAAGCACCGTCAAATCGGTGAAGCGTCTTATGGGGCGTGACGAGTCAATCACTCTCGGAGGCTTGACGCTGCGTCCGGAGGAGCTGTCCTCGCGTATCCTTTCATATCTGGCGCGGAAAGCGGAAGAGGTTACCGGAAATCCGGTTACCAGGGTGGTGATAACCGTTCCCGCCTATTTCAACGACGCCCAGCGCCGGGCCACCATCAAGGCGGGGGAGCTGGCTGGCCTTGAGGTCCTGCGCATCGTCAACGAACCGACCGCGGCCTCCCTCGTCTACGACTACGCCGATGACGGAGAAGTCCCTCCCGATTCTCCCTACATACTGGTGTACGACCTGGGAGGGGGCACCTTTGATGTCTCGATCCTGAAACTGGAAGGAGAAATCAGGGAGGTGCTGGTATCGCGGGGTGACACCGCCCTTGGCGGAGACGATTTCGACGAGCGGCTGGCCGACCATTTCGCCAGGCATCTGCTGGAAACCTACGGCTTCGATGCCAAGGATGGAGGCCGTCCTCTCTGGACGCGCCTGTGCGAAATCGCCGAAAAGGTAAAGATCCGGCTGTCCGAGGAGAGTGTCGCGAGGGTCGCCGAAGTCGGCCTTCATTCCCACAACGGCAAACCGCTCAATATCGATATGGAGATCGATCGCAGGGAATATGAGGCCATGATTCGCGATCTGGTGGATCGCACCATCGACAAGGTGAAGGAATCGCTGACGGAGGCGTCGCTGGAGAGCTATGATATCGGGCGGGTCATCGTGGTTGGGGGGGCAACCAGGACGCCCCTGGTCCTCGAATCCCTGTCCGGTCTGTTTGATACCACCATAACCCATTCCGTTGATCCGGATCTGTGTGTGGCCATGGGCGCCTCTGTGCAACACGGACTGATCGCCGGTGAACCGCTGGACCGGATACTCCTGGACGTGACCGCCCATTCCCTGGGGATAAAGACCATCGATTCCATCGATTATGAAACCGGCGACGCCGATCATTTTTCACCCATCATCAGCCGTAACACGCGCATTCCGGCAAGAAAGTCGGAGATGTACTATACAAGCTATCCGAACCAGGAAAAGGTGCTGATCGAGGTCTTTCAGGGAGAGAGCCATTCTTGCCGGAAAAACAACCTCATCGGCTCCTTTGTCTTCGATCTGAAGCCCTCTCCGGAAGATTCACCGATCATAGCGGAACTGTCCTATGACAGGGACGGCATCATCCATGTGGTTGTGGAACAGAGGGGTTATGCCAATCGTCGCGAAGTAACCATGGACGCCCGTTCCCGTTCCGCCGAGACCGATGGTGAAACGGCGCCTGCCCTGAATGAAGAAGCGGCCAACTACATGGTAACCAAGGCGCGCCGTTTGGCCGCCGCCATGGATCAGTCCGACCCTCTCAGGGACAGACTGGAAGGCGCCATTGCCGTCTATGTGGAGGCCCTGAACAACGACACGGACGACATTGATGATTTGGAGGACGCCCTGCTGGAACTGATGGACCAGGTGGAAGATCAGGACGGGGAATCATGAACCGGGGCCAGGTAAAGCGTATCCGGAAAGGGTTCGATCGGCTTCGCGCGGATGGGAGGGAATGGGAAGCCCTTGCGCTGCTGACCAAGGAAAATGCCGTCGAAGAGTTCCGCTCCCAGTGGGAGGAAACCTGGCGCTCCCTGACCCGCTCCGCCTTCAGGACCGCGACGGGGATGAAAGGATTCCTGGCAAGGCTGGGAGAGTTCAGCGACCCGCCGGACCTTGCCGACATCCGTTTCATCAGGACGGTCGGCCGCTATCTTGAAGGCCTGGATGTGGCCGGGGAGCTTGACGGCATGACCGGGCTTTCGGCGCCAGCTGAAACTCTTCGCCGCGAACTGCTCCACTGCAAGGCCGAACGTCCCGCTGGCGAAGAAAAAACCCGCAAGCTCCTGGAGCGCTTTGCCGCGAAACCGGAAGGGATCACCCTTCGAGAGTATCGCCAGCTGCAAACCCTTCTGCGGACCTGCCCATCCATCCCCGCCGCTGTAGCCGATTCCCTCGGGCAGATACTGGCCTTGTCCCGCAAACTGAACAGCGCCGCGGCCGTAAAAAAAGGCGCCAAAGGGGTAAACTCACTGGATTTGACGATTATCGAACAGGGGTTGCGAAAGGCGGCCTCCGCGACGCCTCCTGACCTGTTCAGGGTCATGGCCGCGCCTGTACTTGCGCATGTCGCCGCCGCCCTGCGCCGGGTCGGGGAGAACAACCCGAACCAGGGCGCCTGCCTGGCCCTGTCCGTGCCGTTTATCATGGAGATGCTCGTCGGCGCCCGATGGGACGAACTGCGCAAAAGATTCCAGCTTGAAACATCGCACCGCATATCCGCGGCCGATCATTCCTCATGGCGCAAGACCGCCCGGACCGCCTCGCTGGAGGAAAAGCTTTTCCTGATAAACAAGCTGGCGCAACTGATGCAGTCCAAGGACCGGCTGGACCTGGAACTCCAGGATACCCTGGTGATCCTGTACAAGGAGGTGTTCGCGGAACTGGCGAAACGCCGGGACTCACTTACGGAACGCGATCGGAAACGAGTCGCGTCCGTATTCGGCCCTGTCGTGGCCCAGCACGTCCCGCTGCTTTGCGGCTCCATGGAAGACCTGCCGTTTCTTCTCGACGCCGCCGCCGCGGCGGGATGCCTGGATGCGCAGTCAACGCTCCTGCAAACCTTCTTCGCCCTTACGATCAGGGACCGCGCCATGATGGCCAACGTCCGGGGCATGCTGAAGCTTCTGCCGCCCATTGAGGAGAAGGATGTGAATGAATTGTTCGCGGAACATAACTTCATCCTTCAGGAAAAACTCTCTCTTGTGAAACCCATGATTGAAATCTGCCGGGAATGCGGACATGAGATTGACGCTATGGTGGCAAAGGGGTTGGGTTATTCTCTGATGTCGTCACTGATTATGAATTCAATAGCCGGAAAAGCAGGAAAAAACATGAATTTCCCGGACATGTCCATGAAAGATATCTTCGGGGATCTTTCAAGGACGACAAAGGGAATAATCAAGGCGATGGAATCTTTCGAGGGGAATCCGCTGTTTTCATTTCCCGTGGCAATCGCCAGGGCTTTTGCCGCGGGTATCCTGTCGGGAACCGGCTATAAGAGCCTGCTGGAAAAGATGCTATCCTCCGATATTCCCGTGAAGATGGTTGTGGAAAATATTACCACACTACTGCGGACAATCCGATTTACCTGCGAAGGGATAGACGGCGATCTTCCCTTTGGCCCTCTTCCGGGGGGCGCCATTCTGCAACGGGAGATGCTTGAGGCCGGCCTCGATGTGTTGTGCGGAAAAAAGAATATGGCGGAGCGGCATTCCACGGAAGAACTTTCGGACATCCTGGAGCTCGTGAGTGGTTCAGGTTTCCCGGATGGCGTGGAACGCTACCTGCTCATCATCTCGAACATAGCGGCTGAGCGGTCGCAACGGGGCGACGCCGCGGCCGGCCGGTTGCATGGGAAAATCATGGATGCGCTGGCGCAAAATAACAGGTCTCCAAAGCGGAGGGGGAGAAAACGGTGACAAGACAGGACGCGTTGAATGAGCTGAATCTTCCCGCGGGTGGGACGGCTGATGAAATTACCCAGGCATATCGCCGTCTGGCGCGCCGCTATCCGCCTGAATTCAATCCGGAGCGTTTTCGGAGGATTGATGAAGCGTACCGCTATCTTACCTCTCTCCCCGATATGATCGAGCGGATATTTTCCCAATCGGTGGGGGAAGGGATTGCCGCGGCTGATCTGTCCTTTTCCGCCGTTCTTCCTCCGGAAGCGGTCGACAGGGCGCTGGCGAGCCTTGCGTGTGAATCCAGAATCGCGGTCCTTTGGCCGGGAGAGGCCAAGATGCGCCAAAGCTGAGGCCGGAAACGGGTCTGAAGCTCTGTATATCGGTTCGGGGGCGCCGTCCTTTTACAGGACGACGCCCCTTTTTTTTCCGCTCCTACGAACAGAGATACTCCTCGATCTTCTTCGCCAGGGTCTTCAATATCTTGCGAAACTCCTTCTCGTCTTTTTCCAGCAGCGTCACCCGGAAACCCTGGAGCTGGGAGGAAAAGGAGGAAAGGGGCACGACGCAGATGCCGGTGTTGGCCAGGAGATGGTAGACAAAGCGCTTGTCCGGGGCGACCCCCGGCGCCGTCACCAGGCCGTTTACCAGATCCCTGACCTCGGGGTTTTCGATGGGAAGGGTCTGGTTGTGATTGAGCAGCCCTTCCCGGAAGGCCACGGCCATGTAGAATGCGCCGTTGGTCCGGTTCACCATGAGCCCGGGCACGTCGCGCAGGGACTCATAGGCGATGTTGCTCATCTTTTCGTAACGGGCGATGCGCTCGTCCAGGTAGCCGCGGTACTCCGGGTGGGAGAAGATGGTCGGCAGCGCCTTCTGCGGCAGTGTGGTGGAGCAGACCTCGTTCATCTTGGAATTGAGAATGGCGTTCACGTATTTCCTGAAACGGGCGTTCTTGTCGCTGTTGTAAAACTCGATCCAGCCGCAGCGGGACCCCGGCCAGGGAAACTCCTTGGAGATGCCACGCATGGCAAGGGCCGGAACGTCACCCACCAGGGCCGAGATGGGCACGGTTTTTTGACCGTTGTAGACGATATTGTTGTAGACCTCGTCGGCAATGATGAACAGGCCGAACTCCCTTGCGATATCCACGATAGCGCGGAGGGTTTCTTCCGGATAGACCATGCCGGTGGGGTTGTCCGGATTGATTACCAGTATCCCGGCAATGGCGGGATTGTATTTGACATGGTTGCGCATGTCGTCGATATCGGGGTACCAGTTGTTTTCCGGCCGCAACCGGTAGCAGACCGAGGAGGCATTGGCGTGGGCCATTTCACCCGTGGAGTGGGTCGTGTAGGTGGGAGAAGGAGTAAGGACGCGGGTCTCCGGTTTCAGGTTGCCGTAGACCTTTGCAATGGCGTCTCCCAGGCCGTTGAAGAAGATGATGTCGTCCGGCGTTATTTGCGCGCCGCCGCGTTTGTTGGTTTTTTCACACAGGAACTTGCGGGTTTCCAGCACCCCTCTGGTATGGCAATAGCCGTAGGTCTCGTCTTTCATCACCTCAGCGGCCACCACCTCCTTCATCCATTGGGGGACCTTCTCCCCTTTCGCGACGGGATCCCCGATGTTTTCCCAGTTGATTTTCACGCCGAACTTCTGAAGCTTTTCCGCGACATTTACGATGTTGCGGATTTCATAGGTAAGCTCTCCCGCGCCCGGATTTACCAGTTCGTTTCTCATTATTTACCCCCGATAGAGTTCGCGCGGGCCGGTTTCGGGAAAAACCGGACGCGCTGCGTTCAGAAAGCGAAAAAACAAAAAGGCCGCGGGGGATACCCACGGCCTCTGAAAACAAAAAACCAGAAAATTCACACGGCGGCGGGTACACGTGCGGCGTTACGCGCCGCTGCGCTGATAGCTCGTGCCGATGCCGCTAATCTTTTCACGTAGAGTTCGTTCATGGTTTTTTGAAATAACACAGCGTTTCAGTCAAGTCAACCTATATTCCGCGGTTGAAGTCATCCCGGCGGCCGGATCAATCCGGTTTCAGCCAGAGCTTCCGGAGCTCCGCGAGGTATGGGGCCGCGGCGGCGCTTCCCTCTTCCGGCGCCCACGGCGGCCTCTCTTCCGGGGTCAGGGGCCGGTAGGGACCCGCCTTGGATTCAAAGAAGACCGTCCCGCTCTCCAGTGAAACAACGGTATGGAAGGCGCCATGGGGAATGTTCACCCCCATGGCGCCGCCCCCGGGTGTCAGCAGCGCGGTCTCGCGGATGTTTCCCCCGTCATCGAAGAAAACCACTCCCAGGCTGCCCCGCAGCGCGATGATGGTTTCATCTTTTTCCGGGGGGAGGTGGCGGTGGGGAGGGATATAGGACCCGGGTTCCATGGCATTGAGAAGCCGGTGGCAGGGCGCCTCGTCATCCGGGTGAAAATTGAGGTTTTTGCGGCGGCGCGGCGAGTACTTGGCCACGCCGGAAACCGTGTCCAGGAGTTGCTGGTTGATGATACGTGTATCCATTGATGCGTCCTTGTAGAAAGATGGGTAATAATTCAAATTTGCATTCTAGCGAAACGGATATAGGGGCGTATGGCGTACGCCCCTCTGATCGCGGGCGCAATGCCTTGCGCCCCTACATGAAAGGGTGTCATCTTCTCCGCGGATCAGAATATACCATATCAAGCGGGAAGGGCGGCGATTCCCCATTCCCGCAGCTCCCGGAGCGCCATCTCCACCAGGGTGTCCAGGGCGGACTCCACCGGCGGTGACAGGTCCGTCCCCGGTTCGATGGTCTCGGGCTGGACCCCCAGCAGCGTCATTGCCGGAGGCCGGTTTCCCAGGAGGTCGGAGACGGCCAGCAGGTCCCTGAGGCCCATCTGGTGTGGCGAAAGGCGCGTCTCGAAGGCGCCGGGGATCATCTCTCCGGTCAGCCGGGCGATAGTCCCCGGCGGTCCGCCGGTCTCCACGGCATCGATGATGAGAAGCCGGTCAAGCCCCTCCAGGAAGGGAAGGAGGTCAAGCCCCAGGGTGCCGCCGTCCAGCAACCTCACGCCAGGAGGAAAGGAATAACCGGTGGCCAGGCGCTGGACCCCC
This sequence comes from uncultured Geobacter sp., assembly GCA_964389825.1. Classification (GTDB taxonomy): domain Bacteria; phylum Desulfobacterota; class Desulfuromonadia; order Geobacterales; family Geobacteraceae; genus RPRC01. The sequence continues at coordinate 12,237 of CAYMFO010000039.1, read as the reverse complement.
CTCACGCCCACGCCGTCGTCGCCCATGACCAGGTTTCCTATGCCCAGGATCAGCGTAGACAATGGCGCTCCTCCTCCGGAACGGACTTGTAGCCGCCGAAGATGCTGGAGATGACACCGTTTTTTTCCTTCACGTCCATCAGCCAGGAACTGTATACATGGTTGATGACGAAGCAGATGATGAGCCACATGCCGCAGTGGTGGATCAGGCGCAGGACCTGGTTGGGGGCAAAGGAGAACAGCATGCCGAAGGTCCGGTTCATGATGCCGCCGGGGGCGTACTCGGAGTAGAGGGCAAAGCCGGTGGCGATCATCAGGAGGAAAAGGAGAAAGATGAACAGGTATACGCTCCCCGCCATGGCGTTGTGGCCGGTAACACTGGGCGCGGCGCGGCGGAAGAAGGTATAGAAGAGAAAGGTCTCCTTCATGTTGCGCCTCCCGTCCCGGAACAGGTAGGGGACGAAGGCCCGCCAGCTTGCGTGCTCGTTCCCGGCAAAGGCCCAGTAGAGGCGGGAGAGGACGCTGATGGTGAAGACGTAGCCGGTGACGAAGTGGATAAAGCGCGCCCACCCCATCACGTACCGGGACGGGTCATGGGCCAGGGTCTTGCCCCAGCCGATGTAGAGACCGGTAAGGGAGAGGAGCAGGATGGAAAGGGCGTTGACCCAGTGGGTGATGCGCACCGGCCACTCCCAGACGTATTTTGTCACCAGCTTTTCCACGGCGCTCCTCCTATAGAGCTTTCACCGTTACCCCATCGCCACGTTCCGGGTCGAACAGGTGCACCGCGCAGGCGAGGCAGGGGTCGAAGGAGTGGATGGTGCGCAGGATCTCCAGGGGCCGCTTCGGATCGGCCAGGGGCGTGCCCGCCAGTGCCGCTTCATAGGGTCCCCGTTGCCCTTTGGCGTCACGGGGCGAGGCGAGCCAGGTGGAGGGAACCACCGCCTGGTAGTTGAGAATCTTTCCATCTTTGATGCGGATCCAGTGGCCCAGCGCGCCCCTGGGCGCCTCGTGCCAGCCATAGCCCTTCGCCTCCGCCGGCCAGGTGTCCGGGTCCCATTTTTCGCCGTTGTGGACGGCGTAGTCTCCCCCCCTGATGTTGCCGGTGAGGGCGTCCAGCCACTCCGGGAGTTTGCGGGCCAGCACGAGGGTCTCGACGCCCCGCGCCACGGTCCTTCCCATGGTGGAGCAGAGGTCCGCCGGTTGCAGTCGCAGCCGGGCGAGGACCATGTCCACCGCCGCCTTCATCTCCCTGTGTCCCGATGCCCGGGCAATGAGGCAGCGCGCCAGCGGTCCCACCTCCACCGGCCTGCCCTCATAACGCGGCGCCTTGACCCAGGAATACTTCTCCCGGGTGTCCAGGTATTCATAGGGCGGCCTGGGACCGGTGTAATGGTGATCAGTGGCGCCGTCCCACGGATGAAGACCGGCGCCCGGTCCGGCAGGGGAGTCATACCAGGAATGGTCCACGTACTCGGCGATCTTCTCCTGCTCCACCCCATGGACGCGGGACAGGTCCCGGTCACGGATCATCCCCCGGGGCATCCAGAGCGTCTCGGCCTTGCCGCTGTTGTCCGAGGGGAAATCCCCGTAACAGAGGAAATCCCCCACACCCGCGCCGATGGCGAACCATTCCCTGTATTGGGAGGCGATGGCCAGCAGGTCGGGGATGTAGACCTTTTCCACGAAGTCCGAGGTCCTCGCCACAAGGCCCCGGATCTCGGCCAGTCTTCCGGCGTTGAGGGCGGTCTGGGAGGCGGGATCGATGGTGATGGCCATGCCCCCCACCAGGAAGGTCTGGGGATGGGGGTTCTTGCTGCCGAGGATGGCGTGGATGCGGATGATGTCCTTCTGCCATTCCAGGGCCTCCAGGTAATGGGCCGTTGCCATGAGATTCATCTCGGGCGCCAGCCTGTAGGCCGGGTGTCCCCACCAGGCATTGGCGAAGGGGCCGAGTCTCCTGGTGTTGACGAAGGCGGCCAGCCTGTCCTGTATCCCCTTGAAATAAGTGGCCGAATTGAGGGGCCAGCCGGAGGTGGCGGCGGCCAGGGCGGAGGTCCTGGCCGGGTCCGCCTTCAGGGCGGAGGTGATGTCCACCCAGTCCAGGGCGTGGAGATGGTAGAAATGGATCACGTGGTCATGGATGTTCTGGACCCCCATGATGATGTTTCTTATAAGTTCGGCGTTGGGCGGAACGCGGATGCCCAGGGCGTGCTCCACGGCGCGGATGGCGGCAATGGCGTGCACCGTGGTGCAGACGCCGCAGAAACGCTGGGTAAAGACCCAGGCGTCCCGCGGGTCCCTTCCCCGGAGGATCTTTTCGATGCCCCGGAACATGGTGCTGCTGCTCCATGCGTCGGCGACCCGGTTTCCGTCCACCTCCGCCTCGATGCGCAGGTGGCCTTCGATGCGGGTGACGGGGTCTATTACAATCTTTGCCATGGACTATTCCTCTTTCTTCCCTTCTTTATCCCTGTTTCCGCGGAGGGCGTTGATCACGCCGTGGCCGGCGAAGGCCGCGGCGGTGGCGATGGCCAGGCCCGCGCCGATGCGGTCCGCGGTGAGTTCGACGCCGAACCCGGGCACGTTGGGAAGACGCCGGTAGAAGGGAGACATGGTGTCCCAGAATCCGGCCTCCGCGCAGCCGATGCAGCCGTGTCCGGCCCCCACGGGCCATCCCGTCTTGTCGTTGTAGCGCTGGATCGGGCAGTTGTGGTAGGTCTCCGGCCCCTTGCACCCCATCTTGTACAGGCAGTGGCCCTTGCGGTGCGCTTCGTCGTCCCATCTTTCCACATACTGGCCCGCGTCGAAGTGGGGCCGCCGCTCGCAGTTGTCGTGGATCCTCTTGCCATAGGCGAAGAGGGGCCGCCCCTGGCTGTCGGTGGCCGGAAGCCTGCCGAAGGTAAGGTAATGAACCAAGGTGGCGGTCAGGTTGTCCGGGTTGAGGGGGCAGCCGGGGAGATTGATAACGGTCGCGCCGGGTACGGCGTCCTTGACGCCCACCGCGCCGGTGGGGTTGGGCTTCGCCTCGGGGATTCCGCCGCCGGTGGCGCAGGTCCCGGCCGCGATGGTGGCGAAGGCGTTGCCGCACACCTCCCGCGCGATATCCAGGGCGGACCTTCCGCCGATGCAGCAGTAGACGCCGCCGTCTTTCATGGGGATGGCGCCTTCCACCACGGCGATGTATTTTCCCCGCTGCTCCCGGACCGTCTTCCAGAGGTTTTCCTCGGCCTGGCGTCCCGCCGCCGCCATGAGGGTTTCATGGTAATCGAGGGAAAGGACATCCAGGACGATCTCGGAAAGGGAGGGATTGGAGGCGCGCAGCAGCGCCTCCGTATCCCCCGCGCAGTCCTGGAATTCCAGCCAGACGAGGGCGGGGCGTTTTACATCGTCCAGCGCCCTTGCAATCTTCGGGGCAAAGGCGGCCGGAAGGGCCAGGGCCGCGGACATGGCCGTGCAGAATTTGAGGAAGTCGCGGCGGGATATCCCCTTTTGCTCCCAGACGGTCCGCGCTCCGGGGTCCGATCCCTGATCCGGGGTGTTTCGCTTTTTGTCTTTCACATCCATGAAACCAGTCTCCTTGCGGGGCGGCGCGGGTAGATCATTTCCGCTCCTTGTGCGACAAGAGGGTCTCAAACCTCCTGAAATTGTCCCGAAGCTTTCCCGCCAGTCCGAGGGCGGCCTCGTCGTAACGCTCCCCGCTGGACCAGAGCCGGCGGGGGGAGAAAATCCGTTCGGGGACATCCGGGCACGCGGTCGGCAGGGAAAGCCCGAAGAACGGCTCCGTGATAAAGGGTATGTTATCGAACAGGCCGTCAAGGGCCGCGTTGATGAGGGCGCGCGTATGGTCGATGCGCATGCGCGCGCCGACCCCGAAGGGACCCCCGATCCACCCCGTGTTCACCAGCCAGCAGCGGACTTCGTGGCGCGCTATCTTCTCCCTCAGAAGCCCGGCGTACACCGAGGGGGGCAGCGGCAGGAAAGGCGCGCCGAAGCATGCCGAAAAGACGGCCCGCGGTTCGGCGCCCATGCCGTCCTCGGTACCGGCCACCTTCGCGGTATAGCCGGACAGGAAGTGGTATATGGCCTGCTCCGGCGTCAGCCGGGAAATAGGGGGAAGGACCCCGAAGGCGTCGCAGGTGAGCATGAACAGGTTCCGCGGGTGGTCCACGGACCCCGCCGGAACCGAACCGGGTATGAAATGGAGGGGATAAAAGGCGCGGGTGTTTTCGGTTATGGAGTCGTCGTTCAGGTCCACCCTCCGGGTATCGGCGTCCATGACCACGTTTTCCATGATGGTTCCGAAACGGTGCGCGCAGTGGAAGATTTCCGGTTCCATAACCTCCGAGAGGTTGATGACCTTTGCGTAGCATCCCCCCTCGAAATTGAAGACGCCCTCGTCATCCCAGCCATGTTCGTCGTCTCCTATAAGGCGGCGTTTCGGGTCGGCGGACAGGGTGGTCTTGCCGGTCCCGGACAGGCCGAAAAAAAGGGCGACATCGCCGCCGGCGCCCATGTTCGCCGAACAGTGCATGGGGAGAACACCCCGCTCCAGGGGGAGGAGGTAGTTCATGACCGTGAAGACCGATTTCTTGATCTCCCCTCCGTACCCGGTGCCGCCGATGAGGATCAGCCTCTCGGCGAAATTGAGGATGATGAAGACCCCGGACCGGAGCCCGTCCCGTTCCGGGTCCGCGTGGAAGGAGGGCGCGCACAGGAGGGTAAACTCCGGACGTAAATGTTCCCGCTCGCCTTCCCCGGGCCGCACGAACAGGGAGCGGGCCAGCAGGGAATGCCAGGCCTTTTCGGTGATTACGCGGATAGGCAGACGGTGGCGGGGGCTCGCGCCGGCAAGGCAGTCCTGGACGAACAGGTCCCTGTCCGCCATATGGTCCAGCATCCGGCCATGGATGGCGTGGAAGCGTTCCGGCGGCAGGGGTCTGTTCACCTCGCCCCACCAGACGGCGTCGCGGCAGGATGGCTCGTCCACGATGTACTTGTCATCGGGCGAGCGGCCCGTGTGGGGCGCGGTGTTTACCACCAGCGCGCCTTCCTGCGTCAGCAGTCCCTCCCGGTTCAGGATGGCCGCTTCGTAAAGCCGCGGGGTAGTCCCGTTAAAGAGAATCGTTCCCGAGGTTCTGATGCCGTGCTCTTGCTGGTCCCGTTCCATCGGTGCTCCCCTTTCCACCCGCTGTCTCCATGAATAACCGCCGGTTCATGAAAAGGCGGATTATACGCCGGAAACACGAGGGGCGGGTTGCCCCGCCCCTTTCTATATCACTGAGTGTAAAAACAGCCTTTTTTCAGAGCCCCGCAAGAAGCTCGTCCATAACGCCGAGGAATTCCTCCAGGTCTTCCATCCGGGTATCCCCCATGTGGGCGATGCGGAAGGTCTGGCCCTTGATCTTTCCGTAGCCGTTGTCAAAGGCGTATCCCCTCTCACCCATGAGCTTCTTCAGGGCCTCCAGGTCGGTTTCCCTGGTGTTGGTCGCGCAGGTGAGCGCCCGTGAACGGTAGGGTTTTTCCGCGTAGAAGCCGTACCCTTTTTCCCCGATCCATCTTTCCACCCGGTCCTGGAGCGCCTGATGCCGCGCCCAGCGGTTCTCCAGCCCCTCGGCAAACATGCGGTCCAGTTGTTTGTCCAGGGCGAATATCTGGGAGATGCAGGGGGTTGAGGGGGTATTGTTCTTTTCGTCGGCCTTTTCGAATTCGATAAAGTCGAAGTAGTAACCCCGGCCTTCCATGGTCCGGGCCCTGTCCAGGGCCTTCGCGGTGGCGGTGAACACGGCCAGTCCCGGCGGAAGGGCGAACGCCTTCTGCACGCCGAAGAGGCAGCAGTCTATGCCCAGCTCGTCCACCGGGATCTTCAGGGCGCTCATGGAGGAAACCGTATCAACGATGGAAAGGACGTCCGGGTATTTCTTCAGCACCCGGGCGATCTCCGGCAAAGGCGACATGACGCCGGTGGAGGTCTCGTTGTGAACCAGGGTGACGCAGTCGTATTTTCCCGTTGAAAGGGCCTCGTCCACCATCTCCGGGGTTATGGGTTTGCCCCACTCCGCCTTGAAGGCGTCGGCTTCCTTGCCGCACCGCTTGGTAACATCGTGCCACTTGTTGGAAAAAGCGCCGTTACAGAAGTTTGCGCACCTCTTTCCCACCAGGTTGCGCACCGCTCCTTCCATGACGCCGAATGCGCTGGAGGTGGAGAGGAATACCCTGTCCTCGGTGAAGAGGAGCTTCTTCAGTTTCTCCTTTACCGCGCCGTGCAGCATCGCATACTCCTTCATGCGGTGTCCGATCATGGGAGTCGCCATTGCCTGGAGGATTTCTGGGTGAACCTGGACCGGACCTGGGATGAAGAGTTTTTTCGCCATGGTGTCTTCCTTTCTGTTTCTGTGATAGGGGCCACTCGGGGTCCCCTCCTGGGGGGGGTCAGTTCGGGAATTTCAGAAGCTAACAGACCGGCCTTAAATTGTCAAGTAGTTGTCAGGAAAGGGGTTTTGTCTCACCGGATGGAGGTATTCCACCCTGTTTTCCGCCGGGAAGGATCATTCGCGCCCGGTTCCGCGGGGACGTTTGCCCGCATCAATGCCGCAAGGACCCGTCATGTTGACTTGCAAAGGCAAATAGTGTAGCTTTAGGTCCTGATTTTTTTAAGAAAGAAAGACCCGTACCGGCCGTTGATGAACGCTATCACCATTGATGTAGAAGACTGGTTTCATGTCTGCGGATGTGATAACGATCCGGCTGCCGGGTCTTTCCAGCGAAGGGTGCGCCCGAACATCGAGAGGATTCTCCGGCTGCTGGCGGAATGCGAGGTTCGGGCGACTTTTTTTATGCTCGGCTCGGTGGCCGAAGAGGAACCTTCCCTGGCGCCCATGATATCCCGCGCGGGCCATGAAATAGCCTCCCACGGTTATTCTCACCGGCCGGTGCGCGGCATGGACGCCGCGGCCTTCCGCCAGGAGCTGCGCAGAACCGGGGATATAATCGAGCGTCAGTGCGGCATGAGGCCGACGGGATTCCGGGCGCCCCAGTGGTCGCTGGGCGCGGACTGCCGGTGGGCCTTCGATATCCTGTGGGAAGAGGGTTACCTCTATGACTCCAGTCTTAGCCCACTTCCCTTTGTCGGCGACCGGAACGGGCCGCGCTTTCCCTTCCGGGTAAGGGCGGGAGGAGGAGAGCTGCTGGAGTTTCCTCCCATGGTGACCCGGGCGCCCGTATGCAACCTTCCCACCGGGGGAGGCTGGGGATTCAGGTTTTTTCCCCGTCCCGTCATATGCTCGACCATCGACGCATATAACCGGGCCGGCGCCCCGGCGGTCCTTTTCCTTCATCCCCGGGAGGTGGACCCTCTCGGACCCAGGCTGGCTCTTTCGCCGCTTCGCGGGTTCGCCGTGTATGGAACGAGGAAAGACGCCTCCGGGCGTCTCCGCTATCTGCTGGAACGTTTTTCTTTCGGCGCTATGGAACAGGTGGTCGAATCTTGGAAATCTGCATAGCTCTGCCTGCCTATAATGCGGGCAAGACCATCCGCCTGGTGGCCGAGGAGTCCCTGCAATCGGGTTTCCCCGTGCTGGTGGTGGATGACGGCTCCACGGACGGCATGGCGGAGAGTCTTGCCGGGCTTCCCGTGGAGATGATCCGGCACCCGGAGAACCGGGGCAAGGGGGCCGCGCTCCGCACCGGCTTTTCCTGGGCGCTGCGAAACGGATTTTCCGGGGTCGTGACCCTTGACGCCGACGGCCAGCACGACCCCGCCGCCATCTCCCGTCTCGCCGGGGCGGCGCTGGAGCGGAAGGCGGATATCCTGATCGCCTCCAGGGCGACCCAGTTTGAAGAGATGGCCGGGCTGCGAAGCTGGTGGAACCGCTTCGGCGTATGGTGCATGAGGAAAAGGACGGGCTTCGAGATCAGCGACAGCCAGTCAGGCTTTCGCTACTATTCGGCGCGGCTTCTGCGAAGCGTGGAACTGGACGCGACCGGGTACGAGCTGGAGATGGAGATTCTCATGAAGGCCTGGCGCGGCGGGTTCACCATCGGGAGCCTTCCGGTGGCCGCGCGGGTGGCTGACGGCCGTTCCACCAGCCATTTCCGCCCGGTGCGCGATACATGGAACATCTGTATGACCTTCCTCAAGTACGGGTGAGGGAAGAGGGGCTATAAAACATGCTGCAAAGCCTGAAAAACTATTCAACGGAAAAGATCATCTCACTTCTTCTCTCCATGGCCTCCAACTCCTCCAACGAGAACCTGGCGCGGATGACCTACCTGATGGAACTGCTGCCCAAAAAGGACTACTACCGGGAACGGATCCGCTGGATCCGGCAGCTCATTCGCGAGAATCACCCGAGTATCGAGTTTCCGCGCCGCATCCTCCGCGACCTGCACCCCAACCAGCGGGACAAATGGATATCCAACCTGGCGGTGAACCATCTCCTTTCCGGAACCAACAAGCGCAAGGCGTGGCTGGACCGGGAAGGGTACTATCCCCCCTCCACGGTTGTCATCAGCCCCACCATGCGCTGCAATCTCTCCTGTTACGGCTGCTATGCCGGCGACTACGACAAGACCCTGGAGCTGTCACGGGAGGAGATCGATTCCGTTCTCACGCAGATGAAGGAGATGGGCGTATACTTCGCGGTCATTTCCGGAGGCGAGCCGTTCTTCAAGGAAGACATATTCGATATCTTCAGGAAGCACGGCGACATGGCCTTCCTCGTCTTCACCCACGGCGGCCTCATCAACGAACGGATGGTGGAGCGTCTCATCGAGGTGGGAAACGTCATGCCCGCCATTTCCCTGGAAGGGTACGAAAAGGAGACCGACGAGCGGCGCGGCCAGGGCCATTTCCGCAAGGTGATGCGCGCCATGGACCTGCTGCGCGGCGCCGGGCTCTCCTTCTGCGGCTCCTTCACCCAGACCAGCCGCAACACGGACATCATCACCAGCTCCGAATACATAGATATGCTGGTGGAAAAGGGCTGCTTTGGCGTCTGGCTCTTTTCCTATGTGCCCGTCGGCCGCCGGCCTGATATCTCCCTGATGCCCACCCCAGAGCAGCGTGACCTGATGCGCAGGCGCACCATAGAGTTCCGGGCGGAGAAGCCGATGATCTTCGTCGATTTCTGGAATGACGGCCCCATCATCAGCGGCTGCATCGCCGGGGGACGGAAATACTTTCATATCAACGCCAACGGCGACATCGAGCCGTGCGTCTTCTGCCATTTCGCCGTGGACAACATCCGGCGCACAACCCTGAAGGAAGCCCTGCGCTCTCCCCTGTTCCGCATGATACGGGAGCGGCAGGGGCGTCATGAGAACCTGCTGCGTCCCTGCATGCTCATCGATCACCCGGAGGTGGGCAGGGATATCTTTTCCTCCGATGGAGTCTATCCCACCCACCGGGGCGCGGAGGAGATATTCACCGGCCTGGCAACGGAAATGGACGGCTATGCGCGCCGCTACGCCGGCATCGCCGATCCCGCCTGGGACAAGGAGTTCCGGGGCGCGGCCTGCCGGGAAAAGGCGCTTCTGGGCGGCAACAAATCATGATGAGCGGAACCACGTGAGATTGTACAGCGGCGTCAATCTGTTTCTTATCACGCTGTTTACCATTCTGGTTCCCCGCTTCCTCTTCCCGCCGTTCGCCTTCCTGACCGGCGCGATAGTCTATCTTCTCATGGGGGAAAAACGGCGCATCATCCGCGCCAACCTGCGCGTCATCACCGGAAGGCGGGATGTGGAACGGCTGGTATTCTCCACCATCTACAAATACTCCCTCAACTGGTCCGATGTCATGCTGATGATCCGCCTCCGGGGAAGCCGGCTGGACGCCCTTATCGGACGGCGGGTGGGAAAAGAGCACCTGGACGCCGCCATGTCCGCTGGGCGGGGCGCCATCCTGATCTCTCCCCATCTGGGCAACTGGGAGCTGGGAGGTCTGGGCCTGGCCGAGATAGGCTATCCCGTAAACGTGCTCACCTTCCGCGAGCCGGATGAGCGGGTGAACGAACTGAGGGAAAGGGTGCGGAGCGAACGGGGTATCAGGTTCATCTACGTGGATCGCCATGACACCTCCCCCCTGGCCATCATAGAAGCGGTGAACGCCCTGCGGCGCAACGAGATACTGGCGCTGCTGGGTGATCGGGACGGGTCCTCCCACACGGCCCCCATGGAATTCTTCGGCCTGACCGCCGACATCCCCCTGGGAGCGGCGTACCTGGGAATGGCCAGCGGCGCGCCGGTATTTCCGGTTTTCGTCCCAAGGGAAGGGAACCGCTATGCGACCATCATGGCGGATCCGGTGTGGTTCAGCGGACGTCACGGCGGCCACAAAAAGGCCATAGAGGAAGGCACGGCGCAAATCTTGCGTGTATTTGAACGTTATATAAAGGCCTATCCGGACCAGTGGTACAATTTCTTTGACTACTGGGGCGTAATGGAGGGCCGGGAAAAGGGTGCTACATGTCAGAAGAATTGATCACACAGGTAAAAAAGCTCATCATTGACAGCCTGCGCATCGACGGGATGACGCCGGAGGACATCGACACCGATGCGCCCCTGTTCGGGGAGGGCCTCGGCCTCGACTCCATCGACGCCCTCCAGCTGGTGGTAGCCATGGAGAAGGACTTCGGGGTTGTGGTCCCCGACGCCGAAACCGGAACCGTGGTGTTCCAGTCGGTGAGGAGCATGACCGGGTACATAGCGGAACACCGGAAGTGAAACTCCTTCTGGTCGCCCCCGGCTGGCCCGGGGGAAGGCTGTGGGGAGAGCTGGGTTTCAAGTTTCCCTCCCTTTCCCTTGCCGCGCTGGCGGCCGTTACCCCGGACAGGTGGCGGGTGGAGCTGGTGGACGAGAATATCGAAGCCATCGATTTCGCCGCGGACGCCGATCTGGTGGCCATTACCGCCATGACCCCCCAGGCGCCCCGGGCGTACCGCATAGCCGACGGCTTCCGTCAGCGGGGGGTCCCGGTCGTCATGGGAGGCTTCCATGCCAGCAATCTTCCTGACGAGGCCCTGGAGCATGTGGACGCGGTTGTGGTGGGAGAGGGAGAACTTGTGTGGCCCGGCTTGCTGGAAGATCGGGAAAACGGGAACATGAAGCGTCTCTACCGGGCCGGCGGCCTCCTGCCCATGGAGGACATCCCCCCGGCCCGGCGGGATATCTTCGCGGGGAAGCGTTACCTTTTCACCAACACCATCCAGACCACCCGCGGCTGTCCCTTTGCCTGTGAATTCTGTTCCGTCACCGCCTTCTACGGAAGGAAATACCGGAAGCGTCCGGTGGAGTCGGTGCTCATGGAACTGGAGACCCTGCGCAGGAAGAATTCCTTCGTATTCTTCGTTGACGACAACCTGGTGGGAGATCGCCGGTACGCCATGGAGCTGTTCGACGGCATGCGGGACATGGGCTGCAAATGGCTCTCCCACGCGCCCATCGACCTGGCCCGAGACCCGGAGCTTCTGCGGGCCGCAGGCGAATCGGGCTGCTTCGGCCTGTTCGTCGGCTTTGAGTCCCTGAGCGAGACGGCCCTCGCCGCCATGGGCAAGGTCACCAACCGGGCCTCCAGCTATCTGGAGGATTCCCTGGCCTTCCGGGACAACGGCATCGGCATCCTGGGCTCATTTGTCCTGGGCTATGACGGCGACACCCCGGAGATCTTCGACGCCCTGCTCCGTTTCTGCGAAAAGGCGCGTCTGGAGGCCGCCATCTTCCCCATCCTCACCCCCTATCCCGGCACCGCCGTGCGGGCGCGCCTGGAGGCGGAGGGGAGGATCACCTCCGACAACTGGGAGGACTACGACATGGGTCACGTCACCTTCCGCCCCGCGGGGATGACCGCTGAGGAACTCCAGGCCGGACATGATCGCCTCAACCGTTCCTTCTATTCCTTTTCCTCCATGTTCCGCCGCATCTTCAAGGCGCACCGTTCGGTCCAGGTCTTCGCTCCCATGAATATCGGATTCCGGAGCGCCCTCCGAAGGGTGGAGAGGATGGCCGGTTCCCGGTAACCGCGGGAGGTATTAACCGTTAACCTTTAACCCTAAAAAAAGCAATTACCACGGAGAACACAGAGGGCACTGAGGGTTTTCGTATAACTATCAAGTAGTTACTCCAAAACAAAGATATTACGATCGGCGCCTCTACGGTGAGTCTGGTAGTTTTTTATATCTCTGTGTTCTCTGTGACCTCTGTGGTTGAAATGCAGTTTTCAGGTTAACCTTTTACTTTT
>CAYMFO010000038.1:0-23679 GCA_964389825.1 uncultured Geobacter sp. | reverse complement strand
GTGAGGGGTTAAGCCGGGATTTTAGCGATTGCTGCAATTAGCTAACCGGACATTGTTGAAAAAAAGCAACTACCACGGAGGGCACAGAGTGCCCGGAGGATTTTCGTATAACTATCAAGTAGTTACTCCAAAACAAAGATATTACGATCGGCGCCTCTATGGTGCGTCTGGTAGTTCATTTTATCGCTATTATACCTCTGTGTTCTCTGTGACCTCTGTGGTTAAAATACCGTTTTCAGCATGAAAAACCGTTACAAAAAAAGAGCCCCCGTTCCCTCGCATCCCTTTCATTAAAGGGGTTGCCGCGGGCCGAGGGCTCTCCGCTGGTTCATCCGCGGACGCGGGTCTCGTCATGGCGGGGACGGTGTCCCCATCAGACCCGGATCAGTATCCCTCCCCATGACAGCCCGCCTCCGAATCCCATGATAAGCACCAGGTTGCCCTCCTGGATAACGCCACCGCGGAGATTCTCGTCCAGGGCAAGGCCGACGGATGCGGCCGCGGTGTTGCCGTAACGATCCAGGTTGAGAAGGATCCTCTCAACGGGAATCCCCGTCTTTTTCGTGATCACGTCGATGATGCGGCTGTTTGCCTGATGGGGAATGACGAAGTCCAGATCTTCCGGCCGGATACCGGCGCCCTCGCAGACCCGGGTGATGAGCTTTGGTATGACGTCCGTGGCAAAGGTATATACACTTCTTCCCGCCATCTTGAAGGTGTTTTCCCTAAGGGCGATGGTCTCGGCGGTAACGGGCTTTCGGGAACCGGAAGAAGGAACCTTGATCAGGTCCCAGCGGTTGCCGTCACTCTGTATGTGGGTATGAAGAATCCCGGTGCGCTCCGTGGTGGACTCCAGGATGAGGGCACCCGCGCCGTCGCCGAACAGCGGGCAGGTGGACCTGTCCTGAAAGTCGAGCATCTTGGAGTAGGTGTCCGCGCCGATAACCAGTATCCTGTTGTATTTCCCGGATTTTATGAAATTGTCGGCCGCTTCCACGGCAAAGACGAAGCCGCTGCACACGGCGTTCATATCAAAGGCAAAGGCGTTGGCCGCTCCGATGTTCTTCTGGACCATGCAGGCGGTGGGGGGGAGAACCATATCGGGAGTGGATGTGGCTACAATGATACAATCGAGGGAAAGAGGGTCTATCTTTCCCCTTTCCAGGGCGAGCAACGCCGCCGCCGTTCCCGAGTCGGAAGTGGCCTCTTCCTCGGAGGCAAAACGCCTTTCTCGGATTCCGGTTCTGGAGAATATCCAGTCGTCCGCGTCATCTATCAGATAATCAAAGAACGAATTTTTCACCACCCGGTCGGGAACCCTCCCGCCGGTGGACAGAATCTTCGCGTACTTCATAGAATATCTCCAGCCCGCTCATGTAAAAAACAAGGCCCCGGAAACGGGGCCTTACCGATGGTTTTCGAAAATTTATCCCACAGAACAAGGTTCTTTGTCAATTCATTATTAAAACCGCCGTCACATACCCCCGCCATCGGTTTTTTCGCGGGAAAGCGGGCGCCCCTCCTCGCCTTCTCCCTTGTCCCCGGCAAGAAACGCGTCGGCGATTCCGTAGACCCAGACGCATAATAACCCTCCCCCCAACCAGTACGCCGCCGGGATCCAGTCGCGCAGACGACTTGCCATCTCCGCTGCATCGACCGCTCCGGAAGCAACGGTCCCCCGGAGGGCGTCCCGCATCGCCATGGCCCCGACAATGAAAGCGGTCATGAGGAGAATAGTAACGGACAGGACCATAAGTCCGCCCTTCAAACGGCTGCCTCTGTAGATCTGCCCTACTCCAGGCAGTATCAGGGCGGACATGAGGGCCGCCTTCATTTTATCCTTCATAAATATCCCTTTCCGAAATAATCTGTAACCTGAAAACCGCATCTGATCACGCGAAGACGCAAAGACGCAAAAGAATTCAGATAGCCGCGGAACAAGCTGGTATCACCGGTCAGGTGAATGGCCTCATTTGACAAGTTCTTGATTTTCCTTCGCGTCCTTTGCGGCTTTGCGTGAGACCGCCTTTTTCAGGTGTAAGTCTAAGGCCTTTGGGAATAATGACGCCAAGATGTTGTTGCTATATCCGCTCATTTTGCTACTATCGTAACCCATATGAACCATTTTGAATCCACCAGGAAAAGACGGGACGCTCTTTCTTCATTGCTGGCCGACCCCTGTGAAGAGGTTCGCGCGGCCGCATCCGAGGCGCTGGAGCGTCTCGAGGGCATGGGAAGCCTGCCGGAGATCCTCGACGCGCTGAAAAAAGGGGACCTGGGAACCAGGATCAGGTGCCTGTACGCCCTGGGCCGCATCGGGGGTGAGGAATCTCTTCCCGCTCTGCTCTATTGCGCCTCGCGTCCGGAAGACGACATCAGATCGGTCGCGGTTGAAGTCCTGGGCGCCCTGGCCCCTCCGGCGGCGCTCCCGGTACTCCAGGAAAGACTGAAGGATGCGAACCCCGCCATCCGCGCCAAGGCCATTGCGGCCATGGGAAACTACGACAACCCCTCCCTGGCCCCCCTGCTGACCCCGTTTCTCGATGAAGGAGACGGCCTGCTGGACGCCGAAGCGGCCATGGCGCTGGGACGACTGGGCGACGGGGCACTGGAAGACAGATTCATTCAGCTCCTCGGGGCGCCTCATCCGAGAACCCGCGAGGCGGCGGCCACGGCCCTGGGCAGGTTGCGGATCACGCCGCGAAATAGCGGCCCACGTCCACATTCTTCATAACCGGGTCAACTGTGGCTACAATGGTCACCCCGCGCGCTCCGGCTTCATTGACGAGGCTGACCATTCGCGGTTTTTCCAGCGATTTTCCAGCGGCATCCATGATGACCTTCACACCCGGAATCAAACTTTCCATGGGATGAGGCCTCACCACCAGGGCAATCTCATTGGTATTCAGACGGACGAGAGTTCCCACTGGGTAGTCCCCCATCATCTTTTCAAACTGCTTTACCAGGACCCCGTCCAGAGAGGTTCCGGAGGTTCTGCGCATGATATCGAGGGCAACCTTGGGCAACACGGGAAGGCTGTAGGCCCGAAGGGTTGTGATCGCGTCATAGCAGTCGGCGACCGCGACGATTTCGGTCATCTCTCCGAAATCCATCTCTCTTGCCCATTCCGGATAGCCGGTGCGATTGCGCCTGATATGATGGCCCAGTACGGCGTCTCCCACAGCGGGGTTGACGTCCCTCATGCCCCTGACGATCTCCGCCCCCTTTTCGGCATGTTTTTTCATTTCCTCGTATTCTTCGGCGGACAGCTTTCCGGGTTTGTTGAGGATACCCTTGTCTATCCTGGTCTTCCCTATGTCATGGAGCAGACCGGCGGTATTGATATCGCGAAGGAAACCCCGTTCCCTCCCCAGAAACGCCGACAGGGAGAGAGACAGTATCCCCACGTTCACGGAATGATTGAAGGTGTAATTGTCGTAGTTCTTGATCATGGCGAGACCGAGGAGAGTGGTATGGTCCTTGATGGCCAGTGAGACCATGTCATCCACCACGGCGTTAATCAGGCCGCTGTCGGGAATGCGGCCGTTTTCTATCTCGCTCATGGTCCCGCGGATGGCATTCAGCGCATCCAGGTATGTCTTTGACGGCGCCAGTCCGTCCCCCTCGGCGGAATCGCCGTACACCAGTTCATCGATACCAAGGCGGATAGTACGGATGCCGATGCGCTCCAGCTCAGCCGTCATCTGCTCGGCCGTGATGTCACGCCTGGCGAACAGGGAAGCAAAATGAAACAGATCGTCCCGGGTTATGCCGGGAAAGAGCGTGAATGCATCTACCCCTTTCCCGGAGAGACGATCCGCCAGTTCCGCGACGGAAGAGTTCGGGCTCACAAAGAGGTGGTTTTCCAGAAAGAAAACACCCTCCACCACGCCCAGGTGGATCTCGGGCTTCTCGCCAAGCATCCTTTCAAGGATCTCGCAAAGCTCCTGCAGCGGCTGCCGCACCGCCGGATGGGCGCCGGGATAGAAGACAACGGATTTGATGGATGCGGTAAGGAGCATGGCGACACGCTGCGCGGCCTGATGTGTAATCTCACTCACGGTTATCCCCCGCTCTATCCTCCATGGTTTCCAGCGCCGCCTGGCATGCCCTTCCGATCCGGCCGCCCCGGCCGCTCGTCTTTTGCAGGAAGACCCTGGCGCTATCCCCCCCCAGCCTGCCGATGGCCTCCACGGCAATGAGCTTCAGCTCTTCCCATTTGCCCGGGGAAAACCAGTGCCTCTTCCCCACCACCTGAAACAACGGTTCAAGGGCGCGCCTGTCCCCGATGCGCCCTATGGCCAGCAAAGCCTCCTTTTTCAGGGTAAACGATTTACCCGTGAGATCCAGTTTGAAAAGAAGATTTACGAGGGGCTGCACCGCTTTCTCGTTCCTGGTGATGCCGAGCCACAGGACCGTCTGCCTCCTGATTGCGCGGCTGCTGTCATGAAGAAGGCCCGTGAGAACTTCGGTGGCCTCTTTTCCCCCGATGCGGGCCAGGGAGCTTATTGTCTCGAAGCGTATCCTTTTGTCCACATGGTAGGCTGTCATGGTGAGCCCGCGAACCGCGTCGCGGCTTCCGGTTTCACCCAGCAGCGACACCGCGGTCCGCACATACTGCCTCCTCCCATCCGCGAGCATGGCCAAAAGGGGCTTTATCACGGGGGAACCAATCCGGAGGAGGGCCGTGGTCAATGATTTCCTGGCGTAAGGGTCCTGAGTTGCGACAATTCGTCCAATAATGGGTTCGGCCGCTTCCCTTCCCAGAGAATGAAGGATCATGTAGACAATCTCTTTCCGGTTGAAATCCGGCGCCTCCAGGTGGTCCAGAAGGTGCTCGGTCATCTCTCCCCCGGCAAGGAACTGAAAGACCTCCAGGGCTTTCTCCCGGCAGACGTCGCTCCTCGTTTCATCCGCATTCTGGTTGAGAAGGGCCAGGAGAACGGGAAAGAGTCCATCGAACCCCCCTTCCGATTTCAGCTTCCGACCTTTGGCCGCCAGCATCCCGGCGAGGTTGTCATAAAGCCCGTCATCCCGTTCCTTCTCCATCAGGTCAATCAGCTCTTCAATAGACGGGTCGGGCAGAGGAGGCAGGGGAATCCCCTCGGAAGATGTATCGCTTTTTCCCTCTTTGTCCCCCCCTCTGGACTCCATGCCCGTGGACATATCCGCCTCCGGGTCTTCGGCCGCGTTCCGCCTGGTAAAGACCACGGAGACGTTGATCTCGTTTGCGACAACCGTCCGCACCCCCCTCTGCTCCAGAAGGGCCTGCATCCCGCCTCCCGCCAGAACAGTCCTCGGCTCGGTCGCCAGCAGGAGGAGAAGCTGTGTGAAATCGCCGGCCGTGATGTCAGGGAGGAGCGTGAGACGCTGGACCTCCCGGGAAAAGAGTTCCCTGGCCAGTGATTTGGAAATGGGGGTTTTGTCCACGGCATCATCCCTGCCCGCGATGGAGAGGCCGTTTCTGGATGCCAGAAGGCAGAGGCTTTGCCCGTTCATAAGAGATATTACCGACTGGTAGGAGCGACGCAGAATTTCTTTGCGGAGGGGATGGCCATCAGGGTAGAAGGTAATCGCCTTGAGCCCCTTCACAAGGTCGCCCAGAGCCGCGCCTACGGCCTGGGCGGCCTTGTCTTCTCCAGTCCGTAGCTTGACTCTTTGATCTCTTGTTTCGGTCATTACCATCTCCGGAAGGTAACGAAACGCCATTTTCGCGGGAAATATCCGCCGGGTAAATCATGGAAGGCAACTGGCGGGAGAAATCTATTCCGGCAATCCGAGACGTCTCATGGTTTCCGCGGGCGCCTGGGAAAAGCGGGAAAACTCCATGGAGAAAGAACCTCGCCCCTTGGTGGCGCTTCTCAATTCGGTCATGAAGCCGAACATCTCCGCCAGCGGGACTTCCGCCCTGATCACTTCCACCGCGCCTCGGGAGACGACCCCTTCCACATGCCCCCGCTTCTGTTGCAGGGAACCGATCACCTTGCCGGTATAGTCCGCCGGAGTGACAAGCTCCAGGGCCATCAGCGGCTCCAGCAGGAGGACACCGCCTTCGCGCAAGGCCATGGACAGCCCTCTCTGGGCGGCGGCCCGCATGCCCGTCTCGGTGGTAACGCCCGGTTCAAAGGGCGCCTCGAGCACCCTCGCCTCGATATCGGTTACCGGATAACCGCCGGCGCCGCCGGCCTGGCAGGACTGCTCCAGGCCGGCGGCGAGGAGTTCGGACAATTCGGCGGGCAGGTTTGACGCAAGGGGGTCCGGCATGACGATCCTCAGACCCGCGCCCCGTTCAAGGGGTGAGATGCGCAGCAGGATCTCTCCCGACTGGACCTTTCCGTCCACCTCGCGGCGAAAGACCTCCCGGCGTTCCATGGACCTCTTCACCGTCTCCCGGTACACCACCTGCGGACGCCCTGTTTTTATATTAACTCCAAAATCACGAGAAAGCCTGTCGGCTACGACCTCCAGATGGAGTTCGCCCATACCGGCCAGGATAGTCTGTCCCGTTTCCCCGTCTTCCCGGACCCGAAAGGTCGGGTCTTCCCACTGAAGCTTTTCCAGGGCCAGGGGGAGCCGTTCACGATCTTCCACCCCCCTGGGCTCAACCGACAGGGACACTACCGGTTCCGGAACGGAAAGCCCCTCCAGGACCAACGGATGAGAAACATCGCAGATCGTATCTCCGGTCAACACATCCCTGAGACCGGCGGCCGCCACTATGTCACCCGGCGCGGCCGATTCGATGCGCTCACGCTTGTGGGCATGCATCCGGAAGAGGCGGGAAACCTTTTCGTTCACGCAACGGCTGCTGTTGAGAACCGTGTCGCCCGCCCGCACCCTGCCGGAATAAATACGCAGAAACGTAAGTTTACGTCCCTCGTCGGAAAAGACCTTGAAGGCAAGGGCGCGCAGGGGGGCGTCAGGCTCGCACCGGATATCTTCCATCTCACCGGTCTCCGGCACGTAACCGCGGCCCTGGCTTACGTGAACGGGTGACGGGAGATAGTCGCCCACTGCGTCAAGAAGCGGCTGGATCCCCTTGTTGCGCAACGCGGAACCAAGAAAAACGGGGCATATGCGGCAGGCGATGGTTCCGGCGCGGATGGCGTCCCTCAGCCGCGCCGGGTCCGCGGGCTTCCCCTCGAGATAATCGGCGAGAATGGTATCATCCAGGTCGGCTACGGTTTCAAGGAGCGCCTCCCTCGCACGGCGAACCTCTTCGTGAAACTCCGGATCGATGGGCGTCCGCTCAACCGTCATCCCCTGGTCTGTCTCGGAAAAACGCAAGGCCTCTTCCGTCAGAAGGTCTATGACGCCGTTGAACCCGGCCTCGTTCCCAAGGGGGATCTGCATGAGGAGGGGCCGCGCCTCGAGCTTTTTTTCCATCTGCTCCAGAACCGCGCGGTAGTCGGCGCCGAGCCGGTCCATCTTGTTGATGAAACAGATGCGCGGCACGCCGTAGCGGTCCGCCTGACGCCATACCGATTCACTCTGGGGCTCAACCCCTTCCACGGCGCTGAAAATGGCGACCGCCCCATCCAGAACGCGCATGCTCCGTTCCACTTCTATGGTGAAGTCGATGTGCCCTGGCGTATCGATCAGGTTGATTCGATACTCCCTCCAGCGGCAACTGGTAGCGGTGGCGGTAATAGTTATCCCCCGCTCCTGCTCCTGCGGCATCCAGTCCATCACCGCCTGTCCGTCATGGACCTCGCCCATCTTGTGGGTTTCCCCCGTATAATAGAGAATCCGCTCGGAAACCGTGGTCTTGCCGGCATCAATGTGCGAAATAATGCCGATATTGCGGATTGATTCGAGAGAGAAACGGTTCATGGGGCCTCACAGACGCAGGAAGAAAATGCCTTGGTATTATACCGGTCGAGTCCTTCAAGGCAAGGGAAAAGTGGGAAAGGCGGCCGGAGTAAGGGGAGAGTTGCGCTTCGCCAGTTATTCCTTGAATTAGCGAAACAATGTACGCTATGCTGCCACGACTGAAGGGCTCAGTTTTTCATTAGATTTGGAGATCGGCACACATGACACAACATGGGGAATACGGCAAACCGGCGCGGAACAGACGGAAAAAACCACGGAGGAACGTATTGAAAATCCTGATGGTAACCCTGTCCATCCTCATCTTCATCTTCATTCTCGGCGCCACCGGTTATTTTGTGTATCTGACCGCCGCCCTTCCCAGGGTGGACAGACTGGCCGACTACAAACCTCCCATTGTCACCCAGGTCTTCAGCGACAACGGAACCCTTGTGGGAGAGTTCTACCTGGAACGCCGCAAGGTGGTTCCCGTGGACAAAATGCCGAAAAAACTCATACAGGCATTCGTGTCCGCCGAGGATTCAAGTTTCTTTCATCACAAGGGACTTGACTACCTGGGCATATTCCGCGCCGCCATCAAGAACGTCCTGACCTTCAGCAAAAAAGAGGGCGCATCCACCATTACCCAGCAGGTAGCGCGCTCCATGCTCCTTTCACCCGAGAAAAAGTTCTCCCGGAAATTCAAAGAGGCCATTCTGGCGAAAAGAATGGAAGAAAGGCTGTCAAAGGACGATATTCTCTATATCTACCTGAACCAGATATATCTGGGAGGAGGTTCCTATGGCGTCCAGATGGCCGCGGAGACCTATTTCGACAAGGATGTTGATCAGCTGAATCTGGCCGAAATGGCGATGCTGGCCGGTCTCACCAAGGGACCGGAACTCTACTCCCCCCTGAAGCATCCGGATCGGGCCCGCGAACGCCAGACCTATGTCCTGGACAGAATGGTCAAGGAGGGGTACATAACAGAGGTGGAGGCGCAGCACGCCCGCCGGACCCCTGTCGTCATCACCTCCCGCAAAAAGGCCAACACACTCCAGTCCGCGTACTTCCTTGAATACATACGAATCCAGGTGGAAAAGAAGGTCGGCGAAGACCTCCTGTACAAGGGGGGACTCAAGATCTACACCACCATGAACTGGGAGATGCAGACGGCCGCCCATGAAAACGTGGCAAGCGGTCTGAAAGCCTTGGACAAACGCCAGGGATTCCGGGGGCCGGTCGAACACCTGGACCAGGGAAGCGTGGAGGAATTCTGCCGCAAGGTTGAAAAGGAAATCGACACCCCGGCCCTGAAGCAGGGCCAGACCTGCCAGGGAGTGGTCGTGGGCGTGGACCCGGCAAAAGGCGACATCACGGTGCGGGTCGGAGACAGGATCGGGATCCTCCCCCGGGCAAACACGGCATGGGCCGGACGCCTCTCTCTCGTAAACCGCTACGGCGGTGACAACAAGGAAAAAAGACAAACTATTTCATTGGGTTCCGTGATTGATGTCTCCGTCATATCCCCTGACGACAACAGGCGCGGGGCGGTTTTCTCCCTGGACCAGGAACCGCTGCCCCAGGCGGCCCTGGTGGCCCTGGATCCGAGAAGCGGCGCCGTGAAAGCCATGATAGGCGGATACGACTTCCGGCGCAGCAAGTTCAACCGGGCGACCCAGGCCAGAAGAAACCCCGGTTCCGCTTTCAAACCGATCATTTACGCCGCGGCCCTGGACAGGAACATGACCGCCGCGACGATCTTCAACGACTCCCCCGTGGAATACCCGGGAAGCGGCGCAGATACATGGAAACCAAGGAATTACGACAACACATATCGCGGGCCGGTGACCATGCGCACGGCCCTGACCAATTCCATAAATGTGGTCAGCGTCAGGATACTCGAGGCTATCGGTGTCGACTACGCCGTAGAATACGCCAAGAAGCTGGGGATAACATCTCCCCTGACCCCGAACCTGACCCTTGCCCTCGGCTCGTCCAGTCTCACACCCCTGGAGCTGACCTCGGCGTATTCCGTATTCGCCTCCGGAGGCTTCAGGCTTCCCCCCTATTTCATTTCCAGGATCGAGGACAGTGACGGCAGGGTCATTGAACAGGTCGATCCGCCCCGGATCCCGAGATTTACCGCCATCACCTCAGCGACCTCCACGGAAACCGGAGAGATAGTGACCGGACCGAACGAATATTCCTACGGGGCGACCGCCGTGCCCGCGGTATCTCCCGAAACCTCCTATATCATCACCAATCTGATGGAAAATGTCGTTACCAGCGGAACCGGCCAGAGGGCAAAGGCCCTGGGCCGCCCGGTGGCGGGCAAGACCGGCACCACCAACAGCATGAAGGACGCATGGTTTATCGGATACGTACCGCAACTGGTCACAGGCGTCTGGGTCGGTTATGACCAGGAGAGATCACTGGGCGCCGGGGGCTCCGGAGGCCAGGCCGCGGCGCCTATCTGGACCGGATTCATGCGGAAGGCCCTGGCGAATACGCCGGTCGAATCTTTCACCCCTCCGCCGGAGATAACATTCGTTTCCATCAACCCCCGCACCGGACGTCTTGCCGCAAAGGGCGCGCCCGGAAGTGTCAGGGAGTGTTTCCTTTCCGGCACCGAACCCAGGCGTTCCGACGAACCAGCTCCGCCAGAGGACGACCGCGAGCCTCCTCCACCACCCGAGGAGCAGATTGAGCAATAAAATCAGTACATTGGAAGCATCATGACTCCTTCAGGGGCTCCCTGACTCGCTTCCAGGCCGGGACTGGACGGAAACCATATGTTTTTCCGACCTTTTTTATTCACGGCAAATGCTGTTTTCTCCTTAAATTAACCCTTGCAAACTGAAATATTGTGTATATAGTAGGGTGCGATTTGATTCTAATTTCCCAGAGGAGGGCTGGTATGACCAAAGCGGAACTGGTTGAAACCGTGGCAAAATCTTCGGGCCTGACCAAGGCGGTCGCGGAAAAGGCAGTGGGTGCGTTCATTGACGCGGTCAGCGCCGCGCTGAAGATGGGAGACAGGGTTACGCTTGTAGGTTTCGGCAGCTTCGAGGTAGCTACCCGCAAGGCAAGGGTCGGCAGAAATCCGCGAACCGGCAAGGAGATAAAGATTGCGGCGGCCAAGGTTCCCAAGTTCAGGCCCGGCAAGGCGCTCAAAAGCACGGTGGCCTCTCCCGTCAAAAAGAAATGAGCCCCAAAGGAACACGAGACGGGTTCAAACATGCCCCCGCATGACCAGGCGGTTCCGGAAAACAGGGTTAATGGGCATCCGCGATCTTGAGTGATTCCGTGATGAAGCGGCATAAAGCCATCACACCTCCCCGGAAGAACCGGACAACGCTTCCGGCGGCCTTTCCGCCCTGACCGTCACGATAAACAATAACTGATAAACGCCCCGTCCACGCGGGGCTTTTTTTGTCCCCATACTCCCGCGCCGGGCCTGAACCCGGTCAGAAGGATGAGTCCGGAATGAACCATCCCGGAAACGGCATGTCATCACACAAGATACGCGAAGTAAAATAAATCGTCAAATCAGGCTATTTACCTGACCGGTGATACTATCTTGTTCCGCGGCTATTTGAGGTTAGCTAATTGCAGCAATCGCTAAAATCCCGGCTTAACCCCTCACCCGGCCTTCGGCCACCCTCTCCCGCGGGGGCGGATGAGGGGGATTATCGCATGGTGCAAAAACTTAACCGGACAAAGCTGAAAAAAAGCAATTACCACAGAGGGCACGGAGGTTTTTCGTAGAACTTTCAATCAGTTACTCCAAAAGAAAGATATTACGATCGTCACTTCCATGGTGAGATGGTAGTTAATTTTTTCGCTTTTATATCTCTGTGTTCTCTGTGACCTCCGTGGTTGAAATGCCGTCTTCAGGTTGGATACAAAGCGGCTGCCTGCATCATACAGGGACGATTTCCACGGCGGGATCCATGACAGACCGATGGTATGGACATGACTGACGGCCACCTCCCCAATAATACCGGACATCGCATCCGCGGTATCGCCTTTAACCTCATAACATGGGCTTCAGTTCTATTTTTCGCCCTGTTCATCATGTTGAGGCTGCTGCTTCTCACTCCCCTGGCGCCCCCCCTGCTTGAAAGAGCACTGTCCGGATTCATCGGCCAACCGGTTAAGCTGGGAACTCTTGCCCTCTCAGGCGCAACGGTTTATCTGGAAAAGATCGCCGTTGAAAGTCCCGCGGGTTTCAGGGATCGCCGGTTCCTCTATGCGCGTTCCCTTGTGGTAACACCCGCCCCGACCTCTCTTCTCACCGGAAAACGCGCCTTCTCGCTGATAGGAATCGACGGCCTGAGTGTCAATCTGTCAAAAAAAGCCGCGGGTGTATGGAATTTTTCAGGGCTGCTGGATCGCTTCACGGTAAAGAAGCCGAAAGATAAAGCGGAGACATTCATCGGGCGTCTTCGTCTCCGCAACGCCACCATCAAAGTGAACGGCCACGGATTCGACGGACTGGGACTGGACCTGACGAATCTCTCCACCAAGGGAACCGGGAAATCCAGACTGGAAGTCTCCGCCAGGGACCTGAGGGGACACACAGCGCACCTGACCGTTCAGGGGAGAATGGGGACTGACCCGTCATTTCACCTGGACCTGAACATCCCCTCCCTTTCACTCGCCCCCGTGCGTCTGCCTGAACGCTTCGCCAATACAATCAAACTGAAAGGCGCCACCGCGGACATCTCCCTCAGCGCCGCTTTCCGTGAAGGTCTCCTCAAGGCAAACGGCGCATTCGGGGTAGATCGACTGGGTCTCGGAACAGGAAAAGGAGAAATTCCCGTCCGGAGTTTCCTGCGCTTCAGCGGTGGCTGGGACACCCGCCGGGACGAGGCCTTCATGGACAAAGCCGCCCTGTCAGTCAAACCCCTTTCCGCCGGCGATAGCCTGACGATACGATTTAACGGCGCCGTGCGCCGGATCAGAAACGGTGGCGCCTTCACCCTGAATATCCTTCCCGATCCCATAAGACTGGCGTCTCTGTCGAAACTCGTACCGGAGGCGCGCCGGAAGGGCCTGGCCGTAGACGGAGTACTCACCTCTTCCGGCTGCCATCTGGAGGGTAGCCTGGAGAAAGGCATTACCGGAGGCAGAGCCGATTTTTCCCTCAGGTCCGCTTCACTGGCAACCGGGAAACGTCTTATCGCGCTGGAGACGTCCGCTGATATCGCCCTCAGGGGAGATGGAAAGGGGTGGCGCTTGAACGGAAGGGCCTTCACCCGGGAAAAACCCGCGAAATCATCACTCGCGGCGCTGGAATCCCTCGACGCGCCCTTCAGCGCGTCTTTTTCCCCCCGGTTCAAAGTGATCCGCATGGAATCGTCAGGGGCGAGCGTTGTAGTGATGGGTATTCCCATCACGGGCGATATGCGTTACACACCTTCGGAAGCGGCGACTTTTTCCTGCATGGTCCGGGCGGAGAAATTCCCCCTTTCCTCCCTGAACAGGGAACTGGCCCGTTGGTCAACCGTCTTGTCCGCCGGTACCGGGGAGTCGTTGCTCAGGCTTTCAGGCGTATCGCTTCAGGATTTCACGGGTGAGGCGACCACCAACCTCTTCGCCCCGTCCGGCGCTGTTGCCGGAAAGAACTTCTCCCTGCGCAACGGAAGATTGTCCTCCACCTTCAGGAGAAAACGGGGACGTTTCTCCGCGAAAGGCGTCATGGATATGGCCGACGGGGTCGCCATGGGCAAGAAACTGGGCGCTTCGCTCGGATACTCCCTTGACGGCGGCATGCTGGATATTCGCAACGCCAGCCTCTCCCTGAACGGTGCAAAGATCGAAGTACCATGGGCGACGCTGAAACTCCCCTTCCAGGAGAAACCGGCTAAAGAGGGAGGGATACCCTTGTCGGGGTCGTTGTCGGGAGTAAATATCCGCTACGGAGACCTGTACGCCAAGGGGCTGAGCGGCCGCTTTTCCGGTCGTGTCGCATCACCGGGACAAGGGATCACGGGCGCCAGCGATCTAGCCCTCAAATCCTTGAGCTTCCGGGACCATCAGGCCGCCGCCTCCCTGACGGGACGGATGACGTTGGCGGGCAAAGGCTCCACGGCAAGCCTCAAGGGAGAGCTTCTCGGAGGGACAATGGACGCGCTCATCCGTGGAGACCTTATTTCCAGGAAAACAGAGGTGTCTTTCACTTCCAGCCTCCAGGGACAACGGCTGGAACGCTTGAAGGAATTTCTCCCCCAAGGCGCGGCGCCCGGCTTGTCGGCCGGTATCGCCAACCTTTCCATTTCGGGAACCTATACCCGGGAAAAAGGGGTGCACGCCAATCTTTCCGGGTCAGGCGCCGGCATATCCCTCAAGGGCAAAACGGGAAAGACCCTGCTATCGGATCTCGGCCTGACCCTGGAGGGTCGTATTTCAGGGGAAAACCTTGCCATACCCGAGGCCTTTATTACCCGCGGAAAGGAGATAAAGGCACGTATCACGGGCGAAATGGAGCGTTTCGCATCCACTGGCCGCAAAGGAAGGATAAACTTCCATCTTCCCGCCACTCCCATAAACAGCCTCCTGGACACCTTTGCCAACGCGCTTCCCAGGAACCTTCAGGAGGCCGTCTGCCAAGGGACCTGTTCCCTGGAAGGGGTCGCGGATATCAACGGCCGGGATATGGCGGTGAAGGGGGTCCTTGCTCTTGAATCAGCCTCGCTGGAGATCGCCTCCCAGAAGGTTCATGTAACGGAAATCAGCGGCAGGGCGCCTCTTTCCCTCCTGATCCCCTGGAAAAACGGCGGACGGAAGGAAACAGTGGGAAGTTTCAGCAGGGAAAACTACGCGAAATCCCTTCAGAGCCTGGGTACCGCCGGCGGGAAAGGGAGCAGGCTCACCATTGGGAAGATACGCTTTGGCGCCCTGGAAATGGGACCGCTGGAGATCTTCACGGCAGCCGGAAACGGCATAACGGAGATCGTTTCGCTGAATGGCTCGATGTATGACGGCAGGTTGATGGGGAAGGGATTCATCCTCTACGGCAATGGGCTCCAATACGGCGCGGACCTGCTGCTGCAAGACCTCAGCCTCAGCCGGTTCTGCCAATCGTTTCCATCCATCAAGGGGTACATCACCGGAAGGGTTGACGGCGTGATCAGCGTACTGAACGTGAAGGATAAAACCGGCGGACCATCCGGATACGTAAACCTCTGGACCCGCGCCGGTAAAGGCGAGAAGATGGCCGTCAGCAAAGAGTTTCTCCAGAAGCTGGCCGGCAGGAAGCTGCGCGGTTTTCTGTTTACCAATGACCGCGCCTATGATACGGGAGAAGTGAGCGCATTTCTGCACAAAGGGTTTCTCACCTTTGAAAAGCTGGACATCTCTCACACCAACCTTCTCGGCATGAGAGATCTCAGCGTGACCGTCGTGGCCGTGCAGAACAGGATATCGCTGGAGCATCTGCTGGACTCTATCCGGGAGGCCGCGGCGCGGGGAAAACCGGGAGATGAAAAATCCCCTCCGATTCAGACGGAGCTTAAATGGCTTGAATAATCCGTAACGGCTTTTACAGCCCCGGTCAGCTCGGCGCCGGGGCGCACAATACTGCGTACAGGAGGTTATCATGACGAAATTGCTAGCAAAATGGACGGTTGCCGGGGTAACGGGACTTCTGGCCGCTTGCGCGTTTATTACCGTGAATGTCTATTTTCCGGAAAAGGACGTTAAGCAGGCCTACAGGTCCCTGGATGAAATGCTGCTGAAGCAGGGCGGAGAGGAAAAGAAGGAATTGAGCCCGCAAGAGGAAGAAAAGGCGCCTGAGCGGAAGCCGGTGAGCCTCCTTCCGGACGGCTTGCCCGAAATACGGCTCGTTGCGGAAGCCTGCGCCCAGGAGGATATTTCCGGACGTCTGGCCGCCGAGCTTTCCGGGATTCCCGAGGTGCAGAAGGCATACAGCGAGATGAGGGCGCGACTGCCACAGTTGAACACGCTTCGGGACAGCGGCGTTGTTGGTGAAGCCGCGGACGGAAGCGTCGTGGTAAGAGACGCCTCAAAGGCGGGTTCCGCGCAGGCGCTTGTGCAGGCGGAAAACAGAAACAGGAAAACCGTGATCGTGAATATGGCAAAAGCGATACTGAGGATCAACAAGCAACCGGAAACCAGTGACGCCTTGCGGCAGGTCATCGGAAAGGCGGCGGCTACCTTCGCGGACACCAAGCGGGACGAGGCCGCCGGCGGATGGTGGATACAACTGGCAAACGGGCGCTGGGTCCAGAAATAGACGGCCGGGCGCCCCTGGGCCGGGGCCGCCTGTCTTTTTCCACAAAGAGTAAATGCCGCCTTCCTGATCACTCAAGGCGGCGGCATTTCTCACAGCGACGGCGCACGAACAGGCCGTAATCGTCAGAACTTAATCTTTCTCCAGACCTCCATCACCTTCCCGAAAACCCGCGTCTGCCGTTCCATGCGGAAGGGACGGTACAGCGGGTTGTCCGGGGAGAGCATCACTTCACTGTCGCGGGTCCTGTACCTGCGCAGTATTGTCTCCCCCCACAGGTTATTCAGCAGGACGATGTCGCCGTTGACAAACTCTTCGCAGGCCCTGAAAATCACCAGATCGCCGTCATGGATGGTCGGCGACATGAAATCGCCATAGAAGACAAGGGCATAGCACTCTTCCGGAACCCCTGGAAGGACGATCCTGTCATAGATATCCTCATCGGTAATTCCTTCGGGAAACTCCGGCGGAACCCTCTTCAGGAGGACCGTCCTCGATGCGACGATGCGGTCGATCTCCTCCTGAAGGATCACCTTGCGGGACACTTCCCCGTTTCCGGTAAGCAGCCACTCTTCATTGATTTCATAAAGATGGCAGAGCGCAATCAACAGGGTATCGGAAGGGTACTTCTTGCCTCGCTCCACATCACTCAGAAACCCCTGCACGATACCGAGTTTCGAGGCAAAGGCCTGCTGGGTCAACCCCCTGGAAAGGCGCACTTCCTTGATACGGCGGGCAATCTCAATATGATTCATGTCGCTTGTCATAGAATTTCTTCAAACCATAAGGATATTGTTTCAAAACCATCAGCCTGGGTCTTCCCCCTTTTTCTTTTCATGGAAGACGCCGCTCAGAAAGGAATATCATCATCGGGGTTGAATGAAGGCTCTTCATAACCCGGCGACCCACCGGATCCCCCCTGGTCTTCGGAGGTCCTTGCGCCGCCCTGACGTCCGCCACCTTCTCCCCGGCCGCCCAGCATCTGCATTTTTTCAGCTACTATCTCGGTGGTATAGCGATCCCGGCCATCCCGATCCTGCCATTTCCTGGTCTGAAGACGACCTTCGATATAAACAGTCTTGCCCTTGGCCAGGTACTCGCCGGCAATCTCGGCAAGCCTTCCCCACAGGGTGATGTTGTGCCACTCGGTCCGCTCTTCCCAATCGCCGCTCTTGCTCTTGAATCTTTCGGAGGTGGCCAGCGAAAAACCTGCGACGGCCGTACCCGAGGTTGTGTAGCGCACCTCTGGGTCCTTCCCGAGATTTCCAATCAGCATAACCTTGTTGAGACTTGCCATATGCGCTCTCCTTATCCCGCGGAAGCGCCAAGGTGGGCGCCCCGGTAAACCTCTCTTGATTTTTCAGTCGATTTAAACGGGTGAATACTACCTCACTTCCCACATCCGCGTAAAGTGAATGTTTACTTATCGGCAAAAGATTTCACCGAAAACACCGCCACGCCACTCCTCGTCTCCGCCGGCGCACGACCCATCCCGGACCAGAAAGCAGAGCGCTTGCGTCCCGGAAAGCGGCAATAATTATTTGACAAAAAGCGCCTTTTACTTTCTAGTAAAGGGCATGAAAAAACAGAAAAACATTGCGCGCGTAAAAACCGCGACAAACATATCTTCAAAGCGAAAGGCCGGTGTCGGCCGAACCATTGATCTCCCGGTAACCACCATTGATAACGAGGGTTTCGGACTTGCAATCCACGAAACCCGGAAGATCCGCATCGCTGGCGCCCTGCCGGGTGAAACCGTCCAGGCGCGGATAACCTTTTCAGGGCAAAGGGATACCTTCGCCGAAGTGGTCAAGGTGCTGCGACACTCGCCGGACCGTCTCCTGAATCCTCCATGCGAAAAGGAAAACCTCTGCGACGGATGCCCCCTGATCAGGATGAAATACCGGGCGCAGCTCGATTGGAAAAGGGGTCTCGTGGAAGGCGCCATCTGGCGTTATCCGTTGCTGAGGGATACGGAGATCATGCCGGTAACGCCTTCATCGCCAACCATCGGATACCGCTCCACCGCTAAACTCGTGATTTCCGGAAAATTTGAATCTCCCGTGATAGGAATCTACCGCCGCAACAGCCATGAGGTCATGGATATCCGGGACTGCCCCCTCCATCACCCCCTGGTCAACCGCATAGCGGACGCCGTGAGGGAAGGTATCCGCAAAGGCAAGGTCACCATCTACAATCCGAGAACCCGCAACGGAATCCTCCGCTACCTTGTGGTCCGCGTCTCCCAAAGCGAGGGAAAGGCCATGGCCGTATTCGTCACCAGCCAGCGCAGCTTCAACGAGATCCACCATCTGGCGAAACACGTCCGGAGCGAGGTACCTGAGGTTGAGGTGGTAGCCCAGAATGTCAACGCATCCTCCGGCAACATTATCCTCGGAGACAGAGACTATTTCGTCACCAGACAGCAATCCCTCACGGACAGGATCGGTGACATCCGCTTCACAATCTCCCCCCGCTCCTTTTTCCAGGTAAACAATGACGGCGCGCGATCCATCTATGAGACGGTCCGGGAATGGGCGGAACTTACCGGCAGGGAGACAGTGGCGGACGTCTACTGCGGGGTCGGGGGAATATCCCTTTTCCTTGCCGGCCAGGCCGGAGAGGTCATCGGCTTCGAGTCCGTTGAGGCCGCCGTGGAAGACGCCGGGAACAACGCCCGCCTGAACGGAATCAGCAACTGCCGCTTCGAGGCGGGGGATGCCGCCGAGATGCTGGAAGAACTCCGGGAGCAAAGTAAAAGGGTAGACCTGGTGATACTCAACCCTCCACGCAAGGGATGCGAGGAAAGGGTGCTGCGCGCCGCCGCCTCACTTGGACCGGAGCGCGTAATCTACGTCTCCTGCTCGCCGGAAACCCTTTCCAGAGACCTGAATCTTCTCGCCGGGGCCGGCTACCGCACGGTCAGGGTCCAGCCGGTTGACATGTTCCCCCAGACCACCCACGTGGAAAACGTGGCGCTGCTGGTTAAAAGGCCGTAGACCGTTGTCCGTGCCCGTGTCCGTTGCCCGTAGCAAGACAACGGACACGGGCACGGACAACGGACAACGAAAAACCCCCTTGACTCTTTCCCGGCGCCAGTGCTAGTGTAGGAAAAATTTGATGACCGGCCTTTTAACGTAACCCCGTGAGGTTAACAAAGGTGGGGGCAGACACAATCCACGCCACTGAACAGCAAGGAGCCTTTCCGCCATATCGCGGAAGGGCTTTTTTTGCGCCTCGCAAAAGGCGAAAGGAGGTTTCGGATGGACACGGAAACCACCGTCATTCTTGACGGAACGGGTATCAAACGGGCGCTGACCCGTATCGCCCACGAGATTCTGGAGCGTAACAAGGGAATCAGCGATGTCGCGCTGGTGGGGATCCGCACCGGCGGCATCCATCTGGCCCGCGAACTGGCCGTGATTCTGGAAGAGATTGAAGGGGTCAAGGTCCCCGTCGGTTCGGTAGACATCACCCTCTACCGGGACGACATCAAGTCCCAGGCCGCCCACATGCCCGTGGGCAAGACCGAAATACCCTTCAGCATCGAGAATATGCGTGTGGTGCTGGTGGACGACGTGCTCTTCACGGGACGCACCATACGGGCGGCCATGGACGCCATGATGGACCACGGCCGGCCCCGGCGCATACAGCTTGCCGTGCTCATAGACCGGGGCCACCGCGAACTCCCCATCCGCGCCGATTTCGTGGGCCGCAACGTACCCACGAGCCGCAAGGAAAAGATCCAGGTGCGTTTCGACGACGTCAGGCGCCCGGTCGAGGTATATCTGCGGAAAGACTGAATTTCCGGAGCACAATGTTACCGGCCGGCGGCCAACGGTGGACGGCGGCTGAAATTTCTGGAGGGTCACCCATGGGATTCAAACACAAGGACATTCTGGGGCTGAAGGACCTGACGGCGGAAGAGATAGAGCTTCTCCTGAACACCGCCGACAACATGAAGGAGATCAGCAGGAGGGAGATCAAGAAGGTCCCGACCCTGCGAGGCAAGACGGTGGTAAACCTGTTCTTCGAGCCGTCCACACGCACCCGCACCTCCTTCGAGATCGCGGCGAAGCGTCTCTCGGCCGATACACTGAACATCTCCGCATCCACCAGCGCGGTACAGAAGGGAGAAACACTGTCGGACACGGCCCGCAACATCGAGGCCATGAAGCCGGACATCATCGTCATGCGCCACGCCATTTCCGGCTCGCACCACTACCTGGCCAAACGGGTCGCCTACTCGGTGATCAACGCCGGAGACGGCCAGCACGAGCATCCCTCCCAGGCCCTTCTGGACATGATGACCATGCGCGAAAAGCTGGGAACCCTCAAAGGGCTGAAGGTGGCCATCGTCGGGGACATCACCCACAGCCGCGTGGCCCGCTCCAACATCTACGGCCTCACCAGGATGGGCGCCAGGGTATTCCTTGCCGGCCCTCCCACCCTTATCCCCCCCGGAGTGGAACGCCTGGGAAACGTAACCGTGTGCGGCAGGATGCGGGACGCCGTTGAAGACGCGGACGTAATCATGATGCTCCGCATACAGCTTGAGCGGCAGGGCAAGACCCTCCTCCCCACCATGCGGGAGTATTCCCGTTACTTCGGCCTTTCCGAAGACGCGGTAAGGATGGCCAAACCGGGCGTTCTCGTCATGCATCCCGGTCCCATGAACCGGGGGGTGGAGATCCGCTCCGATGTGGCGGACGGCGCGAAATCCGTGATCCTCGAGCAGGTGGAAAACGGCGTTGCTGTCAGGATGTCCATGCTGTACCACGTGAGCGGAGGCGGCCCGACGGAGTAGAAGCGGGTTCCAGATTCGCGGGCGTCGCAATCGCTTGTGTATAGCGGAGTATCGAACCTTGCTCCTTGTACCTTGAACCTTGAACAATGTTCACGAGGTGACATATGAATCTTTTTATAAAAGGGGGTCGCGTCATCGACCCCTCGCAGGGCCTGGACGAAATACTGGACATCCAGGTAGTTGATGGAAAGATTGCCGGAACAGGCAAGAAACTTGCTCCCGCAAAAGGGGTCGAAGTGATCGACGCCAAGGGGCTGATTGTCGCGCCCGGGCTCATCGACATGCACGTCCATCTGCGCGACCCGGGCATGGAATACAAGGAAGACATCATCAGCGGGACGCGCTCGGCGGCCGCGGGCGGCTTCACC
Source organism: uncultured Geobacter sp. (assembly GCA_964389825.1). GTDB lineage: Bacteria > Desulfobacterota > Desulfuromonadia > Geobacterales > Geobacteraceae > RPRC01. The sequence goes on along the minus strand of CAYMFO010000038.1, from coordinate 2,435 downwards.
TCCATTGCCTGCATGCCCAACACCAGGCCGGTGAACGACAACAAGGCGGTTACCTCCTACATCATCGCCAGGGCCAAGGCCGAGGGACTGGTGAATGTCTTCCCCGTGGGCTGCATCACCCAGGGGATGAAGGGTGAGAATCTGGCGGAGATGGGGGATCTGAAGGAAGCCGGTTGCGTCGCGGTGTCCGACGACGGCAACCCCGTCTCCAATCCGGAACTGATGCGCCGCGCACTGGAGTATGCAAAGGGGATGGGTATCATGCTTATTTCCCACAGCGAGGAGACAGGACTCTCCGCTGACGGACAGATGAACGACGGCTTTACCGCCACCGAACTCGGCCTGAAGGGAATTCCCTGGGTGGCCGAGGACGCGGCGGTCGCCCGTGACGTATTTCTGGCGGAGTTCACCGGCTCGCCCATCCACATCGCCCATGTCTCCACAAAGGGCGCCGTGCGGATCATCCGCGACGCCAAGGCGCGCGGCGTAAAGGTGACCTGCGAGACCGCTCCCCACTACTTCATCCTTACCGAGGACGCGGTTAGAGGCTACGACTCCAACGCCAAGATGAACCCGCCCCTGCGCTCGGCCGAGGACAGGGAGGCCATCAGGGCGGGACTGGCGGACGGCGCCATCGACGCCATCGCCACGGACCATGCCCCCCATCATCAGGATGAAAAGGACGTGGAATTCGTTCTCGCCGCCAACGGCATCATCGGACTGGAAACCTCTCTGCCGCTGTCACTGTCCCTGGTGGAAGACAAGGCGCTCGACCTGGGGGAACTGATCGCCCTCATGACCGTCAACCCCGCCAGGATCCTGGGGATCGACCGCGGAACCCTTAAACAGGGAGCAGTTGCCGACATCACCATCATCGACCCGGATAGCCGCTGGACCGTAGAGGCGGGAAAGCTTGCCAGCAAGTCCAGGAACTCCCCCTTCCTGGGCAGGGAGATGAAAGGGCGGGCCGCATATACCATAGTAGGCGGCAAAATCGTCCACGGAGTGAAATAATCCGCGGGGGCAAACCTTGTGTCTGGCCGGAAAAGGGGCGATCACCAGGATCGCCCCTGCAGCGTTAATCAACTTTTCAGGAGCACCCACATGAAAGCAGTTCTCGCGCTCGCCGACGGGCGCGTTTTTGAAGGCAGATCCTTCGGCGCCGGCGGCGAAGCCACGGGCGAGGTAGTGTTCAACACCGCCATGACCGGCTACCAGGAGGTCCTGACCGATCCGTCCTACAAGGGACAGATGGTCACCATGACCTATCCGCAGATAGGCAACACCGGCGTTAATCCGGAGGACGTGGAGAGCCGCGGCCTGTTTCTCTCCGGCTTCATCGTCAAGGAGTACTTCGACGAGTATTCCAACTGGCGCGCCACCATGAGCCTGGGCGACTACCTCAGGGAAAACGGGGTAGTGGGCATCCAGGGGATCGACACCAGGGCGCTCACCCGTCACCTGCGGGACAAGGGGACACAGAACGGCGTCATATCCACCATCGACGCCGATCACCAGAGCCTGATACGCAAGGCAAAGGAGGTCCCCAGCATGGCGGGACTCGATCTGGCCACCGGCGTGACCCGCGAAAAGACCTATCATTGGACGGAAGGACTCTGGGACCTGGGTAGCGGCTATCCCGATCTGGCGAATACGGAAAGACCCTTCAAGGTTATCGCCTACGACTTCGGCATCAAGTATAACATCCTGCGCTGCCTTGCCTCGGCCGGATGCGACGTCACCGTTGTACCCGCCACTTTCCCGGCCGAAGAGGCCCTGGCCATGAACCCTGACGGGATATTCCTCTCCAACGGTCCCGGCGATCCCGAGCCCATGACGGAAGTAATCGCCAACATACGGAAGATGATCGGCAAGGTTCCCATCTTCGGTATCTGTCTGGGCCACCAGTTGCTGGGCCTGGCCCTGGGGGGCCGCACCATGAAACTCAAGTTCGGCAACCACGGCTCCAACCTGCCGGTTATGGACCTCGCAACCCGCAAGGTTGAGATAACGGCCCAGAACCACGGCTTTTCCGTGGACATCTCCACCCTTGCCGGTTGCTGCGAACTTGCCCACGAGAACCTGAACGACATGACGGTTGAGGGAATGCGCTGCGCCTCTCAGCCCATCTTCTCGGTGCAGCACCACCCCGAGGCGTCGCCCGGCCCCCATGATTCCCGTTACCTCTTCGGCCGCTTTACGGAGATGATGAGAAATTTCAAATCGTAGGGGCGACCCGGCGGGTCGCCCTGTTTCCATGTAATCGCCCTGGTTCCCCGTTCGGTTAATCTCTGGCAAACATGGGCCACAAGGTCGGGCAAACACAAGGTTTGCCCCTGCGGGTTTAATGGTGGCGAACGGATGAATGGGCGACCCATTTGGGCGACCCGGCGGGTCGCCCCTACGTGCAATCATGACTTATATTGACCTTTATC
>CAYMFO010000037.1:0-24643 GCA_964389825.1 uncultured Geobacter sp. | reverse complement strand
CAGGGAATTCCAGGGACAGTATATTATATTGACAGCAAATCCGCTTATGCTATTCTGTGCCCCATGGCACGCATAGCACGAGTAATAGCCCCTGGACTTCCGCACCACATCACGCAACGTGGCAACCGTCGACAACAGACCTTTTTTCACGATGATGACTATGAAGCCTATCTGGCTCTGATGTCCCAGTGGTGCGGCAGATATCAGGTTCAGGTATGGGCTTATTGCCTTATGCCGAACCATGTTCATCTTATTGCCGTTCCTGAAACCGAAGAAGGTCTGGCGCGGGCGATTGGTGAAGCCCATCGCCGATACACAAGGCGGATCAATTTCCGGGAAAGGTGGCGTGGACACCTGTGGCAGGAACGATTCGCCTCGTTTCCCATGGACGAAACATATTTGCTTGCCGCTGCTCGCTATGTCGAAATGAATCCCGTTGCCGCCGGCATGGCCACCCTTCCCGGAGAGTATCGATGGAGCAGCGCCGCCGCCCATCTTGCCGGCAAAGACGATCAACTCGTAAAGGTCAAACCGCTGTTGGACATGGTAAGTGACTGGCAGAGTTTTCTGACTCTGACGGATGAAGAGGAGCTAGCCTTGCTGAAGAAGCACGAACGTAGCGGCCGACCTCTTGGGGAATTATCGTTTGTGGAACGTCTGGAGGAAGAGTTGGAGCGATTTCTCCGACCGGCTAAGAGGGGACCGAAACCAAAGGCAAGGTAGTTAAATATACTGTCACCGAAATTCACTGTCACCGAAATTCACCGTCACCGAAATTCACCAGAGTCCGGACGAACCCTTTCGGAATTTCCAGACACTCACTACCGCGAGGTAATTGTTACGCCCTATTGGTTTTTCTATCGGGTCAAAGATGATGTGGTATGGGTTGTGGCCGTCTGGCATGGAGCACGGATCCCTGAAGAGCCGTCATGATCCCAAAGTGGTCAACCCTCGGCGCGGGGAAGGGGCTTGACAAACTGAAACGCGATTACAGCTTCTCACCCGGAAGTTGCGTAGATCAGGGAAGGGAGAGATTATTGATACTCCGGGAAAACATCGTTATTTGCCCTGCTTCCCCTTCTGGTAGCCACGCTTGTAAGCCTCTTTTTCCGCGTCTTTATGCTTGCCGTAAAGGTATCCCCCGGTTAATCCCACGGCGCTGCCGATAGCCGCTCCAAGTCCGGCATTGCCGGCGATGGCCCCGATAATGGCGCCCCCGGCCGCTCCCCCGGCGCCGCCGGTGAGAGTCCGCTGCTGCGTCTGTGTCATGCCCGCGCACCCGCCGAGGGCCAGGCATGTAATAAGCGCCGATAAAATCATGATATTTTTCATGGCATACCCCTTTCGCTCGTCCTTTTCAGCGTTTGCAAGGCCATTTTTCGGTCAGAAACCTGAACTCGGTTTCCACGGGCATCTCGTTCATGTGCTCCGGATGGGCCTTTGCCCACTCGATGAACGCGTTGATGGCCTGGTCTCTTGTCGGAGCCGGATGTGGAAAACAGACCATCGAATAGCCTTCCGGCCCCGAATTGGCGGCAACGTGATATTGAAAGGCCCCGACCAGATATCCATGGCAGAAGTGAATGGCTGAATTGTACATCGGATCGTCTGGTGACGCCGTGCACAGGTTCAGCAGCGCGCGGGTATTTTCAACCTTGAAATCTTCTTCCGAAACGGCTTCAGCCGGGCCTGGCGCCATGAGCGCCGCATATAGAAGAAAACCTGCCAGTAGCCTTTTCATAATGATTATTTCCTCCCTTCATGGTTTCATGATCCCCGAATACTGTAGAAGGGTACACCTTCTCTCGTATTTCGCAAATTTAGCCATGGAATAACGACAATTTCCGGTTGAAAGCTCCGTACTTGGTCTGGAAGGCGGTGATTCGCTTTCTCTTAATGACCTTACCGTGGCGTGGGACTTGCCGGACTTCTGGGCGCCTCGGGCCTTTTCTTTTAATGCGGAACAATATCTGCTATCATTTTTCCCCCATGGAGAAGGAATTACTGATACAGATCGCGGACGTCTTTCATGTCGGTCCGCCGCCGGCCGTCGGCGGGAGGGGATGAGAGCCGTGCAACTGACGCTGACGCCCGCCGGTCATCTGGTGATGATAAGGGCGACTGATGCTGAAGCCGGAGACGTGCGTCTGTCCGGCGCTGAACGGATAGCTCTCGCCTTTGAGGATTGCCGGTACGCCGGCGTCATGGCTCTCGCCGGCGGTAAATCCGCGAGTGAATGGCCGCTTTCCTGGCTGTTCTGGCGCGATTTCGGGGCGCGTTACCTGCTGCGCCTCTGCCAGAGCCAGCCCGCCGCGCAACGACTTGACCCCCTTCCCCCGCCTGATGACGCCGACCTTGCCATTCTCAGCCTTTCCATCCCTCCCATGCCCGGCGCCGAATATTGCTCCCCCGGCCTCCTCGCGGACATCTGGTCCGGGCTCGACGCCTGGGCGCGGGATGCGATCGCCGCGGAACCGGAAGGGATCGCCGGTTTCCTCACCCGCCATGCCCCGCTCTGGCGGCAGGTGGGGCGGGTCTGCTTCCATCTGGCCGAAAACAGCCGGGATCCGGAATTCCCCTTCGCCTTCATGGCCACCTACGTGCCGCGCCTGGGGAAGAACGCCCGGGCGCAGCATCTGCCCCTCAGCCAGGCGCTGCGCGAGTACGCGGGCGCCAACAACCGGGAGGCGCTCCTGCGGCTGCTGGAGCCGGTACACGAGGCAAGCGGCAGGTGCGCGTGGGTTCATGAGCTTCTGGAGAGCGGCGACATCTATCATCCGCTGGCCTGGACCCCGGAGGAGGCGTACGGGTTGCTGAAGGACCTGCCGCTCCTGGAAGAGAGCGGGCTGGTCGTCCGCCTGCCGGACTGGTGGCGGAAACGGCCCCGCCCCAAGGTGCAGGTGCGGATCGGTCCCAAGGCCGGGTCCACCCTTTCCGCCCGGGCGCTGCTCGATTTCCGGGCGCAGCTTACCTTGAACGGCGCGCCCTTGACCGACGACGAAATTGCCGCCCTGACAGCGGCGGGCAGTGGCTTGGCCTTTGTGCGCGGACAATGGGTGGAGGTGGACGGCGAGAAGCTGAGCCAGGCCTTGGCCCATTGGGACAAGGTGCGGGCCGGGGCGGGCGCCGACGGGCTGTCGTTCATCGAAGGGATGCGGCTTCTGGCCGGCGCCAGCCGGGACCTGGCCGGCGGCGACCCGACGCTGGAGGAGACGGGCTGGGCCTTTGTGGAAGCGGGCGACCGGCTGCGCGAGATGCTGGAAGGGTTGCGGGCGCCGGCGCGGCTGGCCGCGGTGCAGGCGGGATCGGGGCTCAAGGCGACGCTTCGTCCCTACCAGCAGACCGGACTCAACTGGCTCTGGTTTCTCTCCGAACTCGGCCTGGGCGCCTGCCTGGCCGACGACATGGGGCTCGGCAAGACCATCCAGGTCATCTCCCTGCTGCTGGCGCAAAAAGAGGTTGCGGGAAGGGACCGGCCCAGCCTGCTGGTGCTGCCGGCGTCCCTCCTGGCCAACTGGCGGGACGAATGCGCGCGCTTCGCCCCCTCTCTCAGGGTGGTGTCGCTGCACCCTTCCGAGATCGGGAAACAGGAGCTGGCGACCATCGCCGCCGACCCGGAAAGCGCCCTGTCCGGCGCCGACGCGGTACTCACCACCTACGCCATGGCGCAGCGGCAGGAGTGGCTGAAAAATGTCGCCTGGAACCTGATCGTCCTGGACGAGGCCCAGGCCATCAAGAACCCGGGCACGCGGCAGGCGCGGGAAGTCAAGGCCCTCTCCGGCCGGGCGAGGATCGCCCTCACCGGCACGCCGGTGGAAAACCGCCTCTCCGACCTCTGGTCGCTGTTTGACTTCATCGCCCCCGGCCTGCTCGGCTCCGCCCAGCGGTTCAAGCAGTTCGCCGGTTCGCTGGAGAAGGCCGAACCGCCGAACTACGCGCCGCTGCGCGCCCTGGTTCAGCCCTATATCCTGCGGCGCCTCAAGACCGACAGGAACGTCATCTCCGACCTTCCCGACAAGGTGGAGGTGACGGCCTGGTGCGGACTGAGCAAGGCCCAGGCCCTGCTGTACGGGCGGGCGGTCAAGGACCTTGCCGCCGCCCTCGAGGAGCAGCGGGAGGGGATCAAGCGGCGGGGGCTCATCCTCTCCTCGCTCATGAGGTTCAAGCAGATCTGCAACCATCCGGACCAGGCCCTGGGCGACGGCGACTACGCCGAGGAGCGAAGCGGCAAATTCGCCCGGCTGCGCGAGCTGTGCGAAGAGATCGCCTCCCGGCAGGAAAAGGCGCTGATCTTCACCCAGTTCCGCGAGATTACCGGGCCGCTGGCCGCTTTCCTGGCCGGCCTCTTCGGCCGGCCGGGACTGACGCTGCACGGCGGCACACCGGTCGCCGAACGGAAGAAGCTGGTGGAGCGGTTCCAGCACGAAGATGGACCGCCGTTTTTCGTGTTGTCGCTCAAGGCCGGAGGCGCCGGGCTCAACCTCACCGCTGCCAGCCATGTCATCCATTTTGACCGGTGGTGGAACCCGGCGGTGGAGAACCAGGCCACCGACCGGGCCTTCCGCATCGGCCAGAAAAAGAACGTCGTGGCCCACAAGTTTGTCTGCAAGGGCACCGTGGAGGAAAAGATCGACGCCCTGATAGCGGCCAAGTCTTCGCTGGCGGCGGAGCTCCTGGAAGGCGCGGAGACGCTTCTCACCGAGATGAACGACGAGTCGCTGCTGAAGCTGGTGGCCCTGGACCTGGAGAGGGCGGGGATATGATGGGAAGGAGGATAGAGGGATGAGGTATAACGGCTGGCCGAAATATGTGCCGGTGGCGGAGCGGCGGGCAAAGGCCCAGAAGCAGTTGGAAAAGATGAGGAAAAAGGGGATGAATGTCCAGCCGGTGCGGCTTGCCGGACGCAACATCGCCGCCTCGTTCTGGGGCAAGGGGTGGTGCGACCATATGGAATCGTTCAGCGACTACGCCAACCGTCTCCCGCGCGGCCGCAGCTACGTGCGCAACGGCTCGGTCTGCCACCTGGAGATCAGGGGGGGAGAGATCGAGGCCCTGGTCAGCGGCTCTTCGCTCTACCGGGTCTCCATTTCCATCAAGCCGTTGCCCGCGACCAGATGGCAGGCGGTGAAGCGCTCCTGCGCCGGACGCGTCGGCTCTCTGATCGATCTCCTGCGCGGGAAACTCGACCAGGGGGTGATGGAGGTGGTCACGCACCGGCAAAATGGGCTCTTTCCGCTTCCCGGCGAGATGAAGTTCGACTGCGACTGCCCGGACTGGGCCGGCATGTGCAAGCATGTGGCCGCCGTTCTGTACGGGGTGGGCGCGCGGCTGGATGAATCGCCGGAGATGCTGTTCGTGCTGCGCGGCGTGAATCACGAGGAACTCGTTGACGTGACGGCCGCAATTACCGATGCGGCAAAGGGCGGAACCTCACGCCGCCGTATTGCCGCGGACGGGATTGCCGGCGTCTTCGGCATCGATCTGGCCGAGTCCGCCGTCGATGCTTCCGTAGAGCCTCTTCCGCCTTCAGGAAAAGGACCCGGGCCGGGAAAGCCCGCCAAGCCGAAAACGAAGATCAAAGATCCGCTTGCCGCCGCCCGCCGGGTCCGTTCCGAAGCGGCAGCCGGTACGCCGAAAAGCGTCGCGAACACCCCCCGCTCCGGCAAGGGTGCAGTGAAAAAGAACACCGCGCTAGAGTTATCGTTCCCCGAACCGATCACCGGCGACGCCATTCGCGCCTGGCGGCTGTCTCTGGGCGAAACACAGGCGGCATTCGCCGCCCGATTCAAGGTGAGCGGGGCAACCGTTTCGGTATGGGAGAAGAAGGGGAAGGCCGAAGCCGGCATGTTTTCCGCTACACTTGACCTGCTGCGCAAGGCGTGGCGGAAGACGCGGCGCGGCTGAAGCGGGCCGGAGCGGCGACAGGACCTGGCCCGGATCAAGTTTTCCTTGCGCTAAGGCGTCAGGCTTTCTCAACCCTGTTTCGACCGCCTTCCTTTGCCCTGTACAGAGCCGAATCAGCTCGGGATATGGTTTTTTCTACGGGCTCTCCTTTGATCATCTGGGCAACCCCCGCGCTGATGCTGAAGCTGACCATAGTCTTTTCAGGCCCGTGGGGCAGGGCTATCTCCAGGGCGACGCAACGCAGCCTTTCCGCGAGAATCATGGCTTCCTCGTCCGTGGCGTCAGGCGTAACCACAAGGAATTCCTCGCCGCCGTAACGGCATACGATATCGTATTGACGCACGGTCTTTTGAATCATCCGGGACAGTTCCCTCAGGACATCGTCCCCCATGTCATGACCGTAGTTGTCGTTCAATTTCTTGAAATGGTCGATGTCGAACATGATGATTGAAAGCGGTTTGTCGCGCCGTATCGCGCGGGACACCTCGGATTCCAGCCTGGCGAACATTTCCCGGCGATTGAAAAGCCCTGTAAGGAAATCACGGCTTGCCATCTCTACGAGCTTCTGCTCCGCGGCCCTCAGGTCTTTGATGAATACATGTGATATGAAATAGATAATGGCGAATATGAGGGCCACAATGCCAACCGCGGAAAACATCAGGAAATAGTTGTTTTTCTGGAGCTGCTTTATCATTTCGCCTGACTTGATGGAGACGCTGATGCCCCCGCGTATCTCGCCCTCGCGATATCCCTGCGATTGGTGGCATTTCAGGCAGGATTTTTCCGTCACCAGGGGGGCCATGTAACGATAGAAGACCTCTTTTCCCTGGTGTTCATAGTTGAAATACTCCTTTGCGCCCTCGTTGAACCTGGTCAGCGCCGTTTTTTCGAATGAGTCCGGTTTGTTGTCCGGATTGAAGGGTTTCAGGCTCGTGATCCTGAATTTGAACAGACCCTTTTTTTCCGCCAGTTCCGACATCTCTCTGGTCATGAGCGCCGGGTTTTTCAGGGTGTACTTTTGCCCATCAGTGTCCGTAATGACGGCCTTGATTCCCGGAATCCCAATGAGGTATGGGTTCACTTTGACGTCCGGCCCCATTGTTACATAAACGCCGGCATGGTTCGCGGCCCATTCGCGTGCGACCACAACCTCCTGGAAGAAGGCGGATCCCTGTTGATGCAACTGTTTCTTGATGAGTTCGCTGGACTTGTAGCTGAATCCCCAGAAAACCGACAAAAGGATCAGACTGAAAATCAGAAAGATGCCGGTCAGGTATTTGCGCACAAATCGTGAACTGCCTCCTGATGATTCCTTGCCGCCGGTATTTTGTTTCATGAGTGGTTCTCCTTATGAGGGCATTGGACAGCGAAGGCTGACCGCGGGGTGAGTCCTTAGACTGAATCAGAAGGATCGTTTCCGGATGGAAACAGACCTGATTGGTCTACGGAAACTAACGTCACGTATTCAAGAAAAAGGCAAAGTGACGAAAAAATCAGGATTTTTCTATGCGCTCTTTTCAGGGTGAAAGTGATTCCGGATTGCTTCCGCGATAGTCCTGCTGATGCCGGGCGCCTGCATCAGCTCTTCGATACTTGCCGTGCGAACGGTTTTAAGGCTTCCCAAGTGGCGCAACAGACTCTTCCAGCGTTTTTCGCCCACGCCGGGGATATCTTCCGCGCCCGGCCGCAGCGCTTCCCTGGAGCGGAGCCTGGAGTGGTAGGAAACGGCGAAGCGGTGCGCCTCGTCCCGGATGCGGGCGAGGAGGAGCAGCGGCGCGGAATTCTGGCGCAGCGTCACCGGGTTCTTCCTTCCCGGAAGAAAAACCCTCTCGTCGCTTCGCCGGATTTCCTCATCTTCCACGTCGCTTCGCACCCTGCTCTTGGCAAGGCCGGCCGCGTCCGGTCCGCTGACGCCCAGGTCGTCAAGGACCCGCGTCAACACGTTCAGTTGCCCCGGTCCGCCGTCGATGAGAAACAGGTCCGGAGGCGGGTCTTTTTCCAGGTCGCGACAGCGGCGGGAGAGCACCTCGCGCATCATGCCGTAATCGTCGGCGCCGGATACCCCTTTGATCCGGTAACGCCTGTAGTCCCTTTTCTCCGGTTGCCCGTTGCGGAAAACCACCCTGCTTCCCACGGCATGCGTTCCCTGTATGTTGGAGATGTCATAGCACTCGATGTGGCGGGGAAGGTTCGCCAGATGGAGGCGGCGCTGCAACTCCTCCAGGGTCCGGCCGGCGCCTTCCCGTGAGTGGAGAGCTTCTTCCACGGCCGTATCCGCGTTCTTCACCGCCAGGCTTACCAGTTCGGCCTTGGCGCCCCGGCGCGGAAGAAGGATGCGCACGCGCTTCCCTTTTTTATCCGTAAGCAAATCTTCCAGGTCATCCGCTTCAGGGACACTAACCGGAGTAAGTATTTCCTCCGGAATGAAGACGTCCCGGTTATAGTATTCGTTCAGGAAGGAAGAGATCCCTTCCGCGTCATCCATCTCCCACGAAAAGGTGTAGTTTCTGCCTCCGGTGAGGACCCCTCCCCTGATAAAAAGGAGCGCTATTTCCAGCAGGGTGTCCCGGCGGGCGAATCCCAGGGCGTCCATATCCCCGGTCTCCGTTACCATCTTCTGTTTCTCAACGGTGATCTCGATGGAACGGATCAGGTCGCGGAATCGCGCCGCCTCTTCGTAGTTTTCTTCCGCGGCGGCCGCGGCCATCCTCTTTTTCAGGACCTTGAGGAGGTCCCGGTTTTTCCCTTCCAGAAACAGGGCCGCGCCTTCCGCGAGGGCCGCATAGTCTTCCCGGCTGATCAGGCCCCGGCATGGCGCCGCGCACTGGCCAATCTGATGGTAGAGGCAGGGGCGTCCCCCGCGGCGGCAGGTTTCCATCGGGTAGCGCCGCAGGGGAAACAGGCGGCGCAGTTGTTTCAGGACGTCGCGAGCCGCCGCGGCCGAGGAGTATGGCCCGAAGTAGCGGGCGCCGTCCCGGATTACCCTGCGGATTATGGTCAGCCTCGGAAATTCCTCCGCCATATCCATGCGGAGCGAGAAATAGGTCTTGTCATCCCGGAGATTTATGTTGTACCTGGGGCGGTGTTTCTTGATAAGGGTGTTTTCAAGGATGAGCGCCTCTTTTTCGGTGTCGGTGACCAGATAGTCTATGTCCGCCACCCGGGCCATCAGGAAACGGATCTGGTAACGGGCGTCCTTTTCCGGCGAAAGATAGGAACGTACCCGCACCCTGAGGTTTTTCGCCTTGCCGATGTAAAGAATTGTTCCGTCGGCGCTTTTCATGATGTATACCCCCGGCGCCTCCGGGAAGGAATGTATTCTGTCCTGTTCCATGGATTCGAGTATACGCACGGAGGCTTTTTCTGCCAAGAGAGGAATCGGGTGAAGAGGGGGCGGGCGGAATCCCGGCCGGATTTCGGCGTCCTTTTCCCATAATAAAACTGGGGATCGATATCATGAGACGCTCGATTTTTATCGGAAAATGCGATATTATTTTTCTTGCCTCGGCCAACCTTTCATGAGAGGAGTGAGTATGGAGCAGCACGTGGAGGAAATCTTCAGCAAGGGACTTTCCGCCCTGGAGAACGGGCACATCTACCAGGCGCTTTCATGCTTCGAGCAGGCGGCCACTCTTGACAGGACCCCTCTGAACTGTTCCTATCTGGCATTATGTCTGGCGAAGGTCCGTTCCCAGTTTCCCGAATCCATCTGTCTCTGCAGGGAAGCGCTGAGAATCGACCCCGGAAACGCCCTCCATTATCTGCACCTGGGGCGCATCCACCTCATGGCCGGACACAGGCAGAAGGCCCTGAAGATCCTTCGGCAGGGGCTGCAGTGCGAAGACAGCGCGCTAATCCTGAAGGAGATCAATCTCATCGGCGAGCGAAAGAATCCCGCAATCCCGGTACTCGCCAGAAATCATCCCTTTAATAAATACATTGGAATGCTGATGACGAGGCTGGGCCTGCGCTGAAGGCTTCCCCTTCCCTCCGGCGGCTATTCCTCTCTACTCCGAACCGCGGTGTATGGATTGACCTGCTTCAGGGTCGGTGATACCTTGTTTCCCATGCAGACCACGGAATGTGAAGCCATTGTCCTTGCCGCTATGGACTACGGAGAGGCGGACCGGATTGTTACGCTGTTTACCCGTGAACACGGCAAGCTCCGCGGGATAGCCCGCAACGGGAAAAAGAGCGTGAAACGCTTCGGCCCCGCCTTCGAGATCTTCGCCCGCATCAGAATAAGCCTGGTCCTGAAGGAAGGCTTGTGCTCGCTCAGGAGCGCCGATATCGTGACCGTTTTTCCGCGCATCCGCGGCGAGCTGGCGAAGATCGGATATGCGGGATATGCCTGCGAGCTGGTTGACGGATTCAGTCCGGAGGCGCTCTCCGTTCCAAGGCTCTATCGTCTCCTCCGCGCTTATCTTGAATACCTGGACGCCTTTCCCCCATGCGCCGACGACCGGCGTTTCTTCGAGGTCAATCTACTCAATATCGTCGGCTACCGCCTCTCCCTGGACGCCCTCGGCAAGGACCCGGACCCGGTCAGCGGCGCCACGCTCGATACCCTGAAAAAGGCCATGGAGACCGGCAGGTTCGGGGTGATCCGCTTTTCTCCGCAATCTCTGGAAGAGGCGGGTATAATCCTGGATGAGGCCATCGCCGCGCACCTGACCCGTCCCCTCATGTCGCCGCGCTTTCTGCGCGAGGTAAAGGTTGTTCACTGATAGTAAATAAAAGCCAATAATCCTTGACACAAAAGGGAGTTACGGGTAATCTAACGGCTCTCATATTTTTAGTAAAACTGAAAATTCATTGCGGTACGGCCCTTTATTCACAGGCGCCCGCGCCACGTTTGATGAATCAACCGGAGGAAGCCTTTTGACCTTTCAAGACCTGATTCTCTCCCTGCAGGGATACTGGGCAGGGCAGGGGTGCGTCATTCAGCAGCCCTACGATGTGGAAAAGGGTGCGGGTACCTTTAATCCCGCCACCTTTCTGCGTGTTCTCGGACCGGAACCGTGGAAAGCAGCCTATGTGGAACCATCCCGCCGTCCCACGGACGGCCGCTACGGGGAAAACCCCAACCGGCTTCAGCATTATTACCAGTTTCAGGTCATCATGAAGCCATCCCCCCTGAATATTCTCGACCTCTATATCAACTCCCTGAAGGCATTCGGCATCAACCCCGGCCAGCACGACATCCGCTTCGTGGAAGACGACTGGGAATCCCCCACCCTCGGCGCATGGGGGCTCGGCTGGGAGGTCTGGCTGGACGGCATGGAGATCACCCAGTTCACCTACTTCCAGCAGGCGGGCGGCATCGACCTGAAGCCGGTTTCCTCCGAGATAACCTACGGTTGCGAGCGCATAGCCATGTACCTGCAGGGCGTGGACAACGTCTATGACCTGGAATGGGTCAAGGGCGTCAAATACGGAGACATTTACCACCAGAGCGAGGTGGAGTTCTCACGTTACAATTTTGAAGAGGCTGATGTCGACATGCTGCTCCGCCTGTTCTCCATGTACGAGCAGGAGTGCATCCGCCTCGCCGAAGGGGGACTGGTGCTTCCCGCCTATGATTACGTCATGAAGTGTTCCCATGCCTTCAACCTTCTGGATGCGCGCGGCGCCATCTCGGTCACCGAGCGCGCCTCATATATCGGGAGGGTGAGGAATGTCGCCCGCCTCTGCGCCGAGGGTTACCTGGCGCTCCGTGAGCGGCTCGGCTTTCCCCTTCTGAAAGGAGGGGCGCCGGCATGAAAAAGGAGCTTTTTCTGGAAATAGGCACGGAAGAGATTCCGGCGGCCTTCCTGCCCAAGGCCATGGCGGACCTCGATACCCTCATCCGCAAGGAACTGGAGAACGCCCGTCTTTCCCATGGAGAGACGCGGACCCTGGCGACCCCCCGCAGGCTGGCCCTCCTGGTGCGGGAGGTGGAAGACCGCCAGCCCGATGCTGAGGTTACCGCGCTCGGGCCGGCGAAGAAGGTCGCCTTTGACGCGGACGGCAGGCCCACCAAGGCCGCGGAAGGCTTTGCCCGGGGCCAGGGCGTGGCCGTGGCCGATCTTGCCCTGGCAACCACGGAAAAGGGGGAGTATGTCGCCGTCACGAAGCGCATCATCGGCCGTCCCGCGGCGGAGATCCTCACGGAGGTCCTGCCCAGGGTCATCGGCGCCATTCCCTTCCGCAAGTCCATGCGCTGGGGGAACCTGGACGTCCGCTTCGCAAGGCCCATGCACTGGATCGTCGCCCTCTACGACGGGGTGGTGGTACCCTTTTCCTTCGGCGCCGTTACCAGCGGCAGCGCCTCCCGGGGCCACCGCTTCATGGCCGACGCATCCTTTCCGGTGCGTGACTTCGACCATTACCTGGACGAGTGCGAACGCCATTTCGTCATTCCCGACCCGGAGAAACGGAAGGAGATCATCCGCCGAGAGGTGGAACAGGCGGCCCGCGCCGCGGGCGGCAGGGTCCTCCCCGATGAGGGCCTGCTTGAGCAGGTGACGTTTCTGGTGGAATATCCAAGCGTGGTATGCGGCAGCTTCTCTCCGGACTTCCTCATGGTTCCCAAGGAGGCCCTCATCACCTCCATGCGCGAACATCAGCGATATTTTTCCATCGTTGACGAGCACGGGCGGCTCCTGCCCAACTTCATAACCGTCAATAACACCCTGGCCGAGGATCCGGCCGTGGTCAGGCGCGGCAACGAGCGCGTGCTGCGAGCCCGCCTCTCCGATGCCCGCTTCTTCTTCGAGGAGGACAAGAAAATACCCCTGGAAGACCGCGTGGAGAACCTGAAGGGCATCGTCTACCAGGCGAGGCTCGGCACCTCCCATGAGAAGATGGAACGATTCAGGAAGCTGGCGGAAGGGCTTGCTTCCCGGCTTCGTCCCGAAGTCGCCGCCAAGGTTTCCAGGGCCGCCTTTCTGGCCAAGGCCGACCTGGTCACCGGAATGGTGGGCGAGTTTCCCGAGCTGCAAGGGGTGATGGGGCGGGAATACGCCCTCATATGCGGCGAGGAAGCGGACGTCGCCAGGGCCATCCATGAGCACTATCTGCCGACGCAGGCAGGGGGAGACCTTCCATCCTCCGACATCGGGGCCTTTGTTTCCATAGCCGACAAACTGGACACCATCTGCGGCTGTTTCGGCGTGGGGCTGATCCCTACCGGCGCCGCCGACCCGTACGCCCTGCGCCGTTCGGCGCTGGGGATTATCGCCATTATCCTGGATCGGGGATATGAACTGTCCCTGACAAACCTTGTGGATTCCTCCCTGGCGCTGCTGCGGGACAAGCTTACCCGTGACGCATCCCAGGTTCGCGCCGATGTGCTGGAGTTCTTCCGGGGCCGCTACGTCAATCTCATGGCCGGCCGCTACCCGTCCGATGTGGTGGAGGCGGTTGCCGCGGTTTCCTTTGACAACCTGAACGATACGGCCTCGCGCATGGCCGCACTGGCGGAAATCCGGCAAAGGCCGGATTTCGAGCCGCTGGCGGTGGCCTTCAAGAGGGTCTGCAATATCGTGAAAGAGGGAACGGATATCCCGGTGGATGCCGGGCTTTTCCAGGAAGACGCGGAACGGGAATTGGCCGGGGCCTTTGACGCCGTTGCGTCCGTGGCCCGTGTAAAGACGGGCGAAAAGGACTATCTGGCGGCCCTGACGGAGATAGCGGGTTTGAAAGGTCCGGTGGACGCCTTTTTCGACGGAGTCATGGTGATGGCAGAGGATGAAAGGGTGCGGAACAACCGGCTTGCCTTGCTTACCGGCATTGCCCGGCTCTTCAGCGCCATTGCTGATTTTTCGAGGATTTCGGCCTGACCGACAGAGAGGGAATATAGAGAGGTTGAGAAACAACCTCCTGTAATTCTTGATAAAATGGGGCTGGAATCCGGCCCCTCCAACTAACTTAGGAGGATTGGTATGGCGGCAAAATATGTCTACTTCTTCGGAAACGGCAAAGCTGACGGTACGACGGAAATGAAGGCCCTGCTGGGCGGCAAGGGCGCGAACCTGGCCGAAATGACGAGCATCGGGCTTCCCGTTCCCCCCGGGTTTACCATCACGACCGAGGTGTGTACCGAGTTTTACAAGAACGACCGCGCCTATCCTTCCTCGCTGAAGGATGAGGTGAATCTCAATGTCCGCATGGTGGAAGAGCTGGTCGGCAAGAGATTCGGCGATCCCGAAGAACCGTTGCTGGTGTCGGTCCGCTCGGGCGCCCGCGCTTCCATGCCGGGCATGATGGATACGGTCCTGAACCTGGGCCTGAATGATACGACCGTGCGGGGAATCATCAGCCAGAGCGGTGACGAGCGTTTCGCTTACGACGCTTACCGCCGTTTCGTGCAGATGTACGCCAACGTGGTCATGGGGATGGACGGATCTCTCCTGGAAGAGCTCCTGGAGCAGAAAAAGGAGGAGAAAGGCGTCCACCTGGACACCGACCTGACCGCCGCTGACTGGAAAGAGCTGGTGGGGAAATACAAGGCGAAGATCAAAGAGACCCTGGGCCAGGATTTTCCCGATGACCCGCAAGAGCAGCTATGGGGCGCCATCGGCGCGGTCTTCGGCTCCTGGATGAACCAGCGCGCCATTACCTACCGCAGGCTGCACAACATCCCGGCGGACTGGGGAACGGCCGTCAATATCCAGGCCATGGTGTTCGGCAACATGGGGAACGATTGCGCCACCGGCGTCGCCTTTACCCGCGACCCGTCCACCGGCGAGAACTACTTCTACGGCGAGTATCTGGTGAACGCCCAGGGCGAGGACGTGGTCGCCGGCATCCGGACCCCCCAGCCCATCAACCGCGCCAAGCACAAGGAGGGCGACCTTCCGGCCATGGAAGACGTCCTTCCCGACTGCTACCAGCAGCTTGCGAAGATCCGCGATATCCTGGAGAAACACTACAAGGACATGCAGGACATCGAATTCACCATCGAAAAGGGCATCCTCTACATGCTCCAGACCCGCAACGGCAAACGCACTTCCCGGGCATCCATCAAGATTGCCGTGGACATGGTGAAAGAAGGGCTCATCGATGAGAAGACCGCGGTGCTGCGCGTCTCTCCGGACCAGCTCGATCAGCTCCTCCACCCTTCACTGGACCCGAAGGCGCCCCGCACCGTTGTGGCAAAGGGCCTTCCCGCGTCACCGGGCGCGGCCAGCGGCAGTGTCGTTTTCACCGCCGACGAGGCCGAGGCGGCCGCGAAGCTGGGCCTGAAGGTCATCCTGGTGCGCGTGGAGACCAGCCCGGAGGATATCCACGGCATGCATGCGGCCCAAGGGATACTCACCGCCCGCGGAGGCATGACCTCCCATGCGGCCGTTGTCGCCCGCGGCATGGGCAAGTGCTGCGTGGCCGGGTGTGGAGAGATAAAGGTCGACTACGCAAAAAATGAATTCGCCGTGAACGGCAACATTGTCAAGAAGGGCGACACCATCACCCTTGACGGCGGAACCGGAGAGGTGATGCTCGGCCAGGTGCCGACCGTGCCTCCCCAGCTTACGGGCGATTTCAAGACCATCATGGAATGGGTGGACAAGTACCGCAAGCTGGGCGTGCGCGCCAACGCCGACACCCCCAAGGACGCCCGGACCGCCCGCGATTTCGGCGCCGAGGGTATCGGCCTGACCCGCACCGAGCACATGTTCTTCGAGGCGGACCGCATCGCGGCTGTTCGGGAGATGATCCTGTCCGAAGACGTGGAAGGTCGCAAGAAGGCCCTGGCGAAGATCCTGCCCATGCAGAAGGGGGACTTCATCGGCATCTTCCGCGAGATGAAGGACCTGCCGGTGACCATCCGCCTCCTCGACCCGCCGCTCCACGAGTTCCTTCCCCAGGAGGACAAGGATATCGAGGCCCTGTCCAGGACCATGGGAGTGAGCGCTGAAAAGCTGAAGCACAAGGTGGAGTTCCTGCACGAATTCAACCCCATGCTCGGCCACCGCGGCTGCCGTCTCGGTGTCACCTTTCCGGAGATCTACGACATGCAGGTCCAGGCCATCATGGAGGCGGCGTGCGAGCTGGTGAAAAACGAAGGGTTCACCATCGTGCCGGAGATCATGATCCCTCTCGTGGCCGTGGTGGAGGAACTGAGTACCCTCAGGGCCAATGCCGTGGCTATTTGCGAAGAGGTGCTGGCCCGCTACGGGGTTAAGGTGGACTATCTCATCGGCACCATGATCGAGTTGCCCAGGGCCGCCCTTGTGGCCGACGAGATCGCCCGCGAGGCGGAGTTCTTCTCCTTCGGCACCAACGACCTGACCCAGACCACCTTCGGCCTGTCCCGCGACGACGCCGGCAAGTTCCTTCCCCTGTATGTGGAAAAGGGTGTGCTGAAAGAGGATCCGTTTGTCTCCATCGATCAGTCGGGTGTCGGCCAGTTGGTGAAGATCGGCTGCGAGAAGGGCCGCGCCGCCCGCGCCAATCTCAAGATCGGCATCTGCGGCGAACATGGCGGCGATCCGGCATCGGTTATCTTCTGTCACCAGGTGGGTCTCAATTATGTCTCCTGCTCTCCGTTCCGGGTTCCCATCGCCCGCCTTGCCGCGGCCCACGCCGCGCTTCTGGAGAGTCTGGGTTCCGATCAAGCGACAAGGACAATCTGACAAGGTATATGGAATGGAACGGCCCGCATGCGCGGCCGGTAACGGGGCGACGGATAGAGCCCAAGGTCAAACCGAGGTAGCAAATCACAGGAGGAAGCGGGAATGGCAAAAGGTGTGGTGAAGTGGTTTAATGACAGCAAGGGTTTTGGTTTCATCGAGCAGGAAAACGGGGAAGACGTATTCGTACACTTCTCATCGATCCAGGGGGACGGATTCAAGTCTCTTTCGGAAGGACAGCCGGTGACCTTCGACGTCGTACAGGGCGCCAAGGGGCCCCAGGCCGCCAACGTGGTAAAAGGGTAGCGTATTTTCAACAGGTCGAAAAAAGCCCCGGACATCAACTCCGGGGCTTTTTAACCTAAAAAAAGCAATTACCATGGAGAACACAGAGGGCACAGAGGGTTTTCGTGTAACTATCAAGTAGTTACTCCCAAACAAAGATATTACGATCGGCGCCTCCATGGTGAGTCTGGCAGTTCATTTTTTCGCTTTTATATCTCCGTGTTCTCTGTGGTTTAAATGCCGTCTTCAGGTTTAATGGATGGCTGATTCCGCCGTAAAGATTACCCCTGTGCCGAAACGAGGAAGTTCATGGCAAAGGACAGATTTCCCGTAACCCCAGCCGTGCGGGAGCTTCGTGAAAAAAAAGCGCTGTTTACCCCCCATCTTTATGAATATGAGGATAAGGGAGGCACGGCGGCGGGCGCCAGGGAACTGGGCCTGGATGAGCACACCGTTATCAAGACACTGGTTATGGAAGATGATCAGGGCAATCCCCTGATCGTCCTGATGCATGGGGACCTTCAGGTCTCGACGAAAGAACTGGCCCGCATCCTTGGCGTGAAGGGCGTTTCCCCCTGCGCTCCGGAAAAGGCGTCACGGATGACCGGCTACCTGGTGGGAGGGACCTCTCCCTTCGGAACGCGTCGCCGGATGCCGGTTTACATGGAAGAAACCATAATGGGCCTGCCCACCATCTATCTCAACGGCGGCAAGCGGGGGTTCCTGGTCGCCATCTCTCCGGGAGAGGCGGAGCGGATCCTCAAGCCCGTCTTCGTCCGGGTAGGGATTGAATAACCACCCGTCGCCGCGTCCCTCACCCTCCTCCAGCTTATGTCCATCCTTGTCATCGCGATTCCTTTTCAACCAAAACCCTTGCCCGCTGGAGAAAACCGGGTAAACTGGATTCTGTTTTGAGGCAGGACCGCGCAAGCGGATTTTCATTGAACGGAAAAAGGGGGAAATCATGGACAGTTATCGCTGCACGATCTGCAATTATCTTTACGAACCTGAAGCGGGCGATCCGCCTAATGGAGTCGATCCCGGAACGGCCTTCGAGGATATTCCGGAAGAGTGGGTATGTCCCATCTGCGGCGCGGAAAAGAGCCTGTTCGAGAAGGACTGACGGAAAGGAGAACGCCGTCAATGGCACGAATACCGTATGTTGACGCCGATTCCTGCATAAGTTGCGGTCTCTGCGTCGGAACCGCTCCGGAGGTGTTTCGCCTGAACAATGATAATATTGCGGAGGTGTATGATCCCCGCGGCGCCCCGGAAGAAAAGATACTTGAAGCCATAGAAGGATGCCCGGTGAGCTGTATCTATTGGCAGGAGGAGTAGCTTCCGGCCTTCCGGAAGACCTTTCATATCCCCCCAGTCCGCAATGGACCGGGGGGATTTTTTTACAAATCCCCGGTTGGCGACACCTCTGTACCCCTTCATTTTTCCCCCGCGAGACAGCAATGTCCGGTTAGCTAATTGCAGCAATGGCTTAAATCCCGGCTTAACCCCTCACCCGGCCTTCGGCCACCCTTGTACGCTGGGAGAGGGTAAAAATGTTCCTTCTCCCTTGGGGAGAAGGTGCCCCGCGGGGGCGGATGAGGGGGCTTATCGCATGATGCAAAAACTTAACCGGACAAAGCTGCCCCGCGAGAAGAAAAAAGGGGCGTTATTTTTTCTCATGTATTTCCCTTTCCTGTCGATATGTATTCCTGCCACCCTGGCGCCGGGAATGCCGGCAAGCGGAAACCATGGATAAGAGGAGCGGGAAATGGCTGGAAATACCAATATATTGCTGGAAAGTGGAACCAACGAGCTGGAGATTGTCGAATTCTGCGTGAACGATGGCGACAGGATAAACTATTACGGAGTGAACGTCGCCAAGGTACGGGAGATTATCCGTACCCCCAGGCTCACCCCGGTCCTCTCCTCGCCGGAAATGGTCGCCGGAATGATGTCTCTCAGGAACAGGATCATCCCGGTCGTCGACCTGGCCAATGTGCTTGGCTGGCGGCCCGCGGCCGAACCTGACAAGATTCTGGTGCTGGAATTCAACAGGGTTACGGTCGGCATTCTCGTGAACAGCGTTTCCCGCATCTTCCGTCTTTCCTGGGAACAGGTTGTCGCGCCGTCCAAGCTCAGCGAAGGCGCCTATGTAACCGGCATGGTCAAGATGGAGGGACGCCTGATTCTGATTCTGGACTTCGAACGGATAATAGCCGAATTATGCCAAGCCACCGCCCTGGCCCCGGTGGATGAATCGATTACCACCGTTCCCGAGGGCGCCCGGCGCAAGGTTCTCGTGGTGGACGATTCCTCCTTCATCCGCAACGCCATCAGCTCCAACCTCCAGGCCGCCGGTTACCGCGCCGAAGAGGCCATCAACGGCGAAGAGGCGTGGGCAATCATATCCGAAAGACTGGCGGCGGAGTCCTTCGACTTCGACGTAATCATAACGGATATCGAGATGCCCCGTATGGACGGTCTGCACCTCACGTCCCTTGTCAGGGCGAACGAGCGTCTGCGGGATATCCCCCTGTTCATATTCAGTTCCCTGGCCAGCGAGGACAACATCCGCAGGTGGAAGAGCCTGGGCGCGGACGGGATACTCACCAAGCCGGACATGCCGAACCTGGTGTCCATCATCGGCGAGGTTCTCGATGGAAGGGAGGCCGGAAGTTGAAGAAAGGCTGAGGCAGCGGTTTTCCGCTGAACGGCAAGGTGGCGCGCCGCGGGAAAAGTGTGCTATCATGGCTTCCCCAATACGGGAATACAACCACGCCCGTTACAAGGAGCCTTCATGCCGTTGTTGAGGATACCGTCATTATCCGTACGTTTCATTGTCCTTGCGCTTTTCGTCTTCTCCATGGCCGCCTGCGCCGCCACCCCGAAACCGCTGCCCAGCGCCGGCCCGGGCAAGGCGGTGGAAACTCTCCAGTCCGAGGTCTCCATTTCCGCCAGGTCCGCGGCCGGGAGCATCGGCGGCCGCGGCTATCTCATCTTCAAGAACCCGGATCGCTTCCACCTCGCCATACTCTCTCCTTTCGGCTTTACCATGATGGATGTGTTTGTATCGGGAGATCTCATCACCTGCCTCGTGCCGTCAAAGCGGACCGCCTACCAGGGGCGCGTCTCCCAGCTTCCGGACGGGAACGCCCTCAGGGGATGGGGCATGATGCGCTGGGTGGTGGATACCCCTAGGGCCGGGGAGGGGGTGGGCGCCGGCGCCAGGGAGTATCTGGCCGCTGACGGCAGGAAAGAGATTCTTTCCTATGACGACAGGGGGCTGCTGGCGCACAAGTCGAACCAGGACGGTGATCGGGTCGCCTATGCGGATTACCACGACCGGAACGGGGTCGCCTTTCCCCATACCATCGAGATGGCGAACCGTGAGGGCGCCATGGTAAAGATCGTGTTTGACGAGCCCGAGGTCAATCAACCCGTTGATGACGCGGCCCTCACTCCCGCCCTCGACGGCATCGAGACGCGTCCCCTGACGGAATTCCGCGGGGTCTGACCGGTCATGGTCATGGGTGTTTTTCGCGCTCTTTTCGCGCTTGTCGAGAGTGGTATCCGGCGGCACATGGAGTGGCTCTTTCGCGTCACCACGTCCCGTCCCGGGTATGTCCTGGTTTTTGCCTTCCTGCTTCTCCTCCCGGCTGCATTTTCCATCTCCGTCACCCGGTTCGAGACCGACATCTTCAAGCTTTTTCCATCGGAAAAGGGTCCCCTGCGACTTTTCATCGATTCCCTGGAATGGACCGGCGGGGCAAAGGAGGCCTATTTCCTCCTGGAGGGGGACAGCCGGAGACTGCCCGGTGAGGCCGAGGCGTTCGCCCGGCGCCTGCGGGCGGTGCGGGTGGATGGCGCCCCCGGATTCTCGAAGATCACCTATCGTGTATTCGACCCCGGTGAGGCTGAATCATTTGCCGGCTTCATCGGTTATGCCGTTACCCATCCCCATCTGTTCCTGGAACCATCCGGCGCCGAGGCGTTCCGCTCCCGGCTCCATCAGCCCGGCCTGGACAAGGCCCTGGCCCGGACGCGCGCCGAACTGGCCAGTCAGATGGGCATGGGGATGCGGGAACTTGCCGCGGCGGACCCCCTTGCCCTGCGGGAACTGCTGCTCTCCCGGCTGAAGGCGGCGAGCCAGGCCCTCAATCTCGATCCCCGGTCTCCCTATTTCCTCTCCAGGGACGGCCAGTTGCTGATCATGATTGCCGAACCGGCCAGGCCGGTGAACGACATGGCCTTTGCCCGGAAGCTGGTGGCCGGGATCAACGAGGCGCGCCGTGACGCGAAGGTGAGCATCTCCTGCGCGGGGGCCCATCTTTCGGCCGTCATCGACGAGTCGGTGATGAAGAGGAACATCGTCGCCTGTGTCGTTTCATCCCTGTTCCTTGTTCTCGGGCTCTTTTTCTTTACCTATCGCCGGTTTCTTCCGACACTCCTGATACCCTTGATCCTCCTGTACGGAACGACCCTGGCCCTGGGGACCGCCGGGCTCATTGTTTCATCCATACACATCATATCATTCGCCTTCACCGCCCTCATCGTCGGCCTCGGCACGGACTATTCCATCCACCTCTATGACCGTTACCGCTCGGAGCTCTCCGCCGGACGGGATCAGCGGGAATCCCTGCGGCTGGCCTTCGTCGATACGGGACACGGCGTATTCATCGCGGCCTTCACGACTATTCTGCCCTTTCTGTCCCTGACCATGTCCGAGGTGCGCGCCTTGTCCGAACTGGGACTCCTGGTTGGCCTCGGGGCGCTCTTTTCCCTTTACGCCACCTTTCTGTTCCTGCCTCCTCTCCTTGCCTTCACCGGCCGCCAATCGCCAGGCGCCGCCCGCCGGCCGCTACCCGGCCTGGGGCTCGGCCGGATCTGGGACTTCAGCCTTAGCCATTCCCGCCTGCTGATCGCCATTTCCCTCGTCGTGACCGCGGGCCTTCTGGCCTCTTCATTGTTCATACGTTTCGACGGAGAGCTGAAGAATCTCCAGCCCAGGAGTTCCGAGGCCTTCCTGACCCAGGAGAGGATGGAGAAACACCTGAGCATCAGCCCGAAGCAGATGCTTGTGGCGGTGGACGGGAAGGACCTGGAAGAGGCGCTGGAGCGGGGAAGAAGGATTGGCGGACTGGCGGAGCGTTACCGGCGTGAGGGCCGGATAGTTGAGGTGTCTTCCCTGGAGAAGGTCATCAACGGTGAAGCGGCGCAGCGGGAGACGCTGGCCGCGCTGCGCGCCGGCAAAGTCTTGGAAGTGGCGCGCAAGAGGGTGGCCGAGGCGCTGGAGCGGAACGGTTTCGCCCTTGAGTCCTTCGCTCCTTTTCTGGAAGGACTGGGACGGCTGAGGGATGCCGGGCCGGCGCCGGCCGGGGAGGCCATCTCCCGTCTTGCCGCGTCTCCCTTGAGGGGGGTTGTGGACCGCCACCTGATCCGCGACGGAGAATGGTATCACCTTCTTTTCTATCTGCATTACTCGGGAAAGGAGTTCCGGCAGCGGGACTTTCTGCGTGACCTGGCGGCCGTCGACCCGGCGGCGCGGGCCACGAGCGTGGACCTGGTGAGCAGCCAGCTGGCCTCGTCCGTGGGGCGGAGTTTCCTGTCGGGCTTCATCCTGAGCGGGACGCTGGCGCTGATCCTTCTGCTTTCCCGCTTCAGAACCCCTTCAGGGGTCCTCCTCTCCCTTTTTCCCGTGCTTTGCGGACTGGTGTCCATGCTGGGCTTGTTGTCGCTGACCGGCATGGGACTTAACTTCATGAACGCCATGGTGCTGGTCACCATCATAGGCATGGGGTGCGACTACGGTCTGCAGATATCTCACAGGACCGGCGGCGTGGGAATGGCGGAACAGCGGGAGGGTTTCATCCAGTCCGGCCGGGCGGTCCTCCTGTCCGCCCTGACCACCATCGCCGGTTTCGGCTCACTGGCCTTCGCCGACTACGGGGCTCTCTCATCCATCGGGTGGGCCACCAACTACGGCATAGGCGCCACGGCCCTGTTCGCCCTGGTGTTCCTGCCGGCGTTTCTCCGGCGCTCTGCTACCTCCTCCAGATAAAGCGGTCCACGGACCAATGGCCGCCGCCGGTCACCACCAGGGCCAGGGCCATGCACAGAAGCGCCAGATTGTACTCGATGCCGTGCCCCCTGCCGGAGGCGCAGGTAACGTTGAGGAAGAAGCCGTTGACCCAGGAGACCTTGTAGATGGCGACCGCCATGGTTATCGCTATGCCGGCGGCGGAAAGCCGGGTAAGAAAGCCGGAGAGAATACCGATCCCGCCGCCGAATTCGGCGATGATGGCCAGAAGGGTAAGGATGGGAGGAATGCCCAGGTGCGCCTCGAAGCTCCTGAGGGTTGCCGTGAGCCCCTGGCCTCCGAACAGCCCCAGAAGCTTCTGGGCGCCGTGGGCCGCGAAGATCAGCCCCAAAGGGAGCCTGATGAACAGAAGTGAGATGGAGTCCAGGGTGGATGCGGAAGAAGTCTTTGCCATAGCGAGCCTCCATGGATGACCGGTGAATGCGTTTTTCAGTTATCGGCAGCAGATACTACCCCAAGCGGCGGCAACTTGGAAGTCAAAATAAAAACGGGTAACTATTCAGAATAGTTTCATAGCGGACCAAAACTTGCCGTTCCTCCATTCCCCTTCACCCTTCGGGAGAGGGGCGGGGGTGAGGGGAAAAAGCGTCGACCTGACCGCAAATTATCAATCAGGCGATCCGGCGCGGGGGATTTTATCCGCCCATAACGCGAGGAAGATACATGGACTATGACACCATAGTGATCCTGGGACCCACGGCATCGGGCAAGACACGGCTGGCGGTGGGGATCGCCCGGGAGACGGGGGGCGAGATCATCTCCGCCGATTCCCGGCAGGTCTACCGGGGCATGGACATCGGCAGCGGCAAGGACCTGGATGAGTACGGAGAGATACCCTATCACCTCATTGACATCCTGGACCCGGGTGAGGAGTTCAATGTCTTCCGTTTCCAGCGGCTCTGTTTCGCTGCCATGGAGGATATCCGGGGTCGCGGCCGGATACCGGTCATCGTTGGAGGCACGGGACTTTATCTTGATTCCGTCCTGAAGGGGTACCGCATGGTGGATGTACCGCCGGACCCTGTCCTCAGGGCGGAACTGGAACCCCTGGCCACTGAAGGTCTTGCCGCGCGTCTTCAGGCCCTCAATCCGCGTCTCCACAACACCACGGACCTGCTGGATCGGGTGCGCCTGACCCGGGCCATCGAGATTGGCGAATACGAGCGAAGCCATGAGCCGGAACCCCTTCCGGCATTCAACCCCGTTATATTCGGCGTCAGGTGGGAGCGGAGCGGCCTGCGCCGGCGGATCACCGAGCGGCTGAAATCCCGTCTGAACGCCGGCCTCATCGAAGAGGTGGATCGGCTCCACCGGGAAGGAGTTCCATACGAGACCCTGGAGTTCTACGGACTGGAATACCGGTTCGTAGCCCGCTTCCTGAAGGGTGAGCTGACCCGCAACGACCTGTTCCAGAAGCTCAACAGCGCCATCCATGACTTCGCAAAGCGTCAGGAGACCTGGTTCCGCCGCATGGAACGCCAGGGGATTCATATCCGCTGGCTGGACGGCAGTGGCGATCCCTTGGCCGAGGCATTGGGGTTAGTGAGGCCGGAGGGCGGCTTGTGATCCCGGTCCGGATGAACCTGAAAAAAGCAATTACCACAGAGACACAGAGGATTTTTGTATATTTTTCAAGTAGTTACTCCAAAACAGAGATAATGCAACCGGCGCCTTTATGGTGAGTCTGGCAGTTCATTTTTTCGCTATTATATCTCTGTGTCCTCTGGTACGCCAGGCCAAGCCT
>CAYMFO010000036.1:0-26910 GCA_964389825.1 uncultured Geobacter sp. | reverse complement strand
GCTGGTACACTTTTCAATTCCCGAAACTGGTACACTTTTACTTTCCCATTGACACATGAGACACTATCGAAAGGAACTCTGGTTCGAGATCAGCAAGAGACGGGATTTCATAAACATCACCCATCAGGTTCGGGAGTGCGTGACTGAAAGCGAGATCAAGGAAGGCCTCGTGTTATGCAACGCCATGCATATCACCGCCAGCGTTTTCATCAATGACGACGAACCAGGCCTGCACCTGGATTTCGAAGAGTGGCTGGAAATGCTCGCCCCGGAAAAACCCTATTCCCAGTATCACCACAACGGCTGTGAAGACAATGCCGATGCCCATCTGAAAAGGACGATCATGGGACGCGAAGTTGTTGTGGCGGTAACCGACTACGACCTTGACCTGGGACCATGGGAACAGATTTTTTATGGAGATTTCGACGGCAGGAGAAAAAAAAGGGTGCTTGTGAAGATAATTGGAGAATAGGATGCTTATTCATTTAACGACATCCGATTCAATTGAATTATGAAATCTGGCGATTTCCGGTAATAAACCTGAGCAGGTTATCATAATGGCCGGACAAGGAATCGGCGGACGCATCACGCGCAAACCCTGGAATTCTTTCTCCGATGGCTTGAAAACCCTCGCGCGACATCATCCGCCTCATCTGTTCAGGAAGTGGAACCTGAAGGACAACGAAAGAGGTGACTTACGACATTCTAGCCGATGAAAAAATCATTTCTGCGCGCTCTATTGGATAATATGGTGGTATCCAGTAATTCACCGCACCCGGTACATTTCCATGCGTAAAAAGATCGAACATAATCGAAATACTTTTCTGAAAACATCAGCCCTTTGCATTTTGGACATTGCATATCGATCCCTCCCTTGAAGTATTCATTTCTACCAGGTACGGGAACTACTACATCATGCATGCCAATCTGGTTTCCACATTTCCGACGGTTCGTCGCCAACGATCAAAAATGGGATATTTTCATCGAAAATCCAATATATTAGTCAATCTTTAAAAAATTTTTTCACTTGTCTTATTTTTGCTTTTCCTATCCCGGGCACCCTATCCAACTCCTCCAGACTAACTATATCGCCATTATTTTGACGATCCTCGATAATCCTTTCCGCAATGGCCGGCCCGATTCCCGGAAGTTTCACCCAGTCCTCAACCGTCATGCTATTCGGATTCAGGGGGATCCCCAGAGTCATTTTTTCACTTGTCGACATGCTTTTCTTTTCAATTTCGAGAAGATTCCCTTTTTTTCGAGCTACCCAAACCACATCTCCACTGTTGATGCCATGGTTCAAGAATGACTCCTCCTCGCCACGAGCGCCTTGGTCCGCAACCGTCATTTTTATGACGGTTTTTGCATCATCAGCGGGACGATACTGATATATACCTGGATTTGAAACATTTCCATCAATACGAATCGTAACCTTTCCGGGCGGGGGAGTACCTTCAGGCAAAAAAAGAGCCGGGGTGTCTTCACATCGGAAGATACCCCGGCTCTTTATCATAAGCAGTAACGCAAGCGCCAACGCAACGATACAGAGAACGCAGCGATGATGGCGCTCTCTCATTTCTTCTGCCTATCCTCCTCGTCGACCTTGTGCAGCTTATACTCCACGCTGTCTATCAACGCCTGGTAGGAGGCTTCAATAATGTTGTCCGAGACCCCTACCGTTCCCCAACGGTTTTCCCTGTCACCGGACTCGATAAGAACCCTGGTTACTGAAGCCGTGCCCTGTCCGGCAGGCAACACCCTGACTTTATAATCAAGCAGTTTTACTTCCTTAAGTCTCGGATAGAACTTTTCCAGGGCCTTCCGCAGCGCATTATCCAGAGCATTCACCGGTCCGTTCCCCTGGGAGGCGGTGTGCTCTATTCTTCCACCGACCTTTACCATGATGGTTGCCTCCGAAAGAGGCTTCTGATCGTCATGCCGCCTTTCATCAATAACACGGAACCCCATAACGGAGAAAAATTTCCGGTGCGTGCCCAGAGCACGCTTCATAAGGAGCTCGAATGAGGCCTCCGCCCCCTCAAACTGATAGCCCCTGTTTTCCATATCCTTGATATTATTCAAAATTTCCATTGCCACCGGGTCTTTGCTATCCAGATTTATCTTGAATTCTTCAGCCTTTGCGAGGATATTCGAGCGCCCGGAAAGATCCGAGACAAGAACCCGGGTGGCATTGCCGACAAGTTCCGGTCTGATGTGCTCGTATGTCTCCGGGTGGCGCTGGATGGCGCTGACGTGGACGCCTCCCTTGTGGGCGAATGCGGACTTCCCGACGTAAGGCTGATGCTTGTCAGGCGACAGGTTGCAAAGCTCGTACACAAAGCGGGAGATCTCGGCCAGCCTGCTCATCTGCTCGTCGGAGATACAATCTTTTTTCATTTTCAGCTTGATCGCCGGAATAATCGAACAGAGATTCGCGTTGCCGCACCTCTCCCCGAAACCGTTTATCGTCCCCTGCACATGAATGACTCCACTATGAAGCGCGGCAATGGTGTTGGCCACCGCGCACTCGGAATCGTTATGGGTATGAATGCCCAGAGGGGTTGCGATATGCCTCCGTATCTCGGTTGTGATGTCCGCTATCTCATAAGGCATTGTCCCGCCATTGGTGTCACACAGGACAATGCAGTCGACTTTTGCCTCCTCCGCGGCCTTCAGGGTTTTAAGGGCATAATCAGGATTTGCCTTATACCCGTCGAAGAAATGTTCGGCATCATAAAAAACCTCGCCTACACGGCCCTTCAGGTATTCCAGGGAATCAAAGATCAACTCCAGGTTCTCCTCGAGGGAAATACGGAGCGCCTCCCGCACCTGAAAATCCCATGTCTTTCCGAAGATGGTAACCACATCGGCCTCGGACTGCACAAGGGTACGGATATTCTGGTCCTTGTCGGGTGTCGTCTTTGCCCTCCTGGTCGAGCCGAATGCCGCGACCTTTGCCCGGAGGAGCTTTTCTTTTCCTATCTCTTTGAAGAAAGAAATATCCTTCGGATTACTCCCCGGCCATCCACCCTCGATATAATGGATTCCCATCTCGTCAAGCCTATGGGCGATACGGATCTTGTCTTCGACAAGCAGGGATATATCCTCTGCCTGGGTTCCATCGCGAAGTGTTGTATCATAGAGCTTTATCTGGCTCATACGTCACCTTTAAAATTAAGATAATTCTTCTATTCCGGCCTGACATCCTTACCGGCCAGACCGAACACGTCATGCAGGACGCGGACGGCAAGTTCGGTGTATTTTGCATCGATAATGACGGAAATCTTGATCTCCGAGGTCGAGATCATCTGGATATTTATACCCTCCTCGGCAAGGGTCTCGAACATCTTCGTCGCGACCCCGGCGTGACTGCGCATTCCGAGCCCCACAATGGAAATCTTGGAGATGTTCTCGTCCGTAATAACGTCTCTGGCGTTTATTTCAGCCGCGGCTTCCCTGGTAATCATGAGGGCCTTCTTGAAATCGGCCTTGCACACGGTGAATGTAAAGTCGGTGTAACCCTCCTCGCTGACATTCTGCACGATCATGTCAACCGAGATGTTAGCCGCCGATAGCGGCAACAGAAGCCTGGCCGCGATCCCGGGCTTGTCCGGGACCCGCATGACAGCGATCTTTGTTTCATCTTTCGCATAGGTAATTCCAGAGACGAGAATCGACTCCATTTCACTATCCTCCTTGGTAACCAGGGTTCCCGGATTATCATTGAAGCTCGAACGGACGTGAACATCCACGTTGTATTTCTTGGCAAACTCGACGGAACGGATCTGCAGGACCTTGGCGCCGAGACTGGCAAGCTCCAGCATCTCATCGTATGAAATCCGATCTATTTTTCTCGCGTCGGCACAGATATTGGGATCCGTAGTGTAAACGCCGTCCACATCAGTAAAGATCTCACAGACATCAGCCTTCAGGGCCGCCGCCAACGCCACGGCCGAGGTATCGGAACCACCCCGGCCAAGGGTAGAAATATTTCCATCTTTATCTACACCCTGAAAACCGGCCGCTATTATTATGGTTCCGGAGTCCAGATCCCCGCGTATCTTCTTGTCGCAAATCCTGTCAATGCGGGCCTTGCTGAAGGCGCTGTCGGTTACGATGGGCACCTGGTGCCCCAGGTATGACTTGGCATTGTACCCCATGGATTTGAGGCAGATGGACAGAAGAGCGACCGTGACCTGTTCACCCGAGGCCACCAGGACATCATACTCCCGGCTGTCTGGAAATTCACATATCTCATGGGCCAGGGCGACAAGCTTGTTCGTTTCCCCGGACATGGCTGAAACAACTACGACAAGCTTATTCCCGGCATCATACTCTTTGGCGACCCGCCTGGCGACGTTTCGGATCCGCTCGACGCAGCCAACCGACGTGCCTCCGTATTTCTGCACAACTAGAGCCATTTCCCGTCTCCCATCCTGTTTAGTTGAATCCGGAACCCTTATGTTTCCAGTTATTGTCTGAATTGCATATCAACAAGCGACGCTTCTGGTCAAAGACAATCTGATCAGCGCTCCGGATCAAGTTCCCGCGCAAGCTTCTCGTAACGCCGCCCGCAAGGGACAAGTTCCAGGGTTCTGGATGTATCGCCGGAACATGCAAAGACGATCTTCAGATACTCGTCCGGAAGCTCGAGTCCCAGCCTGTCGGCCCATTCCACCAGGCAGAGCCCGCGACCATAAAAATACTCATCAAAGCCAAGCTCAAGGATGTCAGCGTCTCCGCCAAGGCGATAGAGATCAAAATGATAAAGGGGAATCCGTCCACTGTACTCGTTAAGCAGGGTATAAGACGGGCTTGACACGCAGACGCGGGGGTCCACCCCCAGACCTCGTGCAACCCCCTGGGCGAAGTGTGTCTTGCCTGACCCCAGATCTCCCGTCAAAGCGATAAAATCACCCGGGCTTGCCAGCCGTCCGAGACACTCGCCAATGGCAAGGGTTTCTTCCACGCTGTTGCTGAAAAGTACCGCCATCCCCCTAGCGAACCATGCTTCGGATAAGATCGATACGGGAAACCATCCCCACCAGCTTGCCCCTGTCCACGACCGGAAGCGAATGAATCTTCCGCACTGTCATGATATCCGCTATCTCGCTGACCGGAGTTGACGGAGTGACCGTCAGGACCTCCGGGGTACAGATTTCCCCCACGGTCCTGGCTGTCATCCTGTTGAGTTCTTTTTCAAATTTCTTGTCGCTCTCGAGGTAGATAACCCAATCAAAGAGGGAGATGACGGTGGGAATATGAAAACTTCTGTCCTGCTCAATCAGGTCGGACTCGGTAACGATTCCGACAAGCACGCCTTCGGAATCAACGACCGGAACGCTCCCGATGTGGTGATTTGTGAAAATCTCGGCCAGTTCGCGGATAGAGGTCTCCCTGGAAACCGAAACAACTTCCCTGGTCATGATGTCACTGGCTGTAAGCATATTTTTTCTCCCTGCCGCCGCAAACCCGATGGTTCGGCAAAGCGTTCTTTAAGCCCGATCAATCAGGCCGGTTCATTTGACAAAACCTTTCCGTATTCCGTCAGGTATTTCAGATAAAGCCCTTTTACGGCTGAAGTATTTCCCGGTATGCCAATGGAAGCCTCTCCTGAACGTCCGTGGCGGAAATACCGATTTCCCCCTTCTCCCTGGCGGCCAGGTCGGCGGCGAAACCATGGAGGAACACCCCAAGGCGGCATGCGTCCCAAGGAGAATACTTCTGCCCCAGAAGCGACGCGACGATGCCGGTCAGAACGTCGCCCATTCCTCCGGAGCCCATCCCCGGGTTACCGCTCCCGTTTATCGCAATGGCGCCTTCCGGTGAGGCAATTACCGTCCCCGCGCCCTTCAGGACCAGAAACACCCCATATTGGACCGCGAAAGATCTGGCGATGGAGATTCTGTCATCTTCAATGGCCGATACGGACAATCCGCAAAGCCTTGCCATCTCGCCCGGGTGGGGTGTAAGAATCAGTGCGGGAGAGGCTGTGTTGTTCAGAATCGCCACGTCTTCGGCAATTGCATTGAGGCCGTCCGCGTCCACCACCACCGGGATCGTCGAAGCCATAACAATGCGCCTTACCAGGTCAAGAGTCTCGGCCTCGCGAGAGAGCCCCGGCCCGATGGCAAGGGAATCCTTCCCCATGACCGCGCGCAGGATCGCGTCACTGTTTGAGGAACGCAGAAACCCCCTGCCCCCGTCATCTACGGGAAGGGTCATGGCCTCGGTTGTCTTGACCTCGAGGATCCCATTGAGGCTCGCCGGGCAGCAAACAGTGACGAGTCCGGAACCGGCTCTCACCGCGCTGTTTGCCGCAAGGCAGGCCGCTCCGGTTTTACCCGTCGAACCCGCCACTATGAGACAGTGGCCATATGCCCCCTTGTGACCGCGCCGGTCACGGGATTTTATCAGGGGCCGCGCGGCGGCCATATCGACAAATTCACATGGCTTTAATGATTCCTGGACGGCGCCGGGGATCCCGATATCGACGACCCTCAGTCTGCCGGCATACTTACGCCCCGGATATACGACATGGCCGGTTTTCGCGAAACCGAATGTTACCGTAGTATCGGCTGAAACCGCCGTTCCCAGAACACGGCCGGTGGAAGCGTCAATACCGGAAGGAATATCGACGGACAGGACGGGCCGCCCCGAATCATTCATCATTCCTATGGCTTCGGCATAGGCGCCTGATACTTGAGCATTGAGGCCGATTCCGAACAGGGCGTCGATAACGAGGGTTGCATTCCGGAAAATCTCCGAATAACGTGTCAACTCTCCGGGCGCGGGGCAAAAGGTTAACAGGGAAGGGTCAAGAAGCGCCAGGTTCGACTCGGCATCACCGGCAATATCCCGACGCACGGCAAGGACAAAGACCCTGACACTCCATCCGCGAACCAGCAGGGAACGCGCTATGACATACCCGTCCCCACCGTTGTTCCCCTTGCCGGCGACTATGACCGCCAGTTTCCCGCTTCCGACACCCCATTGCGCGAAAACCTCATCCGCGCACGCGCGTCCGGCGGTCTCCATGAGAACACGTCCCGGGATCCCATACTCATCCATGGTTCTCCGTTCCGCCATACGCATTGTTTCAGCCGTGACAATCAACATTTCCTATCGCTCCAGAACCACCATGGCGACACCATAAGTCCCGTCATGGGAAAGGGAGACAAAACTATTTTTCAACTCAAGTTCGCTGAAGATGACCTTCGACCTTCCGCCAAGCTCCAGATCCGGCTTGCCGAGGTCGTCATTAATCACCTCCACGTCGTGCCAGGACATACCGTCCCGCAGACCCAGTCCGATTGCCTTGAAAAAGGCCTCCTTTGCGGCAAAACGAATGGCATAATGCTGAGCGCTTTTTTTCCTGCCACGACAATATTCGTTCTCCCCCGGGGTGAAAAGGCGCTGGAAAATCGCGTCCTTCCCCTCCGCGAGGAACCGCTCGAAGCGCGAGACATCTACTATATCAACACCGATGCCAAAAATCATCGAACAACCCTTTTCACAAGGAACACCCCAACGGACGCGACACCGATAGAACCTGTGCCCCATTTCCAGCGGTTCCTTATCAATTTATGCCCCACGGACCAGCAAAATAGTCAGCATGAGCTCCCTTCAATGACACGGCGCCCGCCTTGATTGAATGTAACCGTAATGCACCTTTTTACCGGGAATCC
Organism: uncultured Geobacter sp.; assembly: GCA_964389825.1. Classification (GTDB taxonomy): domain Bacteria; phylum Desulfobacterota; class Desulfuromonadia; order Geobacterales; family Geobacteraceae; genus RPRC01. The sequence continues at coordinate 19,219 of CAYMFO010000036.1, read as the reverse complement.
AGACACCTGTCAATTTCTTCTTTTTCATCTAAACAGGCGTTATCAGCGCCGGAATACCGATACGGCAAAAGCACGCGATGGTCCTTTACCGGCAGGGACAAGATAAGTTTCCCGCCCGCTGTTTACCCGACGCATGTTTGATGATAGACTATGCCGGTATGGAATCTCATAAGGAGGCGCATATGTCTGACAGGAGAACGACCGTAAAGGCAGGAGCTTTGCTTCTAATCGCCGGGGGAATCATAGGCGCGGGTGTGGCGCTGCTCTTTGCCCCACAATCAGGGAAGTCAACCCGGAAAGACATTTCGCGGTATGCAAGGAAGGCGAAAAGGAAAGCCGAAGAAGTCGCCGACGATTTTTCCGAAAGCATATCCAGAATGGTCGACACCGTGGGTGAAAAAACCGCGGATATCCTCGACAGGGGAAAGGATGTTGCCCATGAAACGAAAAAGGAGATTCTGAGGGCCATCGAAGACGGGCAGGAGAAACTCGAGAAGCAGCGCTCTCGGCTGGCTCGTTTCCTTGGATAAACATCTTCCGCTTCCGGAATCAGGGAGGGTGCGTGATTTCCCGCGCCCCTCCTCAACCGGCCGCTCCTGTACAGCCCCTAGCCCTTCATCTCTTCCTTCAACTCCTCCAGAACCGCCCTGACCTCACTAATCATTTCCCCGGCTCTGGGTGACGTCTCCTTCCGCAGGTACTGCTCGAAATAATTAACGGCCTCTTCAATCCTCTCCTGATCGAGGCAGATGCTCCCCATGGTCAGATAGGGAAGAGGAAACGCCGGATCGAGACGTATGGCCTCCAGACATTCCGTTTCCGCCTCATCCAGCTCGTCCATGTCATAGTAAAGCTCTCCGAGGTTGAAGTGGGCGGCACCGTCATCCGAATCAATCTCGATCCCCCTCCGGTATGCCTCGATAGCCTTCTCCCTCTGGTTCAAACCATAATAGGCATCTCCAAGGGCATTCAGGGCGAACACATTGGCGGGGTCCATTTCCAGAGCGGTATTATATGATTTTATGGCCTCCTCCGGTTTTTCCATGGAGTTGAACACCAGGCCAAGGCTGACATATCCGTCCGGATCGTCCGGGCTCAACTCAATGACCTTCCGATAGACGTCCATGGCATCCTCATAACGTCCCGCCTCAAAATGGAGGTCCCCAACCGCGGTAAGAGAATCGGTATTGCCGGGTTCGAGGCGAAGGCCTTCTTCATAAGCCGCAAGGGCTTGTTCAAGCTTTCCCTGCTCAGCGAGGACCGAACCCATCATGAAATGCCCCTCGGCTTCCAGGGGTTTCAGCTCAATGCACCGTGAAAAGCATTGAGCGGCCTTGGCATAGTCGCCTCCCTCCATGCAGGCGATTCCCTCCTGGAGACTTTCTTCAAATATATCAGCCATTTCAACCCCCTCCCACCCATAAGGGACTCGGAATAAACTGATATACCAGGTTTTACGCTCAGATTCGGGCCGGATTTGTCGTTCCTGATTGAGCAAAACCGCAGGCGTAGCAGGGCTACGTCGAGGATTTTGTGATTGAAGGGGCGACAAAGATGGTCTGAAGATGAGTTGTAAAACGGTATATTTGTTTGTTCCGAGACCCTAGGTTCAATTTTTGGCAAACTATATCAGAAACAGGACCCCTTTACCAGAAATCAGCCTCCCACGCCGCATCGAATTGAATAATCTTTCCTTCGTTTATCGAATGCCGTATACTTTCCGGAATATACCGTCGGGGATGAAACGCCATTCGGGAAGAGAATTTGGAAAGCCTGGGACCGCGACATAAGCAGTATTACTTGTACCACCCAGCGGTTCCGCATTAGATCAGGCAGGTGGCGGGCAGCGCGGTGGAAACAAATACGTCGGCGGATGGTAGGTTTTCGGAAACAGCCGCCGCCTTTCCGCAACCGCAATTATGACCACAAAGGAGAAGTTGGGAAAATGACGACGCAAGAAAAGAAGATTGCGGTTGCCGGATCTGTTTCTCTCTGCAAGGCGGATCTGGAGTACCTCGGCAGCGACAGGATAAGGCTTCTGGAAATGATAGATGAGTATGGTTCCATCACCAAGGCAGCCAAGGCCGTGGGCGTAAGTTACAAGACCGCCTGGGATACAATGGACGCCATCAACAATCTTTCAGACAAGCCGCTGTTCGTCCGCATGGCGGGCGGCAAGTCGGGAGGGGGCACGCGCCTGACCGATGAGGGTCGTGAAGTAATAAAGAAATACCGGGTCATTGAGGAAGAACACACGAAATTTCTGGCCAACATCACCAAAAGGGTCGGTTCAGCCCATGAACTTTATAAATTCATCAAGAGGATATCCATGAAAGTCAGCGCACGAAACATTTTTGCGGGCACCATCTCAAAACTGACCAAAGGGGCGGTCAACTCGGAAGCAGTCCTGTCTTTGAGAGGTGGGGACAACCTGGTGTCCATCGTAACGAATGACAGTGTCGAAAACCTGGGACTGCGCGAGGGAGGGGATGTCTACGCCATAATCAAGTCCAGTTCCATACTTCTGGGAAAAGATCTGGACCCCGCGAAACTGAGCACCAGCAACATACTCCAGGGAACGGTGATGAAGATAATGGAGGGCGCGGTTAACACCGAAGTAGTCCTGGAACTTTCCGGAGGCAATACCATCAGCGCCATTGTCACCCGCGAAAGCGCCCAGCGACTGTCTCTGAGTGAAGGCGAGCGATGCTGCGCATTCTGCAAGGCTTCCGATGTGATACTCGGAATAGGATAGCAGGGGTCAGGGACGTTTCACGCCGAGCCTCTTCATCACCACCTGCATATCATCCCAGACATGACGTTTCATGGCCGGATTCCTGAGCAGGTAGGCCGGGTGGAAGGTGGGCATCAGGGCAATGCCGTGGTAGTCATGGAAACGCCCCCTGAGCCGGGAAATCGGCTCGCGGGATTGTAAAAGGGACTGGGCCGAGAATGTCCCCAGGGCCACGACCACTTCGGGCCCGATAACCCTCAACTGCCTGCGGAGAAATGGCTCGCAGACGTTGATCTCCTCGGGCCTCGGGTTGCGGTTGCCGGGGGGACGGCATTTCAATACATTGCAGATGTATACCTGCTCCCTCTCAAACCCCATGGCCTGAATGATTTTCGTCAGCAAGCGGCCGGCCTCTCCTACAAACGGTTCACCGGCGAGGTCTTCCTCCCGGCCAGGGGCCTCTCCAACAAAAACAAGCCTGGCCTTCCCGTTTCCGCGTCCGAACACAATGTTGTTCCTGGATTTTCCCAGGGGGCAGCGAAGGCATTCGCCAAGTTCGGCTCTGATGGTATCCAGAGTTTCCTTTACGGATTCAACCATGCCCGCCGGGGGAGCCGTTTCAGCGACGGGAGTCTCCTCAATGCCCGCGTCATCTCCTTCATCCTTCGGGACAAAGGCCGACACAGGCAACCCATCAACGCCTGATTCACGCAGATCTTCGAGATATCCCCGCAATGCCGACAGCAGATACTGAAGTTCCGATTCGCTCACTCGTTACCCCTTTACATTCATCGGCGCATTCTCTATCCTGTAGGACATGTTCATCATAGCGGCGGCTCTTCTCCTTCTTCTCCTCATCCCCCAGGACGCCTTTGCCTGGGGGCCCGGTTTCCATCTTCAGATAGGCACAACCGTACTGGGCAACCTTCAGTCGCTTTCACCGGCGGTTGCCGCTCTGCTGGGAAAATATCCGCTGGACTTCCTGTATGGATGCATCGCGGCCGACATCACCATCGGCAAAAAATTCACCCATTATCTGCAACACTGCCACCGATGGCCCATGGGCCTGAAGATCCTGTCCAACGCAACGGTCAAGTCACAGGAGGCATGCGCGCTGGGCTATCTGTCCCACCTGGCCGCGGACACGGTCGCGCACAACTACTTTGTGCCCTACAAAATCATGTTGAGCTTCTCGACCCTCACCATGAAGCACACCTACTGGGAAATGAGGTTCGACAGCGCCGTAGACAAGAAAATATGGGAGGTTGGGGAGAGGGTTGCCACCGGACATTACAAGCGGAATGATGTCCTGCTTAGAAAAGTGCTTTCCGAAACCATATTCTCGTTTGCCACAAACAAAAGGATCTTCAACTCCATCCTGCTCCTGGGACGCATGGAAAAGTGGCAGGGTGTCATAAGCACCGTTTCGTCGCTGTCGCGGTACGTGCTGGAAGAAAACGACCGCCAGGAATATACCGCTCTTTCCGAAGAAGCAGTCTTCGACTTTCTGAACAACCGTGAAAACTCCCGCTATTTCCTCGCGGACCCCACAGGCGACCGGGCGCTGGCAACCGCGGAGGCGGTTCGGAAAAACCTCCGGATCCTCTACAAAAGCGGAAAGATAACACAGGCCGACGCATTTAATCAGCTTGAAGAGCTGAAGCCCAAACTGCGCCGGTCCATCTGCGCCCCTGCCCTGCTGCAGCAGATCCATCCGACAAACAGGGAAAGAAAGAGTTATCGATTCCCTTCTTTCCGCCCCTGACCGAGTCTCTCCACAATCCTGTCAAGGATCTCGTCCGCCAGTTCATCCTTGCCCATCAGCGGCAGGGCTTCCGAACATCCATCACGCGTCAGTATCTTCACGATATTCGTGTCCACCGCGAAGCCAGCGCCGGCGCACGTCACATCGTTTCCAACCACCATATCCAGGTTCTTTTCCGAAAGTTTTCTGGCGGCGCTTTCAGCGGCGTCCCCGGTCTCCGCGGCGAATCCCACCAGAAAACAGTCCTCCTTGTTACGTCCCAGCTCAGCGAGGATATCCGGGTTTTTCACCAGTTTTACGGTGAGAGGGGTTTCACCCTTCCTTATCTTGGATGACGACCTCTCTTCGGGCCTGTAATCGGCGACGGCGGCCGTTTTTATGACCACATCAGCCGAATCGAAAAGGCGCAGCACGGCTTCACGCATCTCCCTCGCCGATGTTACGGCAATGGTCTCGACTCCCCATGGGGCGGCCAGGCAAACCGGGCCGGTAACGAGATAAACCCTCGCCCCTCGTCGCCGGGCCGCCCGGGCAAGGGCATAGCCCATTTTCCCGGACGAATAATTGCTGAAAAAGCGCACGGGGTCCATCTCCTCACGGGTCGGTCCCGCTGTTACGAGGACGGTCCTGCCGCACAAGTCCTTGGGCGACATGACCGTCCTTGCCGCTTCGAAGATCACGGAGGGTTCCTGGAGCTTTCCCTCTCCCTCCCATCCACAGGCAAGCATTCCAGTTGACGGGTCGACAAAATGGCGGCCCAGGCGCCTGAGCTTGTCTTCGTTTTCCCGGTAGATGGGATTATGGTACATGGCCGTATTCATGGCCGGCGCAATAAGTACCGGGGCCTTTGTCGCCATAACCGTTGTCGTAAGGAGGTCGTCCGCGATGCCGGATGCAACCTTGCCGACAAAATTAGCCGTGGCCGGCGCGACAACCATTATGTCGGCCCGTTCCGAAAGGGAGATATGGCCTATCTCCCGCTCGTCTATGAGGTTGAACATCCCGGTATGGACGGGATTGCCGGAAAGGGTCTGGAAGGTGAGAGGGGTCACGAAGCGTTGGGCGGCCTTCGTCATGACCACATGAACGTCCGCGCCGGCCTTCACGAAGAGACGCAGCAGTTCAGCCGCCTTGTAGGCCGCGATGCCGCCGGTTACCCCAAGGATGATAACTTTGCCTTTCATGGAAACACCCGCCCCCTAGATTGCTCCCAACGAGGAAAGGTAAGGGTTGTGCTCCCGTTCCCCGCCGATGGTCGTTGATGGACCATGCCCGGGATAGACAAGCGTGCTATCCGGAAGAACCAGCAGTTTTTCACGGATACTCTTTCCCAAGGCAGCGGCGGAACCGCCGGGGAAGTCGGTCCTGCCCACGGCATCAGCGAACAGGGTATCCCCGGTAAAGACCTTTCCCTCCAGAAACAGGGAACAGCCGCCGGGCGTATGCCCGGGTGTATGGAGGACCCGCAAGCGGTGGGCGCCGAATGGGATATCTCCTCCGTCCGTGAGGAAGCCGGACGGGGGAGGTGAATTTTCCGCTTCCAGGCCGAACATGGCGGCGGTATCCACGGCCCGGGCAAGCATGGGGGCATCCAGCTCATGAATCAAGAGACCCGCGCCGCATTCGGTCACAATTCTCCGGTTACCGCCCGTATGATCGAAATGACCGTGAGTATTGATGACCGCAAGCACCTTGAGTCCGTGCCGTGAAACAACGGAAAGTATCCTGTCCGCGTCGTCACCGGGATCAATCACTACGCCTTCCCTGCTTTCAAGACAACCCAGCACATAACAGTTGACCATAAGCGGGCCCACTACAACAGTCTCAAAAATCATTTCTTACCTTTCGCCGAAGAGATCAAGATTGTTCTGTTTAAGCTTTTCAAAAGGATTGTTGCGAAACCCCGCATCACCCTTTGACCGGAGTTTGTCCGGTTTTTCCTCCACCGGGCGCCGCTGCTGAGGGTCGGCCGGTTCAGGGCGGGATTCTTCACAATGACCGTTATTCTTGAAAAAGTACCGATCATAAAGACGGTGATAGGCAGTCCATCGCGACTGGTTCGCGGGCTCCTTCCGGATATGGGTCCGGATACCGTTTATCTTGGAATCCAGGTCGTCCAGATAATTGAGGACCGTCGCCTCCACGGTCTTGGGACGCTTCGGGGAACCGTACTCATACTGTCCGTGATGGGAAAGGATCATGTGTTTCAGCAGCATCGCCAGTTCCGCCGGAAACCCTTCAATGCCGCGGATACGGTCATTGACCATTTCCACTCCTATGGTGATGTGCCCCACCAGCTTGCCTTCATCGGTATAATCAAAGGAACGGAGATATGTCATCTCCCGGACCTTTCCCACATCATGGAGGAGCGCCCCCGTGAGCAGCAGGTCCCGGTTCAGTTCCGGATAAAGCGGCGTGATCCGGTCCATAAGCCGCGCAACCGAAAGTGAATGTTCCAGAAGTCCCCCCAGATAGACATGATGCATACCTTTTGCCGCCGGCGCCGTTCGGTAGAGTTCCAGAAAGGCCGAATCATCGAAAAACGCGTGCAGCAGGGCGTGAAGGTGGGAATCCGAACAGGATTCAATCAACCGGAAAAGCTCTTTCAGCAGCTCCTCCGCGTCGCTTTCCCCCTCCGGCAGAAAGTCGGGTATATTTACCTGCTCGTCCGGAACCCTGGACAAACCTGACACGATAAGCTGCATTTTCCCCAGATAGACGGTAGCCTTGGCGCTGATGCGGATAAAATCGTCCTTCTCGAAAAGCGCGCCGATGGAATCCACGTCCTCCCACACCCTTGCCTCGATTTCACCGGTCTTGTCCATGAGATGAAGAGTCAGATAGGGTTTACCGTTTCTGGCAACGGCGGTAATCTTTTCCTTGACGAGAAATACGGTATCCAGCTGTGTTCTGTCCCTTATGTCACTGACAAAGATCTTGGTCACTTAATGCTCCTTGCTTCTTCTGATATTTCCCTGGCAATCCGGTCTGCGACACGGATCCCGTCAACCGCCGCGCTCATGATTCCACCGGCGTATCCGGCGCCTTCCCCGGCCGGGAAAAGACCCTTCAGGTTTACAGACTGGAGATCATCCCCCCTCACTATCCTTACCGGCGCCGATGTCCTGGTCTCAACGCCGACAAGTGTCGCTTCTCCCGTCATGAAACCGCGCATCAAGCGGTCAAAACCCTTTATTCCCGCCCGCAGCGCCCGGCCGACCACGTCCGGCAGCACCCGGGCAAGCTCCGCCTCCACAACGCCGGGCCTGTAGGTGGAGAAAACAGCGCGCGATACTTTCCCCTCTACGAAATCAAGCAGGTTCTGGGCCGGCGCACGGTAAGCGCGTCCGCCAACTGAAAAGGCCTTTCGCTCCCATATCCTCTGAAATTCAACTCCGGCAAGGGGGTGATTTCCCGGAAAATCAGCCGCGTCAACCGAGACAACCAGGGCGCTGTTGGCAAACGGGGTATCTCTCCCGTAGAAACTCATGCCGTTGGTCACGAGACATCCCTCTTCGGACGCGGCGGCCATAACAACCCCGCCGGGGCACATGCAGAAGGAGTAAACGGAACGTTGAGTCTCCGGGTCCTTGAAGGTCAGCGCGTATTCAGCCCGAGGAAGGCTCGGGTGAGAGGAAATACCGTACTGGACGCGGTTGACAAGTTCCTGTGGATGCTCGACGCGCACTCCGACGGCAAAGGGTTTCCGTTCAAGACAAACGCCCCTCAACCGAAGCATCTCGTAGGTATCACGGGCGCTGTGCCCGGTCGCGAGGATCAGATAATCACAGGGCGTTTCATTACGTCCGTCCAGGATCACCCCGCGCAGAAGACCGTTTCTCTGGACGATATCGGTAAGTTTGCTGGAAAAAAGGACCTCGCAGCCGCGGCTTCTCAGGTCTCTCCTGATCTCCATGACGATGCGGCGAAGCCTGTCCGTTCCGATATGGGGTTTGGCCAGGTAGCGAATCTCGGGCGGCGCCCCGAATTGAACCAGCTTCTCCAGGATATAGCCAAGATTTTCATCTCGTATCCTGGTGGTCAGTTTTCCGTCGGAAAACGTCCCCGCCCCCCCCTCTCCGAACTGAACATTACTTTCCGGGTCAAGCCTTCCGCATTCCCAGAAGGTCTCCACATCGCGAACCCTTTCCTCCACGGGCCGGCCGCGCTCTATTATGGTAGGGCTCAACCCGTATTCAGCCAGCCGGATCGCGGCAAAGAGTCCCGCGGGGCCCATTCCCACGATAACGATTCTCCCGGATGATGAAAGACGACTGAATTTACGGCCGGTTGCTTCGTCTTCTATGAGCGTGATATCCGGATCGGAGCTGAACCTTTCAAGGCAGCCGGCCTCGTCCCTTACGGAAAAAGCGATGGTATAGACATAACGGATGGAAGACTTCTTCCGCGCGTCAAGCCCTTTGCGGACTATCCGCCAGGCGGAGATATCTTCCCGGGCGAGGCGGACTCGTTTCAGCAGGCGCCCCTCGATGTCATTCTCGGAAATCCTGAAATCCAGGGCGAAATTACGTAGAAGGAATGGCACGGAAAACCCTTAACGATTCACGGCATAATGCTCTTTGCGATCCAGAAGCTGTTCAACGAGTATAACGATATCAATGGGCTTCGTTGATTTCGGTATGTGGACACGAGCTCCCATCTCCGGTGTTTCATGCTCGTGAGGCTCTCCCCTGAACATGGATGTGAGCAGAATGATGATGGGCTCGGCGTCTCCCGCCAGCCTGCTGATTTCAAGGCATGTACTGACACCACCCAGTTTTGGCATGATAAGATCCGAAATAACCACATCGGGTGCATTATCCAGGAAGGCCCTGATCCCGGCGACACCGTCTTCCGCCGTGACAACGGCATAAGCATTGTCCAGAAAGGCATCCGACAGTATCTTCAAAAAGAATGGATCATCATCAATGATCAGGATTTTCGCGCGGGGAACTTCCATCGGAACCTCTGCCAAAGGCCTCAGAATGGCGAGATATTACACTATAGAGGATTAAATGTGAAGGAGAAACGCCCTACGGCGCGACCCCCTGCGAGACGGGAAGATACACGGTAAATACGGCGCCTTGCCCCTCCTCGCTGGCCACCTCGATCTTGCCGTGATAAGTCCTCACAATCCTCAGAACAACGGAGAGACCAAGACCCGTCCCCGAGTTTTTCGTGGTGAAAAAAGGATCAAACACTTTGGAAATATTGTCCCGCGGGATCCCTCCGCCCGTATCCGACACACGAACAACTATCGTATCGTCATCCAGGTCCAGCACGACCCCCAGCGTCCCTCCATCAGGCATTTCTTCGATGGAATTCACAAACAGATTCGTAAAAATCTGCTCAAGCTCGGCGGGGTCCGCCTGGATGGGAGGCGGTATCCCGCGATAATCCAGATCAAGGCGGACACGGTGCATCTCCATCCGGGAACGAAACAGATCAATGGCGGAATCAATGACCTCCTTGATGGAAACCTGACGAAGATGGAAGCGGGGACGCTTCACGGCATCCATCAGCTTTCTCAGAATACAGTCTATCCTCTTTATCTCCTGCTCTATCTTTTCGAGGCACTCAAGCCTTTCAGCCTCATCCGGACACCCCTTGACAAGCTGGACATAGAGGCCGATGGAGTTAAGTGGATTTCTTATCTCATGAGCCATGCCCGCGGAAAGATAGCCGAGGGTTGACATCTTTTCAGCCTGGATTATTTCCCCTTGCACCCTTTCCAGTTCACAACTCTTTTCCTGGACCCGCGCTTCCAGTTCACGGTTCCAGGAGGCGATCTCTCCCACCAGCCTGTCGCGCTCCCGCAGGAGTTCACTATTGCGGATCTCAATATCTCTGACCTTGAGAACCTTCTCGACCCTTTCCACCAGATCCTGATTCAAAAATGGTTTAACGATATAATCCGATGCGCCGGCCTTCATGAGTTCCACCGCAATCCGCTCACTCCCCCGTCCCGTCAGTATGATGACATATGTGGCGGGATACTGGCTCTTAATCTCGGTAAGAGCGGAAAACCCGTTCATTTCCGGCATCATACAGTCAAGAACCACGATTTCCGGATTGTGCTCCTTAACCAGCGCAAGGGCATCCAGCGCATTCGCGGCGGTAAAGACGCTGAAACCGCGGTTGCGAAACACCCTCGCCGTCAGATCGAGATTCATCTTTTCATCGTCTACGATGAGAATTGTTTTCTTTTCCCGCGACACCCCATCCTCCATAGACAGCCTTTCCATTCTCTACCATCTGGCAACCGGTGTCCGGCGAAGCTATTCCCCCGTGCAAAAAAAGGCAGCGTACAGCTGCCTTTTCGAACCTTCCGCGCCATTGACAACCATCATCCCCGAGAAGCGGCCTCCGAAGGGCGTACCGTCATCACGGCGCAGCGGGCTCTGCGCACGACCCTTTCCGCGGTGCTCCCGAACAGGAGGTGGTCGATACCGGCCCTTCCATGGGTGCCGAGTACGACAAGAGAAACGTTCTCTTCCTCCACCTTCCTCAGAATTTCCTCGTAAGGAATGCCGGATGTAACAAAGGTCTCATACTTGGGCACATCACTCAAGCGTTGAGCGCAGAACTCATCCATCATTTTCTCGGCCGAACTGGATATCTCCTGCTCAAGGGAGTCAAAAGAGATGTGGGGAACGTAGAATCCACGCAGATCAACGGGTTCGTTGATGACATGCATGACTATGAGCCTGCTCTCGAATCTCTTCGCGAGCGTAAGGGCATAGTCAAATGCATACTCGGAAATCTCCGAAAAATCCGTGGCGAAAAGGATTGTTGAAAAATCTTTCATGCCTGCTCCTTGTATGGGGTTACGAACCTTCGGTCTCCAGAATCTTCCTCATGATAATCTTCAGTTCTTCAATCTGTACCGGCTTGTTGATATACTCGAACGCCCCGAGATTCATGGCCTCCAGGTAGGACTCCACCCCGCCATAGGCGGTTATCATGATTACATTGCTCCTGGGAAAATTCTTGTTCAGTTCCCGAAGAAAAGTCATCCCGTCCATCTGGGGCATCTTCATATCGGTAACTATCAGGTTGACGGATTGTCTCCGAAGATAACTGAGCGCCTCGCAACCGTTGGAGACGCTGTCAACCAGAAACCCCTCTCTTACGAGGAGCCTGGCGAGGGCCTGCCGGGTATTCTCCTCGTCTTCAACAATCAGGATCCTCTTCATTTTAGACGAAGAGGTATCTTCGGAAATCTTTGCGCTCATGGTCTTGAAGTCTATCAGACGCGGAAGTGGTGTCAAGGCGACGAAACCGCTCAGGGAGCGGTTTCGTCGCCTTGAGTATCAGTCTTGAGCACAACATGCGCCGAGGCGCCTCTCTCTCCGAAAGGCTTCAAGACTCTGCCGTTCAACTCGGCCTCGACACCTCCAGCGTTATCCAGATCAAGGGAGAAGAACTTCTCCGCCTTCCACTCTATCAAGTCGCCGGCTTTCAGATCGTATTGCTGCGAAACCGCGTCATCTATGGTGACGACAAGAAAGCCATCTTCAAGGGCCTTCATCTTCAGGACAAGACCCGTGCCGGCGGGAAGCGGGGTTGATGGAGGGGAGATCTCCCCATTCCGGGGAGAGGGGTCAGCCAGGGGCTGGGTTTTCGGAATTTCATGAGGAACGGTCAGTCGGGGAGATGAGTAGACGTCCGCGACTGGAGGAATCGACACCGGAATTTCCGGTTTATTTTCAGGTTTCTTTTCTCTTTCCGGAAGAAAAACGATAGTAGCGCCGGCGGCAATGCAAACAGCCGCAATCGCGACAAAAAAACCGCTCCTGCCCGGACCTCTGATTTTCCTGGTTTCGGCTGTGTCCCGCGAGGCAGCCTCTTCATCAGGCGCCTGGTCAGCGGGAGACTCAGGGCGCGGGATATCCCGCTCATCCATGCCGAGAAACCGGGCATAGGCCCGAAGAAATCCCCTGGCATGGAAATCGCTGGGCAGCTTCGAATAATCGTCCGCTTCCAGGGCGGCCAGATATCCTTTGGATATCCTGGTGACAAGGGCGGCGTCTTCCAGTTCGAGAGCTTTTTTCTCCCGCTCGGCTTTCAACCTGGCGCCAATGCTTTGACCATCCATGTAGATCTCAGGCATGTCAGACTTCACTCATTTGAGCATCTCGATGTACTCTCTCGAGAGCTGTCCCATTTCTCCATCACTGTCAATCCGGATGACCTCGGTAAATTCCGTTCTCGCGGCCGAGGTTTCCCGAAGCTTGAGATAGGCAAGGGCCAGATTGTAGCGAGCCCTTGCGTAATCCTTGTTCAGCTCGATGGCCCGCTTGAATTCCGCTATCGCCAACCCCACCTTGTCAGCGGCGAAGTACACCCTTCCCAGATTCATCCTCGCGATTGGATTTCTCGGATTTGCGCTTACCACGGGGCGCAGAATATTCAAAGAACTTTCGTAATCCCCCTTCCCCATATAGGCAAGCGCAAGGTTCATGCACGCGTTGTCATGGTTCTGGTAAAAGATATCGTTTTTGACCATGGTCAATTGAGCGATGGCGTCGTTCCACCTCTGCATTTCCATGTAGTTGACACCAAGATTATTGCGGACCTCGGAGAAATCCGGCTTGACGGCAATGGCCCTCAGATAGCGTGTTTCCGCCAGATCGTACCTTTTCTTCAGATAATATACCTGTCCCAGATAATTCAGGAGCAGCGGGTCGTCGGGAGTAATCTTCTCCGCTTCGGTAAAATCAATGAGCGCCCTTGTGTAATTACCTTCAGCCAGAAAGGAAAGACCCATCTGATAATGGTACGACGCCTTCTTTTTGGATGCTTCCATAGCCGCGCACCCGGAGCTGAAGACAATGGTCAGCATTACCGCTGTAACGAATATGCTTCTCATGGTGGTCACCTTCCAGAGGCCCTCGTTGGCTACCTAAACCCGCTCATCAGTTCAGAGAGAATTTCCGGTTTCCGGGAGGTCTTCAAAATGGGTCAACGCCTTGAAAGCGCGATACCGCTCTTCTATTTCACGATAGGCAAGGGTCTTCAATCGATTCAGGCTGAACTCCTCTACCGTAAACGACGCCATCACGCTGCCGAAAATAATGGCCCGACGGATGCCGGCCTCGGACAGGTTTCCGGTATTGGCCAGATACCCCATGAAGCCTCCGGCAAAGGTATCTCCGGCGCCGGTAGGGTCGAAGACCTTTTCCAGGGGAAAGGCGGGGGCCGCGAATATTGAAGAATCGGTGAACATCAGTACTCCATACTCACCGCGCTTTATAATGAGGGTCTTGACTCCCAGTCCCAGTATCATTTTCGCAGAAGTGACCAGATTCGCATCCTGGGATAACTGACGCGCCTCGGCGTCGTTGATGATAAGGATATCAACCATGCCGATCACCTTTTTTAAAGACTCGGGCTTGGAGGATATCCAGAAGTTCATGGTATCGCTGGCTATGACCCGCGGGTTCTTAACCTGTCTCATCACCTCCATCTGAAGGTCCGGATCAATGTTGGCAAGAAAAAGGTAATCCGCCCTGGAATATTCAGGAGGGATTACCGGCTTGAATGTCTCAAAGACATTGAGTCTGGTTTCCAGGGTCTGGGCATCGTTCAGATCATATCCGTATCTCCCTTTCCAGCGAAAGGTTTCGCCCGGATTTCTCGCAAGGCCCCGCAGATCAATGTTCCGCGAACGAAGAAAATCGGTGTGCTCCCGGGGGAAATCATCCCCGACAACGGCCACCAGGCTCACATCGCTAAAAAAACTGGCCGATGTGGAAAAATAGGTCGCCGAACCGCCAAGAACGTTTTCCACACAGCCGAAAGGCGTTTCCACGGAATCGAATGCCACGGACCCAACTACAAGAATACCCATTCTTTCAATCTCCCCGATACAATAAGAAGTTAATTAAATATACTTTCCAGCGATAATCTGGAGATTCCTTCTTGTCTTTTCCGGGATAACGGTCCCGTCCGTGATAATTGCATAACGGAGAGCGTCAGCGCAAGGGCATTTTCTCGCATCCCGCATCTGGCCTGCCGCGTTTCCAATGATTGATTTAGCCATGGCCACGTTCTGCCTCATGATCGTCATTATCGCATCCACGGACACGTCCTCATGGGACTCGTACCAGCAATCATAGTCGGTCGCCAGGGCAATGACCCCGTAACAGATTTCCGCCTCCCGCGCCAGTTTCGCCTCCGGGATGTTTGTCATTCCTATCACCGAAACACCGAATGTCCTGTAGAGTCGGGATTCCGCTCTGGTGGAGAAGGCGGGACCTTCCATGCAAAGGTATACCCCCCCCCTGTGGACCCGGGCGCCCGATCGCCGCGCGGCGCCTTCCAGGATTCCGGACAATTCTCCGCACACGGGGTCCGCGAACTGTACGTGCCCTACAATCCCATTGCCGAAGAAGGTGCTCTTTCTCGTCGCGTTTGTTCTATCAATAAACTGATCCGGGATGACAATATCTCCCGGCGCAATCTCCTCTCTCATGCTTCCGACGGCCGACACGGATACCAGTCGCGTGACTCCCAGCTTTTTCATCCCGTATATATTCGCCCGGTAATTCACCTCTGACGGAAGAAGCCTGTGTCCCCTTCCGTGTCGGGGCAGAAATACCATCCTTACACCATCCAGCAGGCCTGTCACGAATCTGTCGGAAGGATCGCCGAAAGGCGTCTCCAGCGCGACGCTCTCTACCCGCGAAAGGCCTTCCATCTCATACAGCCCGCTACCACCGATGATGCCTATTACCTGTTCACTTTCTTCCATGGCATTCCGCCTCCAATCCACCTCCCTGACGGGAAGCGCGCTATTTGATTATACCTGTCAACCGGATGGCCTTCCGCGCCACCGCTGGCTGAGTCATTCATCAGTGAACCCCTGTAAGAGTTTCCCCGGACTCTTTTTCCAGCCTGGCGCTCAACTGCCCGCAGGCCGCGGATATGTCCGCCCCCCTGCTGGCGCGGGTTATTACCGTTATGTTCCTGTCCAGAAGATAGCCGTGAAAGCGGTCGATTGACTCCTGCTCGGGAGCGCGGAACCCGCAACCTTCAAATTCATTGAAGGGAATGAGATTTACCTTTACGGGAATTCCCCTGAGCAGTTTTACGAGTCGCTTCGCATCATCCAGGGTATCATTAAGCCCCCTCAGCATCACGTACTCAACGGTAATCATGCGGCGGTTGGGCAGGGGGAAATTCCTGCATGCGTCAAGAAGCACGGACAGCGGATATTTCCTGTTTATGGGCATCAGGAGATCTCGCTGTTCGTCAGTCGTTGCGTTGATCGAAACCGCCAGGTTGACGGTTACGGCCCTTCCCAGCAGCGCCATCTCCGGGACAAGCCCTGAAGTAGAAACCGTCACCCTCCTGTTGGAAATCTGAAAACCATCCGGGCAGATCAATATCTTCAGGGCATTAACCACATTTTCCAGATTCGCCAGAGGCTCACCCATCCCCATGAAGACAATATTGGTGACGTGTTCCGTTTCCCGTATGGCGCACACCTGGTTGACTATCTCCGCGCACGTCAGGTTCCTGCGATACCTGAAGGCGCCGGTAAGACAGAATGCGCACCCCATGGCGCATCCCACCTGGCTGGAGATGCAGAGGGTGGCCCTCCCGTCTTCAGGGATGAGGACCGACTCGACACCGGCGCCATCTTCGAGAACGAAAAGGTACTTTTTGGTTCCATCGCTGGAAACCTCTACCCTTTCCGGCGCCAGGGCGCTGATGCGCGCCCGTCCGTCAAGCTCCCGGCGAAAATCCTTGGAGAGATTGGTCATCTCGTCGAAACCGGTCGCGCCCTTCTGGTAAAGCCACTTGAAAATCTGCTTTGCCCGGTACTTCTCTTTACCAAGCCCCTGAAGAAACCCTTCGAGCCCCTCAAGTGAAAAATTTTTTATATCGGTCTTTTCCATATTCAATAACAAAAAAGCCCTTCACCTGGAAGGGCCTTTTTCCTCGATTCACTGTTCTCAGACAAGTTCACACATGGCGAAAAAATAAGGAATCTCAAAAGCCGCCGACTCCGGGGAATCGGAACCA
Source organism: uncultured Geobacter sp. (assembly GCA_964389825.1). Taxonomy (GTDB): domain Bacteria; phylum Desulfobacterota; class Desulfuromonadia; order Geobacterales; family Geobacteraceae; genus RPRC01. Next base: position 2,687 of record CAYMFO010000036.1, on the reverse strand, counting down.
TGAACGGAGTTTTCACCCAGGCTGAGACCGAACTCTTTTCTGATGGTGCCGGGTTCGGCGGCCGCCGGATTGGTGGCGCCCATGAGTTTTCTCCATTCGGCAATCGCCCCATCCCTTTCCAGGACAAGGACGACTATGGGGCTCCTTGACATGTAGCTGCTCAGCTCATTGTAAAACGGGCGCTCCTTGTGAACGTAGTAAAAGCCCATGGCCTGCTGCATGCTGATTTGCAGTTTTTTCATGCCGGCAACGCGGAATCCGGCGGACTCTATTTTCTCCAGGATCTTCCCGGTAATATTCCTTTCAACGGCATCCGGTTTGATTATCGCGAACGTTCTTTCCATCACAATCTCCGATCAGGTTGAATCAACGAGGTAAGTCGTTGTACTTACTAGCATTGCAGGATATTGTTGTCAAGATTTTTCAGGCATATCAAATAAGAAAAGCCCGCGGATTACTCTGCGGGCTTTCTGTCCTGAAGCAATTAATGCTGTAGGAAAGCAGGTTACTACTTGGCAGGCGTTTCCGCCGGAGCGGCTTCCGGAGCCTTCGCTGAAGACATCGGGGCCTGCTCGGGGGCAGGAGCCGGAGCCGGAGCGGCGGCCTCAGGGGCCGGAGCCGGAGGAGCTTCCTCTTTCTTCTTACAACCAGCGGCAAAAGCCATAGCGATAACAAGGCACAGAGCAAATGAGAGCAGTTTTTTCATTGACATAATCACCTCTTTCCTTTTTTGATTACCATACTCGCGCAAAGCGCGTGGTGTCCAAAGCCAAACAAGTTGCGAATATACTATCTTAAAACTAAAAGTCAAGATTTTTTTCCTTGATATTTTACCGATATTTAATATCCCGAAAAATGTTTATAAATTAAATCATTACGCATACGGAAGACCCGCCATGACAGACCCTGTCGCGGTACTCCTCAGGTAATCACGGGAGTTTCCCGGGGATCCATGCTGAAAGACACAGCCTCCCTCACGTCATCAATGAAAACAATCTCCAGATCGGACCTGACCGTGGCGGGGACATCCTCCATATCCACCCTGTTTCGCTTCGGCACGACTACTCTCCTGACGCCGGCTCTGTGGGCCGCCAGCAGCTTTTCCTTGAGCCCCCCTATAGGCAGCACCCGGCCGGAAAGGCTTATCTCCCCGGTCATTGCCACGTCGCGCCTCGCGGGCCTTTGCGTAAGAAGGGATACTATGGCTGAAGCCATGGTAATACCGGCGGAAGGCCCATCTTTGGGAATAGAACCCGCCGGGACATGTATGTGTATGTCCATGTTGCGAAATATCCGCTCCGGGATACCCCATTCCGCGCAATTGGCCCGGACAAAGGAAAGCGCCGCCTGCGCGGACTCGCGCATCACGGCCCCGAGGGACCCCGTAAGGATGAGCTCTCTCCGGCCGACCATCCGGGTCGCCTCTACGAAAATAATATCACCGCCGGTTTCGGTCCAGGCAAGGCCGGTCACAACCCCGATCCTGTCCTTTTCCGCGGCGACCTCGTCAAAGAATTTCCTCGGGCCGAGAAACTCCTCGACCATCTGGGGTGTTATGGAAGCTCTCAAAGGTTTTTTCCGCATGACCTCCTTCGCCGTTTTCCGACAGATGGATGCAATGGTGCGCTGCAGATTGCGAACGCCAGCTTCACGTGTGTAATCCCTGATAATCTTGTAGACGGATTCAACCTCGAATCCTGGTGGAGAGCCTGACAGGCCGTTTTCCTCCAGTTCCTTCGGGATGAGAAAGCGGAAGGCGATCTTCTCCTTTTCCTCATCCGTATAACCTGACAGATGTATCACCTCCATCCGGTCACGCAAGGGAGGAGGAATGGTGTCCATGAGGTTCGCCGTCGTAATGAACATTACATTGGAAAGGTCGAAGGGGATATCCAGATAATGATCGGAAAAGGAAAAGTTCTGCTCCGGGTCAAGAACCTCCAGCAGGGCGCTGGCTGGATCACCCCGGAAATCCTGGCCAATCTTGTCCACCTCATCGAGCATGAAAACCGGATTGTTGGCGCCGCAGCGATAAATCTCCTGGATGATTCGTCCGGGAAGCGCGCCGATGTATGTCCGCCGATGCCCTCTGATCTCCGCCTCGTCCCGCATCCCCCCCAGGGAAAGACGGATGAACTTCCGCCCCAGGGAACGCGCGATAGATTTTCCGAGACTGGTCTTTCCCACCCCAGGCGGCCCGACAAAACAGAGTATCGGGCCCTTGATCTTTTCCCTGAGCGAGCGGACGGCCAGAAACTCCAGAATACGCTCCTTGACCTTTTCCAGGTCGTAGTGGTCTTCGTTAAGCACGGTTTCGGCCTGATCTATGTCGTTATTGTCCACGGTCGCCGATCGCCAGGGCATGCCCGCCAGATAGTCCAGATAGGTTCGCGAGACGGTATATTCCGGGGACGCCGGATTGATCCTTTCCAGACGCTTCAATTCCTTGTCGGCGATTTTCCGGACGGAGTCCGGCATACCCGCGCCGGAAATCTTTTTTCTAAGTTCGGCATGATCGGAAGTCTTTGCGTCATCCTCTCCCAGCTCCTCCTGGATCTGCTTCATCTGCTCCCGCAACAGATACTCTTTCTGGGTCTTTCCGACACGCTTCGTCACCTCGGCCTGCACCTCGCCGCGAACCTGAAGACGCTGCACCTCGTTGGTCAGGTGAATATATACCTTTTTCA
>CAYMFO010000035.1:0-26913 GCA_964389825.1 uncultured Geobacter sp. | reverse complement strand
ACCCATAACCCATAACCCATAACCCATAACCCATAACCCATAACCCATAACCCATAACCCCTGATTCACCGGAAGAGGGTGGCCGAAGTCCGGGTGAGGGGGAAGATGATGTTTACCTGAGAATCTCTTGAACGAAAGGAGACATAAGAATGAACTATCTGAAAAGAATAGCCGTATCTCTCACCGCTCTGGCGTTCGGCGCCATTGCCGCCTTTGCCCCGGCGACCGCCTCCGCCGCGCCGAAGATGAAGACCATCATCCTTGCCACCACCACCAGCACCCAGGATTCCGGCCTTCTGGACGAACTGCTCCCCAGATTCGAAAAGAGCACCGGTTATTTCGTGAAGACCATCTCAGTGGGCTCCGGACAGGCCATGAAGATGGGTGAAAAGGGTGAGGCGGACGTGCTGCTGGTCCACTCCCCGGATGCCGAGAAGAAATTCGTTGAGCAGGGTTTCGGCGTCAACCGCCGCCTGGTGATGCATAACGATTTCATCATCCTTGGCCCTGCATCCGACCCGGCGAAGATCAAGGGCGAGAAATCAGCCAGGGAGGCCCTGAAGAAGATCGCGGCCGCCAACGCCCTGTTCATGTCCCGCGGCGACAACTCCGGGACCCATGCCCTGGAGAAGAAACTGTGGAAGGCCACGGGCCTGAAGTATGAAGGGAACAAGTGGTATCAGCAGACCGGTCTCGGCATGGGACAGACCCTGAACGTGGCCGCTGAAAAGAAGGGTTATACCATCGCCGACCGCGGAACCTATCTTGCCGTCAAGAAGAACCTGGGACTGGATATCCTGGTGGAAGGCGACGCCTCGCTCCTCAATATCTACCACGTGATCCAGGTCAATCCCGCCAAGTGGCCCAAGGTGAACGCGGCCGGCGCCAAGGCCTTCGCCGACTTCGTGGTTTCGAAAAAGGCCCAGGCCATAATCAAGACCTACGGCGTGAAAAAATTCGGCGCGCCGCTGTTCTTCCCGGACGCGGGCAAGGACCCCAAGACCCTGGGGCTCTAGATGGACTTGATCCTTGAAGGACTGATAACCGCCTTCCGGCTCCTGATGGAGCTGGACCCGGAGGTCTTGTCCATTACCTGGCTGTCCCTCAAGGTTTCGGGAATCGCGACGCTCATCAGCGTGGGAATCGGTATTTCCTGCGGGATGATCGTCGCGCTTACCCGTTTTCCGGGGAAGAAGTTCGTGGTGAGCGTGGTCAATACCGGCATGGGCCTGCCGCCCGTGGTAGTCGGTCTTTTTGTTACCGTGTTTCTGTGGCGCAACGGTCCCCTGGGTTTCCTGGACATCCTTTATACCCCGACGGCCATTATCATCGCCCAGGCGGTCATTGCCACGCCCATTGTCATGGGCATTTCCATCGCCGCCCTCCAGAACCTGCCGGCGAAACTACGCCTGCAGATTCTCTCCCTGGGCGCGACCCGCATGCAGATGGTCATGATCCTGGTCAAGGAGGCGCGACTCCCTCTCATGGCCGCGGTCATGGCCGGATTCGGCGGGGTCATCTCCGAGGTGGGCGCTTCCATCATGGTCGGCGGCAACATCAAGGGTTATTCACGGGTTCTGACCACGGCGACGGTCATGGAAACGGGCAAGGGTGAATTCGCCACCGCCTTCGCCCTGTCGATAATCCTTCTGCTGCTGGTATTTATCGTCAATTATCTGTTCACATTGATCCAACAGCGGGAAAGACCACGGTGATCATGAAAGACGGCATTATTTCCATTGAAGATCTGAAGGTACAACTGGGGGGGGCGTCGATTCTCGATATCCCTTCCTTTTCCGTTCTGGAGGGCGAGTTTATCTCCCTTGTTGGTCCTAACGGCAGTGGCAAATCAACACTGCTTCTGGTCCTCAACTGCCTGCTGAAGCCGGTTGCCGGCGTCCTTAAATACCGGGGAAGGCCGGTTATCTCCCGTGACGAACAGTTCCAGTACCGTCGAAGGGTTTCCATGGTATTCCAGGAGCCGCTCCTGTTCGACACCACTGTCTACAAGAACGTGGCCTCCGGCCTCAAAATCCGGGGCGTAGGCAGGGAGGAGACACGCAAGCGGGTTTCCCGTTACCTGAAATGCTTCAACATCGAGCATCTGGCCCATCGTTCCGCGCGCAAGCTCTCCGGAGGGGAGGCCCAGCGTACCAGCCTGGCGCGCGCCTTTGCCATGGAGCCCGAGGTTATCTTTCTGGACGAGCCGTTCTCGGCCCTCGACCCGCCCACGCGCCACGCCCTCACGGACGATCTGGACAGCATTGTCACCGAAACCGGCATTACCACCATCATGGTTACCCATGACCAGTCCGAGGCCTTGCGCATGTCCGACCGGATCGCGGTGATGAACAGCGGCGGCATCGTGCAGGTGGGCCCCCCTTCCCATGTAATGAACAACCCGGCAAACGAGTTTGTCGCCAACTTCGTGGGCATGGAGACCATCCTGGAAGGAAAGGTCCTGCGCACGACGGACGGCATGTCGACCGTCAATGTGGCCGGTATGGAGATCGACGCCGTGGGAGAGGCGAGCCCAGGCGATTCCGTTTACTGCTGCATACGCCCGGAGAATGTGGCCATTGAGCTGATCTGGCCTGATGACCAGACCAGCGCCCGTAACAATTTCCAGGGAGTGGTGCGGGACATATTTTCCGTGGGACCGTTTCTCAAGATATCCCTTGACTGCGGGTTTCCCCTCACCTCCTTCGTGACCCGCGAGGCCTTTGCCGCGCTCAACCTTCGTGAGGGCATGGATGTGTACGCGTCATTCAAGGCAACGGCCGTTCACCTGATTCGGGGTGGAGGATGATCCGGCCTGGAGTCAGCGCGCATTGCCGTTCGATCATGGGAGTCGAGGTTTTCACGATTCCCATTTTTTCTATCGTTGAACCATTCCGGGGAATGTGGTAAGTCTGACAGCCGGTATCTTTTGACATATAAGAGTGAATGCCGTCTTATACCGGAAATGATTCGTTGTTTGTTGAGAGTAAGGTAGCAATGTCCGGTTAGCTAATTGCAGCAATGGCTAAAATCCCGGTTTAATCCCTCACCCGGCCTTCGGCCACCCTCTCCCGCTGGGAGAGGGTTTCATAATGTCCCTTCTCCCTTGGGGAGAAGGTGCCCCGCGGGGGCGGATGAGGGGGCTTATCGCATGATGCAAAAACTTAACCGGACAAAGCTGTGAGTAAGGAGATTTTATGCCCACCTTTGAAGAAGCGAGAAAGATTATCCTTGACAGTGTAGTTCCCCTTGGCATGGAAAAGGTCGAGATGCTCGATGCCGTTGGCAGGGTCCTAGCCGAGGATATCCTGGCCCCATGCGACATGCCCCTGTGGGACAATACGGCCATGGACGGGTATGCCGTCCGATCCTGCGACTGCCGGGAAGCATCATCCATGAGAATCTCGGGATTCGTCCCCGCCGGAGGGTTTATGAATGAGCCCGTGACGCCGGGGACCGCCGTGAAGGTACTTACCGGTGCCCCCATACCTCCCGGCGCCGATGCCATTGTGCCCTTCGAGGAGACGGAGGAGCGGGACGGGATGGTATTTCTGAAGGGAAGGGTGAAACCCGGCGATCACATTCGCTTCAAGGGTGAGGATGTGAAGACCGGCGAGACGATCCTTCCGGCCGGGATGGTAATCCGGCCCTCCGAGGTCAGTATGCTGGCGTCTTTCGGCAGGCTCTTCATTCCCGTCCACCGCGGGGCGAGGGTCGCCATCCTCTCCACCGGTGATGAGCTGGTCGACCCGGGCGAGGCGCTCGGACCGGGGAAGATCATCAACAGCAACTCCCTGGCCCTGGCCGCGGCGGTCAGGCAGACGGGCTGCATACCGATCATGCTGGGCGTTGCCAGGGATAACAAGGACAGTCTTCGGGAAAAGCTGGCCGAAGGTTTGACGGCGGATGCCCTGATCACCTCAGCCGGCGTCTCCGCCGGTGACCGGGACTACGTCCGCGATGTCCTGGAAGAGCTGATGGTAAAGCAGGTATTCTGGAAGGTGGATATCAAGCCGGGACGACCTACCGCCTTCGCGTGGCGGGACGGCAAGCCGGTGTTTTCACTCCCGGGCAACCCCGTTTCCAGCCTCCTTACCTTCGAAGAGTTCGTCCGACCGGCGCTGCTCAAGATGATGGGCTTTCGCAGGGTGTTGCGTCCCCTTGTTACGGCGACCCTTCGCGAGGGGATCAAAAAGAAACCGGGGCGGGTAAATTTCCTGAGGGTCGCGCTGGAGGAGAAGGACGGGGAGTACATTGCCTGGAGTCCCGGAAATCAGGAAACCGGCTATCTGAAGACCCTGCTCCTGGCCGACGGAATAGCGGTGATCCCCAAGGAAACCGAGGAACTGAAGGCTGGCGACCGGGTGGAGGTGCAGGTGATCGCCGGTGACGGCGGGCTTGTGGAGGCGTGAGTCATTAAACCTGAAAACGGCATTTTAACCACGGAGGTCACAGAGGACACAGAGATATAAAAGCGAAAAAATGAACCGCCAGACTTACCATACAGGTGACGATCGTAATATCTTTGTTTTGGAGTAACTACTTGATAGTTATACAAAAACCCTCCGTGCCCTCTGTGTTTGCCGTGGTAATTGCTTTTTTCAGGTTAAAAGACCTGCCGGGTTTTGAAAACCGGCGGTTCGGTGAAGCGTAACAGATGAAACGAGGCAGCGAATAACATTACAGGAGTACATATGAACTTCAATCATTTCGACGATCAGGGCAAGGCTATCATGGTTGACATCAGCGCCAAGTCACCGACGCTGCGTACCGCCATTGCTTCTTCCACGGTTTACATGAAAAAGGAGATCCTGGAAAGGATTCTGGAGGGTACGGTAGTCAAGGGGGATGTCCTGGGGGTGGCCCGCCTGGCCGGAATCGCGGCCGCGAAGAAGACTCCGGAGCTGATTCCCCTGTCGCACCCCCTGGCTCTGCATGCGGTGGCCGTGGATTTCACCACGGACCTGGAGGCCGGGCGCGTGTGTATTGAAAGCATGGTCCGGGCCTTCGAGCGCACCGGGGTGGAGATGGAGGCGATGGTGTCGGCGTCCGTCGCGGCCCTTACCATCTACGACATGTGCAAGGGCGCGGACAAGAGCATCCGCATCGGCGAGGTGAAGCTCCTCTTCAAAGAAGGGGGAAAGAGCGGCGTGTTCCGCCGGGAGGAGCAGTGATGAAGGCTGGCATCCTTACACTGAGCGACAAGGGCGCCAGGGGGGAGCGCGCCGACCTGAGCGGGCCCGCCCTCACGGAATGGCTGGGTGGACGCGGCGTGGAAACGGAACTCTATGAGATGATCCCCGACGATATGGATCTCATATCAGCCAAACTGGCGGAGTGGGCTGACTGTGGCCGCCTCGACATCATCCTCACCACCGGCGGCACCGGCGTTTCGCCGCGGGATGTCACCCCGGAGGCGACCATGAAGATACTGGAGCGGGTCATTCCGGGCCTGGGGGAATTGATGAGGTTCAAGAGCCTCGCCAAAACACCCTCCGCCGCCATCTCCAGGGCGGTGGCCGGAATCCGGGGCAGGACCCTGATCATAAATCTGCCGGGAAGTCCCAGGGGCGCGGTGGAGAACATTGAAGCCGTCTGGGACGCCGTTCCCCATGCGGTGGCGAAGATCCAGGGGGATCCGAGCGATTGCGCGGTGTAGTTACGGTTACCGGTTCGCCGATACCAGCAGACCACCGTCGGCAACCGTAACCGTGCAGTTGGAGAACCCGTTTCGTTTCAGGCGGAAAAGGATGAATGGGGCGGCAATGAGCATGCTGTTTTGATAAAAAAGCCTTATTTTGCCATCAGATAATGAGATGCGGCCGGGATTGAAGAGGTTTGATGAGGTCGCGCATGGCGCCAGGGAACAGATAATAAGTATCGCTGTGTTGTGAAGACGGCTGATGATTGACATTGGGAAAATGTATCCTATGAGCTCATGAACGCGCAATCCATTTTTCCGGCTTTTCAGGGAACAGGCATCGTAAATCCGTCAGCGGCATCAATATGAATATGGGAGGATATCGGATTATGCGGGAAAGAAGAGAAATTGATAACAAACTTCAGGGTGAAACACTGGTTCGCAAGGGATTGATGAAAAAGCACGCACATATCGGCCAACTCAGGCTGGTCCCCGATCTGCACGTGGTGAAGCTGGGTGGGCATGGAATCATCGATTTCGGCCGGGATGTGGTTATCCCCCTGATGGAGGAGATCGGCGAATTGTCCAGCCGGTACCAAATGCTCATTGTCACTGGCGGAGGCGTCCGTGTCCGCCATATCCTTGATATCGGCATTGACCTGGGAATGCCCACCGGCGTCCTGGCCGAGCTTGCCGGAAAGATCAGCGAACAGAACGCCGAGATCGTCACCCTGCTCCTTTCCAAGTGGCATGGTTCGCGCCTTAAAACGGGCGACCTTATCGATCTTCCCACCATGCTGCATCTTGGTCTCCTGCCGGTGACTCACGGAACACCACCCTACGGTCTTTTCGAACATCCTCCGGAGACGGGGCTTATTCCGCCTCACCGCACCGATACCGGAGCGGTCCTGATGGCGGAGGTTCTCGGAGCAAAGAGCTGCATACTCATGAAAAATGTGGATGGGCTTTTTACGGAAGACCCGAGGCTCAACCCTAAGGCGGAGCTTATCAAGGATATCACCGTAGATGAACTCATAAAAATGGATATGGAAGACATGGTAATGGAACGGAAGGTCCTGAATGTGCTGCGTGACGCGGCGAATGTAAAAGAGATCATGATCATCAACGGACACAAGCGGGGCACCTTGGAGCGGGCGCTCCAGGGTGAAAACGTGGGCACCATCATCCGGGCGTAAAAGATCATTAAAAAACGGATTGACATCCGTCAGGCAGGGGCATACACTTTAACCATACGCCCTCCGAAGTACCCAGGGAGGAAAAAACGGAAGGAGGTACCCCTACCATGGCAGGAAAGATTTTTTACCGAGAGAGAAGCAAGATGGCGGATGGAGCGAAACAACCTCGCTACATCCTGGTGGCGGTGTCAGGGCTTGACCTTAAGGTTTACGGTCAGCATCTTCGCATGTGCGAACTGAAGCAGATCGCCGAAGGTGTCGGCGCCGAGCTGGTCGCCCTCGGGAGAGGCCCGAAACACGCTGAGGAAGAAGCCTGCTGACGAAAACACCCGTCAGTCGAGGCAATGGAAGGGGAGACGGAAACGTCTCCCCTTTTTTATATGGCGCCGACGCGATTCGGCCGCGGTGGAGGATATTCCGTCATGTTTACCAGATTCAGCCCCGGCCTGCGCATATCGGGGTAGACATGGGTCCTTTTCTTTCCGTTTTCCATGAAGATGATCTCGTCCGCAAGGGTGTGCATTTCCTTGCGGCTGTGTGTGACAAGGACAAAGGGTATCTTCCAAATCCTCTGAAGTTCCCTCAGTTCCCCCTGGAGAGCGCGTCTGTTGCCATGGTCAAGGGCTGAAAGCGGTTCGTCCAGAAGAAGGATGTCCGGTTCCACCATCAGAGCCCTCGCCAGGGCGATTCGCTGCCTTTCCCCGCCGGACAGTTGCGCCGGATGCCGGTCCTGAAGGTGGGTTATCTTGAGCATTTCCATCACGTCGAGCGTTCCGATGCGGTACTTCTTTCCTTTTTTGCACCTGTCGGGTATGCCGTACAGGATGTTGTCCTTTACGGTCAGGTGCGGAAAAAGGGCGTAATCCTGAAAGACATAGCCGATTCTTCTCTTTCGGGCCGGAAGGTTGATGTGGTCCGCTGATGAGAAAAAAACATTTTCATCCAGACCGATATATCCCTCATCCGGTTGCCGGAGTCCGGCGATACAGTTCAGCACGGTGGTCTTGCCCGAACCTGAAGGTCCGAAGATGACCAGTATCCCCCGGTTGAAGTCAAAGTCCATCTCAACGGTCAGGGCCGGAAGCCTTTTACTGATGTTCACCCTGAGCATGTTCACCTCCTCCCTTCTTCCATGTCTGGACCTTTTTTTTGCACCACCAGTTGAGCCAGAATACCGTTGCGAAGGAAAGCGCCGTGATTATAATCACCAGGTTGCGCGCCGCTTCCGTATCCCCGGTTTCAACCGCGAAGTAGATGGCCAGTGGTATTGTCTGCGTCTTGCCGGGAATGTTGCCCGCCACCATCAGGGTCGCGCCGAATTCTCCCAGCGCCCGCGCGAATGAGAGAACCAGTCCCGCGAGTATTCCCGGCCATGCAAGGGGGAGTGTGATGGTCAGGAATATGCGCGCTTCCCTTGCGCCCAGGGTGCGCGCCGCCTGTTCCAGGGAGACGTCAACCCCGGCGAAAGCGGCCTTGGCGCTTTGGTACATGAGGGGAAAGGAAACCACCGCCGATGCGATAACCGCCGCCCACCAGGTGAAGATGAGCTGAAAGTCGAAATTCTCCAGAAGGAAACGCCCCACCAGTCCGCGCTTTCCCATGAGGATCAGGAGACCGTAACCCAGAACCGTGGGAGGGAGCACCATCGGAAGAATGATAATTGATTCCACGACATTTTTTCCCATGAACTCGGTGCGGGCCATGATTCTGGCGATGGCCAGACCGGCGATGCAGTCCACGAACACCGCCGCAAGCGCCACCTTCAGGGAAAGGACAACCGGATCTATCATAAAAGAATCTCCACGGAAAAAGCTCTGGTTCAAAAAAGGAAAGGATAATCCAGGGGCGGGATGTTCATTGCTTTCACCGAGAAATCACCCTTTGTATTGATGAGAACGTTCAGGCATCCGTAATCCTGCCCGATACGGAAAAGATTCGGCAGCGGAACTCCCAGAAGATGACAGAGCAGAACCCTGTTCACCCCCGCGTGTCCAACAACAAGAACAGGTCCCTCCAGGCCGCGGACCAGGTCTTCGAATATCGGGACGATCCTGTCCCTCAGTTCGGTGAAGCTTTCTCCTCCCGGGGGGCGGTGACCCGCCGGATCCGCGCCGCGCCTTTCATATTCCCCGGGAAAGCTGTTGCGCACTTCCTCCATGGAAAGACCGTCCCAGATTCCAACGGATATTTCGCGCAGGCCAGGGAGGACGGTGGTGTGGATTTCGCGGTCCTCGATAATAATGTCAAGGGTTTCTCGCGTCCGCATTAGGTCGCCTCGAAAAGCTGCCTGGAACGGGATTGCGGAAAGGCGGTCTTTCCACCATTGGGCCTGACGGCGTCCATTTTTATTGAGCGGGACGTCTTTTTGCCCGATGTAGCGCTTTATTCCGTCCTGTCTGGAATCACCATGGCGAAGCAGATATACGGAGCATCTTCCATTATTTTTGTTTGCGCTGTTCATGATATGAGGTTCAAGAGTCCTGTAAGAATCCGGCTTCTTTGAGAATTTCCGGAAGAGGGCGTTTCAGTAGCATCTCCAGGCGGGTCTGGATCTTCCGCGCGTTATCCAGGCGGGTGATTACCGCCGCCAGGATAACCGGATCAGAAGAAGAAGAGTTTAGCCGCGGTTGAAAACGTTCCTGTAGCGTCACATAGCGGTTGCGGCTGGTCATTTTGTCCGCCAGGTAGAGTATTTCCGCTGCCCCGACGGGTTTTTCATCCTCAACGCGGATATCCATGTGGAGGCCGATGATCCTCGCGATTTCGGGATACCCCATTTCATCCAGAATACGGGCGCCTTCCACCGCGTGATTCGGCTTTCCCTTTGCCAGGTCATGGAGGAGCGCAGCCGCTTCCACCAGTTCCAGGTCCAGCGGGAAGCCTGCTTCATTCAGTTTTTTTCCAAGAAAAACCGCAAGTTTCGCTACCTTGCGGCAGTGATCCAGGAGCGGCATATCCGCGCCGAATGACTTTAGCATGAGCCTTTCGCATTCCTCCGCCGAGGGGACCGCCTTTCTTCGCCATGCGCATCGGAGCCTGTCGTATTCGGGGAGGGTGTCCATATCAAGGAGGATGGTTTCGTCTTCCGTTTCCACATGAATAGCGTCGTCATCGTGGCTGGAAAGGAATGACTTCAACCCTCCTTCACCGCTCCAGGCGAGGATTTCACCTTTGTAACGGGTGGAGATGAGGGGCGGATGGCCCCGTTTCCCGTAAAAAGACGGGTAGAGGATCTTTCCGGCGCCCTTTCGGAAGGACTCCGCAAGCAGGGAGACGGTTTGCCTGCCGACAAGGGGAATGTCCACCGGCAGGAGAAAGAAGGCCTCGACCTCATCGCCGAGGCTCGCCACGCCCGCCTTCACGGAGGAATACATGCCCTCGCTGAAGCGCTCATTGATTACCGGGCGGGCTTTCATGCGTTCCACCAGGGGCAGGAGTTCGTCCGCGCGATGGCCTATGACGACCCTCACGTCATCAATTCCGGCGTTCCGGAAGAGAATGATGTCCCGCTCCAGCACGGTTGAGTCACCGAAGGTGAGAAGCGGTTTGAACTCTCCCATGCGGGACGAGTAGCCTGCCGAAAGAATAATGGCCGCGATGCTCATTTCGCCCTCAACGTCCGAGACGCCATCTGGCGTCGATGAGCTGGGCCACAATGCTTATCGCGATCTCTTCCGGTGTCTCGGCGTGGATGTCTATCCCTATGGGGTTGTGGACCCTTTCAAGGTCTTCTTTGGTGAAACCGTTTTCCAGCATTTCCTTGTAGAGGAGGCCCTGCTTCCTCTTGCTGCCAATCATTCCGACGTAGCCCGCGTTTGTGCGCAAAGACTGCTCTAGAACGGTCTTGTCGTGGAGATGACCGCGGGTAACGATCACCAGATAGCTGTCCTGGTCCACATCCAGGTTGGCAAACAGGTTTTCGTAAGAGGGAACAACGATGATCCCGTCGGCTTTTGGAAAACGTTCCTTGTTGGCGAAATCCGCCCTATCGTCAAGCACTATCGTCTGAAACTCAACCATGGACGCCAGTTCCGCAACCGGCCTGGAGACATGGCCGGCGCCGAAGATATAGAGGGTTCCCGGAAGAACGGTGGGTTCCACGAAAAAACGCTTTCCTTCAACCGTGACGATTACGGGAGACTTCTTGCGGATGGCTTCCGCCGTGAGAAGAGGAATCCATGATTCGGGAGCGGGGATACTTCCCAGAACCGGCTCGTTATTCCGGACAAGACAGTGTTCCATTTCCGGCAGGGTATCACCTTTCGTGTCCAGCGCCTTGATCAGGTAGCCCTTTTTCCCTTCCTGGATGGCGGTTATCAACTTCCGGAATTCCCTGCCGTGCCCTGGTTCTCCGGAGAGAAATTCAATGAGGAATTCCAGCTTTCCTCCACAGATCATCTGATCCGTTGTCGCGGCGTCTTCACCCGAGAGGTCGACCGAGATGATTTGCGCCTTGCGGCTATCGAATATCTTCCTGGCAAGCTTCTGCATTTCGAATTCCACGAGCCCGCCCCCGACGGAGCCGATGATGGCGCCGTCCCTCTGTACGAACATCTTTGATCCCACGGAACGGGGTGTTGAACCGGCGTGTTTGATGATGGTGACCTGGACCAGGTCTTCACCTTCTTCAAGTCTGTGGCAGATTCCCTGAATCTGTTTAAGCATAAACCTTGTTCCCCTCTCTGGTGTCGATGATTTTTCTCTTTATGCTTCCCGTCGATATCCAGTTTTCATCACTGGTTCGTACAGGAGCAATCCTCAATTTGCCTTTTTCCACGGCGGCTTGTACCGCGGGGATTCCACGCAGGGCATTTACGACGGCATTTTCCGGAAGGTCCGATGATGCGTCCGCTGTATAAATCGTGAGACGCAGTGTGTCCCCATCGTCATCCGAGGCAACTTCCACCTGGAAGTTCAGGATTTCCGGCAACGGAAAGAGCGCTTCGTCCAGGTCCGCTACGGTAAGAACACCTCCGTCCGTAAAGGCGACTCCTCCGCGCAGCCTTCCCTTTACCCATTCCAGGCGTTTCAGGATTGTGCCGCATGGGCAGGGTTCGGTAAGAAAGCGTGAAAGGTCTCCGGTGCGATAGCGGATGAGCGGCATCCCTTTCCGTGTCAGCGTCGTGAAGACCACTTCACCTGTCTCGCCGTCCGGGACCGGCTGTCCAGAGTCCGGATTCACGATCTCGAAGAACAGGTCCGCTTCCCGGATGTGATAGCCGCACAGGGCCTGGCAGTCAACCGCCGCGCCCAGTCCCATCTCGGTCATGCCGTAGTGGTTGAATACGGCGCACCCCCATGCGTTTTCTATCTCTCTCACGATAGCGGTCGGCACGTAGTCCGCGCTCAGCAGGACGCTTTTGATCCTGCCGGGCGGGATGGCGGCCGCATTTTTATGCCGCGCCAGTCCCAGCGCCTGGACCGGAATGCCGATTATGGAGTCCACCTCGTTGGCAACAATCTCATCGATTGCCTTGCCGCTGTCAAGAACAATCCCGTGCGGTATTCCCCGGACATTCATCCGTTTCAGCGCCTTGACCATCAAATCACCGACCGTGCCGTGACGATCCGCTGGCATGAGGATGAGCACCGTTCCGCCGGGTCTGACAAGGGCCTGCATGCCGTGATGGAAAAGGTCGGTAGTCAGCTCCAGGTCGTCTTCCGTAAAATGGATGCGTTTTGCGGGGGCGGTCGTGCCCGAGGTATTCAAGGTTACCACGCGCGTGATTTCGTCCCTTGAAACACACAGAAAACGGAGATCGTTTTCCTGGATGTCCGCGGGTGTGGTGAAGGGAAGGGCGGATATATCCGACAGTCTTTTCAGATCGTCGCCGCGAGCGCCTTGCAGAAGTGTCCTGTAAAATGGGCTGTGAAGGGATGCATAGTCCACGGTTTCACGGAGCTTTTGCAACTGGTGGCGCTCGATCGCCTTCCGCAGGCCGGCGCCGGTGGCGGAGGTGTTCAGCTTTTTCCTGATCCAGGGTTCGAGCGGGGTTAATTCCACTGTAAGACCTTCTTTATTGAAAGATGACTGATTTAGAGGTGTTAAAGACCTGCCGGGTTGTGAAAATCCGGCAGGTCCAGGTTGTGCCCGCGTAAGGGATCAGGCCGCCATCGGGGGCTGCTACGTGGATGAGGCAATCCTGTGTCTACTCCACCGGCGGACATCTTAGCCGCTCATCTTTCGCGGATCGACTTTACACTTTGCAGGCTCAGTGGGCCGAGACTCTCAACCGGGAAAGGAGTTTCCCCGTCGCCGCTCCCCGTTATCGTCCCTCCGAGAGATCGAAGTCGTTTTCAATGAGAATTTCCAGGACCTTCTGATAGGTTGCGGCCACCAGTGGCCCGCACCTTTCCGTACGTTTCGCGCCGTCTTCGGATATGCTGTTGCAGCTTATGCCGCCATACATTCCGCCGTAGGTCTCCTTGAACCACTCGCCCAGTTCTTCCAGCATGGACATGAGAAACGGGTTTTCCTCCTCTTCGTCCGTGCCTTTTCCCGCATACAGGGACAGGATGCAGGCGCCGCCGGTGAGCGCGCCGCAGACTTCTCCGGTTCCGATCCCGAAAGCCAGTCCGCTCATGGCCCGTATGATATCAGGGTTTGTCTTGTCCTGGTTTTCGAGTGCGAGCAGCATCATAATCTGACTACAGTAGTACCCCTTGTGTTTCAGTTCCATCAGTCGGAACATCAGATCATCCATAGCAGGTCTCTCCTTCGTCAATTTTTTTGGCAACAAGCAGAAAGTAACCAGGCCGGCTAATCCTCGGCCGGGATTGGGATGCCCATGAAGTCTCCATACTTCGAAAAAGACCGCAAAAGTCCGTAGGGGAATCACTGCTGAGAATCAGCTGCGCGGCCAACTCTTTCAGCCTCCGGGAGTGGTCTTCCCATGCAACGAGACCTAATCCCGATTTATCAAGGAGCGTCTCTATGAATGGGCGTGAACGCAGCGCCGAGGCGCATCCGGCGGATTTTTCCGAGACATCGGGAACGAGGCTTTCTTCTCCGCGATTATATATATCGCTCATAATGAGAAACCCGCCCGTTCGCAGAACCCGCGAAAATTCCCTGAGCGTCCGCTCGGGTTCCGCCACAAGGGAAAGGACGCATTCGCACAGAATACCGTCACAACACTCTTTTGCCAGGGGGAGTTCTTCTGATCTCGCTACAACCGCGGGAAACCCGTCTTCATTGCGTTGAAACCGGCCGGCGGAGAGATCGACACCAAGCGCTCTGAAATGGCGAGAGTCCCTCAAGTATGAAACTGAAGCCCCGGTTCCACATCCAACATCGATTATCAGGGCGTCTTCCGTGAATCCGCACAGGGAAAGTCCTCGCTCCGTCAGCGCAAGGCCACCGGGCCGGAGAAATGGGCCGGTGACGGCGCGCAGGGACGGTGACTCATGCAATGTTGACAGGCGACTGAAAGCGCTATTGTCTTTGTTATTTGTCTTCAAGGATACGTTCGGCCTCAGCCATCCTTCCCGAAACCAGACTCTCGGGAACGAGAACGAGGTCGCACGAGGCGCAGGCCGGGAGGTCGACTTCGAAGTTTCCCTTCATGTAGGAGAAGAATACCTTTGTCAGCTCAAGTTTTCCTCCGCAGGATGCGCAGGTCCAGGAGTCCGCCTCTTGAGAAAAATTCATTTCTTTATCCCCACGATCTTCATTCTGTGGCAGTATGCGTTCAGGACCGCGAAGCCGTCGCCTTCGGGGATGTATTCCACCCAGAAGGTGACGTTTGCCGGTTGGAGATAGGCAAGATAGTTTCCGTTTTCCTTGCTTCGCAGCCTCTTGCCGCTGGATTCGGCCTGGAAGATCACCTTGCGTATATCTTCTTCGAGGATCCTCCGTTCATCGATCCTTTTGCGAACTTCAGGCGACAGGGTCAGCTTCAGCTTTTCGTGTTCCCGCGGCTCCCTTTCCTCTCCCTCACCCAGGTCTCTAAGGATCACTTCCTTGATACGCGCCCGGTTGGCGCGGCGCTCGGACCAGGATATCCAGCCACGGGCGGCGGGGTCGGCGCCTTCGACAGTGGGAAAAAGGTGCTCGATGAGATGGGATATCCTTTTTCCGGCAAAGGCGAAATTGTCCCTGCACATGGCGCAGTAAGCCAGGTAGTCATTGTCGCTGGCGGTTGTCCTGCGCGCCACGACATCCCGTGCCAGAACGGGGTTCGCGTTGTACATGAGTCCGCCGTATCCGCAGCATTCAGGGGTTTCCCCGCTCAGGGGAAGTTCTTCAATCTCCATGTTTAGAGATTTCAGTATCCTTCGCACATTCTTCTGGCCTACAGGGTCATGGCGCGTCACGCATGGATCGACAATGGAAACGACGCCGCCTTTAGCCGTCTCCGGTGATGGGGCGGGAAGACCTTCTTCCAGCATGACATTCCAGAGGGAGACAGCCGCCACTTCCGGCAGATTTTCCTGAAAGATGTTCAGACATGTGGAACAGGCGGTGATGACGCGGGGCTTGCCCATTTTTTCCCAGGACGCTCGTATTTCGTCAATGGCATCCTTGAAAAGGTCCATTCGTCCGGCCCAGAAGGAGGGCGCTCCACAGCAGCGCAGCATGATTCCCACGCCGCCGGATAGTTTTTCCTTCAGGTAGCCGTAGGAGTTCACTACCTCGCCAGGCGATGAACCGCACAACTGACAACTGGGAAAATACAGCCATGAACTTTCCGTCTTTCCCGGCTCATGCCGGCACAGGCTGAACTTGTCACTGTTGCTGAACGCCATATCGTCTAGGGCGAACTCATGGAAGGACGGGGGCATGATCTTCAGTTCCAGGAGGGTGCGCCGCGCCTCCAGGCACATCTCTCCCATGTTGAAATCATTGGGACAGATGGTCTCGCACAGGCCGCACGCGCTGCATGAATTCGTGAAAACGTTATACTGATGGGCGGCGCCCAGCAAGATGCGTTCGTTGTTGAATATCTCGCGCGCGTATTTTTTCGGGTACCCCTTGAAACGTTCCATGAAGAGACACTTTTTGACGCACTCCAGGCATTGGCATTGAATGCAGCGGCTTGCTTCGCTGAGGGCCTCTTCTTCGCTGAAGCCCTTTGCCGGGTCGACCGCTACTACCCTCGGTACCGGCTCGATTCCCTCCATGCTGGTAAAGAGGCGGGACGGCTGTGGCCCTTCGCCTTCACGGCCGAACCCCAGTCCTACCTTCTGCATGAGGCGCTCTATGGAGAGGGCGGGCTTTCTTCCTTCCAGTGTCTCCATGACCGGGGAGAAAGCTCCGCGGCGACGTGTTCCTCCTCCCGCGAATACCCCTTCCACGCCGGTTGTTCCGTTGGCGGGGTCAATGGCAATGAGTCCGTGTTCATCCAGGGAAAGGGCAAGGTCGATTCCGTACAGAGAATCCCGGTCGATAATTATGGCTTCGTATTCTTCGCGGATCTTTTCAAAAAGCGCTCTATCGATGCAGACGCCCAGTCGTATGTCCGCCTTGAGGGTTTCCAGTATCGAAAGCTCTTCGGAGAGAACATCCGCGGGCAAGAGCTCTTCCGGCATATCCAGGAGGGAACCTCCCAGACGATCTCCCTGCGCGAAAAGGGATACCATGAAGCCTTTCTTCAGCAAATCCCATGTGGCGGTCAGCCCGGCTAGTCCGGCGCCGAGGACGGCGATGCGATGGTTCTTGCGCGGCAGGGGCTGGACGCGCTTTTTTCCGGAATGCTTTTCAACGCAGAACTTCTCAAGGGCGCCGATGGCTATCGGACCGCCGGCCGCTCCGCGTTTGCATTTTTCCTCGCAAGGATGGTCGCAGATCCGGCCGAGAATTCCGGGAAAAGGCATGGTCTTGTGCAGGACCTTGTAAGCAGAGTCCCAGTCGCCTTTTTGGATCTCTTTCAGAAACAGCCTGGCATCCACATGGAGCGGACAGGCGGATGTGCATTCAGGCGGTTCTTCCTGTATGCACTTGTTTTCCCATGCAATGAGCTCGTTTTTTTCCATCTGGACCTTCTTTCCTCGGGGAATACGTCGATTCGAGAGATTTATCCTAAAAAGAGCAATTACCACAGAGAACAAAGAGGGTTTTCGTAGAACTTTCGAGCAGTTACTCTAAAACAAAGATATTACGATTCTTATCTTTATGGTGAGACTGGAAGTTCATTTTTTCGCTATTAAATCTCTTGTGTTTTCTGTGACCTCTGTGGTTGAAATGCGGTTTTCAGGTTTGTTCTGATCCTGCTCACCAGATAAAACGATGGAGAACACACCGTTGCGGCGGTTCCCCATCGTTATAACATAAAATACATTACGGTGGAAGATTTCCCGCGCCGGCTGATTTGCATGCCGGCGCGGGAATACAGCAACTGAAACTTACTTCTTTTTAGGCGGTTCGGAGTTTACATCCTGGCATACATAACCCTGCTCGAGTGCGTCGGATACATCGAAGGCCTTCTTCGGCGATTTGAGAGCCGAAAGGACCTTTTCCGGGTATGCCGGCAGGTGACGGATACGCGCGCCGCAGGCATCGTCGATTGCGTTGATGACCGCGCAGTGGGGTGCGGTCAGCGGCAGTTCACCGACGCCGCCCGCGCCATAGGCGCCCAGAGGACGCGGTTCGCAGCAGTAGATGATATTAAGGTCATCGGTAATGTCGTTGCAGAACGGGAAGCCCGCGCCGATCATGTTGGAGTGGGCCTTGATCATCTCGAAGTCTTCAGTCAGGGCCAGACCGATACCCTGGGCCAGACCGCCGTAAATCTGACCGTCTACGACCAGCTGGTTGGTAATGGTGCCGACGTCCGCGACATGGGTCATCTTGTAGCAGTGAGCCTTGCCGGTGGTGATGTCGACTTCAACTTCCGCCAGGAAGAGACCGTACATGTAGATGCAGAACGGTTCACCCTTGCCGGTTTCAAAGTCGCACGGGGTGCACGGGGTGGTCCAGGTGCCCATGATCTTGGTTTCGATGCCTTCCTTCTGCATCTCGTCGTAGGTGCGATAAGAGCCATCGGCTTTTTTCATGAGGTTGAGGAGGTTTTCGCACGCGACCCTGATGGCGTTGCCGGTGACGACATTGTGACGGCTGCCGCCGGACGGACCGCTGTTCGGGGTCAGGCTGGAGTCGTTCATGCAGAGGTGGATCTGCTCAGGCCTGAGTCCCAGTTTTTTCGCCAGGGTTTCATGGGCGAATGCAAGGGTACCCATGTCGGAACCCTGACCGTGATCCTGCCAGCTGTTGCCGATCATCACTTCGTTGTTGGGCAGGAGCTCGGCCCACGCCTCGGAGGTATCGGGGCCGTCGAGACCGCATCCGTAGATACCCAGCGATACGCCGACGCCGCACTTCTTGGTGTCGGTGGAGCGCAGCTTGGCGACTGCCTTGGCTCTTTCATAGTGGGGCTTCAACAGTTCGAACTGCTTCGGGAACACGAAGACTTCCGGGGTCTGCTGGGTCGGGGTGGTTGCGCCCGGACGGTAGCAGTTCAGTTCGCGGATCTCCAGCGGGTCTTTGCCCATCTTTCTGGCGAGTTCGTCGATGAGGGACTCGGAGGCGAAGAATGCCTGCGGAGAACCGTAGGCGCGGAACGGGGCGCCCCAGCAGTGGTTGGTGCAGACCGTGCGGCCTTCACCGCGCATGTTGGGGATGTCATAGCCGGCGAAGCAGTACTGCATGCCGCGCTGGGTAAGGAGGTCGCCGAATTCGGAATATGGGCCATGGTCTACGGACCAATCGGTTTCAGCGGCGAGGAATTTGCCGTCCTTGTCGGCGGCGATCCTGGCCTTGAACCAGAACGGGGAGCGCTTGCCGGTGTAGAACTGGAGCTGCGCCCAGTTGCAGGAGAGGTGAACCGGCTTGCCGTCCACCGCCATGGTGGCAACTGCCAGCAGAGCTTCGTTGGAGGGGCAGAACTTGTAGCCGAAGGAGCTGCCGCAGGGGTTCTGAACGATGACCAGGTCTTCGACGGGAACGCCGACGCCCGGGGCGATCATGGCCGCGTGGAGCTGCAGGCAGATGGACTTGGTGCAGACGACAACCTTGCCGTCATCGTTGATGTACGCGAAACCTTTGTCCGGCTCGAGGGGCATCTGGGGCTGGCGGCCGAGGTAGTACTCGCCTTCCGCCACGTAGGCGGCCTTTTCCATGATGGGCTTGGTTTCCGCGCCCTTCACCAGCTTCTGGGTGAAGTAGACGTTCGGTGTGCCCGGGTGGATTTCGATGGCGTCCGGGGCCATGGCGGCCGGGGCGTTCATGTAGTGGGGCAGCACTTCCAGGTCGAACTTGACCAGCTTGGCGGCTGCGTCGGCATGGGCCTTGGTATCGGCGATTACCAGCGCGATGGCGTCACCATACTGGAAGACCTTCTCGTCGCAAAGCACGGGGCGATCCCATCCGTCGCCCTTGTTGGTGGGGAAGGTGATGAGGCCGGTAATGCGGTTCCTGCCCTTGACGTCCTTGTGGGTGACGACCTTGACCACGCCCGGCGCCTTCTCGGCGGCGGAGGTATCGATGCCCTTGATGTTGGCGTGAGCCACGTCGGCATAGGCGATGGATGCGTGGAGGGTGTCTTCGGGAAGCTGGTCGGACTTGTCGTCGCCGAAATCCCAGAGGCCGCAAGCCTTGGCAACGGAAGTCGGGCGAGGATAGCGCGTTCCGTAAACCCGGCCGTCGGCGGGCGCCTTGTACTCGAGAGCGGATTCGGACATTTCACCGCGCAGAACCTTGGCTGCGTCCATTGCCGCGTCTACGATGGAGATGTAACCGGTGCAGCGGCAGGCGTTCTTGTTCTTGGTGAACCAGTCACGGACATCCTGACGGGAGGGGTTCGGATTGGAGTCAAGGAGGGCCTTGATGGAGACAACGAATCCCGGGGTGCAGAAACCGCACTGAATGGCGCCGTGAAAGATAAGGGCTTTCTGGATGGGATGGAGGTTGATGGGGGTTCCGATGCCCTCGGTGGTGATGATTGTCGACCAGTTGTCAATCCGTTTCATCCTGGTTACACAGGAGCGCACCAGTTTGCCGTTCACGATGACATTACAGGCGCCGCAGGTGCCTGTCGCGCATCCGACCTTTACGCTTGTCAGGTGGAGCTGATAGCGCAGTACGTCGGACAGAAGTGCTTCCTGGTCGACGATCAGATGCCTTTCGACACCGTTTACAATAATCATCTTTTTAATCATACTTCCTCCTCCTTTGGGTTTGTATAACTGGGCAGTGCCCGGTTACATGGGGTGATGTTGCCTTCACTCTTCCTGTGGAGAGGACGGGTGAAGAACCTTGATGCCGTTCATTCGTTTCCTGAGCCTATGACCCTTCTCGTGGAGTAGATGGGTGAAAGAGGCTCAAGCAGGGTCGGGACAGAGCTTGTTGATAAAAAAGGCCCCTCGTCTTGCCGTTGGAGGGGGTTAAGACGAGGGAAGGTGGAATGACAATGGTACTTTTTCGGCTTCGAAGGTTCGGGAACGTCTCCTTTCAGATTCCTTTTTGTATTGTCGTGGAGCGTTCCCGGAGATTTCCCCGGTTTCTAGCGTCTTTTTTCAACTTGATACGCTTTTACCGCGAATCCCCGTGTCTGGATGTTTTTCTTTCCATATCGGTCTGCCTTTTACGGACATGCCGATGATTGTTCCATTTTCTTTCCGGATGTGGATGAAAATAGAAAACCCGCATCAATACCGAATAAAAATCAGTATCAATGCGGGTTTCGTTTGGTCCGCTTCCATGCGGAGGACGAGATAAGCGCTTGATTTAAAATGTTTATGTGTTTTGGGCGCCGTCTTTCCGGTTCGGGGGTCGCCGGCTGCGCTTCATGCGCCCTCGGCATGTGAACCGGATGGTAATTACGCCTCTTTTATGCGCTACGTTATTTATCATATTATATAACCGTAATGCAAGAAAAATTTGGATGCTCTCAAAGGTTTGTTTCCGGGGATGCTGGGTCCATGGGCGCTCCCTGGAATAGTTTCCCACGGAACTTCTGTTGGCCTTTTCCGGGAGTGTAGGAAAATGCTTGATTAAGCGGGAAAAACAGGTCGAACATATCCTGTTTCTCGCCGGCTGAAACCTGCGTTCTGGCAAAGAATTGAAGAGGGTAAGGTTAAGCAGTAAAAAAATGGTTGCACTCCGTTATGCAATTTGATATACAACGGGTGGATATTCTCCCATATCCAACCATTCCTTGGCCCCATGTTGCCCAGCATGGGGCCTCCTCTTTTTACCCGCAGGCGTATCCGGAGTATGTGCGTTCAGAAAAACTCAGAAGGAATTTGCAATGAGTAACAAAAAATTTGATATGTCGGGGAAGCTGTTCATTCACATGGAGGATGGTAAGCCGCTTGATTTTGAAAGTATCGACCTGCTGGAGCAGGTGGGTATTCACGGTTCTATCGCTAGAACGGCGAGAGAAATAGGCATAAGCTATCCGAAGGTATGGCACACGATTGACTACCTGAACAGGTTGTCGGAGAAGCCGCTGGTTGTCAAGTCCGCCGGAGGAAGGGGCGGTGGCGGCGGTACGACCCTGACTGAAGAGGGTCGAAAGTTTCTCAAACGTTACAGGTCGATACAGAGAACACACATGCGTTTCATACGCCAGATGGAGAACAGATTTTTCATGAAGTAGGTGGTTTTCCATCCTTCATTGTGAAGGCTGACCATCCTGCCGTTCAGTATCCGTATTTATCGACTGAAATTGAAATGAGGGAGGCCCGGCTTAAAATAGCCGGGCCTCCTTGACTCAATCATACGGAAAGGGTTATCTTAATCATCTTCCTCTTCTTCGTGGTGGTGATCGTGGCCGCTTCCGCTTTCACCACTCTCATCGTCGCATCTTCCCGCCTCCGCGCTGTTTTGCTTCTGCAACTCCGGCAGTTCCTGTTTTTCGAAAAGTTCAATATTTTCCTGGACACTTTCCGTCTGGGCTTCAAAGACACGAAACCCCATCATGTTAAGCACTTCCAGGAGATTGTCTCCGACCCCGGCCAGAATCACCCCGTCAAGTTGTTTGCCGGCCAGCGCCCTGAAGGGGTTGCACCCTGCCTCAGGCTTGTGTTTGTCACAATTGGGTATAGCGGCTGACTCGCCGGTGTCCGTGTCGATTTCGAGAAATAACGGGGCCGAGGCAAAATGGCCATAAATGGTGCTTTGCAGCCCCTGGTCTTTAACAACGGGTAAACATACCTTCATAGTATTTATGTCTCCTTTTGAAAGATGCGTCAAGACGTCAAGAGAGGGTTGACAATTATCGAGCCTTCAATGGCGCCCGAAAACCTGGACAGGGAGATAACGGTTCCCGATCAGTACTGTCCGGGTAAGTTTTTTTATCCAGTTCAATCTCTTTTCCATTCAGCTTCAGATAAGACATGACATTTCAGTCCGTGAATCTGAAGTTATCTGGTTCCTTCGTGAAAGGTTATGGAAAAAGGCTTCCGCGGGGTTCCGGTGGCCGGGTGGTTTGAAGCCGGTAGCCCAAGGATGACCGGTGCGACCAGTTCGAAGTTTTCCGGAATGCCGAACTCGGATTTCACATCAGCGTCGGCGAAAATGTTGTGGGCGAAACCGATCCAGCAGGCGCCAAGACCCGATTCTTCGGCAAGTATGTGGAGGTTGTAGGCGACCATACTGCAATCATACACCCGCCAGTATGAGTCCTTGTTTCCATAGATTATGACCAATGCCGGAGCGTTGTAGAAGATGTTGTATCCGGGGTCCCTGATGGCGTTCTCATACTGCCGCATGTGCGGCGCTTCCGGAAGCCGCGCGAGCCAGTCCCTTTTGGCCGCGTCGGAGTAGTTTTTCATAAGCTCCTTGTCGGTGATGACGACGAACCTCCATGGCTGGTTATTGGAACCGTTCGGAACCCATACAGCGGCATTGATAAGTTCGGTCAGCATGTCCCTTGAAACCGGCTCTTCGGTAAAGCTTCTGCAACTGCGGCGATTCATTATGATATCTTTGAAAGAAATCATGAGATTACCTCCAGTGTGGTTATCGGCGCATCCTTTCATTCCTTTAACGGCTCTCGGATGGAGGATCAGCTTCAGGGACCGCCTTGAAAGCTCGTTGTTACCGACTCAACTTCCGTAGATATTGCTCAACGTGTAGGTCAGGCACTTTGTGCATTGCCATTTATACTGTCCCAGATGGTCGTGGCAAAACCAGGAGCCGCATTTGGAACATTTCTTGTTCAGGTAGTATTCGGTATCTATCTCTTTGTTGCATGTCGCGCATCTGACTATAGCCATAATGTTATCCTTTTATTGTTTTTAAGAAAAAATAATCCCGCGCCTGTTCACATGCCACTGCCGGTGGCGGAGGTGCGGGTTTCGTTGGGTCCGTCTGGTGCAGAGAACGAAATATGCGCCGGTATCTCCATGGACGAATATCTTGAGGTACAAGAGCGTGCGAATATTTCACGAAAGGAAGATGCGTCGCTTCATAGGCGGTTGTCGAGGTAAAAACCTTTTTGCCAATCTTTCCTGCTTGTCCAACTGTTCTTATTTGAAGGTTTCGGTCTTTTCTATATAGCTTACGCCTCCTTCCTTGAAAGAAATCACGACTTTTCCGGAGAAATTATCAGGAATTATGTTAAGTTCATACAGGGTATCCGATACCTTTTTCTTCCATACGGAATTTGGAACCCTCATATCTGTGACGACTTGCCTTCGCATATGAATACCCGATGAAGTTGTTTTATTTCCGTACCTGCTGTGCAAGGCTGTTTCCCCGAAACTAACGGCCGCTGTTATTATTGGGATTTCGGAAAGCGGAAGATGGAAAAGTTGAAAGCCGCGAAATCTGCTGTAAGAGTCTACTGAATTTCAGCTTTGTCCGGTTAAGTTTTTGCGTAATGCGATAAGCCCCCTCATCCGCCCCCGCGGGGCGCCTTCTCCCCAAGGGAGAAGGGACATTTTTGAAACCCTCTCCCAGCGGGAGCGGGTGGCCGAAGGCCGGGTGAGGGGTTAATCCTGGATTTTAGCGATTGCCGCAATTAGCTAACCGGACATTGATGACTGAATTTGTGATATAAACTGCCTGTTCAGCAACTTATAAATAAATATATTGCTTCGTTGTATATAATATTAGATAACGAAGTGCAAGCGAAATTTTCCCTTAACAAGGGTTGCGCCGCCTTTCATGCCTTGACTGATCCAGGCCTTACGGTGTCTGTGAAACCGGCCTCGAAGCCGGTTTTTTCAACGGCTTGAGCCCATCCGTGACAAGATATGCAAAATGAAAATAGCCTCTTTTGAATTCACTCCGAGGGAGCTCTCAGGGTCTTTCGGAAATCTGGGGACGTTCCTTCCGTTGGCGGTCGGCTATATAGCCGTATGCGGGCTGGACCCCGCCGGCCTTCTGGTGATGATGGGGCTTGCCAATATAGCGACCGGGATAGTGTATCGGCTTCCCGTTCCGATTGAGCCCATGAAGGTGATCGCCGCGGCCGCTATCGCCCAGAAATGGTCCCCTTCACTTGTATACGCCGCCGGTTTTTCCATGGGGGTTATATGGCTTCTCTTCGCCGTCACGGGACTTGCCTCAAGGCTTGCCCGGATAACTCCGGCGCCGGTGGTTTGGGGCATTCAGGCAACGCTCGGCATCCTTCTTGTCATGGAGGCCTTCCGGATGCTTTCAACCTTCTGGCTTCTGGGCGGCCTTGCCCTGCTGATTGCGTTTTTTCTCCGCTCCAGCCGCCATGCCCCGGCGGCAGTGGTCCTTGTGATCGTCGGAATGGTTTTCATGGGAATCAGGGGTGAGCTGGCAGCCGTCAAAAGCCCGGGTTTCATGCTTCCCGCCTTCACTCTGTTCAGCTTCCGGGAGGTATGGCAGTCCCTTGTGCTTGCCGGCTTCGCTCAGATTCCCCTGACCATCACCAATGCGACCATTGCCACCTCCTGCCTGATTTCCGCCTACTGGCCGGAGCGTTCCATCAGCCCTCGCGGATTATCGTTCAGCCAGGGGCTGATGAATCTCGCGGCGCCTTTTTTTGGCGGGATGCCCATGTGTCACGGAGCGGGAGGACTTGCGGGAAGGCGCCTGTTCGGAGCGCGAACCGGCGGAACCAACATAATGGAGGGGGGTATCGAGCTTTTTCTCGGGCTTTTTCTCGCGGCATCGGTTGGCGGTCTTTTCAGCGCCTTTCCCAGGGCGGTAACAGGAGCCATGTTGCTTCTTGTGGGCCTGGAGCTGCTCAAGTTCACCCGTGAGGTAAAGGATAGGAGAGGGGTCTTTTCCATGGTGACAACCGTTGCCGTGTCCCTTGCTTCTAACATGGCGTTCGGCTTTCTCGCGGGGATTGCCTCTTTTCTTTTCGCGTCCCGGTTGATGGCTGATCGTGGAAAAGAAATGGAGACCGCTGAACAGATTCCTCGTAAACGTTAGGCGTTGAAGAATGGTAATGCTTTGAGCGAAATTTCTTTACTGCCTGAATTGCTTTGCAACCGTTGAGGCGACCTTGGTGTACCGGTATTTGCGTGTCACCTGCTGTCCGTTTTCTTCAAACAGCGGTAATAACCGTCATAATTATAGATTGCGGCCAGAGGATTGTGACCGAGCAGCCGGTCTTTTACTGCCAGGACCGTGCATGGAGCTTCGGAGTACTTGAAAAACAGGGAGTCGTGACCTACACACAGCCCCAGAAGAACATTGAATTCGGTGTGTTCCCGGTTCAGGACCAAGGCCTGCAACACCGGATTGCACATCACCTCGGTCCTGGTTGGATCTATCTGTTCTTCTTTGCGGATACCGATGAGTCCCTTGGGAAGTCCGCCTGCCTTGCACACCACTGACACGACTTCGAATCCTCTGGATGTAATAATTCTTTCGACAATCTTCGCCTCTTTTCTCAAGCCAAGGCAGAAAGCCATGCCGAGACGCTTGTAGTTCATCTTGTCGGCAAATTCAATGATCTCTTCGATCCTTGTTTTTGAGGCCCTGACTCTTTCATAGCCGAGATCGCGGTTTGCATATCCATCCGCTTCCTGAAGGGCGGCCATTCTGGCGAATTGGCCCAAATCTGGATTTGTGGTGTATTCCTTCAGGCTTTGGTCAACCAGATCCTGCATGTTCAGTGTGGGGCAGAAAGGGGGGGCCTTGCCGTCTTCAGTCCGGCAAAGCCGTTGCGAGGATTCGAAGGGGCATTGGGCGCATTTGGACGTATTGCTGCTCATATCGTTTTCCTTTGGGTCGATATTGTTTTGAAAGAGATGGACACGACTGGCAGCCGGGTCTTTCATGCCCTCTGCTCCAGCGGGTTGTCCGATGACGGGAGATTCGAGAAAGGTGGATAATAACCTGTTGTACCGCCTTTACCGTTTTCTGAATACATAAATGGCCCAGCCCAATGTGTCTCGTCCCCATTTCAGATACGCGGCCCTGCCTCCACGCACCCTCTTCAGCAGGTCATCCACATCGGGATCGTCCGGATTGGCGCCCGCCCAGGCTTCCGCCGCGTACCATTGGAGACCTTCATAATGGTCCCAGTCGTCGTGGCTGCTTACCAGGGTGTAGACCGCTTCCAATCCCAATTCTTGCCCGGCTTCGACGTTTTCGTGATGAGTTCCGTAATTATCCCTTGACTCCCCCAGCGCCTCCAGGTACTCCCTTGGCGGTTCCTGTCTCCAGTAAGGCTCTCCAACGACGATCCAGCCGTTCGGCGCCGCCATCCCGAATAGAGCTTTCAGCGTACCCCGGTGTCCGCCATAGATCCAGCTGGCGCCGATGCATGCCGTAATATCATAGCTCTCCGGTGTTTCCGGTACATATTGGGCGCCGTCCATCTCCACAAACCTGAGCCGGGCGCCCGGAACACGCGCCTGCTGCTTTTTCCTGACCTCCGCGATGCAGAACGGAGATAAATCAATTCCCGTTCCCGTAATTCATTGAGGTAAACCCCCACCTCTGGTGGGGGACTCCGAAAGTTCGACAGTTCCTGAAATTTGCAGTTCGCTGCATTCGGAGTTTCTGATTTTGACTTTTTCGATTGCGAAGAGGCCCCTTTGAGGGGCCAGCAATCGTAAAGCCCCCGGCTTTGCCGGGGGATAATTACTCCGGGGTATCGTTCCGCAAGTCTGATAAGAAACTCTCCTTTGCCGCTGGCGATG
>CAYMFO010000034.1:3100-27089 GCA_964389825.1 uncultured Geobacter sp. | reverse complement strand
CCGGGCAATATGTTGTATTTGCAAGTTTCTCGATTTGTACATGAAATGGCTTGTTTGCAGACAGGTCAGCCTGTCGAACTGCATTTTGGCTGTTTGCAAACCTGGATATCGAGGAAATGAGAACTTCTTCCGCTTCCATGTCAGCCGAGTGGAGAATAAGAACCTTTGCCGGAACCCTGACCCGGCTCAGATCGATCTCCGGGGACTTTTTCTTTGTGAAATAGATTGATGCGGTCGTCTGTCCGCCGTTCACCACCTGCATGCCTTTCATCCAGAGGATTGCCGGAGTACCGTCCTGAGTTTTTCCAAGACGAACTTCATCGGCTATGACGACAATTCCGTTATTGTATGCCATGAATCTTTCAGGGGCATCCTTGAGAGTATCTCGAATGCCCTTGTTGACTTTTCCGGTGGTGCTGAGAAATGACCGCACATTTGCTTCCAAAAGTCTGGGGCCGAATTTTTCATAGACAAAACGAAGAGCTTCGGCAGGAAAGACTGTCAGGGCCGAGTCATAATCCTCTTCTACCCGTGGCACATAGACGCAGGGGAGACCGGTTCCACATATTTCTTCAAAGTTAACGACAAGTTCGTCACGTGGTTTTCCTTCCGACCAGTGTCTGTAAAGGCGTTCGATATCCATTACTTCCAGCTTGATGGTTTTACCCCCGACATCACGTGTCTTGAAAAATTTTGCTTTGGCCTGTCTGTCTGTAAGTACATAAATTCTTATCTGGTCGAGATTTGGGTAACATTCTTGAATGGTCAGAGCCAGAGCGTATGCTTCAGTTGACTGATCCATAGTGGCAGTCAGCTTTCCTTCGGCACATTTAGCCAGAAATCGAAGGCATTGCTCTGCTGCTGTTTTAGTTTCAGAGTCGGGAACAGTAATAATCTCATCTGTATTCGAATACAGACTGACAAAAAGATCGATCTGGTCACTTTCATCAGAAACGGCATATCCGCTGAGACGCAGATTGGCATTCGAAACTTTTGCTGAGTAGTGACAGACTACTGGCTCGAAAGTCATCCCTATTTCACACATGTGTTGCATTACAACTTCTGTAAAAACAAGCTCAGGATAAGGGCAACCGCTTGCCGGATTGTCAGCTCCAGTGACAAGTCCTTCCCGGACCTCTGCCTGTGTATTGATGAAAAATCAGGGGTTGATTTCAAAGAGCTTCCAGAAGAAACTCACTGCTGACACTTGTTGATAGTGGGTTACTCAGTCTGAACTTGACATTCATAGGTGCATTGTCCTTGACATCTATAACGGCCACAGTTCCACAGTAATAGGCTTTTTCATGAGATCTTGATTGAACAAAAAGATGGAGGATGTTGCCATTGATTTTATGGTCAAGAATCAGTTTTCCTGCTGGATTGTCTTGCCGTTGTTGATTTTGACTTTGCCAGGCAAAAGTTTGTTCATCAATGAAGCTATTTGAGTATTGATGGGCTTGCATGGCGCTGCTCGTGTCAAGTTTCGTGATAATTACGACGTGATTCTTGAACGTGATCACTCCAAAATTGTGGCGAGCAGGATCGTACTGTTCGCCAAAGTGATTTATGATCTCTGGCCTGTCATAACGGCGATGTACGACCAAATCGCTCGGTAGTCTCAATATGCCACCATGCCTCAACTTAAAATCTTTTTCCAGAGTGAGTCTGATGCGGCCTTCGACTTCCATCAAGATACGATCAGCCGGTATCTGCATCCATATTTTCTGATTAAGTCGCTTGCCGTCCAGAAGATCACCAATTTTCTTTTCCAATGTTTGCCAGGCTTTGGTGTCTGTGAGCGGCTTGTATTCAACCTTCCAACGAGGAAACCGTTCAAAGAAGCGATCATACGCCTTTGACGGCTCAATTTCCGGATAAACACTCAGCCCCCATACCAAGGCATATGAGTAAACGCGCCCTTGTTGCCAATCACGCTCCAGCGCAGAAAGAAATTTATATGCCACATGGGTTTCACTTAACGCTTCTTCCCAGGATTCAGAACCTTTAGCAGCACATCGCAAACCAATCCATGATCCAAAAGCAGTACGGAAAATGCCAATGTCCGGACAGTCGTCGCGGCCCCAAAGATCAAGGGGATACGGACGGGGGGACTCAGACTGCAAAACAGTATAGGCAGCAAGACATTGATCTTTTTTGGGTACGGTGTGACGCCGTATCTTGTCAAGAATCTCCTGTGTTTTCCGGTCAAGAATGACTTCACAATTTTTGGGTGGGGTAAAATCAAGTTCTTTGATGGATGATGCTGTTATCCCGGCATCTTTGTCATGCAAAGCATCTATCGCCAGCCATGCCATCCGGTGATGTCCGACAAAGTCGAGCACTGTCAGGACTTCGCAATATTCACTTTGCCTTAATCCTCGGCCAAGTTGCTGGATAAATATTGTTGCTGACTCGGTGGGTCTCAGAAAAATGATCGAGTTGATCGCAGGAATATCTACCCCCTCATTGAGAACATCAGCAACAAAAAGCCATTCCAAGGGGTCAGCAGGATCTTCGAATCGTTTATAAACTTCTTCACGGTAATCCAGATTATTTTCACCAGTTATCGCAAGGGCAACCAAACCACGACGACAAAATGAATCTGCCATAAATTTGGCGTGCCTTACACCGGCACAGAAGCCTACGGTCGCACGGCGTATGCCGTCATATCCCTTTTCTTCAGCATGTTTAAGTATTTCATCAACTCGTTCTTCAAGCATCAGGGCGTTTTCGAGCGCGTCGATATCAAAGCCGCCAGAACGCCAGGGTATTGAGCTGTAATCTACCGTTACGTCGTTGACACCAAAATAATGAAACGGAACCAGCCAGCCTCGATTGACTGCCTGTACCAGGCGGACTTCATAAGCGACATTATAGTCGCAAAGTCTGAGGACATCGTGACCATCCTGACGTTCAGGCGTTGCAGTAAGACCGAGTAGAAACGATGAAGAAATGGTTTCCAAAATGCGTTGATAAGACGGAGCTTCTGCATGGTGAAACTCATCGACGATCACGTAGTCAAAGTTGCGGTCGAGTATCGTTCTGTTTGATGATGCTGACTGTACTGTAGCAAAGACAAAATCAGCATGTGACTGATCTATCCCGCCATATATGCGTCCATAAGTACGGCTGTTGTCAAACACGCGCATAAAAGTACGATGAGCTTGTGAAAGGTGTTCAAGCCTGTGGGAAAGAAACAATAATGATTTTACGCCATATTGTTGAGAGTCAAATGTCGCAAGATATGTTTTGCCAATACCTGGGGCGGCAACAACTGCTGCCCTGGTTTCGCCGGCCGCTCTCAGTTCACGTAGTTTTTCCAGTGCCTCAATTTGTGCCTCATTAGGACGCGGTGCATTGATAGCTCTTTGTAACGCTTTTTCGTTGGCTTCAATTATTGCAGCCGAAGGAGTGAAAGTTTCAACAGGTGTTACTTCGGAAAGTTGGATAGGCGAAAATTCCCCATCGATTTCTTTTGTCGTAGCAGTAACGGTTGATTCTACCGGGATATCAAAATGAGGAGTCATCGGCTGGCTTTGAGCCGCCATACGCTCAGAGAGTGCCACTGCATAAGCTTCTGTGAACTTTGTGCTCAGCGGTACGACATCTTTGCGATTCCACAAGTTATCAAAAATGTTCTTAACGGCACTGATGGCAACATTTTCAACATGACAAAGATTCGCTTCAATGTTTGAAGCAAGCCCTCCCTTTGTCAGGTTTGAGGACCCCACCCAACATTCCGTGTGTCCGTTCTTGAATATGAAGAGTTTTGTATGAAAACCTGCGTTTCCTTTTATCGGCAATTGCTTTGAAAAACCTGCTATATGTACCCGGCATTCAACACCTGCAATTTTAGCCAATTGATCCAGCGCTTCTGGTTGAGTTATCCCCAAATATGTCGAGGTAAGTATTCGAATTTTGCCGCCTCGCTCAACAAACGCTTTCAGATCATCAACGATCAGGCTAAAGCCGCTGTACCGCAGGAAAGAAACGGAAATTTCGATCTCCCGTGAATCTCTGAGCCGGTCTCGCAGGACATCAAGCATCCGAAGCTCGCCAGGGATGTTTGAGGCAACATAATTTTGAGGGATAGATGAAAGCATTGGGATCATACCCGTAGAAGTTCAATTTTTCTGAGATAGTCGTCAATCACTGGCAAATCGGCCGCTGCCCAGTCTAAAATGCAAAGTTCATGCGGTCTTAGCCATTGAATTGCTTTATGCTCATGCAGCCTTATTTCACCTGAAGTAATTGTGCAAATATATGGGTAGAGAGTAACCGTGAAAGTCGGATAATCATGTGTGGCCGTGTTTAGTGCCCGTACCACGGTAATATTTACGTCCATCTCTTCAAGCAATTCACGAATCAGACATTCTTCTGGGCTTTCGTCAGAATCGATCTTACCGCCGGGGAATTCCCATTTTAGCGGCAGATTCATTGTGGCACTTCGCTGGGCGGCAAGGACTAGCCCATCGCGCTCAATAATGGCGCAAGCAACATGGATGTGTTTCTGGGTTTCCTGGAGCTGCCTTGTCATTTCAAAGAGTCATCCAGATGCCATTTTGAAGGTACTGAATCTCAGTGCAGCCAGCATAGCCTTCGCCAAAATCATCCAAAGGAGCAAATGCTTTTCCCGAATCACAATCATCCGACAGCCCTTCATAGTAAACTTCATCGTCCCCGTCCAATAGGCGGAACCTGTGAATCAACCCATTTTTCGTGTCATCATTGAAATCACGCGAACGAATATCAACATTTTTGCCTTGATCCATTAAATCATTGGTAATTATCCACATGGTGATACCTCTCAGATTGTTATGCTGCGGCCGCAATCAATGGCGGTACCGCATTACCAATCATTCTGAATGAGTGAGTACGAGCCGCCGGGAAACGAAACCAGTCAGGGAAACTCTGCACTCGTGCAGCTTCACGTGGGGTAAGTGATCTATTCTGTGTTGGATGTATGAACATCAACCCATCCTTGCTTAGATGAGCCACAATGGTAGAACATGCTGAAAAGCGGCTTTGACGGGTATAGCGATCTTTGAAACTTGATTTGGCATAAGGAAATTCAAAGACCACCCCATTACGCATGGCAACTGCCGAACTTTCTCCTTCCCTTAGACGGGCGAAATCACGAAGATCACGGTCGCTATGTGGACGGGCCACATGGTTGGTCAGTTTATTGGTCTGTTCAACCTCCAGAACTTTGGTCAAATAGTTCCTGGTAGATTTGTTCAACATGCTTTCTGCCCGAAGTGCAAGATCGTAATCACACTCATCAGTGCCACTGCCTGCCAAGAGAACGGGCAAATCTCCAAGGGCCGAACCAAGCAGCGTACGTGGGAAGGCGCGAGGTGAGGGTTTCAAAATTGGGAGGAAATACCCGGGAATATCAGCTCTTGTACCTACGATAAGCTGCCGGCGTCGTTTTTGTGGAACGCCTAGCTCCCAAGCATCTTCTACCTGACCGTGTACACGATATCCTAATGCCCTTGCCTCAGCTTGAACGCGGGTAAAATATTCACCACCTGCAGCAGTCTTGATCCCAAGTACATTTTCCATTACAAAGACCTTGGGGCTGAAAAATTCGACATATTTTAGTAGCTCTTGGTATAAATGACGCCTAGGATCCTCCGTCAGGCGTTTGCCGTGATTGGTTCCATCAACTTGGCGAGCCGTTGAGAACCCTTGGCAAGGAGGTCCACCTACAATGACATCAACCTGTTTGGCACCAATAAGTTCCGATAGCTCTTGTGGGGTAAATACGGTCAAGTCACGGTGAAGGATGTGTTTGATGTGGGGAAGGTTGGCTTGAAGGGTGGCAACTGCTTCGACATTAAAGTCGATCGCGGCCAGACATTTATATCCGGCGCGGCTCATGCCCAGAGTAAATCCGCCACAACCACAAAACAGATCAATAAAATTCATTGAGTTGCTTTGCTCTTTTGTGTCTGGAATGACTTCATTCGCTTTCTGAGGCATAAAATGTTCCTTATCAATCATGTTTCTGCTCTTTTCATGTATACAACAGGGGTAGGACAGAATATGTCGTCGTCCCTGAAAAAGTCCGAAATCTTTTTCAGACTGCTTGATAAAGCCGACTGAACCACCGCATGGGGTTAGGTCAGTAGGTACTATCGAAGTTGAGCCGCTCTTTGCGGAACCCTACGGGGACGTACCTGAAAATTGAACTTTTGGTTCCAGGAATCTTACGCCGCTTCCTTCCAAATCTTCTCCTCAAGTTGCAACAGCAACGTACGGGGAAGCCATGGTGTCGGGTTTGACTTTTTGACTTTCCATGAAATCTAACCCTGAATTAACCTGTGACAGCTTACCAGCGACCCAAGGGGGACGTCCATGAACTTGTGCATTGCTAATTATTCAGCACAGCCCTGTCCAGAAATCGTTGGGCCAGGCTTGTATTAATGCTTTTCACCGAGTATCGAACACCGGCAGGTCATCAATAAGTTCACAACCTCCACTCCCTCCGATGCCACTTCAAATACTCCTGCCCCGGCCACAGCTCACTTTCGGCCGGAGGGATAATCCCTCTCCCGGAAAGAGTCAGCAGAAATCCCGGCACATTCGGATCAGCCGCGATCTGCCTCGAAGTAATGACGTCGTAATCCTTCGACACTCCCATCATCCCCTCATCGAACGCCCAATGGCAAAGCTTGCAAAGCGCCATGCCGTTGCAGATGTCATCATTGCGATCCACGCGCCACGGCACGATATGGGCCGCATCAACCACGGTATGGCCTTCCGCTGTAACGATCCGAACACCGCAAAGGGCACAACGGTGATCATACGTGGTGACCACCGCCCGCCGGAATCCCTGGTCCCGCACGACAGGCTTGTACTTCTCAGAATCGAGCACTTCCTTCACCTTTGGCTGATGAGCCATCCTCAGCAGTTCCAGGTTGTAGGCATACGCCTCGGCATTGATGAGCGACTGTTCCAGAAGTGCCGCCTGCGCCTCCTCGGAAAAGCAGGACTCGACAAGAACCTGCCTCAACGCCGCACGGCATTCAGGCTGCTGAAGGACCAGGAACAGCTCCTCATCGAGCCGCGCGCCAAACGCCAGGGACCGGAGTTGGCTGACGCTGCTGACGCTTTTGGTGTGCTCCAGTTGCGCCTCTTTGCCCGGCAACGGTACGAGTTCCCAAAATGGTTCACTCTTCAGGTGAAAGAACGGATACGCGATACTGCTGGTCTGTCCGACAGGCACGACCCGTCGCCAGTAGCTATTGAAGAGCTCGTTCAGTTCCACCAAGTCGCCGGCCACTTCGATGAAGTTCGACGTGATCACGCCCCGCGCGACCAGGTCCAGAAGCGCAAGAAGGAGAATCGGCTTGTGCGGCGCGCGTTTCAGCGTTGCCTCTGTGAACACCGAATTTGGTGCACGACGCAAGTTGGAAAACTGACGCAGATATTTCTCCAGCTCCTTCATAATTCCTTCCAGTACCGCGCCCGGCCCGGAAACAGCTTCCGCACCCCACCGCGCGGGTCATCGCAGTCGCCCGTGTATCTCGGGATCAGGTGTATGTGCAGGTGCATCACCGTCTGGCCGGCGGTCCGGCCGTCATTGATCCCGATATTGAACCCGTCCGGCACACGTGAAGGCCCCACTCCGTCAAAGGAAGGCTGGGGATTGTTCAGCAGCCACCGGCGCGCCTCGGCCAGCAGGTCGAACAGCGCAGCCTTCTCTTCTTCAGTGGCCTCGAAAAAGGATACGAAATGCCGCTTCGGAATGACCAGGGTGTGTCCCGGGGTCACCGGATACCGGTCAAGCACGGCATAGGCCAGATCATTAGCCGCGAAGACACGTGCAGGATCGATGCCGCAGAAGGGGCAACCAAAACCCTCGTCTTCGTTACACTTTATATGAACGTGGCGATTTTCCATAGCCAGCCCCCTCTACCCGGATTGCGCGCACAAAAAAGCCGCCACTCGAAAACATCCGACTGTGGCGGCGTCAGCTATCCCGTTTCTCCCTGTTTTTCGTCACACTACTCATCAGATAACCCCAGAAAACGTGTCAGACGTCAAACCCGAACCGTTACTTTTTTAGCAGAACTGAAACAACAAAACCATTTAATTCTTTTCAATTAAGGAACAACTGTCGACAGTAAAACAGATAGCGGATGGATGATAGCTTAGAATCTTGCAAAGAGCTGGATATCGAATATTCCCGTCAATTGCCCCGGTGGAATCCGGATCCTCCGAGTCATTGGCCGCCAGTCGGACAACACTGGAGAAGTCCCCCCCTGGCAGCCATAGCACAGTAGAAAGAATTCGCAAGCGCCTCATCCCCAACCCAGCCGCCACCAAGGAGACAGCCAGTGTATGATTCCCCCTTCGATATGTCGGTCATGTCAACAACTCGTTAAGAAATAGTTTCAGCAACTGCAACAAAAGTTTCACTACAACGGACCTCTTCAGCAACAACGGTACGTGCACCTCCGCACATACTCATCCTTTTCCCGCGGCTGAATGGCCCCCGACCGGGCGGCACGGACAGCCGAGCGAACTCAAACAGATCAATGAGGGTCACCAGCGCCTGAGCCTGCCAGTCCTGGATGACCTAAAGGTCCAGGTCCAAGTCGCGCTTCCAGGGTCCGGAGGGGATGCCGAGTCCGGCGTATTCATCCTTCCCCGGGCAGATGGTCATGCCGATGAGCCCACCGGTACCGGGGACAGTGACTGCGTCGATGCGGAGGGGCGAGATGATGCTTCTGTTCGACGTCATAGTCCGTTTCGTCCTTCCCGAATGCAGAGGTAGAGTCAAATGGATAGCAGATTACATTATACATACGACACAATACGTCATTTTGAAGCAGAATGATTTTTAAAAAGAGTGTGCGACGGTGGATGGTTAAGTGAACAGAGAGCGGCGAGAGGGGACGTCAGATTCTGGTGGTTTCCTGCTTGAGAAGGATGCTTGTCTTGAAGGTAATACCCTGAATGGCGAAAGGACCGGCTCAGGCCGTTGGTTACGTTGTTTGCTTTGCAGATGCTAAAATACTTACTTCAAGGTCATTATCTCTTCATTTGTCTTCTGCCACGCATCACCCGGCATCAAGGGTGCCAAGATCTGTACCACGTATCGTGCCGCTGCTCGGTAGTCCCAAGAAGAACCGATCGTAAGTAACGGGGCTATATCATCCAGAAAGCGTCGGTCATTCAGTTTTTCAAACAAATTCATCTCGAATTCTGCCCTCGACACCGGATGACCCTCATGCGCCAGGTAACGGAGGAAACAGTTCACAACCGCCACAGGCTGCAGTTCCGTGGATGTAGCGGCGTGCCATAGATCAAACAGGTCTCGTCCTTTCTTCCGCTGGTATAGGGCGCGCAGTTTGGTACCCAGCAGTTCATCGATTCCGTAGGTGGATATAATCGCAGTCCCGGAATGCCACCGGGATTCCATCTTGAATGTAAGTTTCTCGTATCCCAGCACAGTGAAGTGTTCCCGGGAGTTTATCTCGACCTTCAGTCTCAGCGGCAATCCTTCTTCGGATTCTACACGCCAGATCAGGGTTACCCGTCCTTCCGACTGTTTTCTCTTGGGAACACCCAGCCAGTAATTGAGTTTTTCCTGCACAGCATCCATAACCGTACCGATGGGTCCCGGTTGCATCTGCACCAGGTCGATATCCTCAGAATAACGGGCTGGCGGAAGATGAAGCTTGAAGAGGGCCGTACCACCGCGGAACGCGAGTTGCTCAGCCAAGAACGGGTGGCTGTATAGCTCTACCAAAGCCCGGCAGATGATCATATCTTGCTCGACTTGAGACATCTGCGGCCAAGGGGCACGTGTCCTCCAGGCGGTGATGTAGTCGAGAGGTATCATACGTCGGGTTCCACCTTCTCATTGGGCAGTAGCCGCCAGCGTGGGATCTGCCGAACACCTTTCCACGGTTGTGATGGAGAAAGTGCGACAGGTACCGGATCTTTTCTGTTGATACATTCGGCCAATCCTTCAGCCAGGGCGTCTTCTCCTACCAACTCAAGCAGGTAACCCAGGCGCTGCGACCACGCCACCGGAGATAGTTCTGCAATGGCGGCCAGCTTCACAGCATCAAGGGATTCAGCCAGTTCTGCCAGAACAGTTGCCGAATTATCAAGACCCCCAGCATGATGGGGGTAGCCTGCCAGATCAAAAGCAGTGGCCTCTGGGGCTGAAACTTTCAAATAACCACGAGGAGTTTTGAAATCCTGGGTGGGAATTGCAGCGACATTTTTTCGGGCGATAAATTCGACCCGCACCCCGCCGCACGTGATGCTGGGGCGGGTCCGCGAAACCACAACCTGAAAAGCCTGAGGTCGGTGATGGGCCGCACCGTAATGTTCGGCTGCGGTGAGCAGTCCAGCATAGTAGGGTTCTTCCAAGTGGGTCATCAGTGCAGTAATAAAGTGGTTGGCGGGAAGGCACCCCAAGTTCCGGTATTCCGGGGTTAGAATTACGTAGAACCCGCGGAACGGCATGGCAAGCTCCCCTTTTTGGCGCAAACGCCGCAGAGCGGCTCGGATAGCGAATACACTGGATCCCAGCGACTTAGCCGCCTCCATGCCACTGAAACAGTATATGCCCTGAGCAAGCAAACCATCAATGTAATGTGAAATTGCCATTCACAGTTAGATACATCGAATAATCATCAAAA
Source organism: uncultured Geobacter sp. (assembly GCA_964389825.1). Lineage (GTDB taxonomy): Bacteria > Desulfobacterota > Desulfuromonadia > Geobacterales > Geobacteraceae > RPRC01. The sequence continues at coordinate 16,422 of CAYMFO010000034.1, read as the reverse complement.
GCAACACAATATGTTGCTTTGATGCTTCAATCGATTATTGTGGTCTCTTTATAGGCATAGGAATAGGCGAGGAGAGCGTCAGTCCCCGTTAATTTCCTGCTTGAGGAGAATACTGGGTTTGAAAGTGAGGACCTTGCGGGCGGTGATGGTGATGGATTCGCCGTTCTGGGTGTTGCGCCCCCTCCGGTCGTGTTTTTGATGGACAACGAACTTGCCGAAGCCGGAAATCTTGACGTCTTCTCCCGACTCGAGGGTGTCCTTTATGATGTCCAGAAGGGTGTCAACGATCTCAGCCGCTTCTTGTTTGCGGAATTTCTCTTAGCCAAAAGCATGTTCAGTCGCTGATGGTGTCCTTTTGCGGTGAGCCATTGATCAAGTCTCCTATCAGACGCGGACGGCTGAAATGTTTTTTCCACGTCACGTGCTTAGCGGGTACGAAAAAAGCTACGGGGTCATGACGGAAAGCGAGAAGGAAAACTTTACATCCATCCTTTCTTGATCCAGTCCATAAGACAAAATATGCCTTTCCCTTGAATAGTGCCGTGCCTTGGGCTTTTTTTTCTCGAATGTTGCAATACATGCTGACTTCCTCCTTCCTTCTATGCTGATAACAGGTGGTATCCACGGGGACGAACCATATTTGGCGTGTATGGCAAAGACCATTAACTGTGTTACCGACTCGGTAAAGGCGCACATCTCATCCGCGCCGGGTTCCTCAGGGTCACAATTCCTTACATGAGGCTACTGCCAAAACTGCCAAAATGAGTTATGGCAGTTTTGGCAGTAGCCTCATATTCATCCCTGATTTCATTCATGAGCAACTGGCATCTTGAACGCCACTCTGCCCGCGAAGACATGTTGATATTCTCAACCCATACGATGGAGCACTGCCAAAACCGCCAAAAGGGTTTTTGACGGTTTTGGCAGTGCAGTGCCTCAGGAATCCTCAATGTTTCATCATTGGATTCAACCGAATTCTCTCCGTCGGCCTACCGCCAGTTGTTTCCTTCTCGATAACCAGCCAGTCGTAATCCACGAGAACCTGAAGTCCGGCCTTGACCTCTTCCGACGATGTAAGCCTCGACCACTGCGGCCGCCATATCTCCCTTACTGTTGCCCCATCATTGACCGCTCCTCGCCGTATATGTCTGACGATCTCCCGTGCCGCTTCCATCTCCGGCGTGGTTGCCCCGCCAAATATCCTCATGGCATGGCTTTCCAGGTACTCGCACCATGCCGCCGCCATATGTGTCGCCTCTTCCGATACCGGGCCCGGTTCCGTACCGTCTGCTATGCACACAAGGTGAAAGATCAGGGCGAGTGACGGCATCAGCTTCCGGTATTTCGTCAGGTGGCTTTCCAGCGCCGGGGTCAGGCCGCTATCGCTTCTCAGGCGCATTTCAAGATCATGTCGCCAACTGTTGAATACCTCCTGACCACCGGAGGAGAAGCGCAAGGCAGGAATTGAGCCCCCTTCTTCAACCACGGTACCCTTAATCTCTCCAGACAGGGTCCGAAACATATCCCAAGCTCGACTCCTCTCAGCGCTGTCCGGAAAACGGTCAACATTCTTCCACTCGTTCGGCGCATCAGGCCAGACAAAGACCTGAAAACGTTGCAGGAGACCGTCATCACCAATTCTGCCGCGATTCGCCTGATACACATAGGTCGACAGAGGCCCGGGGGTAATCGCGCCGAATATGGAAACACAGAGTGCCGCAATGTCCAGTGTGCCACGACCGATCCTGTCATAAGTAAAGCCACCGTTACCATTCCAGGCTTCCAGGTAAAAGGCCCGGTCTCCCTCTCGGCCGTCACGGTCCAAAGAACGGAACCAGCCGATCAACTCGTCACGGTTGATGAGAAGGCCACGCGGGTTTTCGTTCAACAGCTCACCAATCTTCTCCACGGTGCCGTCCTGGGTCTGAAAGCGCCGCCTTCTTGGTTCTTCCGCTGCAAGTGACGCAAGTCGTGCACGTGCCTCCTCGATTTTGTCCTCTCTGCCGCTTTTAACCGCCTTTTTGATTTCATCACCAATGGCGGACCTGGTTATCCTCACCACCTCCTTGTCGATATCGGAAGCAAGCGCCGCAGCCAGGTATGTCTCACGTGCCTCCGATTCCAGTCGGACAAGATGTCGGTGCGCTTCCGATATGGCAGGTGTTTTCATGAGGGAAGGCCGGCCGACAACGGCTCCCCACAAATTCGGAACGACGAGCCAGTCATCGTGACGTTTCGGGTATATTCCACACCCGCGACCGATGATGCTGCCCAAGGCCACAACAGCCGCCGCGGCGGAGAAATCAGGCGGAATCTGCATCCTATCCGAAATGTCCATCAGCCAGCCTCGCAAGGGAAGTGGTATCATCTCCGGTTGAAGCGGTTTCACGGCAGGAAGTCCGTCAGGAATGGGAATCGGCTCCTGCCACGGAGACGGATCATGGTTTATAATCTCGGGCTCAGACAGATTTCCAGCCAGCGGAACAAGGGCAGGTTTTAACGTCTCCTCAATGCACTCTCCGACCGCATCAGGCCTGGCAATTCGAGGCAAGTCGTTAAAGTCGGTATCCTTCTCTGTGCTGGTATCGGGGAAAAGGGGTACGGCCAGCATTCCATCATTTGCTTTTCCGAGGACAATCTCGGCGACTGGAGGGGCTTTTCCTAAGGTCTGGCGCATTACGGCAGCAAATTTTAGAGCCACACTCATTTGGCAGATCCTCCTTTTACAACCAGGGAGGCTTCTCTGTACAACCGGTTTCTGACATGTAGAAGTTTTTTTGCCGGAAGCGGAGAACCGCCTTCAAAACTGACAATGGCTGTCAGGATATCTTCGGTCTCCTTGAATTCGAATATCGCCCTCTTTGCATCAGGACCGACAAATATTTTCGGATCATGTCCGGATGCGGTGAGGCATGCGGCCAAATCTATCGACTCAGTTCTGAATACTTTTTCACTTGTCATGCATACCTCCTATGCCCTTTCGCGGCTTGCAAGCCAGAGCTCAACCTCGGTTAGAAGCCAGCCAACTGCAGCCCTCCCGAGTCTCCTGCGCGATGGGAAATGTCCTGCCTTTTCTAGGCGCCACTGGGTGGCGGAGCTCAGGCCAATGCGTTGCAATAATTCCTTCCGTCGTATTATTCTTTCCTTGTTTTCCATTCGTAACCTCCAAAATTTGAAATTAATTGAAAACTTAAGGGGAAGGCGGCCGGTAAACAGCCGCCTCTATCCAGAGATGAGGTGGCAAACCCATCCTGAAGAGACCTGCGCGACTCTGAATAGCCGCGCTCGCATGTATTATTTCCGCAGGTACGCTGCAGGGGACCTGTTCTCCCCATGTCCAAGTTCTGACATGATGGTGGTCCGCGCCGCTCCCTGCTCATCGCGCTCCCTCGCATATTTATGCCGCTCGCCGTGCATGTTCGCACCAGCGGCACGAGTGCCTCCGCACTCCCGCCAGAGATTACGTTGAGCATCGTATGCCTGCTTTAAATTCATTCTCGGCGGAATGATTCGGTTCGTTCCCGAACCCAGGCCCTTGGCTGTTTCAAGGATCAGTTGAAGAGCTGCTTTCTGGATTTCAGTACGTACCTCCAATTCCCGGGGGCGTCCACCCTTCGCCCCTTCGATGGTCAGATACTGTTTTCCGTTCTTCAATTCCACCTTACTGCTCAGGAGCGATTCCTTGGCGCGCAAGCCAAAAGCGACCCGCAATGCGTCGGCGGCTCTGACCATCTGGGCAATTTTATTCCCTTGGTCAGCACGGGCCGAGATTGCCTGCCGCACATCATCAAGGCGCTCAAGGTTAACTGATTGCGGGTTGATCCGGTGACGCTGAATTCCATACTCAGCATTGTGCCGTTTAACTATATTCTGTTTACCGATTGCGGCGGCAATCACCCGCACGGCGGTCATCTTGTCCGCCATGGTGGATGGTGACAGTCCTCGTTCGTGCAAACTTTTCACATAGGATTGTACGTGCCCGGGTTTGAGATGGTCGATTCTTTCCAACCCATAGTTTGTTGCTACGTGCCGGGCGAATTCTTTGGTGTTCGACAACAGCTTCTCTCTGGTCAAACTCGACTTTGACCAGTCTTTTCCTATCCTGGCCAGCACTTGGCTGACAAGGCTGCTATGCTTCCCCATAAAGTCCTCCTTATTCGGCGCATACGTGGGCGCCATTTCTTTGTTGAGTGTAGGCAGGGCCTGTCCGGGGTGGACAAGGCAGCACGGCGGCATAGCCCGCAGGCGTATGCACCGTTCTGACACCGACGTGGGAATCGTCCCGGAGGAAGATTTCGTGATGGGAACACGATGGCCGGCCCCTACGATCCGTCGCAACGAATCGACGTACTGGAGGGTGGGGTTGCTGGGATAAGTGGAGAGCTGAGATAGGGCAGCGTTTGCGTCGCTGCGTTGTCGCTTGCTAAAATAATGTTTTTGAGTGGATAATTAAGGGTTTGAAGACGCGTCTCTTTCCTGCTGGTTGTCGGTAAGAGACGCATACAGGGGATGGTTTAGGGATCTGAAGGTAACGAACACAAAAAAACCCGTTCCGGCTCGATGGCCAAAACAGGTTTCTGGTTCTTTGTCTATGTGTGTAGCGTCCTTGATTTTAGGCGCAAGTATAGTGGGTTTGTTTATTATGGTCTCCCTTTGCCCAAGGCGACCGCAGTGGACCTTATTTTACGGCAAAGATGTTGTTCCTTTCTTTGCTATGGTCCTGGTGAGTGTGTGACCCCGTCTCGGCAATGTCAGAGTTCCCGTAGGAACTGTTGCTAGGGGTTGCCCCATCACGCAATAGCAAGTTCCCGTAGGAACTTCTGCCAGGGGCCTCGTGTGGGCTTCAACAAGCGCAAAAGCGGCATGTCCTTGTTGTCACCAGTTGTCATCCCATGCCTGGGAGTCATCTCCGGTGGGGCTTTCCCGATCCGGTTCGACCTGTTCCGTGAAAAACAGGTGTCCTCTACCGTACATCAGAGGTTCATAAGTATTTGGCAAGAATAGGTTTGTTGGAAGACATTGTCAAGTAATAATTTGCTATGACTCATGACTATAGAAATGGGCCCGCATGGTACAATCATGTCGATACTGTTTTAGCAGCACCGGGGAGGTTTCTGCCGCACTACGTTCCCTTTGAATATGACCTATGGAAAACAGCAGTCAGAAATGTCTTTTCGTGCGGTAATCTACGTGGAGGATAATTGAAGTGTTTTTTCAGGTCGGATATGTCGGGGGGGGCATCTTAAGGGAAAATGAAAAGTACACTAAAAAGTACACTAAATTACAACAGGGCTTCTTGCTAGCAAGAAGCCCTGTTGTAACCCAATGTTATCATTGGTAAATTTGGCGCGCTCGGAGGGATTCGAACCCCCGACCTACGGATTCGTAGTCCGTTGCTCTATCCAGCTGAGCTACGAGCGCACTTTCTGTATTCTCACCCTTTGTCCGGCGGGGTGAGTATCAACCGTCTTTTTGTCTGGCGGAGAGAGAGGGATTCGAACCCTCGATACCGGTTTCCCAGTATACTCGCTTAGCAGGCGAGCGCCTTCGACCTACTCGGCCATCTCTCCGTTGAACCGTCTGTTTACTTCGCCCCATGGAAAACCGGCCGAAGAGGCGCGTCAAACATCTTGTCTTATGGTATGGCGGAGGGAGTAGGATTTGAACCCACGGAACTTTCGTTCAACGGTTTTCAAGACCGCCGCCTTAAGCCACTCGGCCATCCCTCCGGAATCTAACCTATTTTTTCCATTCCTCCCATGTAGGGACGAAGAGGGGCCGGGACAATAACCGTTCCGTCCGCCTGCTGGTAATTCTCCAGGATTGCCACTACCGTTCTTCCCACGGCCAGCCCGGAGCCGTTCAGGGTATGGACGAATTCCGGTTTTGCCTTGTCGTTCTCCCTGAACCGGATGGACGCCCTCCGCGCCTGAAAATCCTCGAAATTGCTGCATGAGGAAATCTCACGGTACGTATTCTGTGACGGCAGCCAGACCTCGATATCGAAGGTCTTTGCCGCGGAAAAACCCAGGTCGGCGGTACACAGTTCGACCACACGGTATGGAAGCTCCAAGAGCTGGAGAACCTTTTCCGCGTTGTTCAGGAGCAGTTCCAGTTCCCGGTAGGAGTCTCCCGGATGGCAGAATTTAACCAGCTCCACCTTGTTGAACTGGTGCTGCCTTATGTATCCCCGGGTATCCTTGCCGTAAGATCCGGCTTCTTTGCGGAAACAGGGTGTATATGCCGTGTAATAGATCGGCAGATCGGAGGCCTTCAGAATCTCGCCGCGATGGATATTTGTTACCGGCACTTCAGCGGTTGGAATAAGGAAGTAGTCAAGACCGTTAAGACCGAACAGGTCTTCCTCAAACTTCGGCAGCTGACCCGTCCCGGTCATGCTTTCCCTGTTTACCATAAAGGGCGGAAGCATTTCAAGATAATTGTGCTCCCGGGTGTGGAGATCGAGCATGAAGTTGACAAGGGCCCGCTCCAGCATGGCGCCCGCGCCTTTGCACAGGGTGAAGCGCGCGCCGGTCAGCTTCGCGCCCCGCTCGAAATCAAGGATGTCCAGACTTTCGCCAAGCTCCCAGTGGGGCTTTGGCTCAAAGGAAAACCGGGCCGGCTCTCCCCACTTCCTAATTTCCACGTTGTCTGTTTCGGAGACGCCCACCGGAGTGGTGGCGTGGGGAATATTGGGGATGGTGAGCAGATACCCCTGAAGCTCTTCCTCTATCCCCTTGAGGTCGTCATCCAGAGCCTTGATGCGCCGCGACACGTCCCTCATTTCAGCAATGCGGTCCTGGGCCTGGGACTTGTCCCTGATGCGGCTGATCTCTTCGGAAACCTTGTTTCGCAAGGCCTTCAGAGACTCGCTTTCCACGAGAAGTTCACGGCGTCTCGCATCGCGGTTCCGGAAACCTGTAAGGTCCAGTTTTTCACCGCGTGTCTTGAGGCGGGCCTCTACGGATTCAAGATTTTCTCTTATGTATCTGGCGTCCAGCATGGAAATGGCCTTTACAAGTGGAAAAAGAAAGCTATATTTTCTAGCACTTGCCGCGAGAATAGTCAATCTTTTTGATCACAGGGGATACATGTCGCCGATATATATAGCTTGTTTTTTGATGGCCCTTCTCTTTGCCTCTCCTTCCCTGGCGGGCGCTGAGAAGTTAGTCCTGGTAGCGGTCGGAGATATCATGCTGGCTGGAAGCGCGACGGCCACCTTGGCCCGTAAGGGTTATGATCACCCCTTTTCATCTACCGTCCAAATCCTCAGGACAGCCGACATATCCGTTGGCAACCTGGAGGCGCCTCTGACCCGGAGAGGTAATGAATATACCGGCAAGAAATTCCGGTTCAGGGCGGACCCGCGTTCGGCCGCGGCCCTCGGGTCCGCCGGGTTCTCCGTTCTGACCCTCGCCAACAACCACATCATGGATTTCGGAAGCGTCGGGCTTCAGGATACTCTCGCCGCTCTGCGTTCCGTAAACATTCTCCACACCGGGGCGCGCATGGATCTGGCGGGGGCGCGCAGTCCCGCCATACTGCGGCGAAAGGGGAAGAAGATCGCCTTTCTCGCCTATTCCCTTACCCAGCCCCTGGAGTTTTTCGCCACGGCGAAGCGCGTCGGCGCGGCGCCCGGATATGCCCGTTACTTCAGGGAAGATATTCGGCGCGCGAAGGCCATGGCGGACCATGTGGTCGTGTCGTTTCACTGGGGCGCCGAACTGGCGGCGTTTCCAAAACCATACCAGGAAGAGGCGGCCCGTCGCTCCATAGACGAGGGCGCGGATGTGGTCATCGGCCACCATCCCCATGTCCCGCAGGGCATAGAGCATTACCGGGGCGGGATAATCTTCTACAGCCTGGGGAATTTCGCCTTCGGCAGCATGAGCCCCCATGCCGACGTCGGCGTCATGGCCAGGATTACCCTGAGCGGCGGCGTCACGGAGGCGGAGGTGATACCCCTGGACGTGAATAACAGGCGGGTGCGATATCAACCGCGAATTCTGAAGGGCGCGCGGGCGAAAGAGGTCGTTTCCGGGCTTAACCGGCTTTCCCGCCGCTGGAATACGGAGATCAGGCCCGAAGGTGAACGCTACCTGGTGAGAGTAAACTCCTCGGCACCTCGTCTTGCCGTGCGCTGACACCGCTGAGAAGCCTTGCATTTCAGGAGGAATTCGGATGTACCGGCTGTTTGTGGCAATTGATCTCACGGAGGATGCAAAGGAGGCCATATCCCGCATCCGCGGCGGAATACCCGGAGTAAAATGGATCGACATGGCGCAGCTTCACCTGACCCTCCGCTTTATCGGGGACGCGGATGATGCCATGCTCCTGAGGATTCGCGAGGAACTGGCCGGGGTAAATTCTCCGTCTTTTTCTCTGCTCCCCCGCGGGGTCGGCCACTTTCCACCAAAAAGAGATCCGAGGGTACTGTGGGTCGGAATTGAACGGAACGAGGCGCTTTCAAGCCTTCAGCGCCTTGTGGAGGAAGCGATGGTGAAGTGCGGTCTTGAACCTGAGGGCCGGGAATTCAGCCCCCATATAACCCTTGCCCGGCTGAAGGATACGCCTTTCTCAAGGATTGCCCCTTTTCTGGAGAAGAACCGCCTGTTTTCGGCGCCTCCCGTTCCGGTAAAGGGATTCCATCTCTACTCCAGCGTGCTGTCACCCCGAGGCGCCGTCCATAATCGTCTTGCATCCTATCCATTGCAGGGGTGACAAGCGAAACGGCTTGATTTTTTCAGGCGGTTGTTTATATTCGTAGCAAGCAAAATGGTCGTTTCACTAACGAAAAAGAGGAGAACAGATAATGGCAAGTGAAAAGGTTTTCGCATTCGGCGACAGTAATTTTGAAACGGAAGTTATTCAATCAACCACACCGGTTCTGGTAGACTTCTGGGCTTCCTGGTGCGCCCCGTGCAAGGCGATTGCGCCTCTCATCGATACCATCGCGGAAGAATACGAGGGAAGGGTAAAGGTCGGAAAGGTAAACGTGGACGAGAATCCCGCAACCCCCGCTAAATTCGGCATTCGCGGCATCCCCACCATTATACTCTTCAAGGACGGCAAGGTTCTGGACCAGGTCGTCGGCGCGGCGCCGAAGGCCCAACTGGAAGCGCTGATCAAAAAGGCGCTGTAACCGGTTTCCATCCGGAGTTTCCGGATGAAAACCGACAAATCACAAGACGCATGATTTCCGGAAATGAAGGATTTGAGGCGCCTGGCGGTAAACTCCGTCGGCGTCGCCATGAATCTTCCGGAAGTCCCCTGGAAAGGATGACTTGATTTGACTGAAATGAAAAAAGTTCTGACCGGATTATTCCTGCTTGTGGGCCTGTCCGTGGCTGGCCCGGTGTTTGCCCTGCCCCAGACCGGAAAACCGGCCCCGCCCATCAAGGTAGTCACCACTTCCGGCCAGAAAGTAACCCTCGCCAACTACAAGGGATATGTGCTGATTCTGGAGTTTTTCGCCACCTGGTGCGAGGGATGCAACGAGTCTCTTCCGCATCTTGTTTCCCTGAACGCCAAATACAAAGGCCAGGGACTTCAGGTCCTGGGGTTGAATCCCGGTGTCCGGGGCGATACCCAGTCCGTTGTACAGCGTTTCATAAGGGATAAAAGAATAAATTTCCCCGTCGCCCTGGTAGACACCGATCTTCTCCTTGAATACGGGGTGCAGCCCATACCGGCCTTTTTCATCATAGACAAGAAAGGTGTTCTGGTGCGGAAGTTCGTCGGCTACAACTCCCAGATACAGGAAAAGATGGAATCAACCATCAAGACCCTGCTCGCGCAATAATTTTCCTGCCTGACCATGAAGCAAGGAGCCGGCGCCGGCATGGGCCGCCTCCTTGTCTTCTCCCAACAGATATTCCACCTCACACCTTCGGATAGAAAAGAAAGAACGACAGCGACAGCAACGCCAGTATCCAGGCCCCGGCCGGGACTTCTCTGATCCGTCCTGAAAACGCCTTGCACAGGGGCCAGGCCAACAGGCCGGTGGTGATTCCCACGCCGATGTTGTATGTGAAGCTGATGAGCACGATAGTGAGAAAGGCGGGGATCAGTTCAGTGGTATCGCTGAACCGTATCCTGGTGAGGGGTGTAATCATGAAACTGCCGATGACGATAAGGGCCACACCGTAGGCATGGGGAGGCGCCGCGGTAAAGAGAGGGGCGAAGAACAGGGACAACAGGAAAAGCGCCGCTATGACCAGCGCGACGAAGCCGGTCCGGCCCCCTTCCTCCACCCCTGCCGCCGATTCCACATACGCGCCGGTTGTGGATGTCCCCACCAGGGGCGCGAAGGTGGTGGCCAGGGCGTCGGCCAGCATGGGCTTTTCGATCTGGGGAAGATTGCCCTTTTCATCCAGCAGCTCGGCCCGGGCGGACAGGCCGATGAGGGTGCCGATGGTATCCACGAAGGCCATGACGAAGATCGTCAGCGCCACGGGCAGGAACTTCGGCGTCAGCGCTCCCGACAGGTCCAGTTTCAGAAAGACGGGCGCCGGACTGGGCGGCAGGCTGACAATGGTTGAGGGGAGGGGCGTAACCCCGAACAGGAACGACAGCAGGGTTGTCGCGAGGATGCCGATGATGATGGCGCCTCGAACCCTTCGCAGCATGAGGATAATGGTCAGCAGGAGGCCGCACAGTGCAAGGATGATCGAAGGCTGGGTGAGATCACCAAGGCGCACCGGCGCGCCCGGCATCCCCAGCGACACGATCCCGGTTTCATTCAGGCCGATGAAGGTGATGAAAAAGCCGATACCCACTGCGAAACTGTATTTCAGGGAGGGTGAAATGGAGTCGGCCAGCCAGCTTCGGACCTTCAGAACCGTCAGCAGGATGAAGGCAAGACCGGCGATGAACACAGCGCCCAGGGCCTCCTGCCAGGTGAAGCCGAGGGCCTTCACTACGGTAAAGGAGATAAAGGCGTTTTCCCCCATGTACGGGGCGATGGCAAAAGGCCGTTTCGCATAAACCCCCATGATAACGGTTCCGAAGGCGGCGGCGAGGATAGTGGCGGTGGTGGATGGTCCCCGGGGGATGCCGGCCGCCTCCAGGATCGCCGGGTTTACGATGATGATATAGGCCATGGTCACGAAGGTGGTGAAGCCGGCCAGTGTCTCCCGGCGGTAGCTTGTCCCGTGGTTCTTGAAATCGAAATATTTTTTCATGCGTTTTCTTCCATTCCCCGTCATTCAGGGAGGTCCCGTTCCCGGGGTCCGCAAGCCGTCAAGCCGTCGCCCCTGTTTCTTACCCCCTGTAACTGACCACCATAGTGGTAATGTCGTCGGATTGGGGAGCGCCGGAGGCGAATTCCCTCACCCGGTCCATGATTGCGGCGATCACCTCATCGGGGCCTTCAGCCTTGAGCTTTTCCAGTTCTCTCAGAAGGCGATCATCCCCGAACATCTCTTCCTCGCCGTTCATGGCCTCGGTCACTCCGTCGGTATAGAGGAACAGGGAATCGCCCGGCGCCAGCCGCAGGGTCTCCCGTCGATAGGAAACATCCTCCATCATGCCGATGGCCGGGCCATTGACCGTTCTGAGAAAGACGGCCTCGCCCGAAGCCTTCATCACCAGAGGATGGTTGTGGCCCGCGTTGGCGAAGACGACCTCTCCCGTGCCGGTGTCCAGGATGCCGCAGAATACGGTTACAAACATGGTCGCCCGGTTGTCGCGGCTCAACTCGTCGTTTACTCTCGCGCAGATTTCATCGGGGGGGAAACCGCGACGGGCGGTTGCCTTGAGGAGGGTCATGGAAACGGCCATGAACAGGGCCGCCGGCACACCCTTGCCGGAGACGTCCGCGACTACGAAGCAGAGCCTGTCCCCGTCAACGGGAAAAAAGTCGAAGAAATCCCCTCCCACCTCCTTTGCGGGCGCCACCAGCGCCCGGATGGAGTAGCGGGCGCCGCATGCCAGGGGAGACAATCCCTCCGGCAGTATGCTCATCTGGATGTCCCTGGCGATGGCCAGCTCTCCGGCTACCCTCTCCCGCTCGGCCGCGGCCTCCGCCACCTGGCGGATGTGGTCCTTGAGGGAGACCTTCATGGCGCGGAAGGACTCGGTCAGCTTCCCCACTTCATCACGGGCGCCCGCGGGAGGGAGCTCCACATCCAGGTCGCCGCCCGCCATGGCTTCCGTCGCGGCGGCCATGGCCCGAAGGGGACCGGTGATGGAGCGGGCGATAATGGTCAGGGCGAGGGAAAGGAGTATGATTCCCGCGAATCCCATGATGATCACAACCCGATGCAGCGCCGTGATGTCTTCCGCCAGCTCTTCCTCCGGAAATATAACGGCCAGCCCCCACCGGCTGGACGGTATGGAGGTGTAATAGACACGGGACGGCTTGCCCGCGGCCATTACCGGCAGAGGCGCGAATCCGGATTCGCCCGACAGCATCTTTTTTCCGATCCACGCGAGACCCGGGTCATTGCGCTCCCTGGCAAGGTCGAAGATGGTTCCCTTCATGATGAGCTTCTTGTCGGGATGGGTGACGAAGACCCCCTGCCTGGACATGAGTATGCCGAATCCGCCGCGGAGAATCCTGATGGAAGAAACGATATCGCTCAGCTGGTCCAGGGAGATATCGGCCGTAGCCACGCCGCGAAACCGCTTTTTCCCGCCCACATCGCGGAACAGGGGAACGGAGTAGGTGGACATGATGACCTTGCCGAAAGCGGAGTCGAAATAGGGCTCGCTCCATGACGCCTTGCGCAGCCGTTTCGGGGTCCGGTACCAGTCCCAGTCGTAATGGTTTTCGGAATGGGGATTAACGGCGACGATGGCGCCGTTTCGTCTGTAGAAATAGGGGGCGAAGCTCTCGGTCTTCCCATCGAAACCGTACGGTTCAAAGGCGAGAATGGCGCCGTAGACATCCGGATTGCCGGCAACGGAGGCCCGCAGCATGCGGAGCGTCTCCTCCCTGGAAAGGGAACAGTTTTCCAGCAGGGACGCCATTCCCTCCGGCGCCTTTTCAACTGCGTTGAGGATGTTCTCGATGCGGTAGACCGCGCTGTGCGCCAGGTTCTCGGCCCTCTCCCGGGTGTCCTTCTCGATGGTGTCCCTGGAGAAGCGGTAGGTATAACCGAAGATGACGAGAAAGATGAACACGCTGCTGGCGCAGCACAGGAGGATCAGCTTGAAGGCGATCCCCCGGTCCCTGAGTACGGAAGGCAATCGCCGCCGGAAAGGGGATGACCCCCGTCCGGGAAGGTCCGGCGCCCGGCTCATGGATCGCCGCTTTCCCCCCCGGGCTTCCCGGCGGAGAGAAAGGTCAGTTGCAGAAGGTTGCGTCCCCCTTCCCGGCG
>CAYMFO010000034.1:0-3000 GCA_964389825.1 uncultured Geobacter sp. | reverse complement strand
CCGATCACAAACCGCATGATGGCTTCCAGATTTTCGATGCGCGCCTCATAGCGCGCGCTCCGGGGAGGCATGCCTCAGCCCAGGCTTTTCAGCGCCGTATCCGGGGTGTCGTGGAGCTGAAACAGGGAACCGAACCCCGATATCTCGAACACATCCTTGACCGGACCGGTAAGGCCGCTGAAAAGGAGTCTACCCTGGACAGCCTTCAGGGCCTTGGCCGTGGCCAGGATACTGCGCAGGCCGGCGCTGCTGATATAGACAAGGCCGGAGAAGTCGTTGACGAAGGACTTTTCCCCCTCCTCCATCAACCGGCGCAACAGCTTTTCATACTCCGGGGCCGTAACGGCGTCCATCTTGCCGGTGACCGACACAATCGTGGCATTCGCTTCTTTTTTTGTCTGGATATCCATATCCACCTCCTGGGGAGTTATTTCAGAATTTGAAGAAATCGCGCAGTCTTGACACAAGCGAGTCGCCACGGTCCTTGTCGACAAGCAGGGACTCCTTCATGTCTTTTTCCGAATCCGGCAGGTCTTCCCGGAAAACCGGTTCACCGGCCCTGAGCCGGGCCACGGAAAAGATTGCGGGGCAGAGGGCGCCGACGATAAACGACCTGGAAACAGCGGTGTTGTTTTTCAGGTAGATATCAATCTCCTGAAAATAGTTGCCCGTGAACTCCCTGAGGGTAAAGGGGATGGAGAGGGCGCTCTCGAATTCGGGGAGACGGTCCCGCAGTCCGTCCCAGTCGATCTCCGCGAAGCGCGCCTCGGCTTTTTTCCAGGTTTCCTCGTCCGGCGTGTCGACGATGAAGAGAAGGGAAAGGTAACGGGAATCCGCCTTGCCCGGTTTCGGCCGGGAGATCTTGCACAGCCCGGACAGGGAATCAGCGGCGCCCCCATCGGTCAGAAAATCGAAAAACGCCAGCATCTCCTCCTTGTGAAAGACATCGATGAACTCCTGGTACAGGTCGATGCCGGTCCCTCTTTTCATGGTGGTATCCTCCTTGCCCTGCCGTTATCGTTCCGCCTTTTCCAGGTCCCGGCCGTGATCCTTCCCGAGATCGCCGCGCCGGAAACCCTCGCTTTGCGGGTTGACCAGCCGGAAGTCGCCGGTTTCATCAATCATGACCGTGGCGCTCTCCATGCGACAACCGAGGAGATGGCCTCCGGCCTTGCGGTCAGCGGAAATGAAATGGAAATGATATCCGGGCATGTTCAGGCCCTTTACGAAGTCCGGGCAGCGTAGCCCTATTATGGTTCCCCGGATATCTCTGAACTCAAATACCGACTGGTCTTTAACGGCCTCGGCCAGGCCGGGGTAGGGCTTGCGCCGGGCCGCTACGCTGCGGGTCTTTATCCAGGGAAAGGTCCCTTCGATCCTCACCGCATAGAAGGAGTTCCGTGTCGGGAGCATGTCGTCCAGCCGCCGCGGCAGCCCTTCCAGGTCCAGTGGGCCGGACAAGCCGGCGGTCTTGTCGGCTGAAAAGAATTTCACCACGGCAAAAGGCGTCAGGAGGTCATCGGCGGCCATCAGGACCGTTCCGTCCCCCTTGACCTGGTAGAAGACTCCGTCCAGCCCGACCATCTCCCCATCCAGGGCGTTGAAGGTTCCGATACCGAAATCGCCGTTTTTCTTCAACTCTCCCACGGATACCGTGCCGTCGTAAACCCCTTCCATGAGGGCATTGAGGGTAGAGGTCTGGTAGAGGGCATCCGTTCTCCCCGTGTTGTGGACGCACCCCGCCAGCGCCAGGGACGCGCACAGGGGGAATAAAACCGCCAACAAGTTCCGTTTCATTACCTCTCCTTCCGGGCTTTGTGGGGAAACCGCGAAACGAAGCGATCAAGGTCATCCAGACAGCGGCCTTTTTCCTCCGGCGTCAGGAACGACCCCAGGAAGGAATTGCGCGCCAGGGTGATTATATCGTCCCGTTCCAGGGACAGGGCTTCCTGGGCGGCCAGATAGTTGTCCGTGATGTAGCCGCCGAAATAGGCGGGGTCGTCGGAATTCAGGGTGACCCTCAGACCCATGTCCAGCAATTGTTTAAGGTCATGGTCGGCCATGGTGTCGAATACCCGTAGCCGCACGTTGGAGAGAGGGCAGACCGTGAGAGGTATCTGCTCTCTTTTGAGGCGTTCCAGCAGGTCCCGGTCCCCGACGCAGCGCACCCCATGGTCGATGCGCTCCGAACCCAGGAGGTCCAGGGCCTGACGTATATACTCGGGAGGGCCTTCTTCGCCAGCATGGGCCACGACACGCAGACCCTCGGCCCTTGCCCGTTCAAAGACGGCGGTAAACTTTTCCGGCGGATTGCCCAGCTCGGAGGAATCCAGACCCACGCCGCACAGCAGATCCCGGAATCGCAAGATATCTTCCAGGCATGCCATGGCCGAATCCGCGCTCAGGTGACGCAGGAAGCAGGGGATAAGGAGCGTGGACATGCCGGTGCGGTTCCGCATCTCCTCCCGCGCGGAGTGGATGCCGGCGATGACCGTTTCCAGGGGAACCCCCCTCTCCGTGTGCGCCTGGGGGTCGAAAAACAGTTCCGCATGGCGGACATTGTCGGCAAAGGCCCGCGCCAGGTATGCCGCGGTCATATCGTGAAAGTCACTTTCACGGAGAAGGACGCTCATCCCCTGGTAGTAGATATCCAGGAACGACTGGAGATTTGTGAAACGGTAAGCCCTCCGCACCTCTTCCACTGAGCGAAAAGGAAGGGTTACTCCATTCCGTTCCGCGATAGCGAACATCAGTTCCGGCTCCAGGGCGCCTTCCAGGTGGATATGGAGCTCGGCCTTGGGTATCTTGCGGATGAATCTTCGAATATCAGAGCTCATGGGAGGCCTCCACACCGCGGCCGAAGACGGCTGTTCCGTCACGCCGGTCCTGTCGCCGCGTCCGGGTAATCCTGCTTTGCGGGAATGGATATTCTTATTACCACAGATTCCGGATAATGGGATGATCTTTCATCCTGAAAACGGCATTTCAACCACAGGGTCA
>CAYMFO010000033.1:0-27417 GCA_964389825.1 uncultured Geobacter sp. | reverse complement strand
GCTCCGGCCCGATATCCCGGGCCGTCCTCCCACCTTCGTCCCGCCACGCCGGCGCTCCTTCCCGCCTTTCCGCTTCAACCGGAGTGCGGCCGGTCTCCTTTGCCGGGGCCTCGGCAGGCCGCGTTCCGGTACCGGAATCCGTCGGCTGCCTTTTCGTCAATGGGGAATCGGGGCCGGGGGCCGCTTCCTTCGGAAGGCGATCACCCTGTTCCGCCGACGGCGCAGGGGTCTTCATCCCGGTCCCGGTGTCCGGGGAACCCTCTCCAGGCACACGCCGGCCGGGCTCGCCGGCAGGACCGCCGGGGGCCTCACGACGCTCCGGCGCGGCCTCGCGGGCCGACCTCCCCCCTTCATCCCTCCGCGCCGGCGCGCCCTCCCGCCTTTCCGTTTCAACCGGAGTGCGGCCGGTCTCCTTTGGTCCCGTTTCCGAAGATCGGCTGCCCCCCGGAGGTCGCGGGATCTCCTCGGCAACGCCCTCTTCGGGGGGGACGCCGGACATCTCCCCATCCTGGACAGCCGCTCCCGCCGAAGGCCTTTCCGTGGCCGTCATGGCGGCGGCGCGCGCCCTGGCCTCGGGACGGGAAAGCGCGGCCTGGGGCTCGCGCATGACACGAGCCATGGGCCTCTCTCCAGAGGCCCATTCCTCGAGGTGCGATTCATAAAAAAGACCGCTCTCTCCCAGGGCCTGGCGCAACCGGCCGGCAAGCCGGGTCGTATCGCCCGGCGGGGCATCCAGCAGCCGCCCCATTACCGGCAACGGAGACCTGGCGGAGCTATCCCGCGACGGGTTGCGCAGAAGCCGCCGCACCAGTTCTCCGGCAGGGCTCATGGTCACGGGAGCCGCGCTGAAGGTCCTGTTGGACAGGGAAAACATCGGACGCGGGTCCTGGTTGAGAAAGGTCATGCGGAGGATATCGCCTGTCCTGGCGCCAGGGGGGAGATCCATGGCGAATGTGCCGGAGGATATCCGCACCAGCGACATCCCGTTCTCCAGCTTTCCCGTAACCGTCGCCAGAACCTCGGTCCCAGGCGTGAGGGGAAGCCGGGGCATGGTCGCCCCGTGCTCCCGTGTCTGACGGGCGCTTTCTCCAAATCCTTTGATCTGCTGGAGAAACTGTATGACTGTATCGCGTATGACGGGCATGGCGATCCTTTCCGGAAAACAGGCCGGCTGTCTGTGAATGGGGCGATGCCCCCGGCTGTCCGCTACCTTTCCTTTGTACCATTTCCAAGGCCCGCGCTTCAATGGTTCACCTCAGAAAAGAAGGCGTTCGCGGGAGATTCACGTCCATACCGGAACAGTGGTGCTCAGGCCGGGGGCCCGGTTTTGCGGGAGAGGGAGATGTTCCTCAGGAAGAGCCAGGAGAAGAGGGGGAGGGCCGCGAGAAATCCGTAGAGGAGGAGATGGAAGGCCTGCCGCACCCCCATGGCGTCCGCCATCCTGCCCACCAGGGGACCGGTGGCGATAAAGGCGACGCGGAACGAGAGGGACTGGAGCGACAGTATGCTGGCCCGGTTCGCGGAGCGGCTTTCATTCTGGGTGTAGTGAAGAAAGATCGGCCCCCTGAGGCCGCGCATGGCGGTCAGCAGGTAGTAGAAGAGGAACCCGAATACGCCGCCCCACAGGCCGAGACCGGCATACCCGGCAAGGATCATGGCGCAGAAGAGGAAGATGATTTTGCGATCTCCCAGTGCGGCATGCACCCGGTGACTCGCCAGGGCGAACACCGCCACCATGAGGTTGGCGCCGGCCCAGGCAGGTCCGAACCAGGCCAGGGGTACGCCATGTTCGCGCATGTAGGGCTGGATCAGCCAGACGGGATAGAAGGAGGCGATGCCCAGGAGGGTATTCAGCAGAATTACCGCGCGGAGACGCCGGTTCTCCAGAAAGGCGTAGCGGGTGATGCTCAAGGCCTCCTTCAGGTGGCCGTGGGTGGAGATGGAAATCTCGCGGGGCGGCTCCTTCATGGCGCGGGCCACCGCAAAGGCCGCGACCCAGACACCTATCTGCAGAAAGAAGGGAAGAAGGGGCATGGCCTCGTACATCACCCCGGCGAAGAGGGCGCCCATGGCCTCCCCGGTCTGGGAAAAGCCGTTCATCCGCCCCTCGTAGCGGGCGTACAGACCCTCCTTCCCCTCCGCGAGGAGGGTCTCGTAGAGGAGGGCGCTGTCGGAACCGCTGATGAAGGAGAGGGCCGTGCCGAGAAGGATCTCGGCCGCCAGGACACCGCCAAAGGAACCGGCCACGGTGTAGAGTCCCCACCCCGCCACGCCGATGACGGTGGCGATGCTCAGGGAGGCGCGGTAGCCGAGGCGGTCGCTCACATAACCGGATGGATATTCCAGAAGCACGGTGGCGGCGGAAAAAATCCCCTGCAGCGTCAATATCTCCGTAAGGCTCAGCCCGATGCGATCCTTCCAGAAGAGGGTGATGATGGCCATGGGAAAGAGGGTCTTCTCCAGGAAGGCAAAGGCGTACAGCTTTCCGATATTCGAATGGAAGGTTTTCATGGATAGTTCTTCGTAAATATTGAGATCCCCCCCCCTGTCCGTCCGCGAGCGCCCGATCCTGTTCAGCCCGCGGCCCAGATAATGATAGCGCTCCATTATCGTATTCCAGAGAGACGAGAGTTCCCTGCTACCGCTCTTGATCGGCACGACATGGACGCAAGAAGAATCACAATACCGAGCCGGTCTCCTTGTCTGAATCGAAGATGGATATGTCGGAAAATATTACACACAGGATAAATATCCGATTATTACAGGGATGTAACTATTTAAAAACAGGATGTTGACGCAGTTGCATGAAAATTGCAGAGCAATCCGAAAAAACATGATCCTTGCCGGATATTTTTACGAATTAATCCAAATCAAGAAAGAAGATTGAAAATCAGTATTCCATGGCGGCGTCGACAAGGGATTTAGCTTGGTCCGTGACTTTCCATTCTTGCTAGAAAATCAATGAAAGGAGAATAGTTCCATGTTTAAAAAAGGATGCTTGACTTTATCGTTTGTAATGCTGTTCATTTCGGTGTTGTCTGGCCGGTCTCTCGCCATGTTCGGCCACGAGGCGCTGGTCCGTTCATCGGAGGTTTCCACCGTGATATCCTATGACGGCGCTGTATATTCGTATAATTACACGCTCGCCAATACCTCCGTTTACGGATTTATACCTGATGAATCAGGACAACCGATTAAGGACCCGGAAGGGAATGTCCTGTGGGCATGGCCTCTGATCGTTGATTACGAAATCCCGCTTACCACGCCGGACGACATATGGGCAATATCTTCTCCCGCCGGATGGGCCCATGAAATCCTCTCCGCTGAAGATTATGTTGAACGGTATGGTGAAAGCAACCCCTTTCATGCTCCATATATTCTCCACTGGCATGACGCGGCAATCACCTGGAATAATGTGACCAACGCCTATTCCGGCATTGCCCTCAACCCCATCGCTCCCATCGGTTACAACGATGCCCATGGGACATCCTATGCGGAGAACTGGCTTTGCGATTTCATCTTTTCATCCAGTCTTTCGCCGGTGGATGGTCCCTACCTGAGCTCGTGGCAGGATGAGGCCCGATATATCGCCGATCCTCCGCTGCCCGGCGACCTGGTCGGGGGAGGCGGGACCATACCCTTTGTTCCGCCCCAGGATACCCAGGTTCCGGAACCTTCTTCGTTGCTGCTGCTTGCCGCCGGTATTCTCGGCGCGGCCGGCATCAGACGATTCAGGAGAAAATAGCGGCAACAAAAGGTTCATGCCGCGCAGGGGACGGTTACGAAAAACCGCCCCCTTTTTTTGCCGCCCGGCGACAAGAAACTTGCCGTGTCCGGCTTTGCCCTCTATTATTAAAAACATGCCCCCTTTTCTGAAATCCTATGGTTTTTCCATTATCCTTGTCATTTCCATCCTCCTGGGCGCCGTCCTGGGTATCGTCCTGCGGGATGACGCCGCCGCCCTTAAGCCGCTGGGCGATATTTTCCTGAATCTGCTCTTCACCGTTATCGTGCCGCTGGTATTCTTTTCCATCTCGTCCACTGTCGCCTCCATGGGAGATATCCGCCGCCTGGGCCGGATTCTCTCTGTAATGGCAATGGTATTCGTCGCTACCGGTCTCATCGCCTCGATGGTGATGATCTTCGCCTCCATCCTCTACCCTCCCGCGGCCGGCGTCGCCATACCCATGCCCGCGGCTGACGAAATCCGGGAGATGAACGCCTCGGAACAGATGGTCCGCGCCTTGACTGTTACGGATTTTCCCAATCTTTTATCCAGAAACAACATGCTGGCGCTGATTCTTTTCTCGATACTTACCGGTCTTGCCGCTTCGACGGCTGGTGAAAAGGGGAAGCCCTTTACCCTGTTCCTGGCATCGGCCAACGAGGTCATGATGAGGCTTGTCTCTTTCATCATGTATTACGCCCCGGTTGGCCTGTGCGCCTACTTCGCCTATCTGTCGGGCGTGTTCGGGCCCCGGCTCATGGGTTCCTATGCCCGGGCCATGGCACTGTATTATCCCACGGCCATCCTTTATTTCTTTCTCGCATTTACCGCCTATGCCTTTCTCGCGGGCCGGGCCGCCGGGGTCAAAAGGTTCTGGCGGTGCATAATTCCGCCATCCGTTACCGCCCTTGCCACCGGCAGTTCCATGGCGACGATCCCCTCCAACCTGAAGGCCGCCGACGACGTCGGCATCCCCAGGGATATCAGCGAAGTGGTCATTCCCATCGGCGCGACCCTGCACATGGAGGGCTCTTGTCTGGCGGCGGTGCTGAAGATCGCCTTCCTGTTCGGTGTTTTCCAGATGCCTTTTTCCGGCGTCGAGACGATCCTGACCGCCCTGGGAATAGCTCTTCTGACCGGCGTGGTGGTAAGCGGGGTCCCCGGCGGCGGAACCATAGGAGAGCTGTTGATACTCTCCCTGTACGGCTTTCCACCGGAGGCCTTTCCCCTGATAACGATGATCGGCACGCTGGTGGATGCGCCCGCCACCATGATTAACGCCGTAGGTGACAATGTTTCAAGCATGCTCGTCGCCCGGGTCCTGGGCGGCCCCGGTTGGATGGAAAAGCAGGGGTGATGTTTACCCGCGCGGGAAAACGGGTAAACTTGAAGGAATCCGGAACCTGTCGCCCTTCGCTTCCGTATTTTCATGCGCCTCGCGGTATCAAGTTATAAGGGTTTATACCGATAAGTTATTATCCTGAAAAAAGCAATTACCACGGAGAACACAGAGGACGAGGATGGTTTTCGTATAACTATCAAGTAGTTACTCCAAAACAAAGATATTACGATCGTCACCATCTATGTTGAGTCTGGTAGTTTATTTTTTCGCTTTTATATCTGCTGTTTTCTCTGTGACCTCTGTGGTTGAAATGACGTTTTCAGGATTATATTTCCGTTTTTTACAAGTAATAAAGGAGATGGGCGATGCGGATTCTCATAGCCGAGGATGACTTCACCTCCCGCACCATGCTGGCGGCTATTCTAAAGAAGTGGGGCTATGAGCCCGTGGTCGCGGTGGAAGGCGAGTCCGCGTTGAAGGCCTTGAGTGGCGATGACGCGCCGAAGCTGGCGCTCCTTGACTGGTCCATGCCGGGAATGGATGGCCTCGAGGTGTGCAGGAGGCTCCGGAAATTGCCCACCAGCGAGCCTCCATATATAATCTTCCTTACCTCCAGGGGTGACAAGAACTGCATAGTCGAGGCCCTGGAAGCGGGCGCCAATGATTATGTCATCAAGCCTTATGACAATGCCGAACTGCGGGCGCGCATCCGGGTCGGCCAGCGCATGGTAGAGATGCAGAGCGCCATGAACGAGGCGAAAGAGGCGGTGCTCCACGAGGCGATGCACGACCCGCTCACCGGCATCCTTAACCGGCGCGCCATCCTGGACGTCCTGCGCAAAGAGATTTTCCGTTCGGACCGTTCCGGCATCCCTTTCAGTATTGGGCTGTGCGACATCGATCGCTTCAAGCGGGTGAACGACAGGTACGGGCACCAGACCGGCGACGATGTGCTGTGCGGGTTTGTCCGCGCCGTTGAGGGCGAACTCAGGGCCTACGACCGTATCGGACGGTATGGCGGAGAGGAGTTTCTGGTGGTTGCCCCGGACTCTTCGGGAGAGGGGGCGGAACGCCTCTTTGAACGGGTGCGGGAGGCCGTGGCCCTGAAAGGGATTGAAACCCGATCCGGCCTCGTGCCCGTGACCGTAAGTATCGGCGTAGTCAGCGGCAGGGGAGACAGTGACGTGGATGCCCTTCTGGCCGCCGCCGACGATGCCCTGTACCGGGCAAAGAATACCGGCAGGAACCGGGTTGTATGTCTGGGTGAAATTCCGGGGGCGCATGATTCCGGAGCGCCTTGATGCCAATGTAGCTGGCCTTGGGATAACAGTTGAGATTGAACATCAGAGGATTGACGCCATGATGGACCTTTGCCATCACATACAAGAAATCTTATTACACCGGGACCCTTCCTTCACCCTACGTCACGCAGAGATAATCCACCCCTTCCCTGAATCCCGCGCCGTCCGCCCACTCCCGGATCTGGCGCCGCGACCCTCGGGCGCCGACGGTTACAAGCATCTTCACCCCGTCTCCCGCCGTTACCTCACGGGCGGCGGAGACCGGGGCGCCGTGAAGGGTGTTGCCGATCTTCCTCGGGTCCACGTCAATCCAGCCGACCACCCGGATTCCCTCGCCCTGTAGAGTTCTGCTCCATGCGCGTCCTTCAAGGCCTGCTCCGGCCAGGATTACTTCATCCACCCCTTTGAGGAATGTGAATCTCAGGTGATGGGCCTTGCAGGCCCGGAAGGCGGCGGCCGTGTATTCCGGAAGGGTGCGGGTGGCGCGCTCCGGGCGCTCCCGCCAGAAGAAAAGGGTCTTTTGCAGGCGCGCGAAACGGGTCCCGCCCGCGGCCAGCCTGAGCCACAGGTCATAATCCTCGGCCCAGCCCCGATCCCGGTAGCCTCCGACGGAACGCACTTCCTCACCGCGAAAAACGACGCTCGGATGGACGAAGGGCGATTCCACGAACAGGTCGCGGAGTATGTCTTCGTGGGAGGCTAGGCTGTTCTGCCATCTCTCGTAGGCGACCATACCCCTTCCCAGTGAGGCGCGCGGGAAGGATCGGAAATCGCACGCCACGAGACCCACTTGGGGATTCCGGGTAAGAAAGGAGACCTGCGTCTCCAGGCGGCGGGGGTGGGAGATGTCGTCGGCGTCCATGCGGGCCACGAGTGGGGCGCGGCAAGCATTGAGCCCGGTGTTCAGGGCCGGCACGAGTCCCCGCGCCGGCGACCTCAGGACGCGCACCCTCGGGTCGCGGCGTGCCGCTTCGGCCAGAATGGCGGGGGTCGTGTCGCGGGAGCCGTCATCCACGGCCACCAGTTCCCAGTCGGTGAAGGTCTGCCGGAAGATGGATTCCAGGGCCGCGGGAAGGAAACGCTCCTCGTCGCGCACCGGCAGGAGTATGGAAACGGCGGGCGTGTTCACGGGTCACGCCAGGCCGGGCAGCAGCTTGACGATACCCTTGGCGAAGAATTCCACCGCGATGGCCGCCAGCAAAAGTCCCATAAGACGGCTTACGATGCTCAGTCCCAGGGGGCCGATGAACCTGCCGATCCTGGAAGCAAGGCGGAGGACAATCCATACAAGCAGGGCAGCGGCTGAGATGCACAGGATGATAATCCCTATATGAAGGGGGCTTTCGGCCAGGTTGGCGTAGATGATGATGGTGGATATGGAGCCGGGGCCGGCCAGAAGCGGCACGGACAGTGGAACCACGGCCACGCTGCGCAGGTCCTGGGGAATGGCGGTCGATTCCGCCTTGTCCGCCGACTCGCGCGCGAACATCATGGACACCGCCATCAGCAGGAGCAGGATGCTCCCGCCCACCTGAAAAGAGGCGATGCTGATGCCGAAGAGCTGAAGCGCAATCTCTCCCACAAGGGCCGTGAGGGCCAGCACTCCGGCCACCGCCAGGGCGACGGTGCGGGCTATCTTCTTCCGTTCCGGTTCCGTGGAGTCCGCGGTGACGGAGAGGAACACCGGCAGTACGCCGAAGGGATTGAGGATGGCGAGAATGGCGATGAATATTTTTACATACGCGGATAGTTCCAGCATGGAGGGTTCCTCATTGGCGGCCATGGGAAGAAAGGGTTTTGCGGAATAGAAATTTTTCATCTATCATGGGGCGGATTTCCATCTAAAGGAGGAAAAACCCATGAAAAGAATTTGTCTTGCCCTGATGCTGCCGGTTTTGTTTTGCTCCTGCGCCACGCCCTCCATCCATGGCGCCATTGGAACCGCGCGGGATATTGGACGGGCCGGCGCCTATGCCGATGGAGGCGCATGGGAAGACGCGGATGATGTGGCGCCCGCCTGCTCCAGGCTCTCCACGTTGCCGGTGAAGTCTCGACAGTTGTATGAAGATTATTACGGAACCATGCTCACCCTGGACTCCTCGGCCCTGAGAACGCCGGGGCGCGCCTACCGGTGGGGTATTACCAATCCCTCTCCCCTGAGCATGGCGTACTTCGCCGCATACGTTAAACCCAACGGAAGATATGGACGTTTCAGGGCGAACATCTATGTAGACGGCGGCGTCAAGGCCAACATGACCTTTACCTTCCGCGCGGACACCTATAACGGGGTTGTGCTGAAAAGCCTTGCCGTGCGGCCCGGCCAGACGAGAATGGTGGACTTGGACATCAGCGGCATGAGAAAGCTGTACATAGGATCGCAACTGCGCATCAACCACGATACCGCCCGGAAGATCATCATCGGCGAACCGGAGTTCTACACCTGCCGGTAGCGGCGGCCGGGCAGCGGGGGGTGTCAGCCGTTTCTCGGGGGGAGTTCCTCCCTGCGCCCGGCGACCATGATCAGGTCATCTTCCAGCACATCCATGAGAAAGGCGTTCCTGGCCTTCACCTTGGACTCGAATTCGGCCTGGCCGTACACGATGTAGTTGAGTGTTCGGCCAAGCCGTTTTTCGACCCCTTCCATAAGCTCGTCCAGCCGGTTCCCATCCAGAACGTCTCCGATTATGAGAAGGTCGATGTCCCCGTCGTCGCCCCGGGTGTACGGGCCGTAGACAAAGGCGTTACGCGCGCCTTCCAGCCCGGCCAGGGCCGCAATCAGCATCCCGGCGGCGCCGACGGTCCTCTGGGCAAGCCCTTGCAGCTCCGGGAAAAAGACGAAGGAGTGATTGGCGCGGAAGGTCTTGTGTTTTCCCCGCCAACCGCATACCAGGATACCGGCGCCTGCCATGCGTGACAGTTCGCGGCTCAATGAGGCCCTCTTTTCGCCCAGCAGTCCGGCCAGTTCCCCAGGCAGGAAGTCTTCGTCGGCGCGGGTGAACAGCAGACCCATGAGCTTGCCCCTGATCCGTGAGCCGAATATATGTTCGAGACTGGCGTGCATGGCTTCCGAGACTACCCGTTTCTTCACAAAAGCACAAGCGTGGAGTGACTGGGGGGGGGGATAAAAAGCCCGAGATTGTTTGACCTTTGCCTGGAAATAATGCATTTATTGATTGGTTGCCATCGTGGATTGTATATAAGGAGAACAGGATATATGCCCAGCGTTGAACAACTTCGCGGCCGGCTTTTGAAGAAGCTTTCCGAGCTGTTCCAGCTCGACCAGCCGGATCTTGATTTCGGTTTTTACCGCATCATGCACGCCAAGGCGCGGGAAGTTCAGGATTTCATCAGCGCCGACCTGCTGAAAATCGTGGCGGATGCCTTCGGCGATGCGGACGAGGCCCGCAAGGGGGAATTGAAGGCGAAAATCGATAAGGAGATTGCCGCGGCGAAAGAGTACGGCGTTACCGATCCCGGAAATTCCCCGAAAGTCAGAGAAGCCCAAGCGGCCTACGAAGCGTTCAGGTATACCTCCGGCGCCGAGGCCGATGTTTATGACCACCTGTATCGCTTTTTTGAACGCTACTACGACAACGGCGACTTTATCTCCCGCCGCTATTACACCCGGGAAACATCCGGAAAGGCCGCGCCCTTCGCCGTTCCATACAACGGCGAAGAGGTGAAACCGCACTGGGCCAACGCTGACCAGTATTACATCAAGAGCGCCGAATATTTTTCCAATTTCACCTTCGATTTGCGGCAGGCGAAAGAGATAAGGGGCAGTCTCGGGCTAGGGGAAGATGAGATACCGCTCAAGGTTCATTTTCGCGTCGTCGAGGCCAGCGAGGGCGAGCACGGCAACGTCAAGGCATCGGAAGCCAACAAGCGCTTCTTAATCCTCCATGCCGGAAATCCCGTTGTCCTGACCGAAAGCGGAGAGCTGACCGTCAATTTCGAATACCGGCCCGATCCGGAAAAAACCGGCCAGGAAAATACCTGGCGGGACAAGCGCAACGCCGAGGCGGTGGAGGCCATTCTGGAGCGTCTCCAGGCCATGGCCGCGGCCGGTGGCGAGCACGAAAAACAGGTGGCGGAATACCTGAGTCTGTTCAAGGCTCCCGCTCCGGCAGACAGCGACAAGAAGCGGCCGGTACTGGCCAGGTATGTGAACCAATACACCGCCCGCAACACCATGGACTATTTCATCCATAAGGATCTGGGGGGCTTCCTGCGCCGGGAACTGGACTTCTACATCAATAACGAGGTCATGCGCCTCGATGATATTGAGAACGCCGAAGCCCCGGCGGTCGAAAGCTATCTGGCCAAGATCAAGGTGTTGCGCAAGATCGCGGGCAAGCTGATCGACTTTCTGGCCCAGCTTGAGGATTTTCAGAAAAAGCTCTGGCTCAAGAAGAAGTTCATTACGGTGGAGTTCCTCAAGGACAACAACAAGCTGAAGCTCGATACCCGCTTCTTCGATGACAGCTTCAAGGCGCGGCTTGAATTCGACGTCATCTATGTCAACGGCAGCAACAATCTACCCAACCTGAAACTGGACGAAGAAAACTGGAAGGTCCGCCTCATCGAAGAAGAGTTCATGAAGCGCATGTGGGGTGAGGAGGGCTTGGCATGAGAGGAGCAATCAAGAAAATAAGTATCAATGGTTTTAAGTCGATTCGCGAGTTGAAGGAATTCGAACTCAGGGGTCTGAATATTTTCATCGGCGCCAATGGTGCGGGCAAGAGCAATCTCGTCCAAATTTTTCAATTGCTCATGGCGATGACAAAGAAAAATCTTCAGAAGTTCATCCTCGAAAACGGTGGCGCGGACAATTTTCTCCACAATGGTCCCAAGAACACCCCTGCAATCAAGGTTGAGTTGGAATTTGCATCTTACAGCGACAATGCGCAAGGCTCAAACTTTTATCGTTTTGCATTGACACCGACAGTGGACGAAACTTTTCTCGTCGATGAGGAACGGAAATATGTCACGACCAACTGGCGTTCCTATGGAAGCCTTTCACCTGAGAGTCGTTTATATGATGAGCGGAATGAAAAGTCATGGGATGGACAGTGGAATGGTGTGGGTCACTTTGTTTATGAATCCATTGCTCACTGGATGGTTTATCACTTTCATGATACCAGCGCGATGGCTCCTATGCGTCGTTCCGAGATCGTTGAGGACAACCATGTTCTTCGGAACAATGGTGGTAACATCGCATCTTTCCTGTTACGGTTGAAAAATGATTCCTCCAACCGTTCATACTATCAGGAAATTGTTAATGCCGTCCGGTTGGTGATCCCTTTCTTCGACGATTTCCGCCTGGATATACTCAAGTTTGGTCAAGCGGAAAAGGTCAAACTCAGCTGGCAGCAAAAAGGCTCAGATTTTCCGATGCAACCTTATCATCTCTCTGATGGTTCCATCCGGTTCATATGCTTAGCCACAGCGCTTCTTCAGCCACATCCTCCTTCCGCTATTGTCATTGACGAACCGGAGCTCGGCCTGCACCCCGAGGCCATCCGCATCCTTGGCGAACTTATCGAAGATTGCGCCAAACGAACCCAGATCATTGTTGCTACACAGTCTCCCCTTTTGCTCGATCAGTTTTCCATTGAGGATATCGTCGTGGTCAACCGCAGGGAGGGACAATCAACGTTTGAGCGCCTGCAACACTCGGATTTCAATAAATGGTTGGAAGATTATTCAGTTGGTGAGCTCTGGAGTAAGAATGTGATCCAGGGAGGCACAACCAATGAGTAGTTATGCGGAAGTAGTTGTGCTTGTGGAAGGGCCAACGGAACAGCGATTCGTTGGACAATTACTGGGACCCTACATGGCAGCTCGTAGCGTGTATTTAACCCCCATCATTCTTGATAAACCCGGTGAAAAGGGGGGCGATGTGAAGTTTTCCCGTGCTCAAAAAGACATCGAAAGGCATCTTAAACAACGGAATGATACCTGTGTAACACTGTTGGTTGACTATTATGGAATCAAGTCTGATTGGCCAGGGTTTGCAGAATCGAAACAACAAAGCGATCACA
The DNA here is from genome assembly GCA_964389825.1 of uncultured Geobacter sp. GTDB lineage: Bacteria > Desulfobacterota > Desulfuromonadia > Geobacterales > Geobacteraceae > RPRC01. The sequence continues at coordinate 15,003 of CAYMFO010000033.1, read as the reverse complement.
CCAACAAGGCTGCCGTCATGAATCAGGCCACGGCTGACGAAGTGCATCGGTTGTTTCCGGGGCAAAATCCGAATAACCGTTTTATTCCTTATGTCTCCATGTATGAGTTTGAGGCCTTGTATTTTAGTGATCCGGACTGCCTGGCAGAGAAGATGGGTGTGGATAGGCGCCATATAGATGCGATTCTTGTCGAATGTGGGGAACCGGAAAAGATCAACGACAATAGCGCAACTGCACCCTCAAAAAGGCTAAAAGCCCTTTCTGATCGTTTCAAGAAAACCTCCACCGGTATAGCAATTGCCGCTGAAATCGGCATACCTAAAATGCGCACTGCCTGCCACCTGTTTGATGCCTGGCTAACAAAATTGGAATCACTGGTGGGAGACGAAAATGGCGAAGCGTAAACAGAAAGGCCACAAACTACATAAGTTCCGCGACAAGCTGCTGCTCAACCAGTGGCTGATGAGCCTGTTCGGCATCGATCCGCTCGCCGAAAACATAGTAAATGGCAAAGTGGTTCGCCCCTTTCACAAATTGGCCGAACCCATCCGTGATCCGCGCCTGGAAGGGTTGGACAAGGATAATCTGCATTTCTTCTATCACCATCTCGGCGATAGCCCGCTCTTCAGCTATTCTGGTTCACCCGGCGTTCAGACCTTTGCGCCAAAGGGTTTACCTTCGAGTATTCGGCCACTTTCGAGCAGGCCGTTCAGGCGTCAGGCAATGCCGATTTTGAGAACAGCTACGCCAAGACAGTCGTTTTTGATTACTCCTACCGGTGGTTCTATGAGGACGGTTTCGGCAAGGATTACCAGATTCTGAACCTGCCCGAATCCTTCGAGGAGACGAGAGTCCTCTACATGACCGCCTGTCTGCTGAAGTTCTATCAGCAGCTCCGGATCTATGAGGAGGCAGGGGCGAATGGCCGTTCGCCCTTACAGCCGTTCAATCTGGAAAAACCGCTGTGGGTCTTTGTCGGCAGCACGGTTTCATCGGGCAAGATGGGCAAGGATGAACAGATCGTGGCCACGGACGTGGCGCTCATCATCCAGTTTATCGCGGACTTCCTCGACAACAGCCAAGCGGCGACGCGGCGCATGAGCGAGATCCTCACCGGCAAAGGCCAGGATACCGGCCTGCTGGACAAGGATGGGAACGACATCTTTGCCGGGGCCTTTACCTATCTGGCCCGGGCCATGAATGGCGGCGAAACCGTTGAAACCCTCTACCGGGATATTCTCGCCAGGCTGTTCAACCATGCAGCGGGCGGGCATTTGTCACTGGATCGCATCAAGGGCGAATCCGGCGAAGTAGCCTTGCGCGCGGGCGCGAGCGAGACGCCCTTCGGTCTGATCAACGTCGGTGACGCCAAGAGCCTGTGCGACCACGTAGCTGAAGTGGCGGCGCGGAACGGCACGCGACTGACCGTGGCAGACAGTGATTTTACCGAGGCGATGTTCGCCTCCGTGAAGGATTCCACGTCACCGGTCAACCTGCTTATCGGCTCCAAGAAATTCGTTGAAGGCTGGGACTGCTGGCGCGTCAGCGCCATGGGCCTGATGCATGTCGGACGCTCGGAAGGCTCTCAGATCATTCAGCTCTTTGGGCGCGGTGTCCGCTTGAAGGGTTATGAGTGGAGCCTCAAGCGCAGCGGCCATTCCCATGCGCCGCTTCGGCCGGCCTTCATCGAGGAATTGGACACCCTTAACGTTTTCGGCATCGAAGCCGACTTCATGGAGAAGTTCCGCGAGTTCCTCAAAGAGGAAGGCTTACCCGGCAACGAGCGCCGCAAGATCATTACCATCCCGCTGAATGTCACCTATGACTTCGGCAAGAAGCTTAAAATCCTCCGCCCTAAGCGGAAGGCCTCTGACGGCAAGGAATACGACTTCAAGAAAGATGCGGCGGCGCCCTCTGTCGGGGATATCCCGGACTACATGACGCATAACACGGTTGTCGCCGACTGGTACCCGCGCATTCAGGCCATGCAGTCACGCGGCGTGTCCCTGGCGGCCCGGAAGGACAGGGTTTCGTTACGCGAACAGCACCTGGCCCTGCTGGACTATGACAAACTATATTTTGATTTGGAACAATATAAACGCCAGTGTAAGTGGCACAACCTGAATATAACTAAAAGTGGAATAGAAAAACTGCTTAATAATCCAACCTGGTACACTCTCTACCTGCCGGAAACCCGCCTGAACCCGGCAACCTTTGATGGCGTGTTCTTGTTGCAGCAGGTAGCGTCCGAGCTTTTGAAGCGGTACTGCGATCACTATTAACAACTATCGAAAACGGGAATACATTGAACCGCGCCTGGAACTTCGCGACCTGACACCGGATGATGACAACATCCCGAAGGAGGAGTTCTACCAGCTCATCGTGGACGGCGATGAGGAACAGGTCATCCAGGGAATCCAGCGGATCAGGAAAGACCTGGAGCAGAAAAATAACGATCTGCTGAAGGTTGGCGATCTGAGCGCCTGCAATTTCGGCAGGCACTTGTTTCAGCCGCTCTTTCACGTCCGGCGCGGAGGGAAAATAACCATCCTGCCTGTCGCCCTCAACGAGAGCGAGTATCAGTTTGTCACCGATCTGAATACCTGGTGCGACGGCCGCAAAGCCGCTTTGGAAAAGGACGCAATGGAACTCTTCCTGCTCAGGAACATGAGCCGGGGCAAGGGCGTGGGATTCTTCGAGGCGGGCAACTTCCACCCGGATTTCATTCTGTGGCTGCTGATTAACGGGAAGCAGTACGTCACCTTCATCGAGCCGCACGGTCTTTTGCACGAAGGCCCCGCCAGCGAGAAGGTTCTGTTCCACAAACGGATCAAAGATGTCGAGCGGCGTTTGAAGGATTCAACCGTGATCCTCAACAGCTTCATCCTTTCCTGGACACACTACTCACAGTTGAAATGGGACAATACACAGGACGAGCTCGAGGATATGCACGTGCTGTTCATGAGCAATGACCGGGACAAATACATCGACAAGCTGTTTGCCCGGCTGAGGGGATAGCGCAGGTGTGGCGCGACGCCTTTTCCATGGCTGGAAAGGGTGCTTTGCGGTTTTCCCCTCCTTGGCGAAAAAGCTATTCATCGGTCGGCGCCGGGGCCGGTTCCGGGACGATCTTGACGAACGCCGTGCGGCATTTCGCCATGACGCCTTCCAGCCAGTCCGCTTCCTCGTACTGATGGGAGGAGAGCAGCTCCCGGTGGTACAGTCCCAGGAGTTCCTCCAGGACGGCGAGGTCCGCCTCCTCCAGGTCGCGGATCGCCACATGGGCGCCCCTGGCCAGCCTGCGGCGCAGGGCCTCCCGGTCCATGCCCATCTCCATGTCCAGGCGGCAGAAGACCACGCCGCCGGTCATGCCCGAGCAGATCCAGGGGCCGGGGTCTCCCAGCACCACCACGCGCCCCGCTGTCATGTATTCGAAGGCGAAGCCCTTCAGGTTGGCCCGTTCGGCCAGATACCCGGCCGAGTCGTCCAAAGGGCGCCGGATGCGGCCGCCAAGGACCACGTTCCCGCCCGAGAGACGGATGCACGCCCGGCTGTCCGCGTCCCCCTGGATGAGAAATGTCCCCCCCTGTGCCCCGTAGGCCAGGCCCTTGCCCACCGATCCGCCGACCCTCACGCCGTGGCGGTTTTCTCCCTTGAGGACCGTAATCCTGCCGCCGTTGGCGGATTTGCCCACCCCGTCCTGCGCGCCTCCTTCCACCAGGATGGTCAGGGGATCGGCGTTGAACGCTCCCAGGCCGTTGCCCGGGATGGAGTCGCGCCGGAAATGAAGGACCACGTCCCGCGCGCCGGAAAGCCTCCCCTCCCGCCGCGCCCGCGCCAGGGCCCCGGCCAGATACGCGCCGATGGCCCGATCCGAACTGGAGGCGTTGTCGTCGTTGTAATGGACCCGCTCGCTTCCGCTTTCGATGGCCTCGGTGACCAGACCGGAAATGAGGGCGGTCAGGTAATTCAGCGGCTTGCGGATGATGCGCGCCGCGCCCTCGTCGCGCCGGACCGCTCCGGGAGGGGGCGGCGCCAGGAGATTGTCCAGGTCAAGGCGATCCAGACACCTGGTCTGTTCCAGCAGGTGCGCGTCTCCCACCAGGTCCTGGGTGCGCCGGTATCCCAGTTTGGCGGTCAGGGTGCGGATCTCCCGGCCCAGGGCGCGGAAGAAGGTGGTCTGATAGATGACCCCGTTTTCCAGTACCCGCGGCACAAAGCGTTTCAGCCCCCGCTCGCGGGCCTCTTGCGGAGATTCGATCTGGGTGGCGATCCCCACGTGGCAGGCGCCCAGGTGGCATCCCCGGCAGGCGGTGCAGCCGATGACCACCATGGCCATGGTGCCGAACCCGACCCGGTTCGCCCCCAGGAGCATGAGCTTGACCACGTCGCGGCCGGTCTTGGCCCCGCCGTCGGCCCAGATCTCCAAACGGTTCCGCATCCCCGCCTCCACCAGGGCGCAATGGGCCTCCCGCACCCCGATCTCCACCGGGAATCCGGCATACTTGACCGCGTGCCGCCGGGCCGCGCCGGTGCCGCCGTCATAGCCGCTGATGGTGATGATGTCCGCGCCGGCCTTGGCTACTCCCAAGGAGATGGCGCCTATGCCCGCCACCGCCGGAACCTTGACCGAAATGCGCGCGTGGGGGTTGGCGGTGCGGAGCTCCTCGATGATCTGGGCCAGGTCTTCGATGGAGTAGATGTCATGGTTGTTGGAGGGAGAGATTAGGGTCACTCCCGGCGCGGCATGGCGGGCCGCGGCGATCTTCTCCGTTACCTTGAATCCGGGCAGATGCCCTCCTTCCCCCGGTTTCGCGCCCTGGCCCACCTTGATCTCCAGAAAGTCGGTGGAGTTCAGGTACTCCATGGTCACCCCGAACCTGCCGGAGGCGATCTGCTGGCCGCGGTTTTTGCGGTACATCCCCAGCATGTCCGCGATCTCGCCCCCTTCGCCGTTCATGCACACGATGTTCAACCGCCGGGCGGTCTCGGCATAGATGCGGAACGGCGTTTCCCCCTGGGAGCCGAAACTCATGGCGGAGATGAGGATGGGGAGGTCATGCCCGCCCACGGAGGCGTCCACCTCGGCCGGGTCCACGGCCGCCTCCTGACGGAAACGGAAATCGGTCAGGTGACGGATGGCCAGGGGATGCTCGTTTTCCAGCTCTCTCACCAGCCGCGACAGCTCGGCGTAGTTCTCCTCCATCTTGGCCACCGCGCCGACCATCTTCCATATGCGGGGATAGATACGGAACTGCGTCTCCACCGGACAGGGCCTGCTGCTCCTGGCCAGGCCGCGGCGTTCCCGGGAGTCCTCTTCCAGGCCGGTGAAGGTAAGTCCCTTGCGGAAGGCGCCGCAGAAGTTGGGCGCGCCGAAGACCGAGGCAACCTCGTCGGAGAGGCCGATGGAGGCAAAGAAGCTGCCGTACCCCCCGATCTCGTGGGTCCCCATGGTGGACATGACCTTTTCCAGCCCGATCCGCAGGACCTCCAGAAGATTCCTTACCCCGTTTTCCTCTTCGTCCGCCACCTCCCACATCAAGTAGGGGCAGAGGGCGTCCGCGCCCATTCCCAGGAGAAAGGCCAGGTCATGGAGGTCGCGGATGGCGCCGGATCGGACCACCAGGGCGGTCCTCCGGCGCGGGTTTTCCCCTCCGGCGCCGCCGGCCGCCCGCAGCGCCCGGTGGACGGCGGCGGTGGCAAGTCCTGGGTCCAGGAATGAAAGGGCGCCGGCGAAGGCCGCGGCATCGTCCAGCAACAGGAGCCCGCACCCCCGCGAGACCGCCGCGATGGCATCGGAGCGGAGCCTGCCCAGGCTTTGCTCTACGGTTTCCCCGGGGCGGAGGGCGCAGGAGAGGGTGCGGCAGCGGCCGCGTCTGGCGGAAAAGAAGGCCAGGAGGTCTTCCAGCGCGCAGGTCCCGGCCTCCCGGGCGATGTCGCGGTCCGGGGAAGGGCTTTCCTTCCGCCTTCCTCCGGTCAGGAGCGGCGTCTCCAGGATAACCGCGTCCCGGCCTCCCTTCCGCAGGAGGGGACGGGGTCCCAGGTGGATGCGGGTGGAGAAGCTCTCCCCTTCGCGTTCCCGATCGATAGCCGGGTTGGTCACCACCGCCACCTGTTCCTTGAAGAAATCGGACAGGTTCTGGCGCGATGCCGAGATGGCGGCCAGGGGACCATCGTATCCCAGGGAGGTGATAGGCTCCTTTCCGTTCCTGGCGGACTGGCGCAGGGAAAGGAGATCACTGCTCTTCCAGGCATTGGCCGCCAGGAGGTTCTCCTGGCGCAGACGCGACGCGCGCCGGAAGGGTTCCGAAATTCCGTCGGGCGCGGGCGGAAGCCCGCCGGCCGCTACATGCTCCCGCTGGTGGGCGGCGAGGCCGGTGCGGCCGCCCATCAAGGCAAGGACCTCCGTGATGATCTCCCGGTGTTCGACGACCCGGGCCGGCTTGCCTGACGGCGTCAACACCCCCACCTTTTCCCCCGGCGCCAGTGGGCGGGGGTCGGATATCACCTCGCCGTGGGGGACGACCCCCAGTTCCGAAGAGGCAAAATATTCGGTCTCCGTTTCTCCGAACCAGAGGGGGCGTAGGCCAAGGGCGTCTACGCTGAACATGAGCCGGTCGCCGCACCGGGCGATTACCGCGGCCGGGCCCTGGGCGCTGGCCGCCAGGAAGCGGCGGAACAGGGTGTACATGGCGCGGGGCTCGGGGGGCATCCGTTCCATCTCGCTGACAATGGGAGGAAAGACCATCTCCATGGCCGTGAACAGGGACAGGCCGTAGCGGAAAATGAGCCCTTCCAGGAGGCGGTTCAGGTCCTGGGAGTCGCTTCCTCCATGGGGAAGGGCCATGCCCAGCATGCGCGCCTCGTCCCGCAGGCGCTCGATGGTGTTTATCTCGCCGTTGTGAGCCAGGAGACCAAAGGGTTGTGCGCGGAGGACCGTGGGCATGGTGTTGGTGGAGTAGCGGCTGTGGCCGATGGTGGCCCGAGAGAGAAAATCCCCCCGTTTCAGTTCGGGATAGTAGCGGGGAAGGATTTCAGGCGCGCCGTGCACCTTGTACACGGCTACATCTCCCGACAGGGAGGCCACGTGAACCAGTGTCTCCCGTTCCGTCTCCAGGGCCAGCGCGGACAGGAGCTCCGGGGCGCCTTTCGCGTCGGGGCAGCGCAGCGCCACCTGCCAGAAGAAGGGCTCGTCCCGGCGGGCGTTGGAGGCAAGGACGTCGCTCCTGACCGGACCGGGCCTTTCCGCGAGGATATCTATCCCCCGGCTGGTGAAGCGCCTCAGGGTTTTCTCCCTGAAGGCCGGGTCTTCGGCCATAACCTGTCTCGGAACCAGAAAATGGCCCAGGGCGAAGGAGGCCGAATCAGCCATCTCTCCGGGACGGCCCGCCTCTTCCAGCGCCTCCCGCCAAAGGATGCGGGGTATGTCGGTGAGAACGCCGCAGCCGTCCCCCTCGCCGTTGATCTCCCCGGCCCGGTGTCCCATTTTCACCAGGGCCTCGATAGTGCGCCGGAGATTGCCGTGGGTCGGCCTTCCGGTCTTGTCGCAGTAGCAGATGATGGCGCAGGCGTCCCGTTCCGCGGGAAGGAGATGGTTGGTCACATGCGGGCGCTTGTTCATGGAAACCTCCCTGTTCCCGGCGTCGCCGGGGTGGCATGGCCGCGGACGGATCATTCCGCCGCAAGGTAATCATAGCCTGTTTCCCGTGCCTGTAAACCGTTTACGGGGTGGACAGGAGGAAGGAAATGGCGGATACTTGGACACCATCTCTGCGAGGAGGAAGCCTCTGTGAAAGGATTTTTGCTTAAATGGCTGATCAACGCCGTTTCCCTGGTTGCGGTTATTCATGTTGTTCCGGGCATCCACGCCGACCGCTGGCGGACAACGGTGGTGGCCGCCCTGGCGCTGGGGCTCCTGAACACCTTTCTCCGGCCCTTGCTGATGCTCCTGACCCTGCCGGTGAATATCCTGACCCTCGGCCTTTTCACCCTGTTCGTCAACGGGTTCATCTTCTATCTCACCGCCTGGCTCGTGGGCGGTTTCGTGGTCGCGGGATTCTGGAGCGCATTTTTCGGGGCGCTGGTGTTCAGCGTCATAAGCTGTCTCCTCGGCATCCTCATCGACCCGGAAGGACGCTAGCGGACGGCAGGGACGCCGGTTCCTTTTTCCATTGAATCGTTGACGAAAAACGCCATTTGTGGTCTACTCCTCCCCATGGATTCCGTAGCATACGTCGGCCTCGGTTCTAATCTCGGCGATCGTGAACTGAACCTTCTCCGGGCAATCGCCGAAACCGGCAAGATTCCCGATACCCGCGTCACCGCCCTGTCCGGTTTTTATGATACGGAACCGGTAGGCCCGGTCCCCCAGGACAACTTTCTGAATGCCGTTCTCCGCCTTGAAACCTGCCTCGCGCCGCGGCGCCTCCTCTCTGAACTGCAACGGATCGAAACGGATGTGTTCCGCCGCAAACGGACAATCGCCAAAGGCCCCCGCGCCATTGATCTGGATATCCTCTTTTATGACGGCCTGGTCATGGAGGACGCGGACCTGACAATACCCCATCCCAGGCTCCACGAACGGGGCTTCGTTCTGGTCCCCCTGGCCGAGATAGCTCCAGACCTTGTCCATCCGCTCCTTGGCGTCACCGTCGCCGGGATTCTGAGAAACCTGCCGCCGGGGGAGCGGGTGACGAAAGTGTAGAAAAGAGGTAACGGAATGCTGAGGTTTCTGTTCTATATCATTATTGCCTACGGTATATACGCGCTGGCGAGGGTCTTCCTGCGCAAGGGCCCGCCCCCCCGCCCGAGGCGGGACGACGAGGTGGAGACCTTCCGGGACCCGGTGTGCGGGGTGTACGTGACCAGATCGGACGCCGTATCCGCGAAGATTGAAGGAAAGTGGGTGCATTTCTGCTCAACCAAGTGCCGGGAAAGCTACCTGCGCAACCTTGATAAGTAAAGTAATAATCGGAAACAGGAGGAAGAAGATGAAGTTTTTTATCGACACGGCCGACGTGAAGGAGATCCGCGAGGCCCACGCCCTGGGCGTGCTGGATGGAGTCACCACCAACCCGTCCCTGATTGCCAAATCGGGCCGGAACTTTCGCGAGGTGATTGAAGAGATAACCCGGATCGTGGACGGACCCATCTCCGCCGAGGTGGTCGCCCTTGACCATGAGGGGATGATACGGGAGGCGGAGGAGCTTGCCGCCATTCACCCCAATATCGTGGTGAAGATACCCATGACCGCCGAAGGCCTGAAGGCGGTGAAGGCCCTGGCCGGGAAGGAAATCCGGACCAACGTGACCCTGATCTTCAGCCCGCTCCAGGCCCTGCTGGCGGCCAAGGCCGGGGCCTCCTACGTCTCCCCCTTCGTGGGGAGGCTGGACGACATCTCCCAGGACGGCATGGGGATCATCGAGGACATCCGCACCATCTTCGACAACTACGGCTATCAGGCCGAGATCATCGTGGCCAGTATCCGCAACCCCATCCATGTCCTGAACGCGGCCCTAATGGGCGCGGACATCGCCACCATCCCCTACGCGGTGATTGCCCAGCTCTCCAAGCACCCGCTTACCGACATCGGCATCGACAAGTTCCTGAAGGACTGGGAAAAGGTTCCCAAGTAGGGGCGGCATGTCGCCGCCCGGCCTGCGATGGCCGCACATCAATGAACGCGAAAGGGGCGGGTTTTTACCCGTCCCTTTCGCGCGTAAATCCAACTGCTTACTCAACAGGGAGAAGGAAACTCCTCCGCGTACCTCCGCAACAGTTTTTCCACGTCCCGCTTCATGGGCGCTTTCAGCGGCCCCACGGCAATCAGATTCAGGTTGCCCGGGGCAAACAGCGTTCGGGCCGTTTCCCGGATTCCTTCCGCGGTAACGGCCGCGCTCTCCTCCTGGTCCTGCTCGATGGTGGTCAGCAGGCCCATGAGCTCTCCCCAGCCGTAGCGCACCCCGATCTCGTAGGTGGAGTCGCGGCTGTAGTCCAGGTCGAAAAAATATCCCCTCTTGACCCTTTCCAGCTCCGTGTTTTCCACAAGCTCCGTCGCCATTCGCCGTGTCTCCCGCAGTACCTCCTCGACCGCCAGCAGCAGGTTTTCCGGCGCGGTGGCCATGTCCACGGCGAAACAGCCGGTTTCCTCGTAGGCGGAGAGGCTGGCGCTCACCGAATATACGATGCCCAGGCGTTCCCGCAGTGACATGATCAGGCGGGAGCTCCCCCCGCCGCAGAGAATGCGCCGGATAAGGCGTGTCGTCGTAATCCTGCCATCGCCCCGGCCGAATCCTCGGAAGGCGAACTGGAGGGCTATCTGGCTGTCCATATCCTTTACGAATACCATCTGGAAGGATTTCTGGGGCGCCGGCGCCGGAGACTCCACCGGGGGCAGGGCGCCTTCCCAGGCGGCGAAGGAGCTTTCGCACATGGAGAAAACGGCCTCCGGGTCGATGTCCCCCACAACGGTTATCACCGCATTGGACGGAACGTAGTAGCTTGCGATGTGACTCAGCAGGTCCTCCCTGGTGAATGCCGCTATGCTCTCCAGCGTGCCGACGGTGGGCATTCCCAGGGGATGGTCCGGCCAGAGGAGCCTGCTGGCCAGGTTGTCGGCGTTTATGTCCTCTGCGTTTTCGTTGGTGTCCTCCAGCGCCTCCTCGGTGATGATGCGCTTCTCGATCTCAATGCCGGAGAGGGTCGGCCGGAGCAGCATGGATGCGAATATGGCGATCCCGTCCGCTGCGTGCCGTGGATGGATGCGGGTGTAGAAACAGGTGGAATCGGCGTCGGTGGCGGCGTTTACGCTTCCGCCAAGGGTTTCGAAGGCCGTTTCCAGCTCCAGGGTGGTTGGATAATCCGCCGTGCCGCGGAACATCATGTGCTCCAGAAAATGGGAAAGGCCCTCCTTGCCGGGCGGGTCGTGACGCCCCCCGACTTTCAGGTAGATGGCGATCTCGGCGCTGTGAAGATGGGGCAACCGTACCGCCTTCAGGCGAAGACCGTTCGCCAGGGTCTTTGAGTTGCAACAGATCATGAAACCTCCGGACAGGTGATGAATGCGATTCCGGCGGCTGATGGCCGCCGGAAGGGGCCGAGGCCCAACAGCCTGCTCAAGCTATCGGAAAGGCATGGGATTGTCAAAGGGTTTCCCCCTTGCGTGGATCACACGGCATTTGCCGTTGTCAGAATCCGGCGGAGCGTCTACTATGGGGTGCACTACAATACAGGAACAACGGAAATGCCAATGATCACCATTGACCATATTGAAAAGGCCCTGGCAGACTACGAACCGGCGCTTGTATCCGGCAGGGGACTCATGCGCGCGGCCGTGGCGCTCGTCATAAGCGATTCCCCTTCCGGCCCCCGGGTGCTGTTCATGAAGCGCGCGGAGAACGAACACGACCCCTGGTCCGGTAACATCTGTTTGCCCGGCGGAAAGGTGGAAAACGGAGATGGGGGGCCGCGCCTGACCGCGGAACGGGAAACCCTGGAAGAAGTGGGGCTGGACCTGGGCCGGGCGCGTCTTCTCGGCCGTCTTTCGGACATAGCCGGGGTTCGAGTCCCCGTGCATCTCTCCTGTTTCGTATACGAGACCGCGGAAACAGGTCCGTTCCGGCTCATGGACGAGGAGGTCCAGGACGCCTTCTGGGCGCCGCTGGCGGACCTGACCGACCCGGCCCGACACGGTGAGAAGGTGGTCCGTTTCGACGGGCAGGTGATGGTCCGTCCGGGCATCTCCCTGCCCCGGCCCGGAGAGCCGGTGTTGTGGGGGCTTACCTATCAGCTGGTCATGGACCTTCTCGGGCTGGCGGGCCGGGAGTCTGCCTGACGGCGAAATGATACACCTTGACGACAAAACGCCCCCGAAGCATCTTGCTCCGGGGGCGTTTTGTCGTATTTTACGACTGCTCACGCAGTGCTCGTTCTTCCCATAGATATTGTACTCAATGCCGCATCACGTACCTTCAGAGACCAATCCCTCGTCGAAAATATCAACCTAAAAACGGCAATTAGAGCAAACGAACGGATGCCTGAAACCGCTGAATCTAGAATAAATTACAGAAACTCCGTTTTTGTAATTTATTTTCTTGACGAGTGCGGCGTCCGCGGATATATTTGCCGCAACTTCATTTCTGCATTATCGTGGGGCTGTGTGAAAGTCAAACTTAAAGCAATTGCATCGATTCAAATGGGCTACTCCTTCCGGGGGCGACTGGAAGCGCAGGTTGCCGGGGTGATTTCGGTCATTCAGATGAAAGACCTTACGGAAGAAAACGTTGTAGATTGCCGTGGTTTGGCGCGCATCGATGAAACGGAAATCAAAGAGCATCATTTCGTGCGGGTCGGAGACCTTATTTTCCGTTCACGCGGTGTAACAAATACCTGTACCATTCTTTCGGAAAGTCCCGGAAATGCTGTTGTGGCAGCACCATTGTTTCGTATCCGGTTGACCGACAGCGGTATCCTTGCCGAATATCTGAACTGGTATATCAACTCCCCGCCGGCGCAATCTTTTCTGGCAACGCATTCAAAGGGAACAGCGCAAAAGATGATCAGTAAGGATGCGCTGGAAGCCTTAGAGATAGCTGTACCTTCGCTTGAACGGCAAAAGGCGATCGTTGAGTTATCCGTTTTAGTGGAGCGGGAACAGAGCTTGATAAAGAAGTTGGCTGAGAAACGGAAACAATATTTGTCCGCAAAATTACTTAACCTGGTTGAAGGAGAGGCAAACCGATGAGTCCGAAGATTGACCAGAAAGACGTGAACAATGCCGCTTGGGCGGCCTGCGATACCTTCCGGGGGGTGGTGGATCCGGCACAGTACAAAGACTATATCCTCGTCATGCTGTTCGTGAAATATATCTCGGATGTCTGGAAGGCTCATTACGAGGAGTTTCGCAAGCAATATGGAGATGACGATGCCCGCATCCGCCGCAAGCTGGAGCGTGAACGTTTTGTCCTTCCCTTTGCGGAGTTGAGGAATCATGAGACCGGTGAAGTTGAAGATCGTTTTCTGGCGGATTATTACAGCCTGCATGAGCGGCGCAATGCGGCAAATATCGGCGACCTTATTAACATTGTCCTGGACGCTATTGAAGAAGCTAACAAGGCCAAGTTGGAAGGAGTGTTCCGCAATATCGATTTCAACAGCGAGGCGAACCTCGGGAAGACCAAGGACCGCAACCGACGTTTGAAGATGCTTCTGGAAGATTTCAACAAGCCTTTACTTGACATGAGCCCCGGCAAGGTTTCAGAGGATGTCATCGGCAACACCTATATTTATCTGATCGAGCGCTTCGCCGCCGATGCGGGGAAGAAGGCAGGGGAATTCTACACGCCACACAAGATTTCCGAACTGGTTGCAAAACTGGGAGCACCGAAACCGGGGAACCGCATCTGCGATCCTGCTTGCGGGTCCGGCGGACTCCTCATAGAGGCCGCAAGAGAAGTAGGGGGCAGAAACTTCGCTCTTTTCGGCATGGAGTCTAATGGCAGCACGTGGGCGCTGGCCAGGATGAACATGTTCCTGCATGGATTTGACAGTGCCCGCATCGAATGGTGCGATACCCTGACCAGTCCGGCACTGGTGGAGAACGACAGACTGATGAAGTTCGACGTCGTGGTAGCCAATCCACCGTTCTCCCTCGACAAGTGGGGTGCTGAGGAGGCGGAAAGCGACCGCTATAACCGGTTCTGGCGCGGTTTGCCCCCCAAGAGCAAGGGTGACTGGGCCTTTATCAGCCATATGGTGGAGGCGGCTCTTGAAAAAGAAGGCCGCGTCTCCGTGGTGGTTCCCCATGGCGTTTTGTTCCGGGGGGCCGCGGAGGGACGTATCCGCCAAAAGATGATTGAAGAGAACCTGCTCGACGCCGTTATCGGCTTGCCGGGCAATCTCTTCACCACTACTTCCATTCCTGTTGCGATCCTTGTCTTCGACCGGAGCCGGGAAAAAGGCGGTGCAAATGAGGGTCGCAAGGATGTGATTTTTGTCGATGCCAGCAGTGACTATCTGCCGGGCAAGAACCAGAATGCCCTTTCCGACGATCATATTCGCAGAATCGTCGAGACCGTTCAGACTCGAAAAGATGTCGAGAAGTATGCCCACGTGACGGATATTGAGGAAATCAGGGAGAATGATTTCAACCTCAATATTCCCCGCTACGTGGATACCTTCGAGGAAGAGGAGGAAATCGACATCGATGCCGTGCAGGAGGAGATTGATCAGCTGGAGAAAGAACTTGCCGAGGTGCGGGAGAAGATGGCGGCCATGCTGAAGGAGATTGAACGGTAACATACAAGGAATTCTTGTGGGTCCAGCGACCTGTCAAATATGTTTTGACAGGTCGCTGGACCAAATTCACTGGTTGGGATTAAATGGTTGGTCAAGCAGTTGTAAAGAATTTCTTTACAACTCCTGATGATGGAGGAATCCGCATGAATAAGGAATTGATGGTTCGGCTGCATTCGAAATTTGACGGTATAGCTAACATCTGGCCTGATTCCGAGGTTGAGTTCTGGTATGCACGCGATCTCCAGGAAATTCTTGGATATACGGAGTGGCGGAATTTTCTGAAGGTTGTTGAAAAGGCAAAGGAAGCGTGCTCCAATGCCGGCGCCAATACCGAAAACCATTTTGTTGATGTCAACAAAATGGTCCCCATCGGTTCCGGGGCGGAAAGACCGATCGAAGACATCATGTTGACCCGCTACGCTTGTTACCTGATCGCTCAGAACGGTGACCCGCGTAAGGACCAGATAGCGTTCGCGCAAAGCTATTTCGCCATCCAGACCCGCAAACAGGAGATCATCGAAGAACGGATTCGCCTGCATGAAAGATTGCATGCCCGCCAGAAACTACGTGAATCCGAAACGGAGCTTTCGAAGAACATTTATGAACGTGGCGTAGATGAACAAGGATTCGGACGTATTCCTTCAAAAGGCGATGCCGCCCTCTTCGGCCCGATCATCCAGAAAGGTGCGAAGAACACAATCAATATCA
>CAYMFO010000032.1:0-27772 GCA_964389825.1 uncultured Geobacter sp. | reverse complement strand
CGGTTTTTTCTCGTGACCGTGAGCGCGCGCCTTTCGCGAAAGGGGGCGCCGCTTCCACGGGTCTGGATTGTATCATGGAACAGGCGTCAGGCAACCGGAAAGGGGCGGAAAAAGATTGCATGGGGGACGAGGGCTTTTCGGGGTCGGATTCGAGAATGGGGAATCAGGAGAGGGGGACCGTGAAAACGGCGCGGGGGCGGACCTGTTTCAGGTGGTGATTCTTTCCAGAAAGTTCCGGACAAGAGGCGCGAAGGTTTCGTGTTCCAGCAGGAAGGCGTCATGTCCGTAGGATGATTCGATGAGGTGGTATTCAACCGGCTTGCCCAGGTCTTTCAGGATGTTGACCATTTCCTCGGTCTGGGCGGGAGGGTAGAGCCAGTCGGAGGTGAAGGCGTAGAACTGCATGGGCGCCCGCACCGGCGCCAGGGCCTCGTGGAGTGATTCGTACCCCCAGGCCACGTCGTACAGGTCCAGGGCCTTGGCCAGGTAGAGGAAGGAATTGGCGTCGAAGCGGTCCACGAAGTTGTAGCCGTTGTAGGAGAGATAACGCTCTACCTCGAAGCGGCCGAAGAAATCGAAGAGGCCGTCCCGCGTCGAGAAGCGGCGGCCGAACTTGTTCCACATGGATTCGTCGGACAGGAAGGTGATGTGGCCGATGCCGCGGGCCAGGGCCAGACCGTCCTTGGGGTTCTTGCGGTATTCCCCCTTTTTCCAGGTGGGGTCGTTGAAGATGGCCCAGCGCGCCACGGCGTTCATGGCGATGGCCATGGGAGAGGGCCTGCCGCTGGTTGCCAGGACGATGGCCGAAGCGATCCTGTCCGGATAGCAGGTTGCCCACTCAAGGGCCTGCATCCCGCCCATGCTTCCACCGAGCACGGTCAGCAGTTTGTCGATACCCAGGTGATCAAGAAGGAGCGCCTGGGCGCGCACCATGTCCCGGACGGTAATCACCGGGAAGGAGAGGTTGTACCTCTTGCCTGTCTTGGGGTTGATGGAGGTGGGGCCGGTGGAGCCGTAGCACGAGCCGATGATATTGGAGCAGATGACGAAGTATCTGTCGGTGTCCAGCAGTCGCCCCGGGCCGACGATGGCGTCCCACCAGCCCACCTTCTGGTCGTCTTCGCTGTTTTTCCCGGCCACGTGGGCGTTCCCGGTCCAGGCGTGGGTGATCATCACCGCGTTGGAGCGGTCGCTGTTCAGTTCGCCGTAGGTCTCGTAGGCGAGCGTGATGGGACCGAGGATCCTGCCGCTCTCCAGCCGGAGTTCCGTGTCAAAGGTAACGAATTGGGTTTCTACGATGCCGACCGACATGGGGTATCCGGAAAATTTCGTGAAATATGAAAAGACCCCTTCTCATGCTGTGAGAAGGGGCTTCGGGGATCGGTTCCTTTTCAAGCTCCTCTCTCATCTGCGCCTTTCGGCCGGATTTAGCACCTGTCGTTCCATGGGGAACCGGTTGCTGTGGTTTCGCAGGGCCTCTCCCTCCACCACTCTTGATAAGAAGGTCTTTATTCAATTGTGGAAAAAAGGATACGGGAGGCATGGTTGATTGTCAATGCAAAACTCCGTTGAATGTTTGGGTGGAGGGTGGCGAGTTTTACGCGCAGGAGGGACAGCGTGGATTCCTTCGTACCGGAACCTCGCGGAACTTCATCCTCAGCGCATCGAACGTGAGCAGACGTCCCGTCAGCGGTTCACCGATGCCTGTCAGGTACTTGATGGCCTCGGCTGCCTGGATCGGGCCGATGACTCCGGGGACGACCCCAAGGATTCCGTCGCGGCAGCAGGCCGACGCCACTTCGTCCGGCGGCGGTTCGGGAAAGATGCAGCGGTAGCAGGGGGAGGCATGGGGCAGGATGGTGATGGTCTGACCGAGGAAGCGGAGCACACCACCGTGGGAATAGGGGATGTCAAGGCGGACGCAGGTGTCGTTGATCAGGAAGCGTGCGGGAAAGTTGTCGGTGGCGTCCACCACGAAATCGTACCCTTTGATGATTTCCTCGATGTTTTCGCCGGTTACGGATGTCTGGTGAGATACGACCCTTACATCCGGATTCAGCGCCGTCATCTTCTTCATGGCGGAGGAAACTTTTGAGGCGCCGATGTCCGGAGTGAAGTGAAGGATCTGGCGCTGCAGGTTGGAGAGTTCCACCTCATCGCCGTCGGCGATGCCGATGGTCCCGACGCCCGCCGCGGCGAGGTAGAGGGCCGCTGGCGAGCCGAGGCCGCCGGCGCCGATGATCAGTACCCTGCCGTTGAGGAGCCTTTCCTGCCCGGCGCAGCCTATTTCATCCAGGAGTATCTGGCGGGAATATCTTTCCCGCTGTTCAGCGGTAAGCATGGTTTCGACTCCGGTTCCGGGTATGAAAAAGCCCCGTCAGGGAAGCGACGGGGCCGGAAATAATGACGCGACCTTCACTCAGGCGGTCGCGGGGATGTGGTCAAGTGATGGAGATACGAGCGGGGTGAGGATCGTCTTCATCTTTTTCAGGGCGCCTTCTTCTATCTGTCTGACCCGTTCGCGGGATATGGAAAAGTGATCCGCAATCTCCTGGAGCGTCATGGGGTCCTCGGCGGATACCCGGCGCTCAATGACATACCGTTCCTTCTCATTCAGGCGGGTCAGCGCCCGGGAGACCTCCTTTTCCAGGATTGCCGCCTCCTGGCGTTCGGCAAGGACCTCTTCCTGGTTCATCCTGTCGTCCGCCAGCCCTTCGAGCATGGTATAGCCATCACCCGAGGCGATTTCCGAATCCAGGGAATAGTCGCCGCGCAGGCGCTGTTCCATCTCCACGAATTCGGACTCCTTCACATCCAGGGAAAGAGAGGCGGAAGGCACA
The DNA here is from genome assembly GCA_964389825.1 of uncultured Geobacter sp. Classification (GTDB taxonomy): domain Bacteria; phylum Desulfobacterota; class Desulfuromonadia; order Geobacterales; family Geobacteraceae; genus RPRC01. The sequence goes on along the minus strand of CAYMFO010000032.1, from coordinate 24,932 downwards.
TCGTCCTCTCCTATCATGTTCCGTATGGCGTTCTTTGCCTGGTTCAGCTTGAAGAAGAGCTTGCGCTGGGCCTGGGTCGTGCCGATTTTGAGAAGGCTCCATGCCGAGATGATGTAGTTCTGTATGTAGGCCCGTATCCACCACACCGCATAGGATATGAGGCGGAATCCCTTGTACGGATTGAATTTGCGAACGGCCATCATGAGGCCAACGTTTCCTTCCTGGATGATATCTATCATCTTCATCCCGTATGCGCGGTACTCGTTCGCAATCTTGACCACAAAGCGCAGGTTGGAGGTGATCAGTGTATGGGCGGCTTCCAGGTCTTTTTCTTCGTAGAACTTCACCGCGAGACGATACTCCTCTTCGGCTGTCAGGACCGGAAAACGGCGGATCTCGGCAAGGTACAGGTTCATGCTATCGGAAATGACGGGCAGAGCTGTTGTCATGTTTCGTACCTCCTTTTGTATGGGAATCATCCCTGAAACCGGTGTCGCTGTATATTAGCACTCACCATAGATGAGTGCTAAAAAATATATCAGGAAACTCTTTCTGTTTCAACTGGAAAAATGAGCTATTTTCAGGTCACTATCCCAGGAGACCGAATGTGCTGCCGGCGCTGGTTGCCGGCTTGATAATTTTAACGAAGCTAAAAAAGTCCAGGTGGGGAACTATTGGCTTCCGAGAGGCAAATTGCTTTTAAATTCATTGAGTATTCACGTATACCCACTGAGCGCTCAGCAAAAAGGGAGATTGAAAAAATCTTGCCCGCCAGAGGCTTCTGTGTTACACGATTATCTAATTAAGAAGGCTGACTGAGCTTCATACGGGAGGTTTCAGGCATGGAAATCACGATTCTCCCTTTGCCGGGAGAGAGCAAGAGGACCGGCGCCTTGGATGAATCGGCGCTCGGTTTTGGAAAAATCTTCACGGACCGGATGCTTCTGGTGGAATGGAAGGGCGACAGGGGATGGTTTGACGCCAGGATCAAGCCCTATGAACCCTTTGTCCTTGACCCGTCCTGTCTCGTTTTTCACTACGCCCAGGAAATCTTCGAGGGCCTCAAGGCGTATAAATGGCCCGACGGCGCCGTTACCCTGTTCCGTCCCGAGATGAATGCGCGCCGCTTCAATCTTTCGGCCGACCGTCTCTGCATGCCCCGTATCCCGGAAGAGTTTTTCGTGGAAAGCATCATGCGGCTGGTCGAGATGGAAAAGGACTGGATACCGACCGCGGAGGGGACCTCTCTCTATATCCGGCCGGCGATGATTGCGGTTGAGCCTGTTCTGGGGGTCAAGTCATCGGATCACTTCTACTATTTCGTCATTCTTTCTCCGGTGGGCGCCTACTACGCATCCGGGTTCAATCCGGTGAAGATCCTCGTGGAAGATCGATATGTACGGGCCGCGCCCGGCGGGACTGGTGAGGCCAAGACCGGGGGCAACTACGCCTCGTCCCTGATTGCCGGCGTCGAGGCCAAGAAGAAGGGCTTCCACCAGGTTCTCTGGCTGGACGGCGTCCATCACCGGTATGTTGAAGAGGTCGGCGCCATGAACATGTTCTTTGCGTATGAGGACCGCGTCGTGACGGCGCCCCTTGCCGGTTCCATACTCAACGGCGTGACCCGGGATTCCGTAATCTGTCTGGCCGACTCCTTGGGCTTCAGGGTGGAAGAGCGTCCTATCGAGATCAGTCAGCTTGTCTCGGATATCCGTGACGGCAAGGTCAGGGAGGCCTTCGGAAGCGGTACGGCCGCGGTAATCACCCCTGTTGGAACCCTTGGCTACAGGGATGAGAGCCTGACCGTGGGTGATGGCGGCGTGGGCGGTCTTACCCGAAAGCTTTATGATACGCTTACGGGGATCCAGTATGGCAAGGTTCCCGACAGATTCGGCTGGCTGAGAAAGATAGGTTGAGACTCCGATGAAACAGCGACCCGAGGCAAACAGGCTCTGCCTTTCGTGCCGGCGGCACTGCAAGCAGTCCCCTTCGGCGGTGATTGCCAGTTGTCCCCGTTACTATCCCGGTCCAAAGGCCGTTAAGGAAGAGTGGAAGCAACTGGAATTGGGTCTCTGATTCCCTGCCGGGCGCGAGCCCGTTTTCACCTCCCTTTCCGGAAAACCCCCGTTTCCTTTGATGCGGGGGTTTTCCTTTAAGGGAAAGCGCCGGACGGGTGGAGATTCTGAATATGAAGATAATCGGACTGACCGGAGGCATCGCTTCCGGCAAGAGTTTCGTTGCCGGGATACTTTCATCCTTGGGCGCCGTTATTATCGACGCGGATGTTCTGGCGCGTCGGGTTGTGGCGCCTGGAGAACCGGCATATCACGCCGTGGCGCGAGAGTTCGGCGCAGGTGTTCTGCTGCAAGGCGGGGCTCTAGACAGGAAGGCGTTGGGGAAGATTGTATTTTCCGACGAAACGGCCCGCCGGAAACTGGAGGCGATAGTTCACCCGGCAGTGGCGGAACTGGCGAAACGGAGTATTGCCGAAGAGGAGAGGAAGGGGCGCCGGGCGGTTTTTTATGTTGTTCCCCTCTTGTTCGAGGCGGGTCTTGAATCCATGATGGACGAGATATGGGTCGTGTCCGTAGAGGGGGAGACGGAGATTGACCGGCTGATGAAGCGTGATGGAATCAGTCGCGATGAGGCGATGACAAGGATCGCATCCCAGATGTCGCTGGAGGAAAAGGCCGCTCGCGGAGACGTGGTTATAGACAACAGCGGGACGCCGCTTGAAACCGAGGGCATTGTAAGGGGTGAGTGGGAAAGGCTCCTTGAACGTCTGGACCATGCTGACGCCGGATAAGGAGTTTCCATATCAGGAAACTCCGGATGGAAACTTATTTATGGAAGCCGAGCTTGAAGGAGATGTTTTCCGCCGATTTCTTTACCAGTGGAATCAGTTCCTTTTCAATCCGCTCCAGTGAAAGCCTCATGGAAGGACCGGAGATGCTGACCGCGCCTACAATCCTCCGCGTGTAATCCCGTATGGGTGCGCTGACGCACCTGACGCCCACATCCAGTTCTTCGTCGTCGATGGCGTAACCGTTTTCGGCCACGGTTCGCAGACTCCTGATTAATTCATCGCGATCGGTGATGGTGCTGGGGGTATACGCCTTCAGTTCTTTGGCGGGAATATATTCTTGAATCTCTTCCTCGTTCAGATAGGCGATCTGTACCTTGCCGGCGGCGGTGCAATAGGCCGGCAGCCTTGACCCTACCCTTGGAACCACGCGCACGGTAAGGTCTGTTTCCACCACGTCGAGGTATATGATGAAAAAATCCTTCAGAATGGCCACATAGGACGTCTCGTTGCACTCCCGCACCATCTCTTCCAGGACCGGCCTTGACTGACGGAGAAGTCCCATCTGTTTCACGAAAGTCTGTCCCATTTCCAGGGTCTTCAGGCCGAGCCGGTAGTTTTCGGTTACCTTGTTCTGTTCGATGTATCCCCTGGACTCAAGGGTTGCCAGGAGTCGAAAGACGTTGTTTTTGTGAAGGTTCAGGCGTTTGCTCAGTTCTGTTACGCCCAGTTCGTCAACTTCCTCGTGGAACTGCTCCAGCAGATCCAGCGCGTGGGAAACCGACTGGATGAGATAATCGGATTTTTCTTTCTTTGCCATTACTCTCTGCCCTTCTTGCGGAAGTCTGTTTTCGCCGGTTGCTGGAGGCCAGGGGGGCGGGCCGGGAGCGCCTGGGGCCTCGTCGGGCGAAAGATGTAGCTGATATGTGAATATGCAAATGCGTGTGCTTTAATATGTAAATCAAAAACCCGCTGTTTTATCGGAAGATGAGCAGCGGGAGTCTGTGAAAACCATTTTCATCGGCGGGAAGGCGAAAACCTTCCTGGTTCTTGAATAAGGTTATTTCGTACATAGATAGAATATTGTTCTAATATTGTCAAGATGGAATTTCAGGCTTCATTATCTCGCGGAGAACCGACGTGGCGTACGCGCCTTTTGGAAGGGAAAAGGCCAGGACGAGTCCTTCATCGTCAATGGAACTGGAAAGATTCCGGAGAGGGATGCGCAGCGGACGCCGCTCTCCTTCCATCCTGAGCGGACCAGGCAGGTTGAATGAAGAAAGGGTGAGCCTTTCTTCCGACAATATGCCTTCCTCCACCTCCAGCGGCCTTCCTTCCGGGAGTTTCATCTTGCAACCGAACATGGGCCCGGTGGGCGAAATCTGGAAATCTTCGGCGCGCTGACGTTCCGCTTCCCGGTCCCTTACGACAAAACAGGCGCCATTGTCGTGGCGGAAGGCCAGATCCCCCTCTTCCACCGTATCGAGGCGATCAAGCCTCTTTTCCAGAACCCTGTCGAAAAGAGAGGATTGGCAGGCGGAAAGGTAAAGCCTCTTCAGCCTGGGAGATACCGCGTCAAGGGCTCTCTCGTAATGTTCCGGCCGCTTTTCCAGGCGCTTCAATATCTCTCGTTCCGTCCGGCAGTGGCCAGGGAAGAGTTCCAGGCTTCCGGAAATGTCTCCCCGATGATATGCCTCCACGGCCTTTCTCCATCCTTCGTCACGAACCACTTGCGGGTCGCCCATGAGGGCGTCCACGGCGGCCCTGAAATCTCCACTCAGCAGGGCGCGGCCGATAAGATGGGAGTTGCGCAATCCACCGTAACGCTGCTCCCCGAAATAATTCGGCACTCCCTTTTTCGACAGGACGTCGAGAATGGCGTCGCATTCTATCAGGGCGGAACCGTCCACATCGCGTACGCGAATGGTAAACCCGTTGCCTGCCAGGTGACCCGTCTTCAGCTTGTTCCGGTGGCGTGATACGGAAAGGACACGGATGCCGGGAAGAGAGAGGGACGACAGGATGCCAGGGTCGATCCGGGGAAAGGAGAGGGTTTGCCGGGTGATGCCCCGGGCATCCTTCATCCCCGCATAGCCCACGTCCCGCTCCTGTACGCCGAGGCCGCGGGAGATGCGGCGGATGGCCTCCAGTGTGGTCACTCCTTTTTTTTCTATCTCCGCGTAGATGTGTTCACCCTCTCCTGATGGCTGATAGAGAGGGATCTCCGTTACCTGGAAGTCTTCCGGTGTTTCCTTGATGACCCCGCCGACGCCGGGCAGGTGTGCGGTCAGATATGCGCGCATGGGGGAAGCTCCTTTAGAGGCTAGTGATGAGTGAAAAGTAAAAAGTGAAAAGTTAAAAGTTAAAAGTTAGAGGTGAAAAGTGGTGAAAGTTATGGATGGGCCGGCCGCTGGCTACTGCTCTCTAGTCCCCGGTTTTCCGGTAGTGGACGAAGTAGATTTTCTTCCCTTCGGCCATGAATTTTCTCATGTATTTCGACAGGTGGTACCCTTCCATTTCATGCCTGTAGAGGTCAGGGGTCAGGCGGTTTTCGAAGCCTTCCAGTCCTGCCATCAAGCCGGCGACGTCGATGCCGTAATCGTCGAAGTCGGTTGCAAAGTAGAAGTCCGCGTCCGCTGAGAGGTAGCCCCGCAGGAATTCCATGAACTGGCGGTTTACCAGTCGCCGCTTGCGGTGCTTTTTCTTTGGCCAGGGATCGGGACAGTTGATGTAGACCGCGGTCAGGGATGCCCGCGGGATGTGTTCAGTGATGAACTGCCTGGCCTCTTCCCGCAGGACGCGCACGTTCCGGAGGCCGCGGACGTCGATCCCGCGGCAGGTCTTGTAACACCCCTTGTTGTAGAAGTCGATGGCGATGAAATTTGTTTCAGGCCGTTCCGCGGCCGTAAGGGCGATGAAATCGCCGATGCCGCAACCGATCTCCAGGGCAAGAGGGTTGCCGTTGCCGAAAATGCCGGCCCAGTCGGCCGGTTTATCCAGGTTTTCCGCCCGCAGGTAGTTGGGTGATTCGATGTGGATGAAAGACTGCATTCATTTTTCCCCTATCTGAAAAATTTGTCTACTCTAGCACGGCGATCCCAGGCGGAAAAGCGTCTTGTTGGCCTTCCCGGCGGAAACGCGCTCTCTTCCTTGCCATTGCTCGTCGGCTGTGCTATAGCTATCCCATTGAAATAACGATAAAAAGGATTACTGAACATGAGATTTACCGAATTGAATCTTCCGGAACAGGTGCTTAGGGGCATCGAAGACGCCGGATTCAGCGACTGTACCCCGATACAGGAAAAGACGCTCCCCATCACCCTCTCCGGCAAGGACGTGGCAGGCCAGGCCCAGACAGGCACCGGCAAGACCGCTGCTTTCCTCCTTACCCTCTTTACCCGGCTCCTTGCCCTTCCCGGGCCGTCGGGGGAGAGCCATCCCCGGGCCCTTATCCTGGCGCCCACGCGTGAACTGGTGGTACAGATTGAGAAGGACGCTCAGCTCCTGGGCGCCCATACCGGTTTCTCAATCCAGGCGATCTACGGAGGCGTAGATTACCAGAAGCAGCGTGACGCCCTGAAGGAGGGCGCTGACATCATCATCGGTACCCCGGGAAGACTCATTGATTACCTGAAGCAGAAGGTTTACACACTGAAGCGGATCGAGGCGCTGGTTATCGATGAGGCGGATCGCATGTTCGACATGGGTTTTATCTCGGACCTCCGCTTCATCCTTCGGCGCCTGCCCCCCTTTGACAAGAGGCAGAACATGATGTTTTCCGCCACCCTTAACCAGAGGGTAATGGAACTGGCCTACGAATTCATGAACCTGCCGGAAAAGGTTTCCGCCACTCCGGAGAAGATGACCGCGGAGCGGGTAGAGCAGGTGCTCTATCATGTGGCCAGCAAGGAGAAGTTTCCCCTGCTTCTGGGACTTCTGCGCCGGGAGGGGATGGCCAGGACCATGATCTTCGTTAATACCAAGCGGGAAACGGAATTTCTGCGCGACCGGTTGAACGTCAATGGTTTTCCGTGCAGGGTGATCTCCGGCGATGTGGACCAGAAACGGAGGCTCCGCATTCTGGAGGACTTCAAGGAAGGGAAGCTGCCCATCCTCATAGCTACGGACGTGGCGTCGCGCGGCCTGCACATCGATGGCGTTACTCACGTCATCAACTACGACCTCCCCCAGGACGCGGAGGATTACGTCCATCGCATAGGCCGCACCGCCAGGGCCGGGGCCGAAGGAAAGGCCATCTCGCTGGCTGACGAGAACGGCGCGTTCCATCTTGAGGCCATTGAGGAGTATTCAAAACAGAAGATTCCGGTGGAATGGGCCGATGACGATCTGCTGGTTACTGATTACGTCCGGGCGAAACCCGGGACCAGAGAGAAGGTTGCCAAAACCGGAGAAAAGGGGAGGCGGGGCAAGGAGAAGAGCGTGAAGACGAGGCAGAAGCGCGCCGCCGGACCGTCAAGCGCCTCTCCATCCTCTCCCTCGGCCGGTGAAGGAGCGACCGGACCGGAAGGAGAGGTAAAGAAAAAGCGCCGCCGCGGGCCCCGAGGCAAGAAGCCCGCCGGTGACGCTCCGACGGAGTAATCCCTGTCATGGGCGGTGTGTCAGAAGGACGGCCCGCCGCCTCCCGCTGCCTTCCTCCCTTCCATGAATCGGCGCCCCTGCCAGGTCCCGCGTCTCTTCAGTTCGTGTACGATGGAGTACCACATGGAATTGTTTTTCAGGTTCCAGCTCGGGGCGACACGGATGGCAAGGGGCGCGGAACCGTAAAGCCGCTGGATGGTGATTCTGGGTGGTGTCTTTTCCAGGAAATCACACACTGCGCCGACATATTCGTCGTGGCTTATGGGGACGAACTCTCCCCTCTCGTACATGCCGGCGAGCTTGGTTCCGCGCACGGCATGAAGCTGGTGAATCTTCAGGGAATCCACCGGGAGGGTGGAGATGGTTTCCGCCGTAGCCAGGAAATCGTCACGGTTCTGCCCGGGGAATCCGTAAATGAGGTGGGTGCATATCTCGAAGCCAAGCCCCGAGGCCCGATCCAGCGCCTCCAGGTATTCGGCGAAAGAGTGCCCCCGGTTGATCTTCTTCAGGATGCGGTCGTCCATGAACTGGAGTCCCAGTTCCAGGCAGACATATCGATCCCTGGCGATCTCGCGCAGCAGTTCAAGAGACCCTTTGCAGAGGCAGTCCGGCCTCGTTCCCACGGAAATTCCAACCACGTCCGGTTGAGCCAGAGCCCGATAGTAGAGTTCCCGGAGCTTTTTCACGGGAGCATAGGTGTTGGAGTATTTCTGGAAATAGACGATGAATTTTTCGCTGCCGAGCCGGGCCCGATGACAGGCCATTCCGCCGGCAATCTGATCTTCAAGCCGGATCGACTGGCTTGCGCCGCCGGGCGAGAAAGAGCGATTGTCGCAGTAGATGCAGCCGCCGGTCCCTCGGGTCCCGTCGCGGTTCGGACAGGTGAAGCCCCCGTCCACGTTGACCTTGCTGATTCGGCATCCGAAGCGCCGGCGCAGGTGCGAACCGTAAGAGTTGAAGCGGAGTTCCGGATGAATGAGGTTGGTGTCCATTAGATTATCGGGGACGGCCGGGGCGCCAGGGATGGGGCTTACAGCCGACGCGCCTTCTCTCCTTTTGCTTCAGCCTTGGTCCTTTTTCCGTGAGCATTCCTTCAAAAGCGCCAGCATCTCAACCGCTGATAGTTCCGGGTCTTTTTCCGCCAGTATCGCCGAGATAAGGGCAACGCCGGCCGCGCCCCGCTGGATGACCGTCCGAACCTTGTCCATCTTGATCCCGCCAAGGGCGAATACCGGGATATCCACCGCCGCGCATACTTCAGCCAGACGTTCCAGCCCCTGGGGTTCTCCATATTGAGCCTTTGAGGGAGTAAAGAAAACGGGACTGAAGGTGATGAAATCAGCCCCGGCCTTTCGGGCGCTCAGCGACTTTTCCAGGCTGTGGCACGAGACGCCTATGAGCAGCCTGTCCCCGGCAATATCCCGTGCCCGATCCGCCGGTATGCTCTCCTCTCCCAGGTGGACCCCGTCTGCTTCGACCGCCATGGCGACATCGAGACGATCGTTGATGAAAAGCCTGGCGCCATAGCCGGCGGTGAGCTCTCTCATTCCGCTTGCCAGGTTAAAAAGTTCCCGGCCGGAGAGGTCCTTTTCCCTGAGCTGCACGGCTTGAACCCCGCCCCGGAGAGCCGCTTCCACCGCGGCTCGCAGGTTCCCCGCCCGCGCCTGCTTTCGATCGGTTATCAGGTAGAGGGTGAAGTCTATCCCCGGCTTTTCCGGAATTACCATGGACTCGGGCCCTTCCGCATCTTAATGAAAGCCTTGCGTCCGGCTCTATTCCACCATACCTTCTATGGGGCTTGAGGCGGTGGCATACAGTTTTCTCGGAATCCTTCCAGCCTTGAAGGCGAGACGTCCGGCAATAACCGCCAGTTTCATGGCCTCGGCCATGGCTATCGGGTCCTTTGCTCCGGCTATGCCGGTATTCATGAGGACACCGTCACACCCCAGTTCCATGGCGATGGCCGCGTCGGAGGCGGTGCCGACCCCGGCGTCTACTATTACCGGGACCTTTACGTTCTCCATGATTATGCGGATGTTGTAGGGATTTCTGATGCCGAGGCCGCTGCCAATGGGCGCTCCCAGCGGCATTACCGCCGCGCAGCCCATGTCTTCCAGCTTCCGGCAGATGATCGGGTCATCGCTTGTATACGGTAGAACGGTGAAGCCTTCCTTTATGAGGATCTTCGCGGCCTTCAACAGTTCTTCGTTATCGGGGAACAGTGTCTTTTCGTCTCCCAGCACCTCGAGTTTCACGAAGTCGGAGAGCCCGGCCTCGCGGGCCAGCCGGCAGGTCCGCACGGCGTCATCCGCCGTATAGCATCCCGCTGTATTGGGAAGCAGGGTATATTTTTTCGGGTCGATGTAATCCAGCAGAGACTCTTTGCTCCTGTCCGAGATGTTTACCCGGCGAACCGCGACAGTGACAATCTCCGCCCCCGAGGCCTCGATTGCCTTGGCTGTCTGTTCAAAATTCGCGTACTTGCCCGTTCCCACCATGAGCCTGGAAGAAAACTCCCTGCCCGCGATAACCAGTTTGTCAGTCAATTCAGTCATTTACTATCTCCTTTCCCGTTACCCGCCGCCAACGAACTGGACGATTTCGATCTTGTCGCCGTCCCGTAGTGATGTTGTCCCGTAGTCCGTCTTCGGCAGAATCTCCAGATTCAGTTCAATTGCCACGCGTCTCGGGTCTATGCCCAGTTGGCTGAGCAATCCGAGCACCGAGCATGCATCAGTGGGTGTTCGTTCGCCATTGACAATTATTTCCATTATTTCCTCTTCATCCGCAATGACCTGGCGGGAGAAATAAAAAAGACCGCTGAAAGCGGTCTTGAGCGCGGGACCATGCCCGCTGCTTTCGCTTCCCTCCGCCGGCATTATCCGGATCAGGTCCAAAGGGTTGTCCACCTCTTACGGCGGCGGACTCTCAGTCGAAACTCCCCCAGCGATGCTAATGTGTCGATAAAATATACAAATGGAGACGGATGAGTAACGGCTGCATCCATCGACGGGTTATTAAACTACCAATGCCGCCGTACTGTCAACGGATTTCTGGCGCCGGTCCGCGAGCGGATGCTCCGGGTTACCCGGGATTTCCCGCTGGGCCGCGAATTGCAAGCGCTTGAAAGAAAAGGCAATCCTGGTGGATGGCTTGCCCGGTTGCTTACCTGCCTGATTGCCCGAGAGCTTGAAGCGCCGCCATTGTTTCCGCGTCAACCTTCAGCTCCACCGGTTTGCCGGTTTCACCGAAACCGATTGTAATCAGTCCTCCCAGCAGTTCACTTTCCATTTCGCCAAACCAGACCTCACCGGGGTCGAAGAGAAGGTTTCCGCGGCGAAGAAAACCCCGCTCTTCCAGGCGTAAGGCCAGGGCTTCCTGCTCCGCCTTTTTTACCTTTCTGAACATCTGTTTCCTGACGTGCGGCCCTGAAAACCATATATCCATAAGCCTTGTATCATCAGTGACCAGCGGGTTTTCCGCGGGTGTCGTGAACTGGGCGGCAATCACCCGCTCCGCATTCACATAACGCATGGCATACCTCCTTTTCTTCCATTTCCAGGATACGGAGACGGAAATTGATGTATTTATTAATTGTCGGAACCGCCCCTTACCAGATATGCCGGAATGTTATGGGGGGCATTCTCCCAGGACCAGAAAGCTCTTCAGCTTGTCGAGGAGGGCGCCGGTCGCGGGACGCAACTCCAAGCCGGGGGTCAGAGTGCTGATGATGGATTTCCCTATTACATGTTTGTAGACCTTTCCTTCACCATCCTTTACGGAGACCCCCCATGACGCATGAAATACAAGGGGCCTGCCGTTCAGGCTTCCCACGTAAAGCATTATGTGGCCGCGCAGGTAGACAATCGTAAGGAAGGGGACCCCCTTTTCCAGGAGCAGGCGCTCTTTCTCGTAATTACTCAATCTGGAGAGGGAAACCGGGGCGCCGGAATGTATCTGGTTGTAGGAACCCCTCGGAAGCCAGAGGCCGAAGGGGAGAAAGAAATCCCGTATCATGGACGAGCAGTCCCTGTTGTGGCGGAGTCCTCCCCATCCGTATGGCTTTCCCAGCAGTTGATTGCCCACCAAGGCAATACTGTCCTGGTTGAAATCCAGAGGAAATCTCCTGGCCGCATCCTTGGGGATGCGCGTTTCGATCATGCGTGCGTCCTTCCCTTCCGCCTGGATCGCGGTAAGGACCTTGTAGGAGCTGGCGTCTTCGGAGATAGAGGGGAATAGTGTCCCAAGATTTACCTTTGCAATCGCGTCATTATTGGGGTCATGCAATAGCGTTTCATCCTTTACGACGATAATCAGTTCTTTTTTCATCAGTTCGGCGGCCCGGGTTTCGCTGATGAACGCCACATCCCGCGATTCAATCCATCCGCTTGCGTCGGCGCCCCTGGCGAACACCCAGAGTCCGTCCGAGGAGACATGGAGGATCCGCAGGGGGTCATTCATCTTGACGGCCGCATTCTGAAGAACGTCAAAGGGAAAATCGTCCGGCTTCTTGAAGAATGGCTCCGCCGTCGGAAGGACGCGCATGGCGGAAGGGTAAACCGCTATGGCGGGCCTGTTAATGGATGGCATGTGTTCCAGATCGCAGTTTGCCAACAGCTGCCGGAGTCGGGCGGTAGAGGTCTTGCGCCGGTTTTCTCCATACCAGGAGGACCGGGAGTGCTCGCGCATTGTCTTCGCGGCGTCTTCAATGAATGAGGCTGAAAGGCTCTCTTTCCATGGCGCGAAGTGTCTTTCCATGAATTCCGACAGGCGGCGTTTCCAGCATGCGGGGGTCATCGTTTGGGCGGAGAGGGATGAAGCATATGGCCTCATATCCTGCGACAGAAGTCTGAAGTCTTCTATCTCGTAATCATCTGAAATGCGGTTGCCGGAGGCAACGATCTCCAGAGGGAAACAAAGGGACAGGAACATGGCCAATAGTGTTATGAGTGTATGTACAGGGGAGTATATTTTCATGGAAGGCCTTTCCCGGATCATGCCCCTTGACTACGCGGCCGGCGACCCTGCCGGGGCGGAAGGGGTCCTGGTATGATTTACTTGACATGGCGGGAACAAAAAGGATAGTTTGCCATTGCTAATTGATTTGAACTATGTAAAAAATCACCAAAATTTAGCGTCTACCCGCTTGATTCCAATACGTCTCCATTCAGTACGTTCAAGCTTCAAGCGGTTTCCGCATACCCTTCCGGCGTCGAGAGGATATCCTATGCAGCCAAAGAGAATTCCTGAACACAATTCCCTTACCCTTGCTTTTTCAGACCGTCATCTTGAAAATGAATTCAGGGAGGATTCCTTCAGAAACAGCCTCCCGCAACTGCGCCTGGATCTTCTTGTGGGGGTGTTCCTCTACGCGATTTTCGGAGTGCATGATTACGGGGTTATCCCGGATATCAAGGAGTTTGCCTGGGCACTGCGCTATGGTCTTGTCTGCCCTGTTTTGCTGGGGCTCCTGGCGTTCACGTATGCCGGCCTGTTCAGAAAAGTGGCGCAGATATCAATATTCGTGGCGGGATTCATAGCCGGCGCGGTTGTGGTGATGATGATCATCAAGGCGGCGCCTCCCGGGAACTACATGTCCTATGCCGGTCTGCTCCTCATCCTGCTGTTCTATTTCAGGCAACGGTTCGTCACTGCTTCGGCCCTCACCTGGAGTATTTTCATCCTTTATGAGGCCGTTGCCCTGTGGGATGCGAGCATACCCTCAAGTGTGCTGTTCAGCAATACATTTATCCTGTCGACGTTCTCGGTTACGGGGCTCTACATGAGCTATACGTTCGAGCAGCATATCAGATCCGGGTTTCTTCTGCGACGGACAATCCAGGAGAGGAATCACGAAATAGCCGAAACCAATCTCGCTCTGAAAAAGGAAATAGATGAGCGCAGGCAGGCGGAGACCGCCATGCAGGACCAGATGAAATTCCATCGCACCCTCCTGGACACGATACCCAGCCCCATATTCTATACCGACGTTCATGGCCGCTACGCGGGGTGCAACAAGGCGTATGAGGTCTTTTTCGGATGCAGCAACGATGAATTGACCGGTCAATCGGCCATGGACCTTTATATCGCCGATATCCTGCATACCACCGGTGACGCCGAAATGCGGACGGACGTGGAAACGGGCGTAAGGACCAATGAGGCTATTCTCAAGCATGCCGACGGAACGGACCGCAGGGTGCTGTTTTCAAGGGCCGCCTATGCGGACAGGGAAGGAAAGCCGGCCGGCATGGTCGGGGTCGTCCTGGACATCACCGAGCTGAAAAGGGCGGAGGAGGAGAAGTTTCGCCTGGAAACCCATTTGTTCCGGGCGCAGAAGATAGAGGCCCTGGGACAACTGGCCGGCGGCATCGCGCACGAATTCAACAACATTCTTACCGCGATCCTCGGCTATGCCCACCTGTTGAGAAAAAATATCAAAGCTAATGATCCTCTTTCTTTCTTCGTGGACAACACCATTTCATCCAGCGAAAGAGCTGCCCGTCTCATCAAGGATATCCTTGCTTTCGGCAGAAAACAGAAGATCGATCCGAGCCTGCTTAACCTCAATGAAATCGTTCATAAATCCCAATCGCTGCTTGCCATGATGATGGGGGAAGATGTCGAGTTGACCCTGACATTAAGCGATACGCCCTTGTGGGTGATGGCCGACGGCGGACTTGTGAGTCAGGTTCTCATGAACATGGCCGCCAATTCCAGGGACGCGATGCCCAAGGGCGGCAGATTGTCAATCAGCACTTCCCTTGTGTTGATGGAAAGGCAATTTCACCATGCGCATGGAGTCGCGCAACCCGGCTCCTATGGAGTGATCTCCGTGGAAGATACCGGTATCGGCATGGACCAGAAGACGCGTGACCGTATCTTTGAGCCCTTCTTTACCACCAAGGAAGTCGGAAAAGGAACCGGGCTTGGCCTTTCAATAGCCTACGGCATCATCAAGCAGCATAACGGATGTATAGACGCGGAATCACAATTCTCCAAGGGCACGACATTCAATATCTATCTGCCCATTGTTGATGAGGATGAGACCCGGGAGGACGCAGGGGAGAGTAAACTTGCGTCGTCTCACTTCAGCGCGCCTGCCCGTGATCTGAGCCGAAGTTACGTTAATGAGTCATATCCGTCAGGCAGCGAAACCCTTCTGGTGGCTGAGGACAACGATACGGTAAGGGTATTGACGAAGAATCTGCTCCAGGAAAACGGCTATACGGTTATCGATGCGATAAATGGAGAAGACGCAATACGAAGATTCATGGAGAACGCGGATGGCGTCAGCCTCCTGCTCCTGGACGTGATAATGCCGAAAAAAACGGGTTGGGAGGTCTATGACACCATTCGCAAGGTGCGCCCGGATATACGGGTCATCTTCATGAGCGGATATACGGCGGATGTCTTTGCCAGGAGACTTATCCCCGAAGCGGGCATGAATCTCATGGACAAGCCCATACCCCCGGGTGATCTCCTGCGCGCGGTACGCCAGGAACTGGACCGAAGGCCGGATTGCTTAAGGGGGAGCCAAGGCGCCAAGGTTGAAAAACCTTGCGTTCAGGACTCCAGGGGTGAATAGGGTTGATTTGGGTGCACGGCGCGCCTGGCGCCTGCCATTGATATGTTTACTTGCCCACGTAATATTTCCGGTGGGTAAAGACATCGGGGGCGAGGAAGCGCCCCCGTGCCGAATTCTATGCCGCGGTCTTGGATCGTTGCAGCCTTTTGAGTAAATCAAGGGTGTCCGGGTGGTTGTTGGTTTCCGCGTAGGTGAGGGCCGTGTTGCCGCAGAGGGTCTTGGCGTTGGGATCAGCGCCGTAATCTATCAGATATCCGATACAGTCGTTGCAACCGTAATTGGCAGCCAGCATCAGTGGTGTGTGAGCGTCGCGATCCCGCACATCCACCGTTGCCCCGCCTTCCAGAAGTGTCTTGATAACCTCCGCCTGACCGTTCGCCGCCGCGTAATGAAGCGCCGTCTTGCCCTTGATACTCCGTGCATCCACTTCTGCGCCTCGATGAATGAGGTCGCCGACCAGTTCGACCTTTCCTTCCTTTGCCGCGTTGATGAGCGGCGTGTGGCCATGCCTGTCTGCTGCATTCACATTCTCAGTCATAACACTTCCTCCTTGTTGGTAAAGTGCCCTGCCGGACTATGCGCTAATTCTCACGGATGCGCTACTATATCATTATCCGTCTCCAGGTAGCCAGAATATATTGCGCGCCCCATGGTTTTCGTTCCTTGATCCCCTTGCGCGGCCGGCGCATTCAGTCGATGAAGTAGGCGGCCGCGAATATGGCCACCATCGCCAGGCTCAGTGAAAGCCTGAGTACGATGCCTCCCAGCAGTCCTATCCAGGCGCCGAAACCGGCTTTTCCCGCCTTGAGCAGATCCCTCTTCGCCAGATATTCTCCGGCAAAGGCGCCGGCGAAGGGTCCAAGGATCAGGCCGGGAAGGCCGAAAAACAATCCCGCTATGGCGCCAATCAATGCCCCGTTCACAGCCGCGCGTCCCGCGCCTGATTGCTGGGCGCCTTTCGCGGAGACCAGAAGATCCAGAAGAAGAGACATGACCGTCAGGAGCGCGAGAAAGACGAGTGTCGGCCAGCCCACCCTCTGGAACCCGTCGATCCAGGCGGCTGTCGCCAATCCGAAAAACACCAGCGGCACGCCGGGCAGGGCGGGTAGTATGGCGCCGGCAATCCCGGCCGCTACAAGGAGTAATGAAAGACTCCAGAGGAATATGGTCATGAAGCGCGGTCCGGGGAAGAAGGCGAGCTCATGTCATGCGTTCCCTGAGCCAGGCCACTACCTCTTCGGGATGGCTTTCGGCTTTTTTTACGGATTGCCAGTGTTTCAGCACCATCCCGTCGGGATTGATGATCACCGTGGAACGGATCGTGCCCATGGTTTTTTTTCCGTACATCACCTTTTCGCCGAAGGCGCCATACTCCTTCATCATTTCCGCGTCGGGATCGGAAAGAAGCACAAAAGGGAGTCCGAAATCACGGATGAACTTGTCGTGGGACTTGAGGCTGTCCTTGCTTACGCCCAGAAGCGCCGCGCCCGTTTCCAGCAGTTGCGGGTGAACGTCACGGAAGGCGCATGCCTCTTTCGTGCATCCCGGTGTATTGTCCTTCGGATAGAAGTAGATGATGACGGTATGCCCGGAATAATCATGCAATGAATGTTTTTTCCCGTCACTTCCATCGAGTTCGAAATCCGGCGCCTTCTTTCCTTCTAATGAAGCCATGAATCTCTCCTTTCACTTTCCAGGCGAAGCTACGCCCTCGTGAAATACCGGCGCCCGGGCGGGCTTGAGGCGGAACGCATTGTGATTCCAGTTTATTATAGAAAAAAGATTATGCAAGGCAGCGCCGGTATCCAATGTTGATTAAGCGGGTTGAGAAAAATTTCTAGCGAGTTGTTAACAATGTCCCGCATATTATAATTAATAAAATGATATTAATTCGTGCGGTGGCGGGAGGTTCGTCTTTCTTTAATCTTGACGTTTTACGTCTCCTTGGTTACTCTCAGCACGATCCGCGGGCGGCCTCGCCCGCCGGCTATACAGACTCAACCCGGGCGGGAATAATCATGATCAAAGCATACCTTCGCGCGGAAGATGTTATCAAGGCGCTCACTATTGAACAGGATCATCTGGAAACCCTGGACACCTCCACCCTGGTCTGGCTGGACATGATATCCCCTACTCCTGAAGAGAGCATTGCCGTAGAAAGATCGCTGAAGCTTGAACTTCCAACCCGACAGGAATCGGAAGAGATAGAATACAGTTCCCGATACTGGGAAGACGAGAACGGCATATGGATAAACACCTCTTTTCTCGTGAAAGAGGAAGGAAACATCAGCAACGAAACGGTATCGTTCATTCTCAAGGGGCAGTTCCTGACCACGATCCGGTTCAGTGAACTGCGCATTTTCACTGAATTTTCACGTAAGCTGCGACTCACTCCCCGCGCCTTTCACACCGGCGCCGATGTCCTTTCAGGGATCCTCGCCATGCGGGTGGACATCGACGCGGACCTTATTGAAAATCTGTCAAAGGAGATCGTCACCATCGGCAGGAGGGATCCCCAGTCCTTCGACAAGCCCAGCGAGTTTCTGGATTATATAACATCATACGAAGACATCAATATAACCTTTCGCGAGAACCTTACCGACAAGCACCGTGTCATTTCGTCCCTTCTGAAGAGCTCCATCATCCCGGAGAACCACAAAAGGGAGCTTTCCATGATGATGAAGGACGTGAACTCGCTCCTCACCTCGGCGAATTTCAACTTTGAACGCCTCGACTACCTGCAGAACCTCTTTCTCAACCACCTGAGCATGGAACAGAGCAAGGTCATCAAGATCTTTACCGTGATGTCGGTAATCTTCCTTCCGCCTACCCTGATTGCCAGTATCTACGGCATGAACTTCAGGATAATTCCCGAACTGCAATGGCGGTTCGGCTACCCGCTGGCGCTCGGGCTCATTGTCCTTTCAGCGGTACTGCCCATCTACATATTCAAGAAAAAGGGGTGGCTGTAGACGGTTCCATCCCTTGTTTCTCACTTCACCGGTGAATCCAGCAATTCCCTGACCCTGGCGATAAGGATCGCCGGAGGCGTCGGCTTGCTCAGATACCCGAGACTATCAATGTCCGATATGTCGGCGTTGACCACCTCTTCCGGGTACCCGCTCATAACAATCGACTTCATAGCCGGATTAACCTTGACGGCTTCCTCGCGGACCGCCCACCCGTTCTGTTTCGGCATCACTACATCTACTATGAGGAGCGATATATCTTTTCCGTGCCGCTGAAGCAGCGCCAGGGCTTCTTCACCGTCGCCGGCTTCCAGGACACGATAGCCGATGCTTTGCAGGGTCAGGGCCGTCGCCTTCCGGGACACCTCGTTGTCCTCGGCCAGCAGTATTGTCTCCGTGCCCCCGGCAAGCTCAGGACTCCTCTTCAATTCTCCATCCACGCCTGAAATATCCAGGATCGGGAAGTAGATGCTGAATATGGTCCCTTTGCCCGGTTCGCTGCGCACGTGGATTCGTCCGTTATGCCTTTTGACAATACCGTGGACTATTGCCAGCCCGAGGCCGGTCCCTTTGCCAACCTCTTTGGTAGTGAAAAAAGGTTCGTAAATCTTCTCCAGCGTCTCTTCGTCCATGCCTTCACCGGTATCGCCGATGGCAAGCAGGGCATAGGGACCTTTCTTCTCGAGTTCGAGAGACATCATGGAATCATCGTCAGGTTCGAACCTTCCGGTATCAATGGTGATAAGGCCGCTTCCATGAATGGCGTCCCTGGCATTGGCCACGAGGTTCATGAGTATCTGTTCCATCTGGCAGGGGTCGGCCATAATCACCAGTTCTTCGTGACAGGTGGATATCTTCAGGTCGATGTTTTCATTTATGAGACGGCTCAGGAAACTTTGAGCGCCTTTGACGATGGTATTCAGCTTTATCGGCTTAAGCTCGGCCATCTGTTTCCTGCTGAAGTCGAACAGTCCCCGGGTGAGGTTCGCGGCATGGTCGGAGACCCGGAGGATCTGTTCCACGTATCCTCTGGAAGGGCCTTCCTCCGGCAGCTTTGTCATCAGGAGGTGCCCGTATCCCATGATTGCCGAAAGGATGTTGTTGAAGTCATGCGCTACCCCGCCGGTAAGCTGACCGATGGATTCCATCTTCTGGGAACGCATAAGCTGGGTTTCCAGTTCCTTGCGCGCGGTCAGATCGCTGAACATGGAAACATGGATATCCGAGATAAGCGCTTCCACAACCGAGACGTGCCTGAGCGATCCCTTCCCGCAAGCCACCTGGACCTCGATTGGACGGGGTGGGGCGCATCCCGCCGAAGCGTAGTCCCTCGCCTCGCGCCATGCGCCTGTCATCAACGCGCGGGTTATGACGTCGGGATAGGCGCGGGTGAACCATACGTTCATGTTTGGGATGTCTCCGGTTTCATATTCGAACAGTTCCACGAATCTTTTGTTCAGGAAGATGATGTTCCCCTGCATGTCGGCCCATGCAACGGCGACGGGAGATGCGTCGAGAAATACCTGAAATCCGAGCTCATATCTGAGCAGCGTCTCTTCAAGCTTCTTTCTTCCGGCAATTTCCCGCGATACGGTCTGGTTGAGCCGCTCCATGTCCGCCATCTTTTTCTCGAGTTTTCGGAAAAGCGCCTTGTTGTATCCCGTCAGGAAGTCGGATTCTCCGGGAGGGTTTTTTTCCGCGGTTGGCGGTTCATCACGGGGGCTTGCCAGGACCTCCCGTATGATCCTCTCCAGTTCTTCCGGTTCCTGGGGCTTGATGACGAAGCGATCAGCTCCGAGACTCAAGGCGAACTCCTCGTCTTCCGGTTCCGTGTATGTGGCCGTATAGAATATGAATGGGATTCGGTTCAACAGCGCATCGGATTTACATTGGCGGCAAAGCGCGTATCCGTCCATTACCGGCATCAGTATATCCGATACGATAAGGTCTGGAGGGGTCCGTCCTGCGATCTCGAGAGCCTCCGCGCCGTTACTGGCGGAAGAGACGTCGAAATCATGGCCCCGCAGAAGCGATTCCAGCAGGTATCGGTTTTCATTGACGTCATCCACGATGAGAATACGTGTCATTGCCGTTTCCCCCATAAAGGAGCTGTTGCCGGATTATCTTCCGTCCGGGACCTGAAGATGTGATGGCTGGTGGAGTTAAAGTATATATCCGCCGCCGCCGGATACCATGGTCGACGCCTCTCTTTTCATTCCCTTCCTCCCGTGGCCGGTAGCGAGAATGAGAAGGCGCTTCCTTTGCCGACGGCGCTCTCCACCCATATCTCGCCACCCATATTCTCAAGCAGGCTCTTGCATATGGATAGGCCGAGGCCCGTGCCCTCGTAGCGTCTCGCTAGGCCGGACTCCAGCTGAAGAAAGGGTCTGAAGAGGTTTTTCAGCTCTTTCTCCGGTATGCCGATTCCTGTATCGCTGATGGAGACATGGGCGAAATTCCCCCGCAGCCGACACCTGACGCCGATTCTTCCCTTGTCGGTAAATTTTATCGCGTTTCCCAGGAGGTTCAGCAGAACCTGTTCCACCCTGCGCTGATCGCTTACAACCGTCACACATTCCGGTTCCATTTCGAGAAACAGCTCCAGACCCTTGGTGTCCATAAGGGGACGAAGGGTCTGGACCACTTTTTCCACGGAGGCGCGGAGATCGAAAGAGCGGTTTGACAGAGCCAGTCGCCCGGCCTCGATTTTTGTCAGATCAAGGACGTCGTTTATCAGCGCCAGAAGGTGTCTGGAGCTGTTGCGAACCATATCCATCTGCTTTTTCTGCTCCGGGTTCAACGGTCCCGCCAGCTCCTGCCTGAGGATCCCGGTAAAGCCGATAATTGAATTCAGGGGAGTGCGCAGTTCATGGGACATGGAGGCCAGGAATGCCGATTTCATCCGGTCGGACTCCTCGGCCCGTTCCTTGGCCCTTTCCAGTTCAGCGGTCCTTTCGATGACCCTTTGTTCCAGGCCGGCGTTCAGGCGTTGCAGGGCCTCTTCGGTCTTTCGCCGCACGGCCATCTCGTTGCGCAGATGGTCCACGTTCAGGGCGTGGGAGACGGCGAGTCCTATGGTCCGGCCGATAATCAGCAACTCCTGCTCCGCCATGGGCGAAAGCAAAGGGCATGCGCCATAGAGGAGGTTCAAGACCCCCAGGACACGTTCTTCGGCAAGGAGGGGCACTGACACGGCGTAATTATACCCGTGGGTCATGAGCGATTGACGTACCGTCGGCTCCAGACGATCGTCTCCGGCCACATCCACGCTGACCGCAACACCCCGCTTTTCAACGGCCAGGCCCGAGAGGCTCCCCCGGACGGGGATCCGTTTCGCTGTATCGTTCAGCGGTTTTTTGAAACCCTGAGAGAACAGCATATCCAGATACTCTCCCTTTTCATCCAGGAGAAAGATGGCCACGGAAGGGGAGCCGGCGCGGAGCATCATCGAGGTAACGGCCCAGCGGGCGATGGTGGGAAGGTCGAGAGAACGGTACAGCCTGTCGGAAATGGAGCGGATTGCTTCCAGGGATTCGGTCCTGGCAAGCAACTCATCCTGGAAGCGGCGCAACTCGTCTTCCACCTGCTTTCGCAGGGAGATGTCATGGAAGCCGACGACCCGCGCGCGGACACCGCCTATGTCAATGGAGCGGGCCCGGATTTCGAGGGGAATCAGCGAGCCGTTTGCTTGGATTCCCGTTACTTCATATGGGCCGGTATCGCCTGCTTGCATCCTTTCATCGAGCCATTGTCTCGATTCCGGGACAATGAAATCCATGATGCTTTTTCCGTAGGCGTCCTGGGGCGCGTAGCCGAGTATCTCGGTTATGGCTGGATTAATATCTACGATTGTTCCATCTATGTGGAAGAATATTCCTTCGAAGGCGGCCTCGAAAAAACGGCTCAGCCTCTCCTCGCTTTTCGTCAGTTCCTGTTCGATGCGTTTCCGTTCTTCCAGTTCGGCCCTGAGTTCCGCGGTTCGCTGTCTGACCAGGTGACGAAGGGATCTGTTCAGGGCGTAAGCAATAGCCGCGGCCAGCAAAGCCGAGGCGATTAACATGGCAAGCGCCATACCCAGCGTGGGGCGGGGGAAATCCCGGCCGGATTGTCGCGGAACCTCAGTGCCCGCCGTAGCAAATTGAGTCGCGGGAGATTTCGGGTCGGAGGTCTGGTCGTTTCCGGTCAGTCCAGAGGACGGAAGCTCTTTTGTGGGGGCAGGCGCCGCCAGGATCATCAATAATAAGATTGCGCTGAAAAATATGCGGAGACGTCCGGAGATGAAGCCCATGGTATTATGCCTTGGTGGAGACACCGGTGATTCTTCCCTTTTTCCATGACGGAATCACACAACTTGTCCCGCTGCCGTCCTTCGGGGAGGCGGCGGGCTTGCCGGAATCTGAAAGTGTTCGATTCAAAGGCTATAGTCTCTTGAGTCGTCTTCATTTTGAATAATGAGCACATTACCACAATTAATCGGCAAAAGACCATCGCAAGATTTTTCTTGCGTGTAAGGTCCTTTCCTGACAAGAATACCGCTATTGGAACAGCCGGGCAATAGCGCGCGTGGCGCGCCTTGAGAACGCGGGACGGGGATCTTGTGAAGTTGGATGTCCTTGAAAGGATTGTCATCAGGATGGGCGATATCACCCAGGTGGAGGTGGATGCCGTGGTCAACGCCGCCAACAGCACCCTCCTGGGCGGAGGAGGGGTGGACGGCATGATCCATTGGGCGGCCGGGTCAGGCCTGCTGGAAGAATGCCGGAAAATAGGCTGGTGCCCGGCAGGCGAGGCGAGGATTACCGGCGCCTTCAACCTCCCTGCTCGCCACGTGATCCATGCGGTGGGTCCGGTATACAATATTGACGGTTCTGATGCTCCACGTCTCCTGTCCTCCTGTTACGCAAGCAGCCTTCACCTTGCCGCGGAGAACGGGGCAAAAACCATCTCTTTCCCGGCCATCAGCTGCGGCGCATACGGGTATCCGGTCCGGGAGGCCTGCCGGATTGCCCTGGACACGACCTTGCGCTTCCTGGAGACGCACGATTGCCCTGAAAAGGTCATATTTGTCCTCTATTCCCTGAGGGATTACGAGGCCTACCGTGAATATTACGGAGAGAAAAGGGCTGGCGCCCGGGAGATTGGGGCATGAGGGAACAAAACCCTTCCGGTGGCTGTCTTCTATGATAAGGGAACAACGCGGGGACATAGTCGATGATGACACCCCTCTGGTAAGCGCCGCCCGCAAGGGTGATCAGCCGGCCTTCGAGTCCCTGGTGGAAAGACATCAGGCACGGATGTTCACCCTCGTCTACCGCATCCTCGGGGATTATGACGATGCGGCGGAGGTGACCCAGGACGCCTTTGTGGCGGCATGGAGGGCCCTGGGGACATTCCGGGGCGATTCCCTTTTTTCCACGTGGCTTACCAGGATAGCCGTAAACCTTTCGCGCAACCGGCTTCAGCAGACCCGGACACGCTCTTCCATGGAAGCGTTTTCCATGGATGAGCCCTTTCAGGGGTGTGAAGATAACCGCTGTTTCGATCCTCCGTCCCACGGCCCGTCGGTTCAGGAGATGCTGGAACGGGAGGAGATCCGGGAGCGGGTGCGGGGATGCATCAATGGTCTGGCGCCCGGATTCCGGGAGGCGCTTGTGCTGCGGGATGTTCAGGAATATTCCTATGCCGAGATCGGCGCCATCCTCGGTCTTGGCGAGGGTACGGTCAAGTCGCGGATTTCCCGGGCGCGGGACGGAATCCGGGGATGCCTGAAACGGGTGTTGGGAGATATATGATGGACCATGCCGGGATACGGGAAATGCTGTCGGCATATCTGGACGGGGAGGTTACCCCCGACGAGAGGTCTCTCATCGAAGAGCACCTGAAGACCTGCCCGGAGTGCGGGGACGCCCTGCGTGAGCTGCGACGGACGGTGGAACACATGCGGCAACTGGGCGAGGAGACGCCTCCTCCGTGGCTGACAAGGCGCGTCATGGCGCGCATCCAGGAGGAGTCCGCGCGGGAAAAGGGCTTGAGGCGACGTTTTTTACCCCTTCGCCGGCGGATACCTCTCCAGGCGGCCGCCCTGGTATTTCTTTCGGTCACCGTTTACATGGTGTACCGGACCGTCTCGCCGGAAATGAAGATTGCCGTGCCACCGGTGGCGGAGATGAGGGACGGGCCGGCGACACGGACCACGCCCCCGGCCCCTCCTTCACGAGATAAGGAGCTGTCCCGGCCGGTTCTGGAGGCGAAGGTCCCTGAGAAAGAAACAGGGGCGCCCCTCTCCCCGAAAGGACGCTCCCCGGCGCCGCCGAGCAGTCACGAACCGGCCGCCGTTCTTCCAGATAAGCAGGATCGTGACGGGCAGGCGCCAGGCTTCGCCCCTCCGCCCTCTCCCGCGCCCATGGCCGGACAGGAAAATGCCTCACCCCGCATGTATCGTGAACGACGCTGGGTGGACCTGCCCAGGGAAGCGGAAGACCAGGGCAAAGAGGAGAAAGCCACGCCCGCCATGCGGACGAAAGCGGCTGCTCCGGCGTTGCGTGAAGAGATGCGCGTGCTCCTTGTGGTTGATGGCGCTCGTGATGCTTACCGGGAGATCGGCAGGATTGCGGGCCTGTGCGGAGGGGAGGCGGTACGATGGGAAGCCGGGGCCGGAGGAGGGGTCGCCCGGGTGCGTGTGGAACGGGGAAGGCTGGGGAAATTCCTGGACCTGCTGGGAGAGGTGGGGGAAACGAAGAGGAAGACGCCGCTCCCGTCAGGGGGAAGCGGCGCCGTTGATGTGACAATTACCGTGGAAACCGAGGGGCGCACGGACGGATAATCCTGAAAAAACAATCACCACGGAGACACAGAGGGCGCGGAGGGTTTTCGTAGAGCTTTCAGGCAGTTACTCCAAAACAAAGATATTACGCTCGTCACCTCCACGGTGAGTCTGGCAGTTCATTTTTTCGCTTTTATATCTCTGTGACCCCTG
>CAYMFO010000031.1:0-27802 GCA_964389825.1 uncultured Geobacter sp. | reverse complement strand
AGTGCGACGTACACACCCTGCTGCGCCTCCCCACCGGCCTGTTCTACGCCCAGGGAGTCAAGGCGAACGTGATCTTCTTCGACAAGAAACCGGCCTCGGAAACGCCTTGGACAAAGAAGCTCTGGATCTACGATCTGCGCACCAACATGCACTTCACTCTCAAGACCAATCCACTGCAACGCAAGGACCTGGACGAGTTTGTCACTCTCTACAACCCGGCCAACCGTCACGAGCGCACCCCCACTTGGACCGAGGAAAATCCCGCCGGCCGCTGGCGGGCTTACACCTACGAAGAGATTGTCAGCCGCGACAAGGCCAGCCTGGACATCTTCTGGCTGAAGGACGAAAGCCTGGAGGACTCGGACAACCTCCCCGAGCCGGGCGTGATCTGCCGCGACATCATCGCCGACCTGGAGAGCGCCCTGGAGCAGCTGCGCCTGATCGCAGAGGATGTGGGAGTGGAAGATTTCGATGATGCATAGGACTGTCGATGAAACGGTTGTTCAACGAAATTATCGCGTATTGTAACGCGCAAAGGGAGAGTACTATCTGCAACTTCGAACCCTTCGTGAACCTGCTTTCCAGCATGGTACGGGAAAGCCGGCGCGACTACCTGAGGTTGCTGCAGAGCCTGGATAGGAAGTACGTCTGGGCTGCGCCGAAAGCAGCTTTGATTTTCAAAATGATGTTGAGAGAATCGACATGACAGCAACCCGCAAGAGAATTTTCATCAGCAGTGTCCAGAAAGAGTTTGCACAGGTTCGTCGGGATTTAAAGTTTTGGCTGAGTCGCTCTATCTGGCCCGTTACATCGAGCGGGTTGGTTCCGGCACCCAGACCATAATCGAACTCTGCCGGGAGGCCGGACTGCCGGAGCCGCAGTTTGAGCAGCGCGAGGGTTTTTTCGTCACAACCATCTGGCGTGACTGGCTGACACCGGAGGTTCTGGCCGGGTGTAACCTGAATGAGCGGCAGATGAAGGCGGTGTCTCATATCAAAGGAACGGGACGGATTTCTAACTCAGAATTCCAGGAACTTGCCAGCATCACCCGTAAAACCGCTGCTCGTGATCTTGATGATCTTGTGCAGAAGGACATTCTAGTTCGCATGGGAGAAAAGCGGGGAAGCTACTACATTCTTGCTGGCAGGAAATGAGACAGGTTTGAGACATATGAGACATGCTGAGTTGCTGAACTGCGATTATTACTTATGGGACATTTATGAGACATATGAAAAAAGGGACACAATAGGGACAATGGGGACAGGGGAGCAATTCATTCTGATGGGGGCATAGTGGGGACAATAGGGACATTTGCCGTGCCCCGCTCGAACACCAGGAAGAGGCTTTCCGGCGAGGACTGATACCTTATGTGTCGGGGAGGATATAAAATATGGTCAACAGAGGTCTGGTAATAGCAACGGCAAAGGAGCCGTTCAGGGAATGGCTGCTTTCGCTTCCGGATCCTACTGATGTGTCTCTCGAAGAGATCAACGAGGATCGCACCGCCTACCTGATTCCGGAATTTGAAGACGACGCTCAGAGAGACAGGATTCTCAGGAAATTTTTCATCTTGATCTTCGAGGACCAGCTTGCCGACTGGTGGACAAAAGAGGAAGACTGGCCCTCAAAAAGGGATCTCCGGACCTTCAGGAAGTGGTTTGACCTCCAGTTCCACGCGGTAGTGGAAGATCTTGTGGACCAGATGCTTGTCGATGAATAGCGTCGTGCTCCTACGCTACCCCCGATGCCGTGGCCAAGGACCACTTCGTCATTTGGGGTGGAAAATATCATTTCGGGCTTCATACCATGCAATCCCGGCCTTGCCATGGGATACAACCCTGTATATTCACCATCGGCGTTCCATACGTCTGCGGGATTACGATTATTGCAGCACCGGGGCGTATTTCGTGACGATCTGCGCCTTTCAGCGGGAATGCCTGTTCGGAGAAGTGGTGAACGGTGAGATGCAGGTAAACCCGTTCGGCGAGATCGTCCGGGAGGAATGGCAAAAGACAGATATCGTAATAGAAAATGTCACCTTGGACGAATTCGTTATCATGCCAAACCATATCCATGGGATTTTAATTCACATGCCTTTCTTTGCTTTATTGGTCGTCACGACATAAGCCCCGTTTTTGAATGTGAACCTCGCTTCTGATGATTTTCCGAATATCCTGCCGAATTCGTCGTCCGGGGTCAGGGGGTAGTCGCCGTGCGTGACGAGCCTGGCCGTGAGATCGTAAAAGTCTTTCTTGTCATCCACGGTCTGGTAGAGGCCCACATCAGCGGTGAAGACAGCGGAGTCTTCCTCCACCGCTCCGCTGTTGTCCGCATGGGTGGGCAGGGTCAACACCTTTACGAACCTGCCGTCGATAACACCGTACATGGCCAGAACCTGTTGCGTGTATCCCTGTCCGGTCGAGCCGTATTCCATGATGAAGCCGTACCGGTCTGGCCCAAGCCTTATGAAGCGGGGCTGTGGCGCCTCTCCCCAGACTCCTTCTTCGCAAAATGATGTTGCCCGGGCCTTTATCTTCCATTTCCCTTTTGCGCTGTCGTATTCGGAGAACAAACCCCCTATTTCGGCGCCGGACGCGTGGCTGCCGTCTCCCGGCTTGCTGAAGAGAAGGATGTGCGCCGGCGTCTTTGCGTCAAGCCAGCAATGGCCGGCCAGCTTCAGAAATGATTTCTTCCTGAAGTCGGAGATTGCGCCTTCGATGCTTTCATCGTTTTCGGGCGCGAGGGGATTGAGCAACCTCAGCCCGGCATCGGTGGCGGAATCATCCACCTTGGCGCAGCCGGCGACAAAGGCCGAGATGAGTATCAGAAATACCAGTCTTTTCATAGTAATTCCCATAGTGTCCTCTCCGCGAAAAAATGGCGCGCGTTCAGGCGCATGATGTGTCTGTCAGAATAGCAGGCCGCCAACTGTATGACAAATCCAATCCGGTTTATAATCTCAGAATGGGGGAACCTTGTTCCCGGACTCTTCTTGACATCCGGCCATCGTGTACTATCTGTCTTTAGAAGGGAATTGATAATACACGGCTTGCTCCGGAAAGGGGGAATCATGGCTTGTCGCTCAGTAAATTCAATTGGTAGCTTGAACAGCATTTCCATGCCATTGCCTGTCTGCTTCACGGTTCTGATATCCGTACTCCTTGTCTTTCATCCCTGTCCCTGCCTTGCCTCGCCGGAGGAAACCGGCGATGGGCGAATTGTTGAGGACGTGTATCATACTCCGCTTGCGGGAGAAGCATACAAGACCACGGTATTCGGCAGGCCCGTCAGTGTCGGCGTCCGTGATCGCGAGAATATCATGGCTCTGACGCTGGGCGCAAACCTCTATACCCCCGACCTGGGTGGAAACACCGGCCTTCCCATTGCGGCCCTGTATCTGCGTAACCGCTGGGATAGCTGGTGGCTCAGAAGCATTGTGGGCGTATTCGTTAACGAGGTGGACGCGGCGAAAAGTTACGGCAGGTTTCAGCTTCTGGGCCATTTTGAAAACAGCACGGTTCCTTTTGCCGATACCGAGATCAAGGACGGCGAGGAGATAAAGTCCAGCTCCGTGATCTGGGGGACCGTGGCCGGTTGGCTGGGCGCGGGGCTCAGGATCCCGATTGAGCCGTTCCAGTCGGATAACGACCTGCGCCTGCAGCTCTTCTACCAGGGTGGGTATTTCTACAACAAGCGGACCAGCGACACCGGCCCGAATGTGCATCTGCCGCCGGACACTTTTTTCAACGGACTCCGTTTCCGGGCCCGCTATGACGGGCTGCGCCGGAACATCATGGAGCTTCCCCACGAGGGATGGGCGACCGGAGGGGACCTGGAGTACACCTGGCGCGACAAATGGTCCGACAGCTCTTTCGGCGCCTTGGTCTTCGATAAAGACGAGACCAGGGAATACATGAAACTGTCCGGATACCTGATCGGAGCAGGCGGGATTCCGTGGCTGTCGGAACGTCACCGCCTGGTAGGCTACCTGCACGGCGGGGTCTCTCCGGTGGGAAGGCTTGACCGGTTCTCGGCCTTCCGCGCCGGCGGAGGACCGTTTCCCAACGAGACCGACGATCTCTACCGGCTTCCCTATCCAGGGGCGCTCTTCAACGATTTTCCGGTTTCCGACTACGTGGTGGGCACCCTGGAATACCGGTACGAGCTCCTGTTTTTCATGTACCTGCACCTGCGGGCCACCTTTGCCTGGGGCGCCAACCGCCCGGACTACGCCACCTCAGACAAACTTCGTCTCAAGCTGACCTCCGCCGACGGCGAGGCCTTTTCCGTCGGCCTCACCACCGGTTTTTTCTATGATTCCCAGCTTTACCTTGAATACGCCTATGACAACAAGTTTCTGCGCAACGGCACATCCGGAAACAGCTTCATGGTTCTCTGGTCCAAGGCGTTCTGATTGAAGGGCCGTCACACTGTTCCACGCCGCCTTTTTCTCCAGAGGAGAAGGGCTTTGCGAAAGATTTGTTGTAATCAGAGGGAAAATTTTGTAGTGAATCTAATTGCGGCGGATGGGCTGGAGACGCGGTTTCCGGGATCTGCTTGATGATTATAAAAACAATAAAGGGGGTTATGCTGTGAACGATGAG
This sequence comes from uncultured Geobacter sp., assembly GCA_964389825.1. Classification (GTDB taxonomy): domain Bacteria; phylum Desulfobacterota; class Desulfuromonadia; order Geobacterales; family Geobacteraceae; genus RPRC01. The sequence continues at coordinate 23,198 of CAYMFO010000031.1, read as the reverse complement.
CTGAAAAGTTACTATGAAGAGGTTTTCGCGGAACGTATCAGATCCGGCTGCGGTTGCGTTGCTGAACAACTTCATCCGGGCATGGGCGATGTCTTGCGGGAGATGCCTCCCGAGTTGCTGGATGCGCCTCACGGCAGCTGCTCTCCGCTGCCCCCGGACCTGGAAGGGCGCGTGGTTCTCGACCTGGGGTGCGGCAACGGGCTGACCGCTTTTGCCGCTGCGCGGCTGGCCGGGCCGACAGGCAAGGTCATTGGCGTGGACATGCGGGAGGAGATGATAAAGGTCGCGGAGAAGTTCATCCCCGGACAGATGGAAAAATCCGGCTATGAACAGCCAAATGTACGGTTCATGACGGGGTTTCCCGAAGATCTGCGATCCCTCGGCATAGGGGACAATTCCATCGACGTTGTCGTGACCAACGAGATTATCAACATCTCCACGGACATGCGTGCGATATTTTCCGAGATATTCCGGGTCCTGAAACCGGGCGGGGAGCTGTGTTTCACAACGGTGCTCGCCGACCGGCGGCTTCCTCCCCGGCTTGCCGATGATTCGTGCGTTCTTCGGGCCGGTTTCGCGCGCGCCATGTACAGCGAGGACTTCCGCAGGCTTCTTCGGGATATTGGCTGCAATGACTACCGCAACATCAGCAGGCAGCCCGTGCCCCTGCGCAAACCTGGCGCCGCGGAAAAGGTCGGTCTGGCCGGTTTCACCTATCGGGTCGTCAGGACCTTCAAGCTGCCCCTGGAAGATATCTGCGAAGACTATGGTCAGGTTGCCGTCTATAAAGGGACTATGCCCGGTTTCCCCGATGCCTTCCCCCTCGATGACCATCACCTGTTCATCAAGGACAAACCGATGCTGGTATGCGGTAACTCGGGGGCGATGGTGGAGGAAACCCGTTTCGGCAGGCATTTTGTCGTAACTGGCGACAAGTCTGTCCATTACGGGCCGTTTGACTGTTCCTAGCGTCTTTCCGCACGATGGGAGAAGAAGGGTAATCCCTGATTTGTTAACCAACCTGAAAAAGGCGATCTCACGCAAAGGCGCGAAGGAAAATCAGGAACTTGCCAAATAGGACCATTCACCTTGCTGGTGATATCAGCTTGTTCCGCTTCTGTTGGAATTCCTTTGCGTCTTTGCCCGTGACCGCGGAAAGGATAGGGGGCATGATAATCAAGGGAGTTTTCATCGGCGCCTTGGTTTTGATTTTCTGTAGCAGCGCTCTAGCCGGGGAAGCAAAATGTAATGCAAATCCTTCGGACTATAAGAAAATCATCTCAGTCCTGAAAAAGACCGATTATATCTTGGTGGATCAGGTGTTCTGCCCGAAAATTGTCGGCAATTACGCCTTTGCGAGATTTTCGAACAATATTGACGGGGGTGAGGCGTACCTTGTCAAGTCTAAAGGTAACTGGAAGGTAGCTGTCGCCGGAACCGGTATAGGACCTGAGGAATTATTCAGCATGGGATTCCCTGAAGACGTAGTCAGAAAGCTTGCGGAATAATACGCTTTTGCAATCAAGGTGGCGCCTGTTCTCAAGGCGGCCGGCGGTTCGCATGATAGGCCATGCTCCCCAGGTATTTCGTGGATGAACCTGAAAAAATACCCCCCCCTCACGCCAATGGCGGGGGGGGATTTTTTGGACACTCTTTACGACAGGCACTGAAATAGCCCCATGCACCAGAAACAGTCACCGCAGGGGACGGTGTTGGCGTAGCAGTCCTGCTCGAACTCCTCGCAATATATGTATTCGCAGGGAAGCAGGTTGCAGTTGGAGCAGAATGGATACTCGTGCTTTGTGACCTCCTCCCTGAACTCCCGATACATGGGATCGTTCCATATATCCAGGATACCTTTGTCGTTGATATTTCCGAATATCTTCCTGTTCACATATTTCTTGCGGCCGGAGAAGTGACACTGGAATGTGTGCCAGAGAAAGTAGCAGGGATGGACATCCCCGTCCCAGGAGATGAACATCCCCCCATTGTCTATGAAGTCGCACTTTCTCTCATTTCTGGGAGAGGTTTCGGGAAGGCGGAGATCAAGTCCCGTCTCCACGGCGACCTCCCTGGCCTTCTGGAAGGTTTCGGCCAGTTGGCCGGCCATGGCCACATCTCTCTTCATGATGTTCTCCAGGTGCAGGAAGATGTCTCTCGCCCTTGCTTCAGCCAGCATCTCCAGAACAAAATCAACCATGCGCTGCTCTTCCGCGGTCCTCAGAAACTTGCAGTGATAGGTGTGGAAGAATCCGCTGATGTCGATTCCCCGTTTCTTAGCCTTCCCGAGCCATTTCTCATATAGTTCCACGGCCTCCCGCGTATTGTAATCATAAGCAATCTGGGAGACGTGTTCCCTGCCATAGGGGAGAAGATGAGAGACAATAGCGAAGGAAACACCCGCCGCAGCGGCCCACCTTAATACGTCGGGAAGCTGGTGGATATTGTCGCGCATGACGACGAACTCGACACCCACCTGAAGGTTGCTTTCAGGATGCCATTTCCGGGCGGTTTTGAGTGCGGTGAATGCCTGTTCCAGGTCTTTCACCTCGCCCCCATCCCTGATTTTCCTGAATGTTTCCGGACAGATGGCGTCAAGGGAAAGACATATCCGGTCCAGGCCCGCGCTGACCAGGGATGACGCGCGGGTTTTGTCGAGAAGAAGTCCATTGGACTGGAAGCCCACCCAGCTTCCGGCGGGCATCAATTCCTTTGCCCTGGATATGAAAGACTCCAGGTTTCTATGTAGAAGGGGCTCGCCGATGCCGTTGAGGAGCAGCGCCTCAGTCCGGGGAAGGGCCGGTTCAATGGCCTCGAATGTCTCGAAGGAAAGGTCGCCCTCCACCAGTCCGCTGCCCATGCTCTGTTTGACGCACATGTGGCATTTCATGTTGCAGCGGGTGGTCGTCTCCACAAAGAGGCGCGACGGATAGCTCCTGACGGAGGGAAGCTGTTCGGATTCGGAAAAGTTTTCGATTTTTTTCAGTTCGGCGCCGTTCATTGTTCGGTTTCTATGGCTCCTTTGCGGGTATGGAATTTACGGTACATCGCATCTTTTAGGCATAATAAGGGGCTTGGGAAAATATTTTTTCTGAAAATAGAATGCCAGATTGACCAGGCTGATGAGGACCGGCACCTCCACCAGCGGGCCGATGACCGAGGCGAATGCCTGGCCGGAGTTGAGGCCGAACACGGAGATGGCAACGGCAATGGCAAGCTCGAAGTTGTTGCTGGCCGCCGTGAACGACAAGGTGGCGCTCTTCTCGTAGTTGGTGCCCAGCTTCTTGCTCATGAAGAAGGATACAACGAACATGACCACAAAGTAGATGAGAAGCGGGATTGCAATCACGACCACGTCAAAGGGCCTGCTCAGGATCTTGTCTCCCTGGGTGGCGAACATGACCAAGATGGTGAACAGGAGGAAGATCAGGGTAAGTGGGCTGATGACGGGGGCGAAAGACTTTTCGAACCATTCCTTGCCCTTGATGCGCGTGAGGCTGAAGTGGGTTATCATTCCGGCAAGGAACGGTATGCCGAGGTAGATGAAGACGCTCTTGGCGATCTCGCCCATGGTGATGTTCACCACAGCCCCCTTGATGCCGAACAGCGGCGGCAGAACCGTAACAAAAACATAGCAGTAGACCGAGAAGAACAGCACCTGGAAGATTGAGTTGAACGCAACCAGGCCGGCGGCATACTCACGGTCGCCGCAGGCAAGGTCGTTCCAGACGATGACCATGGCGATGCAGCGCGCCATTCCCATCATGATGAGGCCGACCATGTACTCGGGGTAGTCGCGCAGGAAAATCAGGGCCAGGGCGAACATGAGGATCGGTCCCACCAGCCAGTTCTGAGCCAGGGAAAGGAGGAGCACCTTCTTGTTCTTGAACACTTCGGGCATCTCCTCGTACTTGACCTTGGCCAGGGGAGGATACATCATCAGGATCAGGCCGATGGCGATGGGGATATTGGTCGTTCCCACCTGAAACTTGTTGATGAGGGTTTTTGACGCCGGCACAAAGTATCCCAGCGCCAGGCCGAGAAACATGGCCGCGAAGATCCATACGGTGAGATAACGGTCGAGAAACGAAAGCCTTTTGGTAAGTCCCTGTACCATGACTCTCTCCTCCTTGCGATACGGATTTGATTCTTACACGGGAACCTGTTTCAACTGTTTCCTGAAGAAATCCGTCAGTCTGTCCTTCATGTCATCCCTGACCTTTCTGAACTCCGCCATGATCTCTTCTTCCGTACCCCTCGCCCCGGCTGGATCCGGGAAACCCATGTGGGTCCTTGGCACTCCACCGAAGAAGAGGGGACATTTTTCATTGGCGTCCCCGCACAGGGTAATCACGTAGTCGAAGGACCGGCCCGAAAATTCGTCCAAGTTCTTGGAGCGCTGCCCGGAGATATCGACACCGATTTCCCGCATCACCTCGATGGCCCGCGGGTTGACAAAGGATGCCTCGGTACCCGCGGAAAACGCCTCCAGCAGGTCTCCCAGGAAATGGCCGGCAATCCCTTCCGCCATCTGCGAGCGGCAGGAGTTGGCGGTGCAGAGAAAAAGAGCTCTCTTTTTAGGCATAATCTCTCCTTCGGGATATCCGTATAAGCGGGTTAATGTGGCAAAAAATATATCGGTTTCCCTTACGTCTTCAGCCATTTATCCGCATACTCATGCGCACCTGCTGTTTTGTCCCATCTCGTTCAGGCGCCCGCGATCCGAGGCGGCGACTTCGAGGCCGGGCACGGCATTGCGCAGGCTTTCGAGCAACCCATTCCGTAATTGGCCGCCGTTGCCCGTGATGGAATAGTACATCCACACCCCGCACCTGCGGTCATCCACCCATCCGGAGTTCTTCAGGTAGGCCAGGTGCCGCGAAACAGTGGATTGGGGAAGCTGGAGCACCGCCATCAAGTCGCAGACGCACAACTCTCCCTCCAGCAGCAGGCAGAGAATGCGAAGGCGGGTTTCATCGGAAAGGGCCTTGAACATGCGAGCGGTGTTTTTCATGCCTTGAATATATCCGTATATCCGGCTTAATGCAAGTCCAAATTCCGGGTTTCGATGTGTCCCTTTTCCCGGTGGAAGAACAACCTGATCATTTCTCCTTCCAGACAATCTTTTTTCTGGAAATAATGGCATTACACGTGTCGCAGAAGAATGCGGAACTGCATTTGGCGCAGAATTGCAGCTTTTTGTGGCATTCGGGACAGAAGGGTTCCATGTCGAGCTCGTCGAACGGGGTATACCCATCGCACTGCATGCAGAAAAACCTCACCTTTTCCGGTGTAAGCTCTTTCTTCATTTCCTGACCGCAATTACGGCATATTCTCCGTTTCACGCCAATCACCTCCCTGTTTTTCACCTTTTCGTAAGGCAGTCCCGAATCAGGATTTCATGCCGTTTCCACTCCCGCGAGTTTTTTCCTGATGAACGTGGAGAATTCCTTTTCGCCCGGAAACGATATCGCATCTGCGGGACAAAACTTTGCGCAGGTCTTGCACTCAACCACGCAGTTGTACGGATTCTTGACCCGAGCTTTCCCCGCGACTTCATCGAAAGCCAGCACATCATTGGGGCAGAACTCCACGCAGGATCTGCAACCGACACACTTCTCCCCTTCGATGGTTGGAAACCATGGGATCTCTTCTCTGGGTATTCCCCGCCACTCTTTCATGAGCCCTCGCTTTACGGGTTTCCAACCGCCATTTTCTTGATGGCTGCGACAGCCTCTTCCGTGGTCTTGTTGCGAATATCCAGCGCCACGTGCTTTTCCTTGTCGAAACCCGCGGCTTCGAAGGCGTCACGAAACATTTTTTCCTGCATTCTGGGGTCGCATCCCGCCACATAGAGTTTTTCCGTCTCCCCGCCGGAAAGCAACACCTTGATAAACTCGTCACCGTCACCGACACACAACTGCGGATGGAGGCAGACGTAATCAAAGAGCTTCTCCCGCCGCACATCGGATAGTACGCCGAAAATATCCATCTTGGTGAAACTGGGGCAAGTTCCCTGGCAGACGCACAGCACAAATCCTCTTTTTCCCATGACAACCTCCTTGGCAAACGGTTTCTATCCGCTTACAGAATTCTTCTACCTCATAGTATATACGGATACACGGATAACACAAAACAACGAGGACTGCTGTGGGTGGAGATACTCCATCCCGGGGATGGGAAATCAGAAAGAAAGCCCGAAAATGTTGGTTAGACTGTAGTAGATGCCGATAGCAATAAAAATAGATCCAGTGACCCTCCTGGCCCACTTCTCGAAACTGGTCAACGCTTTATATGCTTACAATGCGTTTACCTTGCATGCGCCACTCCTCTCAGATTGACCCCGACAAGGAGCCGGGATACTTCACTATCGGCTTGCCGGCCTTGATCCATGGCACTAAACCGTCGGTTACGTTGTACACAGTTTTGTATCCTGATGTTGCCAGAAATCTCGTTGCCGGAACGGTGCGGTTGCCGACGCGGCAGACAAGGATAACCGGTCTGTCCATTGGAACCCGTGCCCGGACCTTTTCCAGCCAGACCCCGGGATCCAGCATCCGCCTCCTTTCGTCGAACAGGGTCAGCAGATGGCTGCCCGGTATAACGCCGGTTTCCCGCCATTCCCTTTCAGTGCGGATGTCTATGACAGGTACTCCTTGTTCGAGCAAAGCCGACAATTCTTTGTTTGTTATGCCAATCACTCCCGCTTCAGCATGATGAAGAAGGAAAATTTGTATCAGGACGAATATGCACAGGGCTTTCCCTACGATCTTGAGCATGGCGCCGATACCTGTGATTGAAAGGGTAGCGATTCCCATTATCCGAAAAAGGCGCCGAATATCATACCGGTTATGGTCGCCATGATAATGACGAGCGATACGAACACCACCGTCTTCCTGGTCCCCATGATGCTGCGGATCACCAGCATGTTGGGGAGCGACAGGGCCGGTCCGGCCAGCAGCAGAGCCAGGGCCGGCCCCTTGCCCATACCCGAACCAATCAGACCCTGCAGGATCGGCACCTCGGTCAGGGTTGCGAAGTACATGAAAGCCCCGGCGAACGATGCGAAGAAATTGGCCCACAGGGAGTTGCCGCCCACCGCACGAGCCACCCATTCCGAGGGGATGATTCCCTCGTACCCGACCCGTCCCAGAAGCGCTCCGGCAATCAGCACGCCGAACAGCAGCAGAGGGAGAATCTTTTTCGCGAAATCCCAGGTGGAAGAAAACCATTCGGAGGTTTCCTCCGTGCCGGTGGTAGTGATGAGCGAGAGGGCTATTACGCCGACAATGAAGGGGACCATCGGTTGCCCGGGAAAAATGAACGCCAGAACGGCAACCACTATCACCGACGAAACCACCTTCCAGGCCTTCACGCCGAACCACGCCACCATCATGATACTCAGGGCAAGCGCCGAGAGCGAAGTGAGAATCCACTTGTTCTGATAGAGGGCTGCCCAGACGCCGGTCGGCTCTGCCGGTTTTCCCCAGTTGGCGAACACCAGGATGCCGACCATGGAAGCGAAGTAGAGCGCGTTCTGCCACAGAGGCCGACTCACCCCGTCCTCGGGCAGGACCACCTGGGCTTCCGCTTTTTCCCGCTCTTCCTTGATAAAGATAAGGTGCATCAACACGCCGATGACGACACTGAAAACAACCGCGCCCACGGCCCGGGCTATGCCCAGTTCCGGACCGAGCACCCGCGCAGTGAGAACGATGGCCAGGACATTGATCGCCGGTCCCGAATAGAGAAAGGCCGACGCAGGACCCAAGCCGGCGCCGCGGAAATAGATGCCGGCAAACAACGGCAGCACGGTGCAGGAGCAGACCGCCAGGATGGTGCCGGATACCGACGCCACACCATAGGCCAGCACCTTGTTGGCCCTGGGTCCCAGGTACTTCATCACCGATGCCTGGCTGACAAACACGCCAATGGCGCCTGCAATGAAAAAGGCCGGCACCAGACACAGGATCACATGCTCCTGCGCGTACCACTTGACCAGATGAAATGCTTCCAGAATTGCATTGTCGAAGCGTCCCGTACCCACGGGCAGGTAGTAGCAGGCGAGAAACACCGCAATAATCAGTGTGAGTGGTTTCCACTCATCCTTCCAGTTCATACTGTTGTCCTTTCACATCCATTTTCTTCCCCGCCAACCTGGAAACTCAGTTCATGCTTGTCGGATTCCAATCATGATGTAACTTTCTGAAAATCCCCACGCCATTCCCGGACAGCAGACTCAGAACGCCTGATACAGCAGATACACCCCCACCAGAGATATGATTGCGCCGCCGATCCGCTTCGACCATTCGGAAAAGTTCCTCACGCCCTTTGCCTTGACAAATGCCTCGACAAAGCCGGTAAAGGTCCCGGCCAGCAGCATGAGCATGCAGTGGCCGACGGCGTACACGAAGAGGAGCGCCGTGCCGTAGGCTACCTCGCCCTTGCTGGCCACCAGGGTAAGGATCACCACCAGTACCGGCGTGGCGCATGGCGAGGACACGACGCCGAAAAACAGGCCCAGCAGGAAGGCCCCGAAAATCCCCTTCCGCTTCGGCTTCACCTCCACATGAAAGGGAAGGCGAAGCTGATACAAGCCCAGCATCTGAAGCCCCATGGCCACCGCGACCACGCCCAGGGCCGCGTACCACCAGCCGCCGATCATCCCGAACATGACGCCGAGCATGCCCGCGGCCGCGCCGAATGCGGTGAAGGTAAGGGAAAGTCCCAGGATAAAGGCGACGGAATAGAGAAAGGCCTTTCTCCGGTCTCCGTCCGCATACCCGCCCACGTACCCGACCACCAGGGGGATTGTGGCCAGGACGCAGGGGGAGGCGGATGAAATAATCCCGGCCAGAAACACCGCGCCGAAGGCGATGATAGGGTATGCCGCGATGATGTGCTCGATATTGTCCAGGAAGCTCATTTTACGCCCAGGGCCTTGAATTCCGCTATGATTTCCGGTTTGTCCATGAACCCCATGTGTCTTTTCATCTCTTTTCCCCCGGCATCATAGAAGACCTGGGTCGGCATGAGCATTATGCGGTACCGGGAAGCCATATCACGTTCCTGCTTGATGTCCACGAAGATAACGTTTGCCCTGCCTGAGTATTCCGTTTTCAGCGCATCCAGTATCGGTTTCATCCGCTTGCAGGGGACGCAGAAGGCGGCGCCGAAATCGACAAGGGTAGGCCTGCCCGAAGCAAGCGCCTGCCGGATGATCGGCTCGGATCCCCTGTCGTTGGCGAAGGCCGAGGTTACGAATAGAATGAGAGCCAATGATGCCAATAATATCTTTTTCACTCCGGTTCCTCTCTTTTTGCTTGATGTGCGCCCGTTCGTCCAGGCGGTTTCTGAAAAACTGCTTACTGGCGCGTTCCGGAACCCCTGAGGCCGTTTCGTCGTAACTCGCAAATGGCTTGTGGCGTTTAAGTGCGGTTTATGGCGCCCGACGGGACTGAAGCCTTTTTCGCGTCACCAGGACGATAAGGGCAGAGGTGATGAGGACCCCCAGGAAGAGAAGGACCGAGGCCTTGACATCCTGCAGCAGTTCCGGTTTCAGGAGGAGAACGAAGGCAAGACCGCACATCATCATCCCGGATACGAGCTTCATGACGCGTCCCTGCCATTCGCTGAGCTTGCGGCTCCCCATGGTAATGACGAAGAAGGAAACAATGATGGCCAGGGGGATGACGTAGACAAGATTGTAGAAGGCAATATAGGCATAGTAACCGGCTGTCGACAGGGAATGCATGGTGAGAAAACGGGTATACACCATGGGAAAACCGGCGGTGCATAACAGTTCGTAGCTGTTTGCCGCGACTGCCAGGATGATTGTGCCGGTGAGCGCCGAGGGGAGGGATTCCGCGCGCATGAGTCCCCGCATGCGTTCGAACAGCTTCGGTTTTGATTTCTCCGGGATGTTAAGGGATATGCCCTTTCTGAACAGGAAATAGTCCTTGATGTTGATGATTGCTATGGCGAGGGCCGTTATTCCCGCGACCCTGGTTACCACGGAGAGGTGCCCGACAACGAAAAAGAGGTTCATCCAGGCGGCCATGAAGAAAAAGTAGAGAATGCCGGAAACGGAGACGAACACCCCCCCTATGAGCAGCATTCGCCTGCGTGAATGCGCATGGACGAGCAGGCTCAAAAGGGTGAGGAGGACGAAGAAGGCGCAGGGATTGAAGCTGTCCAGGGCCGCGACCGCAACGGTAAAGACCGGGAGGGAAAAAGAGGCGGCGTCCCTTTTCCCGATAAAGGGAAGGGAGATGGTATCCGCTTCTTTTCGTGCCGGAGGCCGGGCGGAAGGCTCGCCGCCGGGCTTTTTGCGGGCGATCTCTTCCGAAACGGCTTCTTCGATCCCGCGTGTCATGGTGTGATTGAATCCAGAGAAAACGCTCTTTCCAATGATGAATACCGGCACGCCGCTGGATTCCGCGCCCCTTTCCCGAACCATTCTTTCCATCAGATTCAGGTTATTCTTGTTTTTAACAACCTCCAGGGAGTGGATCCGTATTCCGGGATAGCTTTGTCCAAGGTATTCAACAAACGGCTTGGCATCCTCACAGTGGGGGCAGCCGATCCCCCAGAAGAAGAACAAGGCCGGGTTGTCCGCCCGCGACGCGCTGTCCGCAAGGGCGGGAAGGGGCGCCGGGAGAGCCGTAATAACAAGGAGCAACAGAAGCGCGCGGAAGAGAATTCCGGCGCTTCCCGCCGGCTTCTTTACAATTGAAGCATTCATGGCGCTGGCTCGACCTTACAGAAGCTTCATGATATCGTCAGGTGAAAGGAGCTTGCCCGATGCCTTTACCTCGCCGTCCACTACGATGGCGGGGGTGGCCATGACTCCGTATTCACTGATTTTCCTGATGTCTTCAACCTTTCCCACCTCGGCTTGCCTGCCGCTCAGTTTCACCGCTTCCAGGGTGTTTTCATACAGCTTCTTGCATTTCGCGCATCCGGTTCCCAGAATCTCGATCTTCATCCTCTTTCTCCTTTTCGGTCGTTTGTTATGGAGTCCTGGCGGGGAGAATATCTTTTTTTCCACAGCAGACCCCAGTATCATTGGCGCATATCGCGCGAAGGCTTCCGTTTACACAGCCCGGAGCAGGTCGCTCTTGCCGTTTATCTCCTTCTTCAGGATCGATGATGCCAGGCCCAGTATCTCCAGGACCTCCGGGTACTTCAGGGCGTAAAAGATCTTTACGCCTTCCTTGCGGCGCCTGAGTATCCCGAGGTTCATCATAAGGTTCAGGTGGCGGGATGTGTTGGACTGCTCTTCGTCAATGGCCGGGAATATCTCGCAGACGCATCGCTCCCCGTCCCGCAGGAATTCGATGATCTTCAGACGGGTCGGTTGAGCCATGGCCTTCAGGATGTCCGCAAGTAGTACGTCTCTGTCGTTCATGTCACCCCTGTTCCGATATTATATGATTGCATAATCATATAATGCTGTTTACCGCATTCGTCAAGTCAATATTTTCATACAGTATTTCATGGTGATTTCATGCTTCAAGAGTACGCCTTCGCGTGATTTCCGGGGTGGGACAGAAGCTGTCAATCAAATTGCCAATTGCGATCAATTGATTTATGCTCTTGCACGATAGCTGTTGCCCAGGCGCATAAACGGAAGGCCCTGAAATGGAATCTTGTGAAATGGAAACCGGAAACATCCTTGCTGAAAAGAAGAAGGTGGAATCATCCAATGGTTGTGATTCTCCGGCGCAAGGCATGGAAAAACCACCCTGTTGAGGACCGGAAACCTCCGCCGGCGGCGGAGTAGTGGATGAATCGGTTCCGGGCTTTCTTGGATGGCTGGTTACGGAATCCGGCAGGGTTGCGCGAATATCTCCGGAACTCGCCTTTTCGGATCGTTGCGGCGCATGGAAGGCCCGGTGGGGGATTGGCCGCATGAGTTATCTGGTTCCTCCCGGCCTGTACGCCGTCGGCGCGCCGTCGCCCGGAGATCCGGTGGTCGTGACCGCCAATTACAAGATGAGTTACGACATCGTGCGCCGCTCCCTGGCGGGACGGAACATCTGGCTCCTCGTCCTCGAGACCTTCGGAGTCAACGTCTGGTGTGCGGCGGGAAAGGGGACTTTCGGTACCGGAGAGCTGATAGCGAGGATTGAGGCGACCAATCTGAAGTCATTCGCCGGCCGGGCGACCCTGATACTACCGATCCTGGGAGCGCCGGGCGTTGCGGCCCATGAAGTGAAAAAGCGGACCGGTTTCGAAGTGCGTTATGCGGCCATCCGGGCGAACGACCTGCCGGAATACCTGGACAACGGTATGGTGACAACGCCGGCCATGCGGGAGCTGACATTTACTTTCCGGGAGCGGCTGGCGCTGACGCCGGTGGAGCTGGTGACGGCTCTGAAGCCTCTGGGCGTTGCCGGCGGGCTTCTGTTTCTGACGGTTGCTTTCTTCCTGGGGCCGGCCGCCGCGCTTCGGGCGCTGGTCGCCTTTATCGGCGCCGCGCTGTCCGGAATAGTCGTCGGACCCCTCCTGTTCGGCCTTCTTCCCGGCCGGAGTTTTTCTTTCAAGGGGGCGCTGGTGGGAATTGTCTGGACCGCGGCATACTTCCTTGCCATCGGTATCCAGGGTATGAATTACGCTGCGATTGGCGGCGCCTTTCTTGCCCTTCCGGCGGTGAGCGCATTCTACACCCTCAATTTCACCGGTTGCACCACCTTCACCTCGCCATCGGGGGTGAGAAAGGAGATGAGGTTCGCGTTGCCGGCAATGGGGTTCGCCTTGATTATCGGCGGACTCCTTGTCCTCGCCGGATTGCCCCGTTAACGGGCAAAGGAGACGTTATGAAGGGTTTCAGGTACTTGCGGAACGTGGCTACGTTGAGGATGGACAGGGAGAAATGCAAAGGCTGCGGCTGGTGCGTGGAGGTCTGCCCTCACCAGGTATTCGGTATGGAAAAAGGCCTTGCCCGCATCGTGGACCTGGATGCCTGCATGGAGTGCGGGGCATGCATGAGAAATTGTCCCTTCGACGCAATCCGGGTGGATGCGGGGGTCGGTTGCGCTTCGGGCATGATACACCGCTGGCTGCGCAAGCACGGTATCGGTCGTTCCGACAGAGGCTGCTGTTCCTGAAATCGGGTTCCGGCTGAATGTGCCGCCCGGTCTTCGTGAAAAGTGAACCGGTTGAATTCCCCCGGCTATTGAAGATAATGGGAGGGAAAGGAGATATGTTCCTGGAAGGAAGCCGTATGAAAATGCCGTTCAACTTTTGGCGCCGGATACTGCCGCTTTTGTCGATGTTCTTGATTTTTCTGGCGGCGCCACAATCTCTCTGCGCGCAGGGGGGCGCTATCGATCCTGGAATCTATATAACGGAAGGGGGGTGGGGTGACCTGACCATCAAGCAGGGTAAGGACGGCATGCTTTCCTTCACCATATTCGCCCTGGGTGGAAACGCCCACATGTGCAGCCTGGAAGGTGTCATAAGGAATGGCAGCGCAACCCTGACCGAGTCCGGCGAGGCGTGCGTCATCAGATTCGACCCGAAGGGCGCCGCGATCAAGGTCAGTTCCGAGACGTACGAACCGTGTCACTATTATTGCGGCATGCGCGCCTATTTTGAAGGTGAATATTTCAAGCCCGCTCCGGCCTGCCTGCCCAGGGCGATACGGAAATCCCGGCGTGATTTCAAGGTTCTCTATGACAGGAAGGCCTATGCGGAAGCGGTTGCCCTCCTGGAACCTGTGCTGACGGAGTGTGCAAAGACCATGACCTGGCTGGACAGGGGCTGGATACAAAACGACCTCGCCCTCGCCTATCACAGGATGAAGCGTGATGATATCTGTCTTTCTCTTCTGAAAGGTTTCGAAGCCGACGCCGCAAAGACGGACGAACAGATCCGCGAGGAGTATCCGCCGGCCGACGCCGACACCTACTGGCCGATTCTGAATGCCGCCCGCACAAATCTGAAACTGTGCCGGGGCGGAAGAAATGCGCAGCCTTAAGCCATATAGCCCGGACGGTCCTTTTGTTGCGGTTCCTAATCGCGACCCGGTTTCGTTACTTCCCCATTGCCCGTTTCATGTCCCTGTTCATCGTCTCCCTGCACATGTCCGACCGGCAGGAATCGAGCCCCATAGAATATATCTCGATGGCGTCGGTCATTTTTCCCGCTTTCTCAAGGGTTGCCCCTATCTCTTCCAGTATCAGGAAGTTGACATCCTGCCGGTCGGCGCATCGACCATCCCTGACCGACTTGATGTCGGCCGCTCCAGAGGCGAAATCGCCTTTAAGATAATGGATGTGGGCGCGATCAATGTAGGTCCCGCAGAGGGTTTTATCCAAATCGAGGGCCCGGTTCACCAGTATTAACGCTTCAGCGAAATTCTTCTTCCTGGCGGCCTGATATGCGGAGACCCTGTACTCCATGACAAACTCTTTGCGTATAACGCTGATGCTGTCATTATCACAGGCGCCTTAAATCACTGCAGGCCTGGCGCCTCGCTCGAGAATAAACCGATCACCCGGCAGGAGGGCGCCGGTCATGGAAACGGTTTTCCCCTCATAGGCGGCAAGGTCGAGGTCTTGCCCAATCCGGATCGGGTATGCCTTAACCGGCCTGTTTGTTCGAGAATCCATTGTAATGCTGTAGAATTGCCCCTTGATTACGCAGCCGGTAAGCGTCTTTTCCACCGGCATCGAACCTGTTGCCTTTGCGGGGAGCATAAGATTGATGGTCATCAGGATGATAACAAAAAAGACGGTTGCTACCGTTGCTTCCGTTCTGCGGATTGTTTTGTTTTCCATGTTTAGCGCTCCCGTAACAGTGTGGAATGACTCGATATGCGGCAATATTGATTTGTCTTGCCTATGAAAAACCAGGACCGCGGCTCTTCCCCAAGCTGCATCGAGTTTTGAACTCAATTGTATGAGACAGTGGCGGGTGAGATTATAACTGTACTCATGAAACCCAGGTGATCGCTCAGGGGAGTGACCTCGCGTGGTCCGAAAAGCATCCGCAAGAGTTCTGACGGTGTCGGCGCCCGGGACAGAAATATGGGGGGATTGCTCCCTGTTGTTTCACCGCTTATGGGTAAAGTTTCGACAGCTGTGATTGAATAGCCTGGTGTCTTTGCGGCAAAGATTGCGTCGATCCCCGAATCCATAGTTACAACAGGGATCAGGTGGGCGCCTTCCATTGCTCTCCGCAGGTCGGGTTGTTCCATTCTCGTATTGAAATCTCCTAGAACGAATGCCGGGGAGGTGATGGTCCTCGTGGCGTTGACAAAAGTTACCAGCTCGCCCATCTGCCGGTAGCGCACCTTGCTGTTGGCTTCATCGTTGCGTTCGGCCTGCGCATGAAGGTTGTAAAAGTCAATCCTGCCCCCGGACGGAAGGCGGATCCTTGCCAGTCCAATGCCCTTGCCCGCCCACCAGTCACCCTGATGAATTTTGTACCAGGGATTGTTATTTTCGAAGCGGTGGAATACGGTTTCGACAATTGGATAGGCGCTGAGCGTCAAGAGTCCGTTACCTACTGTTGCCGCAGGGTAGTCCGCGTGATACCGGAGGCGTGATTCAGACAGCGCTTCGAGCAGAATTTTCCGGTCTTTCCCCACAAAGGATTCCTGTATTCCCACGATGTCGGGATCCAGTTTCGTCAGTAGGGCGCCGATTGCGCGCATGCGCTCAGGCCGGTTATTTGTGAAAAGGTATCCGTCAGCAATATTATAGGTGATGATCCTGAGAGTCAGGGGCTGTTCAATGGGAGGCGGCGGAGAAGTGAGATGCATTCCGGACGTATAGTCGGTCGCCGCCCCGGTGTGCGTATTAAGGACTAGCGCCGCAAGAATTATGCTCACAAGGAGCGGAGGGATGAGAGATAGAATGGCGCAGCAGATTATTCCGAAAAAATGAAATGCTTTCACGATCCTTTCCTTGTGGGTGTTTGATCCGGGAAGAGATGGTTGGAATACGGAAAGTGTTTATGGAAATATATTATCACTATGCAATATATAATTGCAAAGCCAATCAGCGTCTTCCCGTATTCAGATTGCCGGAGATGGCTAAAGAAGAAACGGGCTCTTTTTTGTTGGCTATCATTGCCGCCATGGGTACAATACGTCCGCATGCGACTTGCGCCGAATCGGCATTTACATATGCGCCCACCATTGAAATAAAGGTCAAAAGGACATCCCATGAAACACCTTATTCTCGGAACCGCCGGCCACATCGACCACGGCAAGACATCCCTCGTCAGGGCGCTTACGGGCATCGACACCGATCGCCTCAAGGAAGAAAAGGAGCGGGGCATCACCATCGAACTGGGATTCGCCCACATGGACCTGCCGGGCGATATCCGCTTCGGCATCGTGGACGTGCCCGGCCATGAAAAATTCGTCCGCACCATGGTTGCCGGCGTTGGCGGCATGGACCTGGTGATGCTGGTGATTGCCGCTGATGAGGGGGTTATGCCCCAGACGCGGGAGCACCTGGAGATATGCCAGTTGCTCGGAGTGAAGAAGGGCCTGGTGGCCCTTACCAAGAGCGACATGGTGGAAGCGGAATGGCTGGACATGGTCGCCGAAGAGGTGCGTGAGTACCTCATGGGCAGCTTTCTCGAGGGCGCGCCGGTTATCCCTGTCTCTTCCAGGACCGGCGAGGGACTGGAGGATATCAAGGCCGGGCTGGCCGCGCTGGCGGTCGAGGTGGAGGAAAAATCCACGGGCGGTCCGTTCCGGCTTCCCGTGGACCGGGTGTTCACCGTGGCCGGCTTCGGCACGGTGGTGACCGGCACTCTCCTTTCCGGGGAGATCCGCACCGGCGACGAGGTGGAGCTTCTCCCTTCCGGCATTGAGACGCGGGTGCGCAGCGTCCAGACCCACGGCCGGAAAGCGGACCTGGGTTCAGCCGGGCAGCGGGTGGCGGTCAATCTCCAGGGGGTGGAATATACCGATATCGCGCGCGGCGACGTGGTGGCGCCCCGCGGGGCGTTCCGATCCACCCGGGCCGTGGATGCCCGTCTGGGTTTTCTCCCTTCCGCGCCCCGTGAACTGAAGCACCGGGCCACCCTCCGCCTTCATTCCGCCACCTATGAGGTGTCCGCCCAGGTGATCCTGCTGGACCGGGACACCCTCAAGCCGGGGGATTCCACCCTGGTCCAGTTGCGCCTCAAGAAACCGGTGCTGCTCCTGCCCGGAGACCTGTTCATCATGCGCAGTTATTCCCCGGAGATTACCGTTGGTGGCGGACAGGTGCTGGACCCGGCGCCTCCGCGCCGCCGCCGCCGTTCGGCCCAGGCGCTGGAGCTCCTGCAATCGCTGGAAGGGGGGGAGGACGCGGACAGGATACTCCTCCTGACCAGGGAAAGCCTGCTCACCGGCATCACCATGGATGAGCTCGTCATCCGCGGCGGCATTTCGGCGAAACGGACCGAGGCCGCTCTTGCCGCCCTTCTTTCCAAGGGACTGGTGTCGCAGATGGTGCGCGAGCCGCGCATCCTGCTGGCCAAGGAGTCGTTCGAGGCCCTGAAGACGCTGCTGCTCGAAGGCCTTGACGCATATCTGCGGGAAAATCCCCTGAAGGAGGGGATCGGCAAGGAAGAGCTGAAGGCCCGCATCCCCAGGAGGTCGGACCTCCGCTTCTTCGGTCCGCTCCTTGCGTCCCTGGAGAAGGAAGAAAAGGCCATCGTGGACAGGGACCTGGTGAAAAAACCGGGGTGGAAGGCGGGAGGCGAACCTTCGGGAGAGGAGCTGCTGGAAAAGATCGAGGCCGCGCTGCGGGATGCCGGCATGGAGCCCCCCAACCTGAAGGAGCTGGGGCAGCGTCTCGGCAGGGGGGAAAAGGAACTGATGGATCACATCAACCTTCTGGCGCGGACCGGCAGGGTGGTGAAGATCAAGAGTGATGTCTTCTACGCGCCGGAAGCTCTGGCGGAGATCAGGGCGCGCCTCGTGGGATATCTGAGGGAAAAGGGAGAGATCACGCCGCCGGAATTCCGGGAGATAACAGGTCTTTCCCGCAAGTTCATGATGCCGCTGCTGGAATACTTCGATCAGGAAAAAGTGACCATCAGGGTAGGGGACAAGCGTCTGCCCAGGAGGAAATAATCCTTGATTCGGCAGCTGGAGTTATCCTTCGTTCACTCCGGATGCCCTTCTTCTGCTGCTCTAAGTTCCTTTCGCTACAGCCGATGTAACTTCAGAACATTATGAAAATCTGGATAAAAGCCCCCGCGCCGAATCGCCTGATTCATCATTTGCGGTAAAGTCGGCGTTTTTTCCCCTCACCCCTGCCCCTCTCCCGGAGGGCGAGGGAAAACACGAACCCTCTCTCCCCCTGTGGGAGAGGGTGGCTGAAGGCCGGGTGAGGGGATTTGGGGAGTAGCAACGAATCAAGCCCGAGTTGTTCTCTTCGGACAACTCCAATTGCCGTTTTCGGGGTAATCGTACCTCATTACCGGGGCGTTTCCGCGATGGTCCTGATGGCGTCGATAATATCCGCGATATCGCCGTCCAGGAGGGTGCGAGGGTCGAGCAGGTATTCTTCGCGCGCTATCCTGCCGATAACGGGGATATGGCCGGTCCTCATCTTTTCTTCAAGCTGCCGGGGGGAGAGTCCGGGGATAGAGACGGAGACGAGGGTCGAGGGGATTTCCAGCAGGGGGTAAGAGCCGCCGCCCACGGGCGATGTCCCGCGCAGCGTCTTTGTCGCCACGGAGGAAGGGAGAGCCCTGCGCATGCGCCTTACCATGGTGGAGGCGCGTGAGGCAAGCTCGGAGTCGCTCATGGTCAGCATCCGCAGGGTGGGTATGCTGGAGAGGGCCAGACGTTCGTCGCGGTAGAGGCGCAGTGTCCCTTCGAGGGCCGCGAGGGTAACCTTGTCCACGCGCAGCGCCCGCAGGAGCGGATGTTTTTTCATGGGGTCCACGAATTCCCGTTTGCCGACGATTATCCCCGCCTGGGGGCCGCCCAGGAGCTTGTCTCCGCTGAAGGTCACCAGGTCAGCGCCCGCGTCGAGGTAATCACGGATCGTGCGTTCGCCGGGGATTCCGCGCGCGGCCAGATCCACGAAACAGCCGCTCCCCGCGTCCACCATCACCGGAATGGACGACTCCCGGCCCAGGGCGGCCATATCCTCCACGCTAACCTCAGCCGTAAAACCGACCATGGCGAAATTGCTGGTATGGACCTTGAGGAGGAGGGCCGTGTCAGGGGTCAATGCCGATCTGTAGTCCCGGAGATGGGTCTTGTTGGTGGCGCCTACCTCCCGCAGGATCGCTCCGCTCTGCTCCATCACCTCGGGAATGCGGAACGAGCCCCCTATCTCGACCAGTTCGCCCCGGGAGACGATCACCTCACGTCCCTTGGCAAGGGAGGTGAGGGCCAGCATCACCGCCGCCGCGTTATTGTTTACCACCACCGCCGCTTCGGCGCCGGTCAGTTGTTGCGCCAGTTTCTCAACGTGTATGGCCCGGTGGCCGCGAACACCCATTTCCAGGTCGAATTCCAGGGTGTTGTATCCGAAAGCTGCTTCAAGGATGGATTCCCGAAGGGATTCCGATATAGGCGCGCGCCCCAGGTTGGTGTGCAGAATGACGCCGGTGGCGTTGATCACCCGTCGCAGTCCGGGTGCGTTTGCCCGGTCCAGGGAGACCCGGACCCTGGCGGTGACGGATTTCTCCGTGAAATCCTCTTCAGTCGCGGTTCCCCGCAGAGCCTCTGCACGCAGCATGTCCAGCGCGCGGCGCACCGCTTCCAGCACCACCGGCCTCGGGTTTTCCTCCAGAAGACCGCTGATCTCCGGCCAATCCATTACCTTGTCGACTTTCGGAATATTTTTCAGCACGGACAATGCCTTTCATGCGAAGAGATGGTTTTTGCCTTATTTCGCGTCTGTGTTGTTTTCCCGTGGTTTTCGCTTCCTTTTTTTCCCGGACGGGGCTTCCTGGAGAACGGCGCCCGCGTCGGCCACAAACCTGGCAAGGGACAGGGAGAGTCGCTCCAGGACCACCAGCCACTCCCCCAGATGCTCTTCACCTTCGGGTGTCAGGTCGTACAGCCTGCGCGCCGGTCCGCAACCGGTCACATCCCAGGTGGAAACAACAAAGCCGTTCTCTTCCAGGCGGCGCAGCGTCCGGTAGAGCGCCCCCGGTTCGATGCGGGAATCGGTCAAGGTGTTGTCGTTGAGCGCCCCCGCCAGGTTGTAACCGTGGGTCCGTCCCTTTGTCTTCAGCAGATACAGGGTTACCGGTTCCACGAAGCGGTACAGGTTGCCCATGCCGCAGGAGCAGGGTGTGTCGGGGCCGTGTCTTCGACAGATTCCTCTGGGCATCGTATTGAACTCCTTTTTCGGGAAGGTCCCGTGTCTGACGGGAAATAGGTTTGCCGGCGACGGGACAAATTCCGGCAACTTTAGTGGATGGCGCGCGGGGAGTCAAATGAAAACCGGAAAGTAGCGGATTCGGGAGGGTGTGTGAATGGCCGGCGGTACTGTGCCTGAAAATGTCGGTCTCACGCAAAGCCGCAAAGAACGCGAAGGAAAATCAAGAACATGTCAAATGAGGCCATTTACCTGACCGGTGATACCAGCTTGTTCCGCGGCTATTTGAATTTCTTTGCGTCTTCGCGTGATCAAATGCCGTTTCCGGGTTGTATGCTTATTTCCTTTTCCCTTGTGTTGCTGAGCTTGTGCCTGGTTTTCGCTCCGTTCCCTGGAAAAATTTGCATCTTTCCCGTAGGCATTCCCGGTTCCTGGAAGTAAAGGGGCAGGGTGGCAGGCAATCGATGGGAAGGGTGATCCCCATCTCCCTTTGCACGAATGCCGCGGCGCTGATGATGGTCTGAAGTGATTCACGCTTGCAGCAGCGGGCACCGCCGTTTTCGGCAATGGCCAGCAAGCATTCGGCCGTGATCAGGTTGGAGAGTTGCCGTTCCCTGTCTGAAAGTGGGGTGGCGCTGGTGATGATACTCATGAATATCCCGGCGCCAATGGCTGCGCCGCACGCTCCCTGAAAGCCGCAGAAACCTCCTTTAACCTCTTCAGCCCTGCTTCTCGCCTCCCGAATTTTCTCCGCTGCGTTTAATCCGGAGAGATTCGTCGCTGAATGGAAAGCGGAGAGCAGCGCCGCCGGGACGAGAAAATGATGCTCCGGCCCGTGCATCTTGACCGCCGGATTCTTCATCAGGTTAATAGCCGTGGCAAGGGGAGAGGGGCGACTTGCGCCTGAACAGTACCTCTCGATCAGGTCGTTTGCGCCAGCATTGTGGCATGTGTCGCAGACATAGTGGCCAAGCCGACAGGAGGTGTTTGTTTCTTTAATGGCTCCACAGTAGAAGCATGTGGATCTTGATAATGTCACGGAGTAGACTACATCTTCCCCGCAGACGAGACAGCCGGTACCGTATTCCATTAGAGCGTTTCAAGGTCCTTTCACGGCGTATTGATAACTTTGTGCGGCAGAAGGGTTATGTCATCTTCTCTATCTCTTCTTCGACCTCTTCCGCGCCTTCGTCGTAGAATCTTTTCTCATCCGGATCAAGCTCGTGGAGGAGCCGGAGGAACTCGCCCGCGTGGACCCTTTCCTCATCCGCGATATCCTTGAGCACCTCGATGGCGAGCATGTTGTCCGTTGATTCGGCGAGCTGCATATACAGCTGTATCGCCTCATACTCCGCCGCGACCATGAAACGTATGGCGCGGATCAGTTCCGCTTCGGTAAGCTTCCTGTCGTGCGCCAGCCCGGAAAAGGGCGAACCGAACTCAGGCATGGGATTCTCCTTTTTTTGCGTTCTGTCCGGTATGCGACACCGGGGTTTGCGTTATATTCCGTTTCTGTTTCATTTTTCCCGAGATGTTTGCCATGAGATGTCAGGCGCCCCGAGGGGCCATCGGGGCGCGGCTTTTTCCCATGCTCCGGGTCAGCGGCGGAAACCGCACTCCAACTGGAAGAAGCGGGGATTAAGTCCAGCCAGGGGTTCCCGGAGCCTGGCCAGTTCCTGCTCGGGCCCATGGACTTCCAGGCGGATGATATCCGCGATTTTCAATGCCTGACCCAATAGCTCGCCCACGTTCTCCAGGTGGGCCAGGAGTCCTTCCGCATCGACATAACCTTCGCGGCAGTGGGCCTCGTCTCCGTTGAAGGAGAAACCATAGTACAGGCACTTCGGCTCTCCCTTTGTTTTCTCGACCATTTCATCGCCCAGCCGTCTGAATTCCCCGTCCTTGCCTTCCTTGATTTTGAAGTAGGGTACGATGGTGCAGCATTTGTCGTCAGTCGCCATAGAGCGCTCCTTTTCGTTGGATGGCGCCCGATTGCCGGGGCGCCATCGTGATCAGGCGCTCATTGCCGAGCGCCTTAGTCTGAATCTCGGCGGAACGTCGCTCCCGCAAAAGGAGCCGGCCGTTAATCATGCCCCTTCGTTATATATCCGTTTACATAATTTACGGCAAGGACATTTTCCCGCTCCGGAAATGACCCGGCCCGGATCAGTATCCGCTTGACATGTCCGCGCCTTCCCGCCGCCGGTCTGTTTGCGCTATAACCCCTTTTTCTCGAACCAGCGGAAGAGCAGCAGCCCGCCGATGATGAACAGGGGTATGATGACCCAGTGGTTCACGCCCAGGATCTGGGGCAGGGTAATCTTGCCGACATTTCCCCAGGTCAGGACCGTGGACTTCATGAGCGGATATGCCTCGGCATAAAGGGCCGCGCCGCCCAGCATGCCGGCTATGCCCCACAGTGAATCCCATCGGCCTTCGCCCAATGCGCCCAGGGAGGTTCCGGGGCAGTAACCCAGGAGCCCCCATCCGATGCCGAAAATGAGGCCTCCGATTACCACCCCGCCGAATATCATCGGCTTGATGGACAGCTTTGCCAGGCCCAGGTCGTTCAACAGATAGACTCCAACCATGCCGACGAGCACGGCGGATAGCATGAATTTGACGATGGTCATGTCCCTGAGGCGCAGGGCGCCGAGCTGCATGTCGTAGCGCAGCACCCGTCCTTTCTGCAGCAGAAATCCGAAGAGGACGCCGGTGATCAGGCCGTAGATGAGGGATGTCATTTGTTCTCACCTCCTCCGTAAAGAATGCGCGCCACGATCATGCCGCCCGCGAAGAAGCATACCAGGGCGACGAAGCCGCTGACGGCAAGCTGCATGGAACCGCTGAGGCCGTGGCCGCTGGGACAGCCGTCAGCCAGCCTGGCGCCGAACATGC
>CAYMFO010000030.1:0-29339 GCA_964389825.1 uncultured Geobacter sp. | reverse complement strand
GCCGATGGTACTGCACGGGCAGCTGTGTGGGAGAGTAGGTCGCCGCCGGGAACCTTATACAAAAGCCCCGCTTCATTTATCGTGAAGCGGGGCTTTTGTGCGTCTGGACGAGCAAGGCCTGGCGAACAGCGGTTGTTGATTCTCTTGCGCTAATGCTGTAGGTTGTAACTTCGCGATTATTGTCTGATTCAATCGCTCAAGTGATGGAGTTGCAATCGGGGTTTGAATGTTCAAAAATCAATCCGCCAGAATCAGCTACCGTGTGAAAATCCGCCATTCATCATACAAGTGGTGGGTGGTATTCATGCTCTGGTTCATATGTTTTTTCAATTATGCCGACAGACAGGCCATTTCCGCGGTCTTCCCGGAACTTGAAAGGGAATTCGGCTTCAATAAAGAGCAGCTGGGATTGATTGGCTCAGCGTTCATGTGGGTTTATGCCGGCAGCTCTCTTTTCGCGGGATTGATCTGTGACCGGTTTAATCGAAAACATCTTATTCTGGGTGGATGCCTGTTCTGGAGCTTCGCGACGGTTTTGACGGGATTCTGTTCGAGGCTTTGGCAATTTGTAACTGTACGAGCCATTGAAGGATTTGGTGAAACTTTCTACTTCCCCGCCTCGATGTCTCTATTGAGCGATTATCATGGCAGCCGAACGCGCTCCCGCGCCCTTGCCTTCCATCAGTCCAGCGTCTATTTCGGAACTATACTGGGCTCGTGGCTTGGCGCATTGTTGGCCATGCATTTTGGCTGGCGAACAGGGTTTTATCTTTTCGGCGCACTAGGCATGCTTTTGGCGCTTGCGCTTTACGCGTTTCTTCGAGAACCCGTTCGAGGTGAGTCGGAGAGAAGCGAAGAGCACGGAAACTACCGCGATACCCCTGCGTTGAATCCCGCTGGTGACTCTCTTTCGACTCGTCTTTCTGTCCGTGAAACATTCAAGATTATCTTCAAATCACGAACCATCCCCTTGCTGATGCTGGCATTTGCGGGCGCCAATGCGGTTGCGGCCGTTTTTCTCGTTTGGACACCTACTTTTCTGAAAGACAAATTTCACTATGACCTGGCTACCGCTGGTCTCGGCGCAACCGTCTTCATTCACACGGCAAGCGCAATCTCGGTTCCGTTTGCCGGATGGCTTGCCGACAGGCTTTCAAGCAGATATCATAGTGGACGTATTCTTGTACAGGCATGCGGTTTGATATTCGGAGCGGTTTTCGTCTTCCTGGTTGGAAGAACCACGAGCCATACAACTCTTATCGTATCCATGACTCTCTTCGGGTTGTGTAAGGGATTCTACGATTCCGGCATATTTGCATCTCTCTTTGATAACATCGAGCCAAGGGCAAGAGGCACTGCAGCGGGGATAATGAATACCGTGGGCTGGGGAGGAGGCGGTTTCGGTCCATGGTTTGTCGGTTGGATTTCCGAGAAGGGCGGCAGACCGGAGAAGATCGACAACATGAGCGATGCAATAGCCTGGGGTGGCGCGCTCTATCTCGTAGCCGCCGCTCTGCTGATTGCGGCGATTGCTTGCGCGCGCACAGGGAAGCCTGATTCCGCCCGCAGAATCTCTTCTGACGGGAATCCGCCGGCAAATCCCGAGGCTAAATAAGGCATCAAATGCAGGCGCCGTTCAACTTATGATCTACCTCGAAGAGGTCTATTCTTGCAAGGCTATGGAAGGGATGCGGATTGAAGGCTGTAATACAGAGAGTGACGGAGGCTTCCGTCAACATTGGCGGCCAAGATGTCAGCGCCATAGGGAATGGAATACTTGTTCTTCTTGGCGTGGAAAAGGGAGATGGCGCCCAGGATGCGGTTTGGCTTGCGGAAAAGATATCCAACCTGAGAATTTTTGAGGACGATAATGGTAAGATGAATCTTTCCGTTCTACAGACAGGCGGAGAGATACTGGCCGTTTCGCAATTTACCCTGGCTGGAAACTGCGCCAAGGGAAGGCGCCCTTCTTTCGATACCGCCGCCGCGCCTGACGAGGCCAGATGCCTCTATGAGATCTTTATCGCGGAGACGTTAAAAACCGGTGCTTCTGTCGCCACCGGGGTGTTTCAGGCCGACATGAAGGTAGCCCTGATCAATGACGGTCCGGTTACATTTGTACTGGAAAGCCCAAAGAAAGGTAGTGGAGATATTGGGTAAAGGCGCAACCGTAAACCTGAAGACCATTCTTGACCTTCTTTACGAGAACCGCTCCCTGGCTCACCTGGCAAACGATCCCCTCTCCTTTTGTCACGGATATGCGGATCCGCTGGACAGGGAGGTGGCGGGCCTTATAGGCTCATCTCTTTCCTATGGCAATGTAAAGGCGATCCTGGCTAACCTGGAGTCGGTCTTTGCACGGATGACCGCTTCTCCACGGCGCTATATAGAGAACTTTGATCCGGTGGAGGGGCTCAAGGAATTTTCATGGTTCAGATACAGGTTTCACGACTGTCAGGACCTGTGCGCTCTTTTCCTCGCCTTGAGGACGATGATCCATGAAGCCGGTTCCATACAGAACTACTTCGCTGCCTGCCATGACCCTGATGCCCCGGATATCACATCAAGTCTGACGGAATTCACCGCTTCAGTGCTCCGTTTCGATTATTCAAATGTATTCGGATGCGCCATGATTCCTGAAAATTCTTATTTTCCCCACTTTTTCCCTTCACCTGCGAGAGGCAGCGCCTGCAAGAGACTATGCATGTATCTGCGGTGGATGGTCCGCCCCGCTGATGGAATAGATCTTGGCCTTTGGAGTTCGGTTCTGCCTTCACAACTGATTATTCCCGTGGATGCCCATATTAGACGTATTTCCGGTTTACTCGGTTTAACCTCCCGTCGTCAGGCTGACTGGCGAATGGCTCTGGAGGTAACAGCCGCACTGCGAAAGATGGATCCCCGCGATCCGGTAAAGTATGATTTCTCTCTTTGCCACCTTGGAATATCCGAGGGGTGCAATGGCGCCGACCGCACAGTATGTATGAGATGCGCGATTTCGGATGTGTGCCGGGGAAGCGGAAATTGACTATCCACGGGGAAATCCTCTTTGAATCACACCAGGGACCAAATCCTCGAGCTCTCAGATTCTCCGGTTTGGTTGAAGAGATATGGGCTTATCTCCCGGAGGATATTGTTCCCGCGCTGCGGAGAGTTGACGCATCTGTAGCCAAAGGGATGCATGCGGCGGGCTTTCTCTGCTATGAGGCCGCCAGCGGAATTGATCGGGACCTGCCCGCTGGAAAAGGCCCTGGCTTGCCCCTTCTCTGGTTCGGTATTTTCAGAAAGAGATCAGAGGGGCCGCCAGAGCAATCTATGAATAACCTTTCTTACACGATTTCCGGGTGGACTCCTTCACTTTCGGCTGAAAAATACCGTGAAGCAGTGGATGCCGTCAGGGAATATATCGCATCAGGTGACTGTTACCAGGTTAATTTCACCATGCGGCTGAGGTTCGGATTTTCAGGTGAGCCATTCCACTTATACCGGGTTCTGTGCGGAACCCAGCGAACCAGGTACAGCGCATATCTCGATGTAGGCGGATACAGTATTCTTTCTGTTTCGCCGGAGCTTTTTTTCAGGCTGGACAGGGGCCACCTGACCGTCTGTCCGATGAAAGGGACCTGCGCCAGGGGTAGATGGCCTGAAGAAGACGCTGTTTTTATTAAGCGTCTGCACTCCAGCGCCAAAGAGCGCGCCGAGAACGTGATGATTGTGGATCTGCTGCGAAACGACCTCGGACGGGTTTCCCTCAACGGCAGCGTCACCACCACCTCTCTGTTTGATATTGAAGCATACGAAACTGTTCACCAGATGACCTCCACGGTGTCTTCCGTGATTTGTCCCGGTACAGGGTTGACGGAATTAATGATGGCCTTGTTCCCGTGCGGTTCTGTAACAGGCGCGCCAAAGAAGCGCTCCATGGAGATAATAGCGGAGCTTGAAGACTCTCCACGAGGCCTCTATACCGGTTGTATAGGTTACGTCTCACCTGGAATGGATGAGGCGGTTTTCAGTGTTGCCATCAGGTCGCTGGTCATTGACAGGGAAGCCGGTACCGGTGAACTTGGCGTGGGAAGCGGCATAACCTGGGATTCCAGCGTGGATGACGAATATGAAGAATGTCTTGCGAAAGGATTGTTCGCCCGAAATATCAGGCCGGAGTTCAAGCTGATCGAGTCGATTCTTTTTGATGAAGAATATGGTTTCTTTCTCCTGGAGCCGCACATGGACAGGCTCTGCCGTTCCGCCCGCTATTTCGGCTTTATGCTTGACAAAACAGAGATTGTCAAATCGCTTGATCTGGAGGGGCGCGGACTTCGCGGCCGCTTCAAGGTGAGGATTGAATTGTCCCGTAATGGCGGTTTTCATCTTGAAGCCGAACCGCTGGAGCAAGATGGTGTATTACGAACCGGCACAATCAGTATTGCCGAAGGGAGAGTCGATTCTTCCGATCCGTTTCTCTATCACAAGACCGGCAACCGGGACCTCTATCGGCGCGAAGCGGCTAAAAGACCTGATTGCATTGACGTCATTTTTCTCAATGAGCGCGGGGAGATAACGGAAGGCGCCAACAATAATATCGTGATCCGGAAAGGCGCTGAAATGATTACTCCCAGGATGGAGTGCGGGCTTCTGCCCGGTACCTTCCGTCAATTTCTCCTCGACGCCGGTGAGATAAAAGAGGGGATTGTCACCATGCGTGATCTGGAAACCTCCGGGGAAATCTACCTGATCAATTCAGTAAGGAAATGGCGACGGGTGCTTCTCGCGGAGGATAATCCTGAAAACGGCATTTCAACCACAGAGGTCACAGAGAACACAGAGATATAAAAGCGAAAAAATGAACTACCAGACGCACCATAGAGGCGCCGATCGTAATATCTTTGTTTTGGAGTATCTACTTGATAGTTATACGAAAACCCTCCGGGCCCTCCGTGTTCTCCGTGGTGGTTGCTTTTTTTAGGAATAATTGTTTATGAAAATGCTCCTCAGAACAGGCGCGGTCTTTTTCTTCACCACGGCATTTCTCGACCCTCTCTGGAGTTCCGGACTCGGAAACCCCGTACATTGGCTTCGCGACATAGCCCTGGCCGTCGCGGGAGCAATCTGTCTGTATCTGCTGGTCCGTTTCCGCAATGCCCTCTAGCCTGGGACCTGGCAATGCCAACTAACCTTTCCGCTATATGTTTTTTTTATAGATGAAAAAAAGGATATGGTTTAATATCAGGCAATTGGCCTTGAAGCGCCGCTGGAAATTCTATCCAGACGGGCATGGTTTCGGCCGATAATTTTACGGTCAGGATTGAAAAGACATGAGTGTACAAGATCAAAGCTGCTTTGCCATTTTCCGGGAAACATCAGACTCTAACCCGCCGGATATGGAGCGATGCCCTGCACGGGATTCCCATCCGGCCTTTCGTAAATACCCGTCAAAACTGTTCGTCGAACTGACAACACGATGCAATCTTTCATGTAAAATGTGCGTGAAACAGTCCTGGGGTAACGGGATTCATGAAGGGGATATGTCGAGAGAGACCTTCCTTTCCCTGGCGCCCGCGTTTCCTCATATAGAAGCGCTGATCCTGAACGGCATTGGCGAGTCACTGCTTCATCCCGGACTGGAAGATTATATTCGAATCGCAAGACAAGAAATGCCCGCCGGAAGCTGGATAGGCTTCCAGTCAAACGGTCTTCTCCTCAGCGAGAAAAAGGCGTTTTCTCTGGTGGAGGCCGGTCTTGACCGCATCTGCCTTTCTCTGGACGCTACCTGTCCTGAAACATTCCGAAAAATTCGTGAAGGCGGGGAGGTGGACGATCTTGATCAGGCATTTGCGGCACTGAGAGCGGCGGCCAGGCAATACCCGGAGTCAGGGCTTCAGGTCGGAGTTGAGTTCGTAGTAATGCGCGACAATATCTCCCAGTTGCCTGATGTTTTGCGCTGGTCGGCTTCGCGGGGCGCGGATTTCGCCATTGTCAGCCACCTCCTCCCCTATGATGCCGGGCATGTATCCCAGACCGCTTACGATTCCAATACCTTCCAGGCCATAGAGCTTTTCCGGGCGTGGAAGAAAAAGGCCGCGACGCTTGGGATTGATATCTCCAACTACTTTTATCTCAATTTCTGCAAGTACATCAGAACTCCGGAGGAGCAAAGGATCGTTGACTTCGTCCATGAGATGATGGAAGATGCGCGCGCGCGCGATATCTTCCTGCATGTGAAAAACCTCCTGACAATGGATGAAGGTTCCATGGACGAGGTTCGAAAGGTTTTTGCTCAGGCGAAGAAAGTCGCCGAAGAAACAGGTCTCAGCCTGCGTTTGCCTGAGGTAGCTCCCAAAAATGCTCGCGGATGTGACTTCATTGAAGATGGAAGCGCCATGGTGTCCTGGGATGGAGGTGTCCATCCATGCTATTTTCTGTGGCATCGCTTCAGTTGCTATTTTGCCGGCAGAAAAAAATATGTGAACACCAGAACCTTTGGAAACACAGCCGAAAAGGGGATCATTGAAATATGGAATGATCCCGCGTTTCTATCTTTTCGCGCGGAGGTCCTTCGCTATGAATACCCCTTCTGTTCCAACTGCAATTTAGTGCCATGCGAATATCTGTATGCCGAAGAGTTTGAACAGGATTGTTACACCAATACAGTACCATGCGGCGACTGCTTCTGGTGTCTCGGTCTGTTCAACTGTCTAAGATAATAATCCCTTGAATATAGTGCGTACCTGGAAGGCGGGAGACATCATCTTCCGCCTTTTCCATAGACGTGATTCCGGACGTCTTGCGACAAGGATGGATTGAAATTTTTGGTCAACCTGCTTTGTTATTGAGCGTTACTATTAACAAATGAGTCTTGGAGGAAAGAGCTGAATTCCACGGGCGATTTGAACAATTTTCTGGTGGGGATTGAGGTTCGTGCCCTGCGGATGGCGGAGTTTTCCGTTGGTGATACAGACGAAGCCCTGGATCTGGTCCAGGATGCGATGCTCGGCTTTGCGCGAAGCTACTCTTCCCGACCTGATAAGGAGTGGGGCGCCCTGTTTTACAGGATTCTGCAGAACAAAATTACCGACTGGTACCGACGGAACGCGGTCCGCAACCGGTTCAGGGCCTGGCTGGGTTTTGCGGGTGATGATTCCGATGAGAAAGAGGATCCCATTCAGACCTTGGCCGACAATTCAAGCCCTGATCCGGCAAAGTCCCTCATGCTTTCAGATGCCGCCACGGCCCTGAAAAAGGCAATCCGCTCTCTGCCTAACAGGCAGAGACAGGCCTTTCTGCTCAGGGCGTGGGAGGGGATGGACGTTGCCCAGACTGCGTTTGCCATGGGATGTTCAGAGGGGAGCGTCAAGACTCATTATTCGAGGGCCGTGCATACCTTGCGCGGCCTGATGGAGGAATACCGGCCATGAAAAGTGAAGAACGTGACCAGGTCTTCGCGGAGAGCATGCGAAAGCTGCTGGATGAAAGCACTCCTCTTCCTGACGAGGGGACAAGGATGCGTTTG
Organism: uncultured Geobacter sp.; assembly: GCA_964389825.1. Taxonomy (GTDB): domain Bacteria; phylum Desulfobacterota; class Desulfuromonadia; order Geobacterales; family Geobacteraceae; genus RPRC01. The sequence goes on along the minus strand of CAYMFO010000030.1, from coordinate 21,829 downwards.
CGGAGCATGAGGCTCAAGGCCCTCGAGGTCGCCGAACTGAAATGCCCCTGGTATCTGCGCTTTCCCCGCTGGGTTACGGCCAGCGGTCTTGCCACCGCCATGGTCCTCGTGATGGCCGTCTCTCTATGGTTGTCGTCCGGGAACAATTCGATGCCGGTCGGCCAGCCCGAAGACCTTGAGATTATGACAACGAACGAACAGCTGGAACTGTACAAGGATCTGGAGTTTTACCGCTGGCTTGAGAGCAAGGACAAGTCAGGCTGATTGGCGCGGTAACGACGTATGCAAGGGCTGGCTGCTTCCGCTTGTCCAGATTGACCGGAAAGAAACAGCCGGACAATACCACGATACCGGAAAATGGCGAAGACGGCGATGCACTTTGATGAACAAGAAAGGCTTATATGAACAGGATTACTCAAATTCTTGTGATTATTGCTATATTTGCTTGCGCACTGCCGGCCTGGGGAATGGGCGGCGGCGTTCATTGGAATCAATTGACTGGCGAGGAGCAGCGGATTCTTAAGCCCTATAAGGACAGGTGGGAAGAGTTGGCGCCGGAAAAGCGTGAGCGTTTGCGCGGAAGGGCGGAAAAATGGGGCAGGATGACTCCTGAAGAGAGAAAGGAGGCGGAGGCGCGTTACAAGAGATGGCGGGACCTTCCACCCGAGCAGCGGGAATTGATCCGCAAGCGTTTTTCCGAATTCCGCAAGCTTCCTCCTGAAGAGCAGGAGAAAATCCGCGGCAGATACCGCTGGTTCCGGACCCTTCCTCCGGAGCAGAGGAAGGCCCTTCGTGAGAAGTGGCGCCGGATGACTGGTGAAGAGAAGCAGGCGCTGCGTGAGCGATGGCACCGCATGACTCCTGATGAACAAAGGGATTTTATCCGGGAATAGGCGCCCATGGAGAGGATCAGGCCCTCGCCTTTAGTCAAGGGCCATCGGCAGTCGTTTTGTCAGGACTATCTCCTGGGGAGACACCGCCGCCTGATAGACCAGGGCTTCAACCCCCCTTTTCACCGCAATCCTGAGAAGACTGCCGTATTCCGGATCGATAGCGTCCGCCGGTGAAAAATCCCGCGTGTCCTCCCTCTGAACGACAAAAAAAATCACGCCGCGCCCGCCGAAACGCACCACTTCCATCAACTCATGGAGATGCTTTTGTCCGCGTGTGGTTACGGCATCCGGAAACAGCGCCCTTTTCCCCTCCGCGAGGGTTACATTTTTTGCTTCCACGTAGCAGTCTCCGGAAGGCCCGGAGAGTAGCAGGTCGATTCTGCTGCCCGCGCCGTACCTTACTTCGGGACGGATGTCTGTATACCCTGCCAGTTCAGGGATTCTTTCCTGGCGGATGGCTTCCTGAACCAGCCTGTTGGTCCGGCTGGTGTTGATTCCGATCCAGATGCCGTCCGCTTGCGCCAGTTCCCAGGTGTAAGGGAATTTTCTCTTCGGGGCGCCGCTTATAGAGAGCAGAACTCTGGCGCCAGGGATGGCGCATCCCTTCATGCTTCCGGAATTCGGGCAATGGGCCGTGACCGTTTCTCCGGAATCCAGATCCACGTCAGCCAGAAAACGCTTGTAACGGCGCAGCAGTCTGCCAGGGTATAACGGAGTGGGCAGCTTCATGGTTTCCTTTCAGGGTCCCGTTGTTCCGGCGCCGTTTTTCCGGTATGACTATTGGTCAAGCTGTGCCCGGTGTGAATCCGCGGTCTGAAAGAAGATGGTCCCGAGCATCACGTCCGAAATGGCGCCGGTGATGACTCCGAGGGGGAGGAGCACAACCGTTGAGATAAATAGACCGGTGATTATTGTAATGAAGCAGTATGGTCTGAGCATGCCGTTGAGATGGTCGGGAAGCTTCAGGAGCCGGAAACCGAAAAGCACCTGTGTAATGCCGAAGGCCGCGATTAGTATTATGGAAAACTGGTCAAGGGCATCCGCCCATTGGGGAAGGTACAGCCTGGCGGTTGAGGCGATTCCGGCGATGAGATTGGTAATGATCAGGAAATCTATGTAATTGTCCGCTGCCTGGAAGAAATACCGGTCATGAAGGAGCTTTTTCAGCAAGTACGTGACGCAGGTGAAGATAATGATGCCCGTAATGTGGATGGCCGACTGATAATAGGTCTCATAGGGAAAGTCGTCTCTGGAGAAATAATAGGACAGTATCAGAAATGGTATGCTGAGCAGCGCGCTTGACATGGCAAGAGCACCGGCAATTCGAAAACTTTTAGGTGACACCTTTTTCCCTCCACAAATCACGAGTATGTTTCACGGGTTATCCCGTCCATCCATGGGGCGGAACTGGACCGGCAATATATCGGCATGCTTTTTTGAGAACCTGAAACGCGTCTGATTACATTTGAAATAAATTAGTTTTATTTATATTGAAAATATGTGGCGCTTGAGGTAAAAATCATTACGTAGACCCTCCTGCAATGAGCCCCGACTTCTCCCGCGACATTCTGATGCGCCCAGAGAAATCGGGGTATTTTTTCGACCAGTACTTGATTTTCCTTTGCGTCCCTTGCGGCTTTGCGTGAGATTGCCTTTTTCAGACTTGTGGTTTCAATGTCATGACCAGGGCCTCTATCATCTCGAGTTCCGGTTCCGTGAGCCTGAACGGATTATCCTTGAGCATTTTGGTCATGGCGGTCTTTATCAGCAGGCTGTGGCTTGCGTACAGCTTTCCGACTGTGTCCGGCGTCAACGGCAGCCACCTCGCGGCCCTCGCGTCATCGCCCGCCTTCAGATTCATACGCCGGGCCATCTCCCCGCCAATGTGCAGGTGGCGGGCCGTGGTTTCCATCCAGGCATGGTCGGTATTCCTGGGATCATCCACATAGCCCCGGTAACTGAGGCTCCCCTTGGACATATCCAGCTCTACACCGGTCTCCTCACGCAACTCCCGCGCCAGTGTCCGGGTGACTTCCTCTCCCTTGTCCACCATCCCGCCAGGTATTGCCCACTGGCCGTTGTCTTTCCGCTGAATGGCCAGCAACTCCATGATTCCGTTATCACTGCCGATTCTCGTTATGATCGGATCAGCGGCGTAATTCGGGCCCCATTTTCCCAAAAGCCCTCTTCCCATCATGCCCGTTCTCCCGATGGGGTTCAGCGGGCGGCCACGGGAATCAGCGGCCAGCATGCCCTCAAAGCTTTCGCGGGGAGGCGCCGAGACAAGAGATATATCTTCAGGGTCCGCCCACCCTTGCGCGTTGATGGTTGAATCGTTGGCAAGCACAACGGGCGACACATAGTAGGGTGGATCGTAGTTGGGGTAATCTGTTTCCCATCCCACCAGATGGTCGGGAACGTCAAATCTATCGGGATACTCGGGTGGTTTTTCCAGTCTTGACTTTTTATGCCACCCCCCGCGGGGAGAGGGCCTGTCGTCCGTGTTGGCGCCGGTATCTTTGCTGATATCCATTGAAGTTCTCCTTCCCGTCGACATTTCTTCACAAATACCGGTTCATCCGGCTGTTCCGAAGCGCAAACATTGTATTCGATGCTTGCCCGGTTGTCGATTACAATAACGCCGGCCATCCGGACACGGTTTGCCCGATGGATAAGGCTTCACAGGGCCTTCGCATCCCTTGCCGCCGGCTCGGGCGGCCAATCTTGACAAAGAGCGTCTGGAAAAGGTAGACTCTCCCCATACGGAAGCACGAAAAAAGTATCGGTTTTCATTTGGGGAAACAATGGGATTCAAAGGTAAAAAGGTGGTTGTTACAGGCGGCACCCGAGGGATCGGCAAGGCCGTATCACTGCGTTTTGCCCGAGAGGGCGCGCTGGTTACCGCGGCCTATCTGAAGAATGACGAAGCGGCTCGCGCGCTCCTTGAGGAGTCTTCCGGGCTGCCGGGAGAGATAAGGGTACTCAAGGCCGATGTCAGAACATCGGACGGCGCCGTTGCCCTGATGGACGAGGCAGCCGGGAATTCCGGCCATATCGATGTCCTTGTCAACAATGCGGGCATAATCCGTGACGGATACCTTGCCATGATGTCGGAATGCGATTGGGCCGATGTCATAGAGGCCAATCTCTATCCACTGTTTCACTGTTGCAAATGGGGTGTCAGAAAGATGGTTTCAAGGAAAAGGGGCGCGATTGTAACCATTGCGTCCATCTCCGCGTTCACCGGGAATCCCGGCCAGTCAAACTACGCCGCGAGCAAGGGGGCGGCCATAAGTTTCACCCGCTCCCTTGCCAGAGAAGTGGGACCTTTAGGCATCAGGGTGAACACGGTCGCGCCGGGTCTCATCGAGACGGACATGGTCGCCTCCCTGAAACCGGAAGTGGTTGACGCCATTGTCCGCGGTTCCTCACTACGCCGCATCGGGCAACCGGACGAGGTTGCCGACGCGGTTGCCTTCCTTGCGTCGGATAACGCTGCGTATATTACCGGGCAGTGTCTCATTGTCGACGGCGGCATTGTCTGAGAACAACCCTCGAAAAAAGGAATCCATGACGAAAAAAAGAATCGCCATTACCGGATTGGGGATATTCTGCGCAGCCGGCGGGAATATCCCTGCCTTTACATACAATCTGCGGGAAGGCATCAGCGCCATCGGCGACATGGACCTTTTTGACGTCTCCCTGTTCCAGTCGCGCATTGGAGCGCAGGTCAGAGACTATGACCCGCTGACCTATTTTGACGTAAGAACCGCCGCAAGGCTGTCGAGAGCCGATCAGTTTGGTGTCATTGCCGCGGGTGAAGCCCTTTCCGAGAGTGGTGTGATGGGCTGCTATTCTCCCTATGAAGTCGGCGTTTCACTGGGCGCCGGCGCAGCGGGAATGTTTCATGCCGAGCTGTGGCTGAAAGATATCCTCGAGGGCAAGAAAGGACATCCATCCCTTCTGCGGGGTATCCTGCCGGACAGAACCGCCACGGCAATAGCCTTTCGTTACGGCCTGGGAGGATATCAGGGGAGCATTACCACGGCCTGCTCTTCTTCGGCCACGGCCATAGGCTGGGGGGCGGATCTCGTGGCCTCCGGGAAATTTAAGGCGATGGTCTGCGGAGGTTCGGATGCCATCTCTCTCCTTACATATGGCGGGTTCAATTCTCTGCGGGTTCTCGACCCGGAACCCTGCGCCCCTTTCAGCCTCGGTCGCCGGGGACTCTCGCTGGGTGAAGGCGCCGCATTCATGGTGCTGGAGAACGAGGAGGAGGCCCTTGGACGCAATGCCCGTATCTTCGGATACATACTTGGCTACGCGGCTATCGGTGAGGCGTATCATATGACGGCGCCGGAACCGACCGGTGTTGAGGCCGCGCGGGTAATGGAAAATGCCATCGCGAGATCAGGTGTTGGCAGGGATGAGATCGGCTGGGTGAATGCCCATGGGACAGCGACTCCGCTGAATGACGTAGTGGAAACCAGGGCCATGAAGCTGGTTTTCGGCGCCCGGGCGGCCGACGTTCCCCTGGTTTCCACAAAGGCGCTTACCGGCCACTGTCTTGGTTCCGCGGGGGCCATAGAGGCCGTTGCAACCGTGCTTTCCCTGAATGAGGGATTCATTCCCCGGACACTGCATTTCCGCGGGGCGGACCCGGAGTGCGATCTGGACTACTGCCACGAAGGAAGGCGTGCCAGCGCCGCATCCGTAGCTCTTTCCAATTCATTTGCCTTTGGCGGTAATTCCACAACCCTGGTGGTGTCCATATGAGCGGGTTCCGTACGGAAATCGTAGTTACCGGACTTGCCGCCATAACAGCGGCCGGGGTAGGACTGGAACCCCTGATGGAGACGATTGTCTCCCGGGTGTCCGCCCTGAGGCCGATACCGCTGGACGTCGCCGGGGAGGAAGGCCACCTGTGGGGCAGAGCGGACTCTTTTCGCGCCGCGGACTTCATGCCTCCTCTGAAGGCCCGGAAATTCGACAGGTGCAGCCTCTTTGCGGTAGTGGCGGCCGGCATGGCCCTTCGTGACGCGGCCCTGGATCCCGCCGTTGCAGGCAGAGAGAGAATCGGCATCGTTCTTGGATGCGGCTTCGGGGGGATCGCCAATTCCGAGGAGTTTCTGCGCGGATACCTCACCCGGGGAAGCGACGGTCTGGCGCCCATGCTCTTCCCTAATACCGTTCCCAATGCCCCCGCCAGCAACGCATCCATTGAGCATGGCCTGAAGGGTCCGAATGTCAGCTTTGTCCAGCGTTTCTGTTCCGCGGAGTCCGCCTTCCAGATGGCGTGCCGTTTCCTGGAGGAAGATCGTGCGGACGTGGTATTGACCGGGGGGGTTGACGAGCTCAACCCGGTCATGATCCGCGCGTTTCGAGATATGGGGCAACTGCGCGGCCATGGGAGAGGATTCGGTGAAGGCGCCGGGCTCCTCGTGCTGGAAAAGGGGGAGTCGGCCCGAAGGCGGGGGGCCCTGATCAGGGCGAAGGTCAATGATATCCGTACCATCGGACGCCTTCTCCCTGGACGCGAATCCGAGGGGCTGGACCGGCTCACGGGAGGGAATGGTATCCTGTCGCTGCTTTCCCTGTCCGGAACGGCCGGCGGGTTGCCCACCCTCCTGGATCGCCTGCCGCCTGTCCCGCGTCTGGAAATCTCGGAGCTCCTTGGCCGTTCCCTCGCCATGGGAGGGACGGCGCTGGTTTCTCTCATCCTTGCTTCATCGCCAGGTGAAGCAGTATCCCATTATGCGGCGTCACCAGAGGGACCATTCCATGGAATCGACATCACCCGCGCGGAATAACCTTGAGTCCGGCCCAACGGCATATCTTCCCCATCGCGCGCCCTTTCTTTTCGTAGATAGTATTCTGTCACTTGATTCCGGCAGGCAGGCCTCCGGAGTCAAATGTGTAACGCACGAAACCGGTCAATATCCCGGGATGTTTCTGCTGGAGGCCATGGCGCAGCTGGGCGGCATTGCCGCCGCTGAAAAGGGTGGTGAGGGAGGTTTTCTGGCGGCGGTGGACCGCGTGCGATTTCATCGACCGGTTCAGGCTGGAGATCGAATCATGATATCAGCGCGGATTGTGAAGACATTCGGCAGACTGTATCTCCTGGAGGGAGAGGCCCGCGTTGATGACGAACTGCTGGCAACCGCGGACCTGACCCTTGGCATAGGGATGCTCTGAGGGTGTTGGGGATTTTATGTAAAGGACTCTTTCCATGTTTCTGAAAAAGCTGTTTCTGATTCCACTCTTCATTACCCTTGTTCACCTGCCCCACGACGCATCCGCTTCATCCATGCCGGGGGTGGAAGGCCTTGAATTCCTGCGCCGCGCCTTTGTTGGAGTGAACGACTTTTCCGCGGAAATAACCCAGGAAAAACAGCTTTCTCTTATGAAAAAAAAGATGACGGCCAGTGGAAAGGTTCGTTTCAGGAAGCCTGACACCTTCTTCATGGAGCTCCATCCCCCATATGCAAGCCGTATACTTCTCAAGGACTCCACCCTGACTCTCAGGCTTCTCGATGAAGGGGCGCGGCAAAATATCGCCTTGCCCCCGGAACAGGGGCTTGGCAGGTGGCTCGGCTTTCTGGATCGGCCGGTAAAGGGTCTTCCCGAAGGATTCGATGTGCGGGCGGAGAGGCGCGGAGGAACGGTTACGGTCGGGATAATCCCCCGGAAAAAAGGGTCGATGAGAGAGATCAGGGTTTCATTGTGGAGGGACGGACGCCTGAAGAGTCTCGTGCTGGAGGAGAACAACGGGGACAGGACCGTCATCAACTTTCATCGCATGAAAAAGAATACCGGTCTGACGGACGCGGATTTCCGCTTGGACTGAAATGAAAGCCCGCTGTCCGGTGTTCCGAAAAGCGGACTGGATTTATCCCTATTGTGAAAACTATCAACCCTGGAAACGGTATCTGGTCACGCGAAGACGCAAAGACGCAAAGAAAGTCAAATAGCCGCGGAACAAGCTGGTATCACCGGTCAGGTCATTTTACAAGTTCTTGATTTTCCTTCGCGTTCTTTGCGGCTTTGCGTGAGACTGACCTTTTCAGGTTAGCTATTGAATTGCCGTTGTAATCTCGGCGCCTTTTTTTACCTCCCGCACGGGCGCTTCCGGTTCAGCCATGGTCACGTCCTCCGGAACGCCGGATTTCCTTCGCAATAAAGCCCGCACCTTGTCCCAGTCAACCCTGTCTTCGGCGTTGTGAATGTTGATCTGTTCTTTGGCGGCGGCTTCCATGTTTTTGATGCGCCTGTAGGCGTCCGCATGGACCTCCATAAACACACGGCCGTCATCGGAAAGGGCGACCTTGATTGGCTGGTAGATGATCTCTCCACCGGTGTTTACCCGGATGATGGGAAATATTTCTTCTATCCTGGCCGGATGGACCCGGATGCAGCCATGACTGCTGAAGGTATTGATGCTGTTGGGCCGTGTTGTCCCATGGATTAGGATGCCCGACATGGTTGTCTTCAATGCGTACCTGCCCAGCGGGTTTTTTTTGCCGGGCGGTACATGGGTAATAACGGTTTTTCCTTTTTCCTTCATTTCCTTCTGGATGGATGGCGGGACGAACCAGGTGGGGTCCTTTACCTTCGAGGTAATCCTGAACCTTCCGGTCGGGGTCTGCCATTTCGCCCATTTGGCGTTTTTCGTCATGCCCAGGCCCACCGGCACCGCCTTTTCCAGCTTTTTGTCCCGGAACAGATACAGAGTGCGGTCCGGGATATTGATCACTATTCCTTCCCCGCGGGTCTTGGGTACAATCCGCAGGGTATTGATGCGCAGCTTCTGCCCGGCCTTGAGCTTTTTGGACGGGTCCAGGCCGTTGTCTCTGGCGATTTTCCGCCAGTCGACCCCGAGTTTTGCGGCCAGTGAGCGCAGTGACCGGCTGCTTTTGACGGTATAGACCCTTTTTTCACCGATAATCAGGCTTGAGGTTATCGGACCGTCTTTTTCATCGTTTTCCTCCTCAGCCGGAGGTGAAGGCGAAACAGCCTGATCCGCGGGAGCGGTATACCCAGGAGTTTCGGGCTGACCGCCGTCCATGGCGTCCGGCGGGGTGGAATCCGTCTGGGGTTCCGGTTTGTCGGGAGTCCGTGAAGGTTCAGGAGCGGGAGCTTTTCCCGGCGCCTTATCGTTGCGCATGGTGTCGGGCGGAGACGCGGCGGATGGCTGTTCCCTGTTTGCCGGTGGTGTCCCGAGTTCCCGCGCCTTTTTGTCATAGAGTGAAGATTTCAGAAGGGCAAGCTCGTACAGTTTTCCCGCTTCATCGTTCCTTTTCTGTCCGGAAAGATTTTCCGCCCTGGAGTAAGTGTCGAGGATGCTGGCGTATTCCTCGGCCAGAGAAGGCGGAGGCGGGTATTTCCCGATGGCCTGAATGGCTGCCAGAGCCTCTTTCCGGTATTGTCGCGCATCGGCAAGACAGACGGAAACGGCGCCAAGGGAAAAGAGCAAAGCAAATACGGATGCAAGGCGCATTGGGTTACCTTTTTCCAATTGATAGATTCAGGGATGCGTGTGGTTCCATGTCCCTTTTTCCGCCGGTATCTGAAAGGTGGTTGCGAGTCCGGTCGCGGCAGAGCTGTGATAATAGCAAAAAGTGTCTAAAATGCAACGCAAAAGCCCTTGAAAAGGGAAGGCGCGCGTCATTCCGGCTATCACGGAGCGATATGCTGTAAGATGCCGGACTTTACGGAAAAAATACTTTCGAACTGACCGCGGGCAGTATATACTGAAAGGCCTTTTGAGTTCAGGATCCAGAAAGGATTGCGCGGTTTTAAGGAGATGCGGCGGTCGTGAACGAAACGGTGGAACCAGACTCGAGGGCCGTTTTTTCGCGCGGCATCCGGCGGGGAGCACAGCATGTATTGTAACTACTTCGGTTTCCGGGAAAAGCCTTTCACTATTACTCCCAACCCACAATTCATATTTCTCAGCAAAAACCACAAAGAGGCGTTTGCGCATCTTCTCTACGGTATCGATAATCACGCCGGTTTCATCGAGCTGACCGGCGAGGTAGGCACAGGCAAAACCACTGTGCTGAGAACCCTTCTCAACCAGCTGGACGGCGACAACTACCGGACGGCTCTCATCTTCAACCCTTCCCTTTCAGCGCTGGAGCTCCTGCGGAACATCAATCATGAATACGGAATCTCCTCGGAGGACGAGCTGAATTCCCGGCTTCTCGATACCTTGAACCGCTTCCTTCTCCGGGAAAACGCCGAGGGACGGACGGTAGTGCTGGTCATCGACGAGGCCCAGAATCTCGAGCCCCAGGTCCTTGAGCAGATACGCCTCATCTCCAACCTGGAGACGGAACGGGACAAGCTGATTCAGATTGTGCTGGTGGGCCAGCCTGAGCTCCGGGAGAAGCTGCGGCGCACCGAGCTCCGCCAGTTGAGCCAGCGCATAATGGTCCGCTATCATCTCCGCCCGATGGATTATGACGATACCGCGGAGTATATCGCTCACCGCCTTGAAGTGGCCGCCGGGCGCCACCTGGATATCTTCACGCCGGGCGCATTGAAGGAGATCTACCGCTTCTCCGGAGGCCTTCCCCGCCTGATCAACGTCGTATGCGACAGGGCGCTTCTTGTCGCCTATACGAAAAACTTCCGAGAGATAACCTCCGGCATGGCATCCGCCGCAATCGCCGATGTCAGGAAGGAGGACGCCCCATACCCCTACCGGAAGGTCATGCGTTACGCGGGAATCACCGCTGTCGCCGTCCTGGCTGTTTTCGGCCTTTACAGCTTGATACGCGGCCTTCCGGGCGCCATCGTCACTTCAGGCGCCGGAGTCGTATCCCGGACAGGGGGGCGTGACGCGCCTCGGGATGAGCCGCCGTCCTCTGAAAAGATGCGAGAGGCCCTGGCGAAGCAGACCGAGGGTGCGAGCGCCGTTGCCGCCTTCAACGCCCTGGCCCGCGCCTGGGGCGTCCCGCCGTTGGCGCCCGGAGCGGCCGGCGGCTTTGTGGGCCTGGAAGAGCTTGCAGCGCGAAGCGGTTTCCGCGTTTCCCGTTTTACGGGAAATATGGGCGCCCTGCTTCGCATGGACTACCCGGCGATTCTGGAGATGACCATGCGGGGAGGAGCGCGGCGTTACGTAGCCCTCCTTGGAACGGAAGGGAGGCGCCTGATCCTTTCGCCTCCTTTTTCCGGGGGGCCACCGGTCAGCGCCGGAGAAGTTGAGGGGATATGGTCCGGCCGCGGCTACCTTCTATGGAAGAACACCCTGAACATTGCAACGGTAAACAAAGTCGGGACCAGGGGTGAATCGATCCGCACCCTCAAGAAACTGCTTCGGGGAGCGGGCGCTTACCGGGGCCCGCTGGATGATGTATTCGATGAGGCATCGGTGGAGGCCGTACGCCGTTTTCAGGTCGCTAACGGTCTGGAGCCCGACGGCAAGGTCGGGAGTCAGACCCTGCTTCTGCTGTATCGCGCGGGAGGAATAGCCGCCGCTCCCAGACTCATGAAGAAAGGGGAATCGTAACCGTATGAGTTTCATACTGGATGCGCTCAAGAAACTGGAGAAGGAAAAGGCCGCCCGCGTAGGCGGAAACGTCAATATTTCCGATGGAATACTCAGAAATGATTATCGTAATGGCGGCCGGAGGGGGAGGCGGACGGCGCCGTATATTGCCGTTGCCGGAGGGGTCTTTTTTCTGGCGCTGCTTCTGGTTGCGGCGGGGATTTTCCTGTGGCGGGGCCGCAACGGCGAGAGCGAAAGGATGAGGACCGCCGGTGATGCGAACGTACAGGCGGGAGCGACGGCCTTTCCTGAACCGCCTCCGGCCGCTTCTCCGGCTCAGGTTGTCAGGGAGTCGCCTCCGGCGCCGCCGGCGCCTTCCGCTCCTCCTGTATCTCCCGCTCCGTCCCCTGCCGCCCCGGTCGAATCAGCCCCGTCGCCTCCTCCTCCGGTCGCCCCAGTCGAAAATTCCGGCGAGACACAACAGGCCGGAGCGCCCGCGGGGAACTCGCCGGTTGTTTCAGGGATTGCCTGGCAGCAGGATCGCTCCTCCCGAAGGGCGGTGGTAAATGGAGTCCTTGTCTCGGAAGGGAAAATGGCTGGCGGGGCGAAGGTTGTGGAAATAAAGCAGAGCAGCGTGAGGTTTTCCTCAAACGGACGCGCCTTCGAGGTTACCATCTCCTCACCTGTCGTGGGGAGGTGAGAGGCCGGCGCCCGAGGCTTCCCGGGTTAAAACAGCTTCTCAGGGTCGAGAATGAATACCACCTGACCGTCGCCGAGGATGGCGCAGCCGTAGATTCCTTCCATCTTGTTCAGCGGCCTGCCGGCCGGTTTGACAAACACGTCCTGGCGTCCCACGAAACGATCGACGACGAGGCCCGTCTTTCGCCCCCGACGCTCTACCACCACCGCCGGTATCCCCGGCGAGCGCATGGGGGCGAGGCGCAGACCGAGGATGCGATGAAGGCTTGCAAGGGGCACCTCCTCCTCTCCGAGCCGGAACAGCATTTTCCTGTCGCGGGTGATAATGTCGGCGCGCCTGATGTCGATGGTCCGGATCACCTTCGTGACGGGAAAGGCGACGGTCAGACCGGAGCAGACCACCAGCAGGACGGGAATGATGGCGATGGACAGGGGAAGGGAGAGGAGAAAGCGGCTTCCCTTTCCCGGCTCGGAATCGATGGTGAGTTTTCCCCCCAGTGACTGGAGGGATGTTTTCACCACATCCATGCCTACACCCCTGCCGGAGACATCCGAGACGCGGCCTGCCGTGGAAAAGCCCGGCGCGCAGATGATTTCCAGCGCCTGGCGCCGTGTCATGCGCCGCGTATCTTCCTTTTTCAACAGGCCTTTCGAGATGGCCGACGCGACAAGCCGGGCCGGGTCCATCCCGCGGCCGTCGTCGGATATTTCAATCAGGGCGTGATTCCTGTCCCTGGACACCTGTATGGTTATCTCTCCCTGACGCTGCTTCCCCGCGGCCTGCCGCTCGTCAGGGGGTTCCAGGCCGTGGTCGACCGCATTGCGCAGAATATGGAGAATGGGGTCGGCAAGTCCTTCCAGGATGCCCCTGTCCATCTCCAGCTCCTTGCCTGTCATACGCAGGGCCGCTTCCTTGCCGGAGGCCTTCGCCAGGTCGCGCACCACCCTCGGATACCGGTCCGCTATGGCGCCGAAGGGCATCAAACGGACCTTCATCACCTCGTCATGGAGGACCCTCAGGAGCCTGGAAAGATCGGCGACCGCTGAATCCAGCGGCGGGGCGCCCAGCTCGCGGGCGATATTTTCGATCCTGTTCTTGTTGGTTACAAGTTCGCCGGTAACGTTTATGAGGTTTTCCAGCACCCCGGTGCGGACCCTTACCGTCCTGTGGGAATCTCCCCCGGGAGCGGGGGAAGGCGCCTCCATCACCACCTGGCCGCTGCTCGCGGCAGGCTCTCCGCTGGCGCTCTTTTCCTCTGACGGCGCCCCGGAAGGCGCCTGAACGAACAGGGCCAGTTTCTCTTTGAGCTCCGCGATGTCTCCGCTCCCCGGGCCTCCGGCTTCCACATCGCGCACCATGGCCGTGAGGAGGTCCGTTCCCTCCAGAAGGAGGTCCGAGGTCAAGGGGCTGAAGCGTAAGGCGCCATTGCGCACCATATGCATGAGGTCTTCCAGGGCATGGGCCAGTTCGGCTATATCAGCGTACCCCATGGACGCGCCCATGCCCTTGATGGAGTGGGCCATCCTGAACAGGGTATCCACCGCTTCACGGTTGTCCGGTTCCTCTTCAAGGGTCACGGCCAGGTCCGCCATCTCTTTCAGGTGTTCCATGGTTTCGGCGACAAAGAGATCCCTGTACTGGGACATGTCCATAAGTCTGTCCTCTTACGCGGACGCGCCGGAGTGGCTGCTTGACGTCGACCGACGCGACAGTTCCCGCTCCAGCATCTCCACGAGACGTTCCAGGTTCAGAGCGCGTATTGCGCTCTCATTGTAAAAGACCGACCGGTCCGTCAGTCCATTATGGGTATCGTTATCTTCCGTTGGTCCATCCGGGGATATGATCCGCTCCACCCTGTCGATCCTCAGGGCAAGGGTAGCCGTCCGGTGGTCCAGGATGAGCAATGTGCCGTCCGGCGCCGGAGGATCTCCATACAGGAATGAGGCCAGGTCCAGAACCGGGGTGGGGGCGCCGTGGGAATTGATGACACCGGGAAAGAACGCCGGCGCCCTGGGGATGGGAAAGGTCCGGAAGTTTTCCATTACCTCCGCTACTTGTTCAAGGGGAATGGCCAGGCGTTCGCCCCGGAGAGCGGCGACGATGAACCGGTCGCGACTGCGGCTCATGGCGCGGCTTCTTCCTTTGGCGGCAGGGTGAAGCGCTCGACGCCCTGTATGAGTTCCCCGGCCAGGATAGCCAGGTCACGGGCCGCCTGCGCCATCTCCTGCATTGCCACCGCCTGCTCTTCGGTGGCGGCGGAGACTTCCTCCGTGGCAGCCGCGTTGTCTTCCGCCACCTTCGCGATCTCGTCCACGTTCTTGACCATCTGACCCGCGCCCTTGGTCTGCATGGCCGAAAGGTCGGCGATGCTGTTGGCCTTGCGCTCCGTTTCCATGACGGTGTCCACGATCTCCCTGAAGGACACGGCCGCGCTGTCGATATTCTTTTTGCCGTCGCCGATGCTCCTGGAGATCTCCAGGATTGTGTCCTGGAGGCGGTGGCTTTCCTCCCTTATGCCGTTGATAAGCTCGACTATGTCTTCCGCGGACCGCCCCGTCCCCTCCGAAAGCTTTCTTACCTCTTCGCCGACCACCGCGAAGCCTTTGCCGTACTCTCCCGCGCGCGCCGCTTCAATAGAGGCGTTCAGGGCGAGCATGTTTGTCTGGCGGGCGATATCCGCGATGAAATCCGCTATCTTGCCAACCCGTTGCAGTTTGGAGTTGAAGTCAATGAACTGCCGGCCGCTCTGTTCTACCCGATCGAAGAAAAAGCGCATCCTTTCCATGAGGTCGTTTGCCTGTTCCCCCCCCTTTCGGGCGGTGACGCTTGTCTCCCTGGCGGCGCCCGCCGCTTCCCTGGCCCTCTTTGCCACCAGTTCGATGGATATGGCCATTTCGTGGATCACCTTCGAGCTTGCCGTTACCATGTTGGCCTGCCTTTCGGCCCCGGCGGAGATGGATTCTACGGCAATCGCCACCTCCTCGGTGGCGCCGTTGATCTCCAAGGCGGATGAGGAAAGCATTTTCGCGGATTCGGAAACCTTTTCCGCGATGGCCCGGATGGTCAAGACCAGGTCCCGGAGGTTTTCCGTCATGCGGCTGATGGAGAGCGCCATGTCCATGGTTTCATCGGGGAAGCGGCTCTTGCGCGGTGTCAGGTCCCTTGTCAGGTCTCCCCTGCTGATGGCCTCGGCGGATTCGTTCAGGCGGGTGATATCGGCGGTGAACGTCCTGGAAAAGAACCAGCCAAGGATAAGCCCGACCGTGAGGGCGACCGCATAGCCGAGAAGACCGGAGATCTCCGGAGAATAGCCGAGCAGCCGCACGAGCCTGGGGGAAAAGGCGACCACCGCGACCACCACCACAAATCCGAGAATAAACTTGTATCCGATTGCGATGCGCATGATTCTCTCCTTTCATCTAAAAAGGGCCGCCCGGGGCGGCCGGGTGTTCACAGCCTCCGGTATATCCTCTCCACGGGATGCTCGGCGTGGAACAGGTCCCGGACTCCCCGCGGAAGCGTCTCCGTCTTCCCCAACGCCAGAAAGCCGCCGGAGCGCAGGGACTCCGCGAAGCCGCGCAGGATTGCCTCCTGCCGGCGCCGTTCGAAATATATAAGGACGTTGCGGCAGATGATCAGGTCGCATCCCGGCGGACAGGCGGCGCCGGTCAGGTCACCCTGGCGGAATTCCACCATCTCGCGAATTTCGGGGAGTATATGGTAGCGTTCATCCCGCAAGCGGAAAAACCTTTTCCTGAGCGCTTTGGGTGTATCTTCAAGGCTTTCGGGGGCGTAGACCCCGTTTTCGGCGTCCCGCAGCGACTCGGAGTCGATATCCGTCGCGAGTATGGAGACCGTGCTTTTGGACATCTCATCCGCGAATGCGTCCCGCAGGATAAGGGCCATGGTATAAGGCTCCTCTCCACGGGCGCACCCAACACTGGCGATTACCAGTCGTTCCCTTCCCTGGGCGGCCCGGATGGAAAAGAGCTCCGGGAGCGCCTGCCGGCGAATCTTCGCGAAGACCTCGGGATTGCGGAAGAATCTGCTTACATGGATGGTAAGGGTCTTTATCAGCCTGGCGGGCTCGGCCTTGTCCCACAACAGCATCTCGGCGTACTCCCCGCCCGTCCTGGATCCCGAGGCCCTGACCCTGGCGGCGAGCCTGCGCCTGACGCAGGCGTCCTTGTAGCAGGAGAGATGGATGCCGGTCAGGGTCTGCAGGATAAGCCGGATCCTGTCAAACTCCGTTTCCGATATCTCGCGGGGATCGTTGTCGTTCCCTGTCCGCGCAACGTCGGTTGTTTCCATGGCGTTGGTATAATCCCTCAAAAAGGGTCCGGTCAGCCCTGTCCGCTCAGGCAAAATGGTCGTAGCCATACCGGGGAGGGGTAATGGCCTCGCCCCCGGCGTCTATGATTACCAGTCCCGGTTCCGTGGTTATCTCGCCAATCTCCGTCACCGAGGTCCCCAGCCCCTCCATCAACCCGCGGACGTCGTGAAATTTCCCCGGAGGGATAGTGAACAGGAGCTCATAGTCTTCCCCTCCCGCCACCAGGCCCAGCACCGAATCCGGGGATGCGCCCGCCGTATGCTCCCGGAAAAACGGGGACAACGGCAGGTCGTAAAAGCGTATCCGCGCGCCGAGCGCCGACATATCCAGGATGTGTCCCAGGTCGGAGGGAAGGCCGTCGCTGATGTCTATCATGGCCGTGGCGAGACCGGCCTCGGCCAGGGCGACCCCCTCCCGGACGCGGGGTGTGGGATCCAGGTGCCGCTCCACCGCGTAGCCGGCCCTTATTCCCTTCTTCAGTTGCTCCAGCCCCAGGGCAGAGTCGCCGACGGCGCCGGTGACGCATACCAGGTCGCCGTTGCGGGCGCCGTTGCGGCGGATAATTCTCTCCGGAAGCTGGTCTCCCATAAGTGTGATGGAAATGACCAGGCGGTCGGGGGATGAGCAGGTGTCACCTCCGATGAGGTTTACGCCGTACTCCGCCGCCCTTAGAAGCATGCCCCTGGTCAGTTCGTCCAGTAGGTCCACGGCCGTGACGGTCGGTATGGCCATGGAGAGGAGAAAGTGGCGGGGTTCTCCCCCCATGGCGGCCAGATCGGAGAGGTTGACGGAAAGGGACTTCTTTCCGAGGGAGAACGGGTCGCTGAAGGAAAGGTCGAAGTGGACCCCTTCCACCAGCATATCGGTGGTGATCAGGCCCGCCCGCCGGTGGGTTGGGTATACGGCGGCGGCGTCGTCACCGATGCCGATGAGGACCCCCGGCCCATCGGGCGCTCGCGCGGCGATGCGGCTGATAAGGCCGAACTCACCAATATCCTTGAGTCCCCGTGTGGCTGTCAAGAGACTACCTTCCGCCGTGGAACCGCGCCGCGAACCGGCGCCTTCGGTTTACGCGCCGGGGTCTTTTCCGGAGCGGGAGCGGGAAGGGGCCGCTTTTCCAGGGCGATCTCGAGGACCTCGTCGATGGTGGCGACCCGGTTGACTCTCACCTTTTTCAGGATGTGACCGGGGATCTCCTCCAGGTCCTTGGCGTTCTCTTCCGGGATCACGAGGGTTGTGATCCCGGCCCTTATGGCGGCAAGCATCTTCTCCTTGAGTCCGCCGATGGGGAGGACTTTTCCCCTCAGGGTAATCTCGCCGGTCATGGCGACGTCGCGACGGACCGGGACCCGTGTCAGCGCCGAGACCAGTGCGGTTGTCATGGTGACGCCGGCGGATGGGCCATCCTTGGGTATCGCCCCGGCAGGCACGTGGACGTGGATCTCCAGATTGGTGAAGAAGTCATCGGCCAGGTGGAATTCGGACGCCTTGGATCGGATGAAGGAGAGGGCCGCCTGGGCCGATTCCTTCATGACATCGCCCAGTTGTCCGGTCAGGGTCAGGCCACTCTTGCCTTTCATCACCGTGGCCTCCACGAACAGGACCTCGCCCCCCACCGGTGTCCATGCAAGACCGGTGGCTACTCCGACCTCGTTTTTCTCCATCTCCTTTTCCTGGATGAACCTGGGCGGACCCAGGTATCCGCCCACCGTCGCGGCGGTGATGGAGAAGGTTCGCTTGTCCCCCTCGGCCACCTTTCGCGCCACCTTGCGGCACACGGCGCCGATCTCCCGTTCCAGGTTCCGGAGTCCGGCCTCGCGGGTGTATCTGGAGATGATGGTCTTTATGGATTCGTCGGAAAAGGAGATGAGCTTGTCCGAGACCCCGTTTTCCTTGATCTGGCGCGGGATGAGGTAGCGTTTGGCGATCTGGAGCTTTTCCTCCTCCGTATAGCCGGAAAGGGTGATCACCTCCATCCTGTCGCGCAGGGCGCTGGGCACCGGGTCGATCTGGTTGGCCGTGGCGATGAACATCACGTTGGACAGGTTGAAGGGGAGATTTATATAGTGATCCGAGAAGGTATGGTTCTGTTCCGGGTCCAGGATCTCCAGCAGGGCCGATGACGGGTCACCGCGGAAATCGGAACCCAGCTTGTCCACCTCGTCCAGCATGAACACCGGATTGTTGGAGCCCGCCTGTTTCAGCCCCTGGATGATGCGCCCCGGCAGGGCGCCCACATAGGTGCGGCGATGGCCCCGCATCTCCGCCTCGTCGCGCACCCCTCCCAGGGAGATGCGCAGGAACTTGCGTCCCATGGCGCGGGCGATGGACTTGCCCAGGGATGTCTTCCCCACCCCCGGCGGGCCGACGAAGCAGAGGATCGGTCCCTTCATCTTCTTCTTCAGCTTGCGCACCGCCAGGAATTCCAGGATGCGGTCCTTGATCTTTTCCAGGTAATAATGGTCCTCGTCCAGTATCTCCCTGGCCCGTTTGATGTCCAGGGCGTCTCTGGTGGATTTGCTCCAGGGAAGCTCCACCATCCAGTCCAGGTAGGTGCGGAGCATGTTGGCCTCGGCGGCGTCCGGGTGCATCTGCTCCAGGCGGCCCAGTTGCTTCAGGGCCTCCTTTTCCACCGTGGCCGGCATCTTCGCCTCCTCGATGGATTTTCTGAGCTCCGCCATCTCCTCGGAACGCGCGTCCGTCTCCCCCAGTTCCTGCTGAATGGCGCGCAACTGCTCGCGCAGGAAATATTCCCGCTGGGTGCGGCCCATCTCCTCCTTGGCGGCGGACTGGATGCGCGCCTGCATGGAGAGCAGCTCAATCTCCTTGTTCAGATAGTCATTCACCCTCTTCAGGCGCTCGATGGGGTCGACGGTTTCCAGCAGGCTCTGGGCCTCTTCCACCTTCAGCCCGATATTGCTGGCGATGAGATCCGCCAGGCTGCCGGCGTCCTGCATGTTTTCCAGGATGACCAGCACCTCCGAGGAAATATTCTTTCCCAGTGACGTGATCTTGGTGATCTGTTCCTTGATGGTGCGCAGGAAGGCCTCGGTCTCAATGGACGGCTCGGTCGTCGCGGGTTCCATGATCCGTTCGACGCGCACCGAGAAAAACGGGCTGGTCCCGACGAAATCCGTAATCCTTGCCTTGGCCAGACCTTGGACGAGGATCTTCACCCTGCCGTCGGGGAGCTTCAGCATGCGCATGATCATGGCCACCGTGCCCACCGTGTATATGTCTTCCCTCGATGGTTCCTCGTCGGATACATCCTTCTGGGTCGCGAGAAAGATCAGCCTGTCCCTGGACAGCGCCCAATCCACCGCGCTGATGGATATCTCTCTTCCCACGAAGAGAGGGATGATCATGTAGGGGTACACCACCACGTCGCGCACAGGAAGCAGGGGGAGTGTCTCGGGTATCTTCAGTTCTTCCTTTTCCAGGTTTGTTTCCATGTGCAGTCTCCTTTTATGCAATCGGTCCGTCCGGTAGTTCCCGCTGACGCGGAGAGCTCTCTTTTTCAGGTACTCATCGCGACGCGGTTAGTCAAGTTTACAACACTTCCGGATCATTCCAAACGGCCGGATTATCTTTCACTTCCGCCGGTAATGTAAGATATAGGGCCGCGGCCGTCAATCAAATAACCGTGTTCGATTCGGCGTATGGCGGCGTACCCCGGAAAAATCGCGGATATGAGCATTTACCGATAATTATTTGAACTTTTCCGGGCTGGTGTGTATAATCCGGTCCCTGTTTAATATAAATATAAAGATGCGAGGATGGCGATGAAAAAGACTTCGATACTGGCGGTTGCGCTCCTTGCTTCCCTGAGCTTCGGTTTTGACTGGACCTTCGGCCTGTCGGGCAAATGTACCCAGGCGCGAAAGATCATTGATACTCTAGGTGAAAATAAGAGTGACGAAGAAAGGGAGCAGGCGGAAAAAAAGGCGCTGGAGCTCTGTTCCGGCGGGGCGGCCGGCCTGTACGTCAAGGGACTGCGGCATGAGCGCGCCGGCAGGCTGGATGATGCCATGGAGGAGTACCGGGCATGCCTCAAGGAAGACCCCACTTTCACGCGCGCCAGAGGCAATCTGGGCAATATCTATTACCAGAAGGGGATGTACGACGAGGCGGCCCTGGAGATGACAAAGGCGCTCTCGGACAAGGAGGACCCCCGCTACCACAAGGGTCTTGCCCGCATCTACGCGGAAAAGAAGATGTATCCCCTTGCCGTGTACCATTACGGGGAGGCCGTTAAGGGCCTTCCCGACGACGCGTCCCTCCACACCGGTCTGGCCGATATCTATCGCGGGCAGGGGAGCTACGACAAGGCCGGAGAGGAATATTTCAAGGCCCTGTCCATCAACAGCGCCGACACGGATGCGCGCCTGGGCATGGCGGCCCTTTACCTGGATACCAACGAGACGGACAAGGCCCTTTCCGAGCTGAAACGTCTCCAGGCCGTAAACCCCAGGAACAAGAAGATCCATCTCCTTCTGGCCCAGGCGTATGAAAGAAAGGGCGACCTCAGGTCCGCGGAGTACGAATACCTCCTCGCCGGAAAGAACCGTTCCGTGGAGCTCATGGAGCAGATGCGCAAGGGCAACGCCTATCTTCAGTCAGGCGATTACGGCAAGGCCATAGCCGAGCTGGAGACGGCCATCAAGGAAAAGCCCGGAGACCTGGAGACCCTGAAGAAGTTGGGCGACGCCTATATGGCGGCCGGCCGGGACGATGAGGCCATCAGCTCGTACAAGGAGGCGGTCTTCCTGAAAGGGGGCGCGGCGGACGTTCACCGCAACCTGGGAATCCTCTACGAGAAAAAGGGGCTTCTGGACGAGGCCGTCGTGGAGTACCGGGAGGCCCTGCGCGATGATCCGGAAAGCGCCGAGACCCGCCAGTTGCTGGCCGACATCTATATGCTGCGCGGAAGCGTTCCCCAGGCCATCGAGCAGTACCGGGAAGTCCTGCGGGAGAAAAAGGGGTCTCCCCGGCTTCATTACCGCTATGCCAGGGCCCTGGCCCTGAACAAAAACTACAAGGAGGCCATGGGAGAGTATCTCACGGCCGTGCGCCTCGACCCGGACAACGCCGACGCGCGCCGGGAGCTGGCCAACCTCTATCGCAGGAACGGCCTTGATGACGAAGCCGAAAGGCATTACAAGGAAGCGCTCCGCGTAAGGAAAAACGACGCGGATTCCAGGAACAACCTGCTGGCCATATACGTGAAGAAAAAGGATTTCACGAAGGCCATCGCGCTGCTCAGGGAGAACACGGAGCTTGCCCCCGAAGACCCGTCCAACTTCTACAAGCTGGGCATCCTCCATGAGTACAGCAAGGACTATGACACCGCCGTCACCGCCTTCAAAAAGGCGCTGGACCTGAAGGCGGACCACGCCAAGGCCTTGAACGCC
>CAYMFO010000029.1:0-30941 GCA_964389825.1 uncultured Geobacter sp. | reverse complement strand
CCGGACCCGTCAGGTCCGTTAAGGCCAAAGCCGAGGCCGGTTTCGGCTCGGTTATCAGGCTCGACTGCTCTTCTGGCCAGGGAACCCATGTCTCCCCGCCTGCCCCGCCCCCTTCGCCGGGGAACGCCATCAACGTGGTCGCGGGAACCTACGGGCGGAACTGTGGCGCGCCGCACGGAAACAAGACCTACCACCTGGCGGCCCAGTGCAATGGCAGGAGGGAATGCAGCTACAGGATTGACTATAAGGTTATTGGTGACCCGGCGGTTGGATGCGCCAAGGAGTATATCGCCGAGTGGAGATGCGGTTCCGGACCCGTCAGGTCCGTTAAGGCCAAAGCCGAGGCCGGTTTCGGCTCGGTTATTAAACTGATGTGCCGGTAAATGCCTCAAACATGAAGTCGCAAACCCATCACCCACCACGGTCATTTCACTGAAACCGGACCTGCTCTTAACAAGAGCGGGCCGGTTCATCTTACGTAAGGAGGACGTTTATGATCCCGAGAATCGCGGTATTGATTGTTCTTGCGCTCCTGTTTTCCGTTGGCGCCGGTACGGCCAAGGACACGAAAGACGAGGATGCGGCAGTCGCCGGCGCACAGTTATGGCTCTCGGCGGTAGACAAGGAACAGTATGCGGACAGTTGGCGGAACGCGGCCGAATTCTTTAAAAGAGCCGTCACGAAAGAAAAATGGGAACAGTCGATGCTCTCGTTCAGGAAGCCTTTGGGCGGAATCGTCTCGAGAAAGGTTCGATCCACGGAATTCAGGACATCCTTGCCCGGAGCTCCTGATGGAAAATATGTGGTAATTACTCTGGAAACCTCTTTCGAGAATAAAAGAACCGCAATAGAAACAATAACACCCATGCTTGAAAGGGACGGGGTATGGCGCGTGGCGGGATACTTCATCAGGTAGGCAGAAGCTGTCCGAAGCAAACCGCATTCCTACCACCAGGCCTCCGCCTGAAGGCCGAAGGAGGCGCCCGATGTGGCGTTGTTATAGGCCATGCCCCCAATCTTTCCCTTGAAGCCTGAGCCCCAATGCGCGTAGGTTCCAAAAATCCTGAGCACCGGCCGCGAGAAAAACAGCTTGCCCAGGGAAAGCTGGGGGGCGATGGTCCCCTTGAACAGATAGTCCTTAACACCCAGCGGACCGTTATCCACATAGTCAACCCCGGCTTCCAGGGCCAGAGAGAAATGGTCCGTGAAACTGTAAACCGGCCTGACACCGGCGGACAGCCAGCTTATCACCGAATCTCCGCTGCTTCCGGTATCCTGTATCTGCCAGATAAACGCGGGCATGACGGAAAGATTGTCGCTCACCTGGAATACCGCGCTTTCCGTGAGACGGAACTGCCAGGATTCTTTCAGGTCCGGCGTCGGATCCTGAACGACCGGACTGAAGTTCGAACCGGTTCCCAAGCCATACTGGAGGGTTAACTTGTTGTAACTATCCTTGAGACCGAAAGGGTTATCGAACGTATGCATGACGCCCACGGCAAATCCGGCGGTGGAATCATAGCCGGTCACCTGCCCGTTGCTGTTCACAACCGTTCCCCCGGCAAGATACGAAGGCGCAAGCCAGAACATCCCCTTCCCCACCGGGAGATCCACCTTGAGGCGCATGTCCAGGCTATTCTTGGCCACCCTTCCCAGCGACGGAAACTCATAGTCATCCGTGGAACCGCCTATGTAGGCCAGGGAAAGCGTGCCCCATCCGCCCAGGGGAATATCCTCCACCCCCCCGCCGTAGCCGCTCATGTCAAAGACATAAAAATCATTGATGTGGATATCGTGGCGGTCGTAAAAACGCTCTCCCGCCCAGAACTTCAGGTCAGGCGCCCACCTGAAATTGCTCATCTGGCTGTACGCCTCCCTGAGGATGAACTTGTCTTTGTCGATATCCCACCCCATGTGGTTTTTGGTCTGATAGGCCACGCGTATCCGTGTGACGACGGTGGGCCCTCCGGTGTTGACCAGATTGTTGACCAGAGCGGCTTCACCATAGGTTTCCATCTCGTTGCCGAGCCGGTATTTCGCCCCGGCGCCCGGCGCCTTGAACGCCTCCATGTCGCCGCCCCTGCCATTCACGCCAAAACCGGAACGCAGGTAACCATGGAACTCAAAGAGGCCTGGCGAAGAATCCGCTTTTTCTCCGTCATCCTCCTTGGGCAAGGTCGGTTCCAGAGCCGCGCGGGGAGCGCCGGAATCCCGGCCGGCTTCCGTAGTCAGGGTCTTTTGCGGGGCTTCGGATACATCTTTCGCGTCAAGGGCGGCCAGACGCGCCTCCAGGTCCGCGATCCTTTTTTCATACTCCTTGCGCATCTGCCGCAGCTCATTGCGGATGGTCTCACGCCCATTCGCATCGGACGCAAAGGCCGGCGGCGCCGGCCGGCCACACAACATGAGTCCAGCCGAAAGAAATACGGCGGAAATAACGATGCAAGCTTTCATCTCAATCTCTCCGGTTCAGATAGATACTGTTTCCGCATTTTTTCAATCCCAGGGTCAGTGCATACAATAACAGACAACGGAACGGACGCAACGGAGGTTGCCGAACAAGCCTTTTACGCTACACTCAGCCATAACACATATGCGAGGTTCTCGGAATGAAACCTGAACATCCTCAAGAGCGGAAACTGACACTGACGGCGCCCCTCTCCGGACCACTGATGCCCATTGAACAGGTACCGGATCCGGTCTTTGCCCGGAAGATGGTGGGAGACGGCATCTCCATCGATCCGTTGGACCAGATCCTGCTGGCGCCCTGTTCCGGAGAGATACTTCACCTTCACCAGGCAGCCCATGCACTGACCATTGTTACCCCCGAAGGAATCAAGGTGCTCCTGCATATCGGCCTGGATACGGTCGGCATGAAAGGAAAGGGGTTCAAACCGCTGGTGACGGCCGGACAGTCGGTTAAACGCGGCGACCCCCTGATCGAGTTCGACGCCGACCTCATCGCCCTGCATGCCAAGAGCCTGTTGACCCAGATCGTGATCACCAACACCGAACTGACGGCCGACCTCATTCCCTGCCGCGGCACGGTCAAGGCGGGAAAAGACCCGATCCTCACCTTTTCCCTGGCCGCGGCCACGGATGAAGGGCCTGTTTCGGAAACAGACGTCAC
The DNA here is from genome assembly GCA_964389825.1 of uncultured Geobacter sp. Classification (GTDB taxonomy): domain Bacteria; phylum Desulfobacterota; class Desulfuromonadia; order Geobacterales; family Geobacteraceae; genus RPRC01. The sequence continues at coordinate 27,811 of CAYMFO010000029.1, read as the reverse complement.
CGCCACCTCCGAGGCGATCCTGATCCCCAACCCCACCGGCCTGCACGCCAGGCCTGCCGCTGTGCTGGCGAATCTGGCCAAAAAGTTCTCTTCCGAAATCCAGCTTATCAAGGGAGAGAGGCAGGCCAACGCCAAGAGTCTTGTGGCCCTGATGGCCCTCGAGGCGGGTCATAACGACAAGGTAAGCCTTACCGCCCGAGGTCCTGACGCCCGGGAAGCGGTGGAGAACCTGGGCGCGATCATACGTCAGGGGCTGGGAGATGAAGGCTGTGTCCCGGCGCCCGCGCCGGCCAGCGTGACGCTTTCCGCCGATGCCGCCCCGGCGCCGCGCAGCGGCGATACGGACCCCGATCTGTTTACCGGCGTGGCAGCCGCCCCCGGCCTTGCGGCGGGCGCGATATTTCAGATGCGCCATGCGCGGATATTGATTGATGAGACCGACAGCGATGATCCGCAAAAGGAACGGACCAGGCTGGAACAGGCCCTGGCCCAGGCCCATTCACAACTGGATGCCCTGCGGGCCGGCCTCCATGCCCAACGGGCCGCCGACAAGGCGGCCATCTTCGCGGCCCACCAGGAAATGCTGGACGACCCGGACATGCTGGAGATAGCATGGTCCGCCCTGGCCAAGGGAAAACGTGCCGATTTCGCCTGGCACAGAGCCTTTTCAACCCATGCGGACCGCCTGGAAGGGCTGCGCAATGAGCTGCTGGCCGGCCGCGCCAATGACCTCAGGGATGTGGGCAGACGGGTCCTCACCCTTTTATCCGGCGCGCCGCCCGAACTTCCCGCCCCTCCGCCCGGCTCAATCCTGGTGGCTGAAGATATGGAACCTTCAGAGGTCGCGTCCCTTGACCGGAGTCTGGTGCGCGGTTTCTGCGCCACCCGTGGAGGCGCCACCTCCCATGTGGCGATCCTGGCCCGCTCGCTGGATATTCCCGCGGTCGTCGGACTGGACCCCCGTGTCCTTGAACTGGAGAACGGCATTCAGGCCATACTGGACGGCAACAGCGGTTTCCTCCGCCTGAATCCCTCATCCGAACAGATATCAGGCATACTGAACGCCAACGAACAGCTTGACCGGAGAAAAAAACAGGACCTGGAAGCGGCCGGCCAGCCGGCCGTAACCCTCGACGGCCACCGGGTAGAGGTAGCGGCCAACATCAGCGGCCTCGCCGACGCCAAGGAAGTGACCGTACTGGGGGGCGAGGGGGTGGGGCTTCTGCGCTCCGAGTTTCTGTTCATGGAGCGCGCCACGGCCCCGGATGAAGAGGAACAGTTCGAGACCTACCGCGGCATTATGAAAGCGCTTTCCGACCGTCCTCTGACCATCCGGACCCTTGATGTGGGAGGCGACAAGCCGCTCTCCTACCTGCCCATCCCTAAAGAGGACAATCCGTTTCTCGGCGTGCGGGGTCTGCGTGTGGGCCTGGATCGGCCCGAAATACTGCGCGCGCAGTTGAGGGCCATCCTTCGGGCATCGGTATTCGGAGGACTTCGGGTGATGTTTCCCATGGTGGGCCTGTTGTCGGAACTGCGGGACGCCAGGGCGATTCTTGAAGAAGAGAGGAATCGTCTGGGAGTGGCGCCCATTGAGGTCGGCATCATGATCGAGATCCCCGCTGCCGCTCTCATGGCGGCCACATTCGCCCGCGAGGCCGACTTCTTTTCCATCGGAACCAACGACCTGACACAATACACCCTGGCCATGGATCGCGGTCATCCAAAACTGGCGTCTAAAATCGATGGGCTGAACCCGGCGGTGCTCCGGCTGATCCATCTGACCATCCAGGCGGCCCACGACCAGGGCAAGCGGGTGGGAATCTGTGGAGGAATTGCCGGTGATCCGGCCGCGGTACCGATCCTGGTGGGACTGGGAGTGGACGAACTGAGCGTAAGCCTCCCTTCCATACCAGCGGTCAAGGCATTAATCCGCACGCTGCGGATGGAAAAGTGCCGGCGTCTGGCGAAGATGGCGCTGCGACAGGAGGACAGCGCCGGGGTGCGCAGGCTCAACCCGGACTGGACGGAAAGCGGATGACAAGGATTCGGCGGACCGACGGAAAGAGATAACAGCCACCCCTTCGGAAGCTATCCCTTTGTACTCAAACCTTTCAACCTGAAAACGGCATTTCAACCACGGATGTCACAGAGAACATGGAGATATAAAAGCGAAAAAATGAACTACCAGCCTCACCATAGAGGCGCCGATCGTAATACCTTCTGTGCCCTCTGTGTTCTCCGTGGTAAATTGCTTTTTTTAGGTTCAATCAGCTCATCATTGCGTGACGGAATTGTCTTCAGGGAGCCTGACCATGTGGAACCATGCCTTCTCATTTCTCCAGAAGATCGGCAAGGCCCTTATGCTGCCGGTGGCGGTACTGCCGGTGGCCGGAATCCTGCTCGGTATCGGCAGCGCGAAATTCAGCTTCCTGCCGGAAACCGTTTCCAGCGTCATGGCCCAGTCCGGCGGCGCCATTTTCGGCAGTCTGGCTATCCTGTTCGCCATTGGCGTGGCCCTGGGCCTCACAAAAAACGACGGCGTTTCAGCCCTGGCCGCGGTGGTGGGGTACATGGTGCTGCTGGCCACCCTGGGAGTGATGGCGCCCCTGCTCGGTTCCACGACCAAAAATGTGATGGGTATCGCCTCCATCGACACTGGCGTGTTCGGCGGCATCCTCATAGGCGGCGTGGCCGCGGGTCTCTTCAACCGTTACTACCATATCTCTCTCCCCCCCTATCTCGGCTTCTTTTCCGGCAAGCGGTTCGTTCCTATCGTTACCGCCTGCGCCGCAATCCTCTGCGGGATCATGCTCTCCCTGATCTGGCCCCCCATCGGCGCCGGCATCAAGTCGTTCTCCTCCTGGGCCGCCGACACCAACCCGCTCACGGCCTTCAGCATCTACGGAATCGTGGAGCGCCTGCTGATTCCCTTCGGCCTGCACCATATCTGGAATGTGCCCTTCTTCTTCGAGGCCGGCCGGTATACGGACCCTCACACCGGCGCGATCATCACCGGCGAGATTCAGCGCTACATCGCCGGTGATCCCACCGCCGGAAACATGGCGGGCGGTTATCTTTTCAAGATGTGGGGTCTGCCTGCCGCGGCAATCGCCATATGGCATACGGCCAGACCTGAAAACCGGGCCCGAATAGGCGGTATCATGATCTCGGCCGCCCTTACTTCCTGGCTGACCGGCATAACCGAACCCATAGAATTTTCCTTCATGTTCCTTGCCCCGGCGCTCTATCTCATCCACGCCCTTCTGGCCGGCGCGGCCTATTACACCTGCATCGCCCTGGGGATCAAGCACGGCATGACCTTTTCCCATGGGCTGATCGACTTCATCGTCCTCTTTCCCCAATCTACCCACGCCTTCTGGCTGCTGGCTCTCGGTCCGCTCTGGGCCGGGGTATACTACGGACTCTTTCGCTGGAGCATCATCCGTTTCGATATCAAGACGCCCGGCAGGGAACCTGAAGAGGCGCAAGCCACCGCCGCCCTCGGCGCGGCCCATGACTATTCCCGCCAACTGGTGCTGGCCTTCGGCGGCAGAGGCAACATCAAGAGCCTGGACGCCTGCATCACCCGTCTGCGGGTAGAATTGAACGATGTAGGCAAGGCAAGCAGCGACAACCTGAAGGCGCTGGGGGCCGCCGGAGTGATTGCCGTAGGCAACGGAATACAGGCCATCTTCGGCACCCGTTCGGAAAACCTCAAGACAGACATGGAAGAATACCTGAAGACCGCCGGACCCGAGGCGGACGATGTTCCGCAACCGTCGCCGGTCAAGGCCGCGACCGGCGGGCTGGCGCCTCGGCTGAGGGACCCTCTGGCGGCGGAAAAGGCCGGCCGGATTATCGACGGACTGGGAGGCGGCGAGAATATCATCCGTGTCGACGCCTGCGCTGAAACCAGGCTGCGCCTGGAACTGGAATCAACGGGCGCCCTTGACGAAGAGGCCCTTGAGGCCACCGGCGTGCAGGGGATAATGCGCCTCTCCGGCATGACCATTCATCTTCTGGTAGGGTTAAACGCCGACCAGTATGCCGCCGAGATGCAGGGGCAACTGGCGGGGAGCAGATAAGATTTATCCGACGGAATGGCGCTGGTGGAAATTGACTGAAAGAAAGGATATATTGACCGCAACGGCGTATTCGTGTGAGGGCCGGAAAAGGAGTAATACCCGTATTGGAGGATACATGCCATGAACAATGCCGCGCAACGGCTATCATGGAAATTCGCGGCGCTTTGCCTGATCTTATGCTGCTGCCTCTTTTCCCAGGGGTGCAAACAAGAGGGTCATACCCGGTCCGAATCCAAGTCGCCTGCCGTAGAGCATCACACCCTGACGGACCTTCGCCTTCTGGAAAACGCCTATCATGCCCGCCGGAGCAACCTTCAGGTCACCCAGCGGGGAATTATCGTCAAGGTTCTGGCCGATGATGACAAGGGCGCCCGCCACCAGCGTTTCATCGTGGAACTACCGTCGCGACAGCGCCTGCTGATTGCCCACAATATAGACATCGCCCCGCGCATTCCGGCCCCGGCCAAGGGACAATCCCTTACCTTTAGCGGCGAATACGAATGGAACAAAAAAGGCGGGGTAATCCACTGGACGCATCACGATCCCCAAGGGCGACATGAGGGCGGATGGATCATCCATCAAGGGGAAAAATATCATTAACAGGCTGAATGAGATGGAGGTTACATGCTGAGGATTCTGCAATCCCTTTTCGGATTTGGCGAAACCTCCGGCGGATATCCCGAATCCATTGTAAAGATGGCCATCGAACGGGCCGTGGACGGGACGGATCCCTGGCTGCGCGCTATTACCGGGTACAGAAAAAAACTGAGGCCGGCCGTCCTGAAAGCCATGGATCATGTGGTTTCGCTGGTGGAAGGGCTTCCTCCCCCTGTACCGGTGAGCACGGACTCCTACCGCTTCAGCCCGGAATTGAAGTCTTTTTTCATCTCCACGGAAGAAATCCGGGAGGTGCTGGAGAAGGATCGCAACCTGAAGGATTTCCTTAGGAAACAGGAGGCCGGAGCGGACACGGTCACGGCGCTGATGTTCATGGAAAAGAAGGAAAGCAGGGTCTTCGGGACGGAAATGGACGGAGACAGGGTCATCCGTGATATTCCGCGGATAATGGTAAGTTTCGAGTCCCACCGCCTTTTTGACCCATCCCCGGACGAAGGAAAAACGCGCCTTCAGCTCAAAAGACGGGCATTTGATTACCTTATCCGCGTTGCCCTGCAACGCATATCCGCCGCCAAATCGGAACGAAAGGATCTGGAACGCCGTAACGCGCTGCTTCTGTCTAAAATTGATGTACTGCGCCGGGGAGGATGGGGATTCAACGGAGTCGATTCCAGCCAATGTGAAGACGTGGGCGCCCTTGAAGAAAAACTTGACGTGATCCAGTCCCAACTGACGAGCCTCGGGGGCGACGATTGCGTCCTCAAATTATATCTGGACATGGTCATCGACGTGCTGGGCCACCCTGAAAACCACCTGCGCGGGGGATTGGAGACCATGATTGTGGACGACATGGGAGTCAAACGGGAACAGGCTTCTCAAAACGCCTTGGAACTTAAACTCTATACGCTTCACGACACCAACGGTCTTTGCAGGATTGCGCGAATGGTCTCCCTTCCCTCCGAGGAACTGCGATGCATCCGAGTATGAACGCGGCCTTCGCGGCCGACCCTCCGGGGTGGACCGAGAGAAGGAGGAAATCCCGTGACGTTAACCATGAGGGACGCCTGGCGAGCGCTTCGCTACGTCTGGGCGGCGCCCTGCTCTCTGGTCGGGCTTCTTCTCGCTACGGCCGCCCTTGCTTCCGGAGCAACCGCCAGGGTTGTGGAAGGGACCCTGGAGGTCGCGGGCGGCCACATGCCCCTTTTGGTATCCCGCCTTCCGAAAGGCCTTCGCTTCTCGGCCATCACCTTTGGCCATGTCATCCTTGGCGTCAGCCATGCCGTCCTGGATTTCCATCGCGGCCACGAACACGTACATGTCCGGCAGTATGAACGGTGGGGTATTCTGTTCTTTCCGCTCTATTGCGGCTCGAGCCTTGTCCAGCTTCTGCGCGGCCGTGATTTCTACCTGGACAACAGGTTCGAACGGGAAGCCCGCGCCAAGGCCACTCCAACCCCGGCCGGGCCGCGCCTTTCCGGATAGTCACCCCTTTCGGACCCGGAAACCCGCCTTTTCCAGCCCCGTGAGGTCGATTCCGCCCCTGGCGTCTCTCTTTGTGTCAGCCTGCTTCTTTTCCCGACTCCTTCGCTCACCGCCGCCGGACCGGGCCTCGCGGATTGAAAGGGATATCCTCTTCCGCTCCCGGTCGACCGACAGGACCTTCACCTTCACCACCTGTCCCGCGCTCACCGCTTCGTGGGGGTCCTTGATGAACCGGTCCGCCAGGTGGCTCACATGCACCAACCCGTCCTGGTGAACCCCCACATCAACGAAGGCGCCAAAGGCGGTTACATTGGTCACCACCCCCTGGAGCACCATCCCTTCCTCAAGGTCCGAGATCTCCCGTACGTCTTCCCGGAACGCGGCGGCCTGGAATTCTTTCCGGGGGTCACGCCCCGGTTTCTTCAGCTCTTCCAGTATGTCCCGCAGAGTTGGCGGACCAACGCCGTCGCTAACGTAGCGGGACAGGTCGATACGCTCCACCAGGGAGGGTTTCTTCACCAGTTCCGACAGAGATACGGACAGATCAACGGCCATGGCCTCCACCACCCCGTAGCGTTCAGGATGAACCGCGGTATTGTCCAGGGGGTGGATTCCGTCCCGGATACGAAGGAAACCGGCCGACTGTTCGAAGGCCTTGGCGCCGAAACGGGGTACGGCCAGGAGCGACGAACGCTCCGCGAAGGGTCCGTTTTGATCCCTGTGGCGGACAATGGCCCTTGCCAGGGACGGTCCCAACCCCGACACGTAGGAGAGAAGCGCCCAGGATGCGGTATTCAGGTCCACGCCCACGTAGTTGACGCACGACTCCACAACCGCGTCCAGGCTCTTCTTCAACTGGGTCTGGTTCACATCGTGCTGGTACTGGCCCACGCCGATGCTCTTGGGGTCTATCTTCACCAGCTCCGCCAGAGGGTCCTGGAGACGCCGGGCGATGGATATGGCGCCACGCACCGTCAGGTCCAGGTCCGGAAACTCCTCCCTGGCAATCTCCGACGCTGAATAGACGCTGGCCCCGGCCTCGTTCACCATCACTACCCTCGGCCCTTCTCCCGCGGATGACAGCGCTTCCCGAGCGAACTGCTCGGTCTCGCGCCCGCCTGTGCCGTTGCCCACGGCAACCATCCCGCAGTCGTGGGTCTCCAGAAACCGCGGCAGGTCCCCGCGGGCCGCCTCGGCCTTTCCTTCGCCGGTATGGGGATAGATGACCGTATGCCCGAGAAAGCGCCCGGTCTCATCCACCGCGGCCAGTTTGCAGCCGGTGCGCAGACCCGGATCTATGCCGAGTACCCGCTTGCCCCCCGCCGGAGGCGCCAGAAGCAGGTTTCGCAGGTTGTCGGCGAATACCCTGATGGCAGCCTCGTCCGCCTTCTGTTTTGACTCCAGGCGCAGTTCCACCTCGATGGAGGGGGCCATGAGACGTTTGTATGCGTCAGCCACAACCACTTCGAGAAAACCGTCAAATATGCTTGAAGTGCGGATGAAACGCGACTTCAGGCCTGAGAGGATTTCCTCCACCGGCGCGGAGATGGAGAGGAAGAGCACCTCTTCCTTCTCTCCCCGGCGCATGGCGAGCATCCGGTGGGAAGGGATATCCTTCAGGGGTTCCTGGAAGTCGTAATACATCTCGAACTTGGTAACCGCGTCCTTCTTGTCGCTCGCTACCCGTGATGTCAGGATTCCCTGTTCTCCGGTCAGGCGGCGGACCAAGGCCCTGAGGTCCGCGTCCTCGGCGATGCGTTCCGCCAGGATGTGGCCGGCCCCTTCCAGAGCTGCCGTTGCGTCAGGAACCTGTTGTTCAATATTTACAAACGGCAGGGCCGCTTCCTCCGGAGTCCCGGCCTTCAGCTCCTGGGCCGCGATCAGGTCGGCCAGGGGCTCAAGTCCCCGTTCCCGCGCAATGGTCGCCTTGGTGCGGCGTTTCGGCTTGTAGGGGAGGTAGAGGTCCTCGAGCCCGGTCTTTTGCCGGGTTGCCTCGATGCGCGCCGACAGTTCAGGGGTCAGCTTCCCCTGCTCCTCGATGGACTTGAGAACAGTGAGCTTGCGCTCCTCCAGTTCCGTGAAGTAGGCGAATCTCTCCTCGATATCCCGCAGAGCCACTTCATCCAGCTCTCCCGTTCGCTCCTTCCGGTACCGGGCAATAAAGGGAATGGTCGCGCCCTCGCGCAGCAAGGCAACGGTGTTTTCGATCTGGAACGGCCGGAACCCGCTTTCCTCGGTGATCCAGCCGAGTATGCGGGCATGATGGGTATCGGTCAGGGACATGACATGCGCCTCTTCAGTTGATGGAAGTTATCCGCGGTTTTCATAAAAGGGGGATGGATACTACCACATGATGGAATGGATGGAAAGGGGGCAGGCGCGAGCAAAGCTGGTCGCCCCTGCCCGTAGGCATCATCGTTAATTCAGATCATCAACTTTCCCTCAAAAAGGAGCACATCCTTCGAGCCGTCCTCGGCCACGGCAGTCAGGGTCGGTCCATAAAAGACGAAATCCTCGTGGAACGGCGTGCTGACGGTTCCGCCAAACCCGGAGTTGTCGCCCAGGGCGATATGGATGGTGCCCAGGATCTTTTCCGACTCCAGGATATTGTCCGGCCGCGTGGCCCGATCATTGGTTCCGATCCCCAGTTCCGCGATGTTGCGGTTCAGGTCGCTCTTCTCGAATCTTTCCTCCAGAACCTTCCTGTACGGCTCGTCTCCCCGGATCTCCGTCACCCTTCCATGCCGCGCCACCAGTTCCAGTGGGGAAGCAAGCCTGCGCATGGGCGCATACTCCATGATCATCACCCCTTCGCTGGTTCCCTCAAGGGGGGCCAGGTAGACCTCTCCGGCCGGGAGATTGCCGAAGCTCCCGGGTTTCGTGAGGAGACCGTCATCGCCCTCGGCCATCCTCCCCTGTTTGCCGAAGCGCATCCGGGTGCCGTTACCGGTTTCCACGATTATCTCCGCCGCCCTGTTGATCCGTTCCGCAAGGCGTTCCGTGCGCCTTGCGAGAAGCGGCCAGTCTACGCGCATGGAAGAAAAGAACATCTCCGGATCGAAATGGGGAAGACTGGCGAATCGCGCGCCGGTATGATTGAGCAGGGAACGGAAGCGGGTATGGCTCGTAGATTTGTTGGACATGGCAATCACCACGTCCGCGGCCGATTCCCTTCCGGCCAGAGCGATTTCCTTCGCCCTTTCCACCTGCCCGGCTGTCGCCTCCTTTGCCATGAGCGCCGCGAGAATCCCCTCCGCGACAAGGGCCTCCACGACCTTGTCTCCGAAGGCGCCCCTCCACAGGCTCTCCGGAGGCTCGACACCGGAAGCGGCCGTGGCGGGAAAGGAAAGAAAGGAGGCGTTCCCATATACCCGCATCGCGAATTCCGCTGCTTCCACCGCAACCTGGTGAAGTCCCCGGCGGCGGCCATCCTCTTCCGACGGAACCTCATCGGACCGGATGGTATCGCTGAACACCAGGATCCTTTCTCCCTTCCTGGCGCCCATGTTTACGCTGAAAAGAGACTCAAAAGCATCATTAATTGTATACATGTAAAACCTCCTCGGGATATACCGGAACGGTATGCGTCCGGCTGTTGCCGGCTTCGGGAATCAACCCGACGTCAAGTTCCGTAATTCCGGAAAATAATAACACGTTAAGAAAATCATGTGTTAAAATCCAAATCTGACACTTCGATATCTCTTTAAGCGACCAAGGCCGAATATTTCACGGAGAAAGGAGTTATCATGCCTGGCAAACTGAAAACCGTCGCAATCCTGACCGGAGGCGGGGATGTTCCGGGGCTCAATCCTGCCCTGAAGACCCTTGTAGGCCGCGCATCAGAATGCGGCTACCGCATCATCGGAATCCGGCGCGGATGGGGGGGGCTGCTGGAATGCAACCCCGACGATCCTGACTCTCTGGCGCGGAATACCGTGCCGCTGGATCGCGGGGCGGTGCGCACCGTTGACAGAACCGGGGGCACATTTCTCCATACCAGCCGCACCAATCCCGCCAAGGCGGGTGTAAAGGATATCCCTGACTTTCTCAGGACCCAGGAGCATGACCCCTCATCGAAAGACAAATTCGACTTCACCCCCCATATCCTGTCCGTGCTTTCACACCTTGAGATCGACGCCCTGATCCCCATCGGCGGAGACGATACCCTCAGCTACGCGGAACGCCTTCACCGGGAAGGATTTCCGGTGGTCGCCATTCCCAAGACCATGGACAACGACGTGTTCGGCACCGATTATTGCATCGGTTTCTCCACCGCGGTCACCCGCAGCGTCAATTTCATCCACAATCTGCGCACCAGCGCCGGCTCCCACGAGCGCATCGCCATCATCGAACTGTTCGGACGCAACTCCGGCGAAACATCGCTGATCTCCGCCTATCTCTCCGGCGTGGACCGCGCCATCATCTCGGAGGTGCCCTTCGATGTGGAACGGCTCGCGGGGCTGCTCGTGGAAGACAAGAAGGGAAACCCCAGCAACTACGCCATGGTCACCATATCGGAAGGGGCCTCCATGATCGGTGGACAGATAATCGAGTACGGCCAGGAAGACGCCTACGGACACCGCAAACTGGGAGGCATCGGCGTGGTGGTGAGCGAAGCCATCAAACAGCTTACCGGATCCCACATTATCTACCAGCAACTCTCCTACCTGATGCGTTCCGGCGCTCCTGACTCCCTGGATCTGATGGTCGCCTTCAACTACGCCACCATGGCCATGGACCTGATTGCCGAGGGCGCTTCGGGCCGCATGGTCGCGCTCCAGGGGGGTACCTACACCCATATTCCCATCAGCACCATCATGCAGGGTCAGAAGAGGGTGGATGTCACCGAACTCTATGACGTCGATGTTTACCGGCCCAAGGTGCGCCACGTCCTCGGAAAGCCCATGTTTTTATATTGATTCCAATCCAATCGGATATTAAACCCATGAAAAAGGAATGAACCACGCATGATCAAGACCAACAACCTGAAAATCAGATCCATTACCCCGATCATAGCCCCCACCGACCTGCGACAGGTCTTCCCGGTGTCCGGGGAAGCAGGCGAATTCGTCAACACAAGCCGCCAGCACATCAAGAACATCCTGAGGGGGATCGACCAGCGCCTCATGGTGGTGGTGGGTCCTTGCTCCATCCACGACCCGAAGGCTGCCCTGGAATACGCCTCCCGCCTCTCCCGCCTCTCGGAAGAGCTGTCCGATCAGCTTCTCTTGATCATGAGGGTATATTTCGAAAAACCGCGCACAACCATTGGCTGGAAAGGCCTGATCAACGATCCGGACATGAACGGCACGCACCTGATCTCCAAGGGCCTGGGAATCGCTCGGAGCCTGCTCTGCGCCATAACCGACCTGCGCCTGCCCGTGGCCACCGAGATGCTCGACCCCATCACCCCGGAATACCTTGCCGATCTGTTGAGCTGGGGCGCCATCGGCGCGCGCACCACCGAATCCCAGACGCATCGGGAGATGGCAAGCGGACTTTCCTTCCCAATCGGGTTTAAAAACGGCACCGACGGCAACCTCCAGATTGCTATCGATGCAATGAAATCGGCGCTCCATTCCCACAGCTTCCTCGGCATCAACAAGGAGGGGAAAACATCCATCATACAGACCACGGGAAACCAGGACGTGCACATGGTTCTCCGGGGCGGCACGAAAAAGGCCAACTACTACCCGGAAGACATCCAGAAGACCATAGAGCTTATGGAGAAGGCGCAATTGCACCCATCCATAATGGTCGACTGCAGCCATGGAAACTCGGAAAAGAACCACGAGAAACAGCCGGTTGTGCTGGAAAAGGTTATGGAGCAGATTGTCGCCGGACAGGGGAGAATATCCGGGGTCATGATTGAAAGCAACCTGGAAGCGGGAAACCAGCCGTTGTCCAAGGACACCGCCACTCTCAGATACGGTGTATCCATTACTGATAAATGCATCGACTGGCGCACTACGGAGGAAATGCTCCGTTATGCCCATGAAAAAATGAAGGAATGCGGCGGCCGGCCCCTCGCGGGATAAGGGTCATTCACCACCTGGGGTCTTATTCAACGGATATGACTTCCGGCGAAGTAGCGGGAATAACCGCTTTCCTTCCGGTCGTCATATCCGTTTCTTACTCCGGCTCCTTCTTTCTCCGTTCCGAGCCGTGGAACCGGATATCCCGGATACGGTCAACCCCGATCCTTACCCAGCCGTCGGAACGGAGAAAGGCCTTTATCTTTCCGGTCACTATCAACGAATCAAGCTTGCTGTCATGTACGAAACCCGTTGAGTCGTCGCTGAATACAACCTTGATCTCTCTCATACCTGCCCCCCCGCGCATACAATCTACCAAAACCCGCTGCATCGCTATATGAGCGGAACGGCATGGATTCCGCCCCCACCTGAGGACCACTTCAATGGAAATTATACAGTAAGAACAGACACCAGGTGACGGATGTTTTTTATGCGCCGGTTGAAGCCGTGCCCATATTTCCATGAAAGACTTCAGCCGGCTTCCAATTTCTGACGGTCGTCCGGCGTTTCCATCCGGGGGGGCAAGCGGGTTTACAGAAAGGAGGTAACGGCGTCTCCCATTTCTTTTGTCGTTACCAGTCGCTCTCCGACCCCATCCTGGAAAATATCCGATGTCCGGCGCCCCTGCTGAAGCGTCTTGACCACCGCGTTTTCAACGGCTTTAGCCGCTTCCTCCAACCCGAACGAGTAACGGAGCATCATGGCAAGGGAAAGTATCTGGGCGATGGGATTGGCAATTCCCTTTCCCGCGATATCCGGCGCGGAACCTCCGGATGGTTCATACATTCCGAATCTTCCCTCGGCAAGGGAAGCGGACGGGAGCATGCCCAGAGACCCGGTGAGCATGGCCGCCTCATCCGAAAGGATATCGCCGAACATGTTCTCGCACAGGATCACGTCAAACTGTTTGGGTTTTCGCACCAGTTGCATGGCCGCGTTGTCGACATACATATGGCTCAGCTCCACGTCAGGATATTCGCCGGCAATGGTTGTCACGATTTCACGCCACAGGACCGATGAAGACAACACGTTTGCCTTGTCGATGGAACAGACCTTGCGGCTGCGTTCCCTGGCCGCGCGAAAGGCTACATGGGCGATGCGCTCGATCTCCGGCACGCTGTAACGGAGCGTATCGAAGCCGACCCTTTCGCGCCCCTCCCCTTCTATCCCCTTGGGCTGTGAAAAATAGATTCCTCCAGTCAATTCACGGATGACCAGGATGTCGAAGCCGCCCTGTATTACCTCTTCCTTCAGAGAAGAAGCTCCGGTAAGGGAGGGAAAGATTATCGCGGGACGGAGATTGGCAAACAGGCCGAATATGCGCCGGAGCGGCAGAAGCGCACCCCGCTCGGGTTGCTCATCAGGAGGAAGAGACTCCCAGCGGGGCCCGCCAACCGACCCGAAAAGGATGGCGTCCGCGTTCTTGCAGATATCCACGGTGGTATCGGGAAGAGCCTTCCCTTCATTGTCGATACCCGCCCCGCCCACATTCGCGAAGGTTCTCTCGAACGTCACATGGTACTTCTTTTCCAGGGCATCCAGCACCTTGAGGGCCTCCGCCATCACCTCCGGTCCGATTCCATCCCCCGGCAATACCGCTATTTTGAGTCTACTCTGCATACTATCGCGCTCCCTTGTCAGATTATTTACAAAGATATCACACCATCCCGCAAACCGGCGAATCTCCAGTTACACAAAGACGGAACGCCCATGGAAAGGAGTATCCCGTGAAGCCGCCATCATATCGCAAATAAAGATGGCAAAACGGCCATTCGCTTCCATGAAGCCATTCCGTCTTCAATTTTTTCCGCCTGGGATGATCGGTTACTGACTTCGCCGCGAATACGGAGCAGTCAGCAGCGCTCCAGCGGCGCTTAAAATCACGCATGGTCCGAGACACCGGAGACCGGAACGGGCGGAACCATGTCGCTTGAAAAAGGGCCGGTCCGTCACCTTCGGCGCCATCCCGGCCAGAAAGGGCTGGTGAGAATGATCCGGAATATACCCCAGTCCGCAATCAGCATCAAGTTTTAACCTCTCGTCTTCCGGATTAGGGCGATGTTGATACAGGTGATTCTTTTGCGACCACCTTTCGATCCCTCCAATGGAAGCGCCTATCGGGCCGCCAGATCGCTCTTCCAGGTCGCCGGAAGACTGATCTGGTATGTGTCATACGCAGTGTCTGGATAATAGCCGCCCCAACCGGAGCCAAAGAAGATCTTCGTGCCTTTTCTGTTGATCTTGGCGAATGGATCGTCGGAATATGACTTCCTTACGCCATGAGTATGGGCAACGCGCCATATTTTCGCGTGATTGTCCATGGCGGGCGTACCGGCCGGCTTCTTCAGTTCTATCATGTAGATGGACTGATCCGCCCATTTCGAAGGCAGGGCCGGGTAGGTAGGTGAATAGGACGACACGACAACCCACCCCGGAAGCAGATCATTGTTGCCGGAAATATGGTAGGCCCCCGTACCCAGAGGGGCCAGCGGCGTCACTTCTCCAGTCTCGATATCCACCATCTTGAGCCATGTGCCCAGACTTGTGTAGGGAGTTACATAATATTCCCCCCCGCAGACCACGACCTCCCCGCCATCGGAGTTGATGGCGAGGTCGGCATGATTGGCGCAGGCAAGGTCCCTGCGGGTGGTAAAAGCCCTGTCATAGATCCGGTGCTGATCGCCGGTCCACACATAATTGCCCGACAGGCTCATGGACACGAATCCCGCGTCTCTCCAGAGAGGGTTGTCGGGAGTGATGGTCGATATTATCCTGCCTCGATCTTTTCCGGAAAAATCCTTGTCAAACACAACCTTGGCCACGTTGTACCATGTTGGTGAATGGGCCGGGTCATAACAGCGGATGTTGAATGCCCAATACCTGCCGTCGCTGGATGAGTTTCCCTCTTCCTGCATGGTCTGACTGCACGAAGGATACGACGATCCCCCGGCCGGAGGATAATCGGCGGAAAAATCGTACAGGGCGACATTTTCGTCCGTGACGTAGTTGTATTTCCAGAACTTCTTCTTGTACTGATAATAAAGGACTTCCGGCTCCGTCGCATCCCATCGGGCGTCAATGGAACTTCCGTAGCCAATAAACCTTTCGGGGATGGATTTCACAAGTTCGTACGGAGGGTTGGCGTTATAGATGTGCCAGCCGCTGAGGCGATTGCTGTAGCTCTGGATGAGAAGCCGCGTTCCGTCGGAGTTTTCGATATCGTGCTTGGGATAACCCGGCTGGGCGTATCCGCTGACCGGCTCGTACACATAAGGGATCACATAGGTTCCGTCGGGGTTTTTCTTCAGTTGCATTCTTGGCGTTTCGGAAAATGAATCGGTCAGGCGCGTGATCCGGGCGCCGAACAGGGGGTCGGTTATGGTTTCCCCCTTTGCCGGACGCGGGATATCAGGCACGGAATAGAAACTGAAATCGTTGATGACATAAACGGCGGGGTTTGGATCGGGAGGACGCGGCAGACTGCCGATTTTCGTTGCGGTTTCACCCTCCCCGGAGGATCCGGAAGCGTCAGACACAGCGCTCATTGCTTCCGCTCCCATGCCTCCCCTTGCTCCGGCATCTGCCCCGTTATAGGCCGTGGCGGCATCACCTCCGCCTCCGCATCCCCAGATAATCGGGGTCAGGCTGATGAATACCACCGTTTGAATAAGCGCCAGATTGAATCGGAATAACTTTTTTTCCTTCATCTTCCACCTCCTGGTGTCTTGTGACATGCCTTGGAAAACATGCCACCGACGAGACACGGGGGTGGACCATGTTTCTTCGGCGACCCGGCTGTCCCACGCGAATCGGGGATCCGTGGCTTTGCGCACCCCGGTTGCCCGGGGATTGCCTGTTCGGAAACGGCGTGATGATTATCCTGATAAACAACGATATCAATGTCTATATTTTGTGCATCCCGTCACCATTGCAAATAAAACCGCGCCTTCCGGCCGGGATTCACATTTTTTCCACACACATTTCAACAAAAGGTGTTAAATCGTGTCCATCAGGAAAACCCGGATGAACCATGTATTTTCAGGTCAGGCGTCCATTTCGCTCAGACGCTTGTAAAGGGCTTTACGGGAAATGCCGAGCATCTGGGCGACCTTGGACTTGTTCCCCTTGCATTCGACAAGCGCTGAACGGATAGCGGCGAATTCCAGCTCCCGGAGCGGCTTGACCGTTCGAGACAAAGCGCCCCGCTGGCCGGCGAATTGCCGAAGCTCGTCAGGCAGTTCCCGTACTGAAATGATCTTTCCCTTTGCCAGCACGGCCGCGCGTTCAATGGTATTCTTGAGCTGCCTTATGTTTCCGGGCCATGGATAGAGATAAAAAAGGTCCATGACGTCCGATGATATCTCCAGAGACTTGTCTTCACGCGCACAGTATTCCTTCAAGAAAGATGATGTAAGCAGGGGAATGTCATCCTTGCGCTCCCGGAGCGGCGGGATGTTGATGCGAACGACATGAATCCTGTAGTACAGGTCCTCCCGGAAATTGCCTTTGGCTATTTCCCTTATCAAGTCCCTGTTGGTCGAACAGATCAGCCTGAAATTCACCGGTATATTCCTGTTGCTGCCCAGTCTCTCGATCTCCTTCTCCTGAAGTACCCTGAGAAGCTTTGCCTGGAGTGTCATTTCCAGTTCCCCTATTTCATCCAGGAAGATTGTGCCGTCCGCCGCTTCCTCGAACCGTCCTATCCTTCGCGCGGTAGCGCCTGTAAAAGCACCCTTTTCATACCCGAAGAGCTCCGACTCCAGCAGTCCGCCCGGCATGGCCGCGCAGTTTACCGCGACAAAGGGCCTGGCGCTCCTGATACTCTGAAAATGGAGGGATCGGGCAATGGCCTCTTTCCCGGTTCCGGTTTCCCCGCAGATGAGGACACTGCACAGTGAATCCTTCACCGCATTGACCGATTCAAAAATTTTCAGCATCTCCGGTGTCGCGCCGATAATATTCTCGGATTTTCTCCCCATTTCCAGCCTGCTTTTAAGTACCTCAATCTCCTTTTTCAGAAGTCGCTGCTCCAGTGCCCGAGACAGGATCCCCTTCAGCTTCTTGTAATCGGGAGGTTTTATGAAATAGTAGAAGGCGCCGCGCGTGATCGCATGAACGGCTGAGTCAACCGAACCGTAGGCCGTGAGAAAAATAACGGGAATATCGGGATAATGCACGGCGATGTAATCAAAGAGCTGCATGCCGTCTTTGCCTGGCATTTTAAGATCCGTAATCACTACATCAATGTCTTCATCAGCCAGAATCTTTTCAGCGCAATCCACATCCTGCGCCTGAAGAATCTGGTAACCTTCTTCCCTGAGAATAGCGGAAAGGACCTTGAGGGCATTCAGTTCATCATCCACAAGCAGCACACGACCGTTTTTTACGCCGGACATACTCAATACTCCCTCGGCCAAGACCAGGCCGCCGTCGTGTAACCCTCCACCAACATGCCGGAAATAATCGGAAACCCGCCAGGTCCATCCATCAACGCACCCGCTCCGACTTGGTGCAATTACGCATCATCGCGCCTGTTCACCGGAAGGAACATCTCCACACTTGTACCCATATTCTTTTTACTGACGATCTCGATGGTTCCACCATGGCTCTGAATGATCTCCCGGGTTAGAAAAAGGCCGAATCCTCTCCCTTTCTCAACCTTTTTTTCGTTTGAACAGCCCGGGACTCCACTTTGTCCCTCCCTGCTCATGCCCTTTCCGTTGTCCGATATCAGGATAGAGACGAAATCATGGCCACCTCTTTGTACAAGCCGGGTCTTCAGGCGAATATCACCGTCCTCGGCCATGGCTTCGAAGGAGTTGTTGATGACGTTCATAACCGCATGCTCCAGCTGAAAGGCATCCGCCATGATAATAGGAACAACACCCAGTTCCGACGAAAGAGAGATCTTTTTCGCGTATGCCTGAAAGCTGTTCATGGCCAGGATGCGGCGAAGCAACTCATTTACATCAACGGGAACAAATTCCGATTCCAGAAGCGATGTGCTGAGAAACCTGGTAATAAAACCATCCAGTTTGGAAATCTCTTCCTCGATAATAGCCGCGAACTCAGCGAATGTCCGCTCGCCACCGTATGCATCCTTAAGATAAACCACCGCTCCTTTGATGGCATTCAGAGGATTCCGGACTCCGTGGGCCAACGCCGCGGAATAGCGGCCTATATCAATAAGCCTTTGCTCCTTCTGAAGCATCTCAACCGCCGGGCATCCGGAAACAATCACCAGACTGATTTCAGCGCCGCCAATGGCGCCGTCATCAGCCGAAACCGGATGGATGCTGATATCGGCGATCACATCACCGCGGAAACAGACGGTGTGGTACCCCCTCAGGAAAAGCGGGGCGCCCTCATCGATTACCCTCTTTACCGCATTGCTCCCATCCTCCAGCAGAACAGGGAAAAAGCGATCCAAAGGATAACCTTTCAAGAGTGAGGGGCAAAATCCTTGCCCGCCGGTCGGCGTCACAACGGCGCGAATGATCAAATCTCTATCAACGGTAATACTGTAACCATACATTTATTTTGACCCCGAAAAATCCACCCAGTCCACTGAGACATCAATACCTTATCCAAAGCATCAAAGGAAATTCCGCCATCTTCCGGCCGTGAAAAGGAAGCGCTATCCGTCTCCTTTTGAGCGCAGCGCGTCTTCCCGCAAGAGACGGAGACCTTCCCGCGCGGCGCGCTGTTCGGCCTCTTTCCTCGTCTTGCCGGTTCCTCTCCCGAAACACTCATTTCCAACAACGACCGTAACCTGAAAAAGAGGATCATGGTCAGGGCCCGCGACATCCTCCAGGAGGTACAAAGGCGGCCTGCAGCGCAATGAATGGGAGAGTTCCTGAAGCCTTGTCTTGAAGTCCCTGAAGTCATCCTCCCCTAGCCTGTCGGAAAAAAGGGACGCAAACATTTTATCCACGAACCGCTCCGCGCTCTCCAGCCCCCCATCGAGAAAAACAGATGCCGTCAGCGCCTCGAAAGAGTCGGCCAGCACGGTCTTCTTCGTCCTTCCACCGGTATTCTCCTCACCGCGACTCAGGAGGATAACCTCTCCCAGGTTGATTCGTTCAGCGATTGCGGCAAGAGAGTCAGTATCGACAATTGATGCCCTCATGCGGGAAAGCTCTCCCTCACAGCTTTCAGGAAAAAAATCCATCAACCTGTTGCTGATAACGAGACTCAATATGGCATCACCAAGGAACTCCAGTCTCTGATTATCGCGCATGCCGAATTTTCTGGATTCATATATATAGGAGCGATGGGTAAGCGCGGATAGAAGAAGGCGCCGATCCGAAAATCTGTACCCGATATCCGACTCCAGGCGTGAAAACAGCATGCTCCTGTTACGAGTAACGGGGGAACGTCCTTTTTTGTTTATCAACATCTTTTCGTTTTCTTTGCCCAGCGGTTTGACCACTCTTCACCCGCCTTGCCGATTGGAATTAATCCCGAGAGCTCATACTGATTGGCCGCCATCCGGCGGCCCGTTTCATATAAATACTATTATCGCTATAATGTATGCAAGTCAATTTTCTTAAACCATACTAATACACTATATAATCAACTAGTTACACAATACTAATTAGATACGAACATGAATTTCCACAACAGCAAACACCCCAGCCCTAAGAACAGGGGTGTTTGCTTCACACTAAAACCGTTATTCTCAACTCTTACTTCCTGCCCTATCTCCCGGGCGTCGCCCATCTAAACCTGATTAGCGTTTAGGCCGGGTTTCCGTTTTTTCATGGGCCTTTATGCCGTGGACTCTCTCGTATGCCTTACAGAACGGACAGAGATTCGACTCTATGCTTTTGACAATGGAAAAAGAAATACCCTGGCTGTTTCGCCTAGCCTGGCGACACATGGGGCAAAGCTCGCAGATTCGAGCCAGCGTCTTGTCGAAAGATGTTATACCGTCCATGACCATCGCTCATCCTCCTTTATTTTTCGCGAAGTTCCAACCTTGTATTTTCGTATGCGGAGGGGGAATATCGCTACCGTACCCAATCTCCTTCCGCTTTTATTGTCTTCACTTTACCCTGAAAATGTTATACATGTTTTCAGTCAATTTGAATCAATTTTACACTAAAAAGATTTGTTTCCTCCGCTTTCATATCATGAATTACCGTCAGAAAAAGGGAGAAATCACATGTTTAAAATGGCATTATTCCCGGGAAAATACATACAGGGCCCCGGCGCCCTAAGGGAAATACCTTCCCTTACAACCCTGTTCGGCAAACAGGCGCTCATCCTCGCCTCGCCGACCGCCCATGGCAAAATCCTTCCTGAAAGCGGGATTGATTTCAGTTCCGGATCCATGGCGCCGGTAAGGTTTGGCGGTGAGTGCTGTGAAAAGGAACTGTCCCGGCTTGACGGCCTTATCCGGGATAATAACGTGGATGTCATTGTGGGCATGGGCGGCGGCAAGACCATCGACACGGCGAAGATCGCCGCCGACCGCGCCCGCATTCCCGTCATAGTGGTTCCCACCGTGGCCTCCACGGATGCCCCGTGCAGCGGATGCGCGGTTCTCTATACCGAAAAAGGAATCTTTGAATCTGTCTATTACCAGAAGTCCAATCCGGCCGCCGTGGTCGTTGATACGCAAGTAATCGCCCAGGCCCCGCTCCGCTTTCTCGTATCGGGCATGGGTGACGCGCTGGCCACATGGTTTGAAGCCAGATCGTGCGGCGCGACACAGTCCGAAACCCCATGCGGCGGCCTCGGCACACTAACCGGACTCAGCCTTGCCAGGCTCTGCTACGATACTCTGCTCAAATATGGCGTGTCCGCGAGAATCGCCGCGAAGCGGCATATCGTCACACCGGCCCTGGAGCATATCGCGGAGGCGAATATTCTGCTGAGCGGGATCGGGTTCGAAAGCGGGGGGCTGGGATGCGCCCATTCCATTAACAACGGACTGACGGTTCTTGAAGAAACCCACGCATTTTACCATGGCGAAAAAGTGGCATTCGGAGTGCTGACGGGACTCCATCTAACCGACGCCGCACCTGAAGAAACAGCCACCGTTTATTCATTCTGTGAACAAGTCGGCCTTCCCACAACCCTTTCGGATATCGGCCTGAAGAATTGCGGACAAGACAGGCTGATGCAGGTTGCGGCAAAGGCCTGCGCCCCTGAAGAGTGCATCCACCATGAAGCAGGCAGGATAACCGCGGAAAGGGTTTTGAATTCCATACTGGCCGCGAACGCCATGGGAGAACACAGAAAGAACACCATGAGACAAATAACTTTACCCTCACCTGATCCGGAACGTGAACGGGGATCAATCTACAGTTGAAAAGGAGACGTACAAAGTGACGAGGCATATGCTTACCGTGGCCGTTATCGCCATGGTTGTTTCACTGTTTTTCGCGCCGGCAGGCTGCGACAAGAAGGAAAAGATCACCCGACTGTCGCAACTGGAAGGCAAGGAGTTCGCTGTTCCTACCGGGACGGCCGCCGACAAACTGGTTCTGTCACGGTTTCCCAATGCCAGGTTCAAATATTTCAACAGCGTGCTGGACGCCGCCCTTGCGGTCCGGACGGGAAAGGCCGACGCCGCGGCGTACGACGAACCTATTCTGAAGAATATCGCGGCCAGGAACCAGGGACTGAAGGTCCTGCCGGAGATGATCACCAGGGATGCCTATGGTCTCGCCGTTCGGCCGGACAGCCCCGAACTCAAGAAAACCATTGACCAGGTGATCAGCGAGCTGAAAAAAAGCGGCGAGTATGAAGCCATGATGCAACGATGGTTCCCCAAAACCGGTGATCCAGCCCCCATGCCATCATTCCCGACTGACGGCGACAAGGGTGTCCTTACCTTCGGAACCGCGGCGATAACCGAGCCGTTTTCCTTTATGGACGGTTCGCGCAATATTGTCGGCTTCGATATCGAGCTTGCCAGTTACGTCGCCCGGAAACTGGGCATGAAGCTCGAAGTGCTCAACATGGATTTCGGGGCCATGATTCCGGCCCTGAGCGCGGGAAAGGTGGATATGATCGGCGCCTGCATCACTATCACCGGGGAGCGGGCGAAGAAAGTCCTCTTTTCCGAGCCGTATTACAACGGCGGCATCGCGGCGCTGGTGAAAGAATAGGAAAAATTGGAGAGAGATATATATGAAGCAGGCGGCGCGATTTATTCTGTGCCTTTTCTTTGTCGGCATTTTGTGGGGATGCGGCGATAGCGGAACTTCCGACGCCCGGCCGGAGGGCGCAAAACTCCGCTCCAGCGCGGATCTGAAAGATAAACGTATCGGGGTATTGCTGGGTTCAGTTCACGACACCTACGCCATGAAGACCTATCCCCTGGCCACGGTCCTCCAGTATAAATCACCTTCCGACATCCTCCTGGCCGTCAAATCCGGCAAGGTGGACGCGGCTATATATACACAGGAAACGCTGCTGGATATTTTCCGCGCGGACCATGACCTTGCCTTTCTGGGAAAGCCTCTTTTTTTCGTTCAGGTGGGAACCGGATTCAACAAGAACAATAATGCCCTGCGAAAACAATTCAACGAATTCCTGCACGGAATAAAAGAAAACGGCGTCTATGCGGACATGGTGGATCGCTGGATAACACGGGGAGAATCCCGGATGCCGGCGATCAACGGCAAAAAAACAAACGGAGCGCTCGTCGTGGGAACGGTCAGCGACAAGGGACTTCCTTTCACCATCGTCAAGGATGGCGGGATGATCGGGTTCGACGTGGAACTTACCGAGCGTTTCGCGGCCTATCTGGGAAAAGAACTCAAGATGGTAGACATGGAATTCGGCAGCCTGATCGCCGCCGCCGCGACCAACAAGATCGACATGATCACCAGTACGCTCATGATTACCGAAGAGAGAAAAAAACAGATCGCGTTTTCCGATGTCTATTGCGAACTGGGCGCAAGCGCATTCGCCCTGAAGAAGAATATCGCTCAACCGGGCGATGCCGTCGGCGCCTCCGTGACAACGGAAGCCTCTCCATCCTTCTTCAAAAAGATAGCCGACGGTTTCTACAACAACATCATCCATGAAAAGCGCTATCAACTCATCCTGGACGGCCTGAAGGCCACGGTTATCATCTCCATCTTCGCCACAATCTTCGGCACTCTTCTGGGGGCACTGGTCTGCTCCATGCGCATGTCGAAGATACTGCTCCTGAACCTGACCGCCAGGGTCTATATCTCCATTCTGCGGGGCACCCCGGTGCTGGTGCTGCTCATGCTTACCTTCTACGTGGTCTTCGCCTCGGTAAGCATCGACCCGATCATCGTGTCCATCATTGCCTTCGGCATGAATTTCGCGGCCTACACCGCGGAGATATTCAGGAGCGGCATCCAGGGGGTGGACAGGGGGCAGACTGAAGCAGGCATCGCCATGGGTTTCACCAGGGTCGCCACCTTCCGCCACATCGTCCTGCCGCAGATGGTGCGGCGCATCCTTCCGGTCTACAAGGGGGAGTTCATCTCCCTTGTCAAGATGACCTCCATTGTCGGATACATAGCCGTACAGGATCTGACGAAAGCCGGCGACATCATCCGCAGCCGCACATTCGACGCCTTTTTCCCGCTGGTCATGGTGGCGGTTCTCTACTTCCTGATATCCTGGGTCCTCCTCCAGTCCCTTGAGTATGCCGAACGGCTGACCGACCCGAAATACAAAAGGAGAAAGGCGGCCAGGGCATGATCAGGGTTGAGCATCTTTCCAAGAAGTATGGTGACTGCACGGTGCTGAAGGACATCACGGTCCGGATCAACAAAGGAGAGGTGATCTCCATCATCGGCCCCTCCGGCACGGGCAAAAGCACCTTCCTGCGATGCCTCAACCTGCTTGAGCATCCCAGCGGCGGCGCTATCTTCATCGACGGCGCCGACCTGCTGGACAAAAAGACCGATGTGCCCGGAATCCGGCAACGCATGAACATGGTCTTTCAATCCTTCAATCTCTTTTCTCATCTTTCGGTACTGGAAAACCTGACCATAGGACCCATCAAGCTGAAGGGGATGAACAGAGAGGAAGCGCAAGACAAGGCCATGGAAATTCTCAAGCTGGTTGGTCTGGTGGAAAAGGCCCTCAATTTTCCCGATGAACTTTCCGGCGGGCAGAAACAGCGCGTGGCAATCGCCCGCTGCCTGGCCATGGACCCGGAGATCATCCTTTTCGACGAGCCGACCTCCGCGCTCGACCCCACCATGGTGAGCGAGGTCCTGTCTGTGATACGGCGCCTTGCCAGGGAAGGGATGACCATGGCCATCGTCACCCATGAAATGGCTTTTGCCCGTGACGTTTCAAACCGGGTATTCTACATGGACGAAGGGTATATTTACGAGGAAGGGACGCCGGAGCAGATCTTCGATAATCCGCAACGGGAAAAGACCAGGATATTCATCAACAGGGTCAGAAGTTTCAATTACCGGATCACCTCTCCGGATTACGACCTGTACGCCATGAATGGTGAAATCGAGGCCTTCTGCGAAAAACAGATCCTGCCGAGAAAAACCAGGCACAACCTGCTGCTGCTCGTGGAGGAACTCCTTCAGTTGCACCACCCGATCCCTGCCGTGTTTCCCCTCGACCTGACCATCTCCCATTCGGAAAAGAATGGCAACCTGGAACTGACACTGGAAAACGCGGGTGAAGAAATGAACCCTCTGGACCCGCATCTGGCGCCCGATGAGCTGGGGCTGAATATCATCAGCCATCTGGCGGAAAAGATTGATTACCGGCGGGTTGACGGCAAAAACAGTGTGACAGCGTCACTGCGGGAGGATTGAACCTGAAAACGGCAGTTGGAGTTGTCCGAAGAGAACGACTTCGGCCTGATTCGTTGCTGCTCTTGGCGAAATGGAGCGTCAACAGCCGATGGTGTCCGAACCCGAGGGGTGAGTTCATCGGCTGTAGCGAAATGAGCCTGGAGCAGCAGAAGAAGGACACCCGGAGTGAACGAAGGATGACTCCAACTGCCTAATATAGTGTTGAAGCGGGAGTCCGGCTCAGAATCTGACCCGGGC
Source organism: uncultured Geobacter sp. (assembly GCA_964389825.1). Classification (GTDB taxonomy): domain Bacteria; phylum Desulfobacterota; class Desulfuromonadia; order Geobacterales; family Geobacteraceae; genus RPRC01. Next base: position 2,566 of record CAYMFO010000029.1, on the reverse strand, counting down.
GCCGAAGGCGCCCAGGTCAAGCCTTTTCACGGCCGGCCCCGCTTTCCTGTCCAGGGAGTAGGTTCGGTACTGCAGGTAGAACTCCGTGGCGATCTTGCTGAATGACTGGACCGCGGCCGCGCCCACCGACCAGGCCCGATCCCCGGCCAGAGGGAGATTTTCCGACCTTGTGTAATCAAGGCCGAAGGCCGTGTTTCCCAGTGAGAAAAGATTGGCTATCCATCCGATTTTGGCGTACAGGTTGATGGCGTCCTCCCGGATTTCATCTTCCAGCAGACCGCCCGACAGGGTGAGGTTGAGGCCGCTGTTCTGGTGGAGCAGGGACATTGAGCCGTCATATTGCAGCCCTTTATCCGCCAGTTCGGGATTGGCGACCGCAAACGCCGCCGCGGCCTTGAGGCCGTATCCCTCGCCGCTCCAGAAGACTGCCGCGTCATACCGTTGACCGGTGACAAGCGAACCGGCGAGGCTCAACCCGTAGTATGCGGGGGTATCGTAACGCAGGCGCGACTGGCGGCTCAAACCGTCCCAATCATTGAATACATCCGATATCTTCAGCGTTGTAAGAGAGTTCTCCCCCCCTTTTTCCCGAAACAGCATCCCGCCGCCAATATCCGATATTTTGGCGTATTGAACCACATCCGTGCCAGACAGATCCACTTCAGCGGTGGAGTTGGAGGCGGTATCTCCCTTGCCCAGGGACAGTTTTCCGTATCTCGCGCTGGTCAGGGAAACCTCGGCCCAGCGTTGATCAAACAGGTTTCCCGGCGCCTGGTTTACCTGGGAAACAAGGGAAGAGGCGTCAGGGGTAATCCCCACCTCAAACCGGGCGCCCAGTGACAGGGCGTCGTTTAAGACAGCCGCGCCGCTGATGCGGATACGGCTTGAACTGCTGCTGTTGTCCACGGGATAAAACTTCACGGAACGGCCGTCGCCGGCAATGGTGAAGGCCCGGTTCAACTGGCCGGAGAGTGAGACCCGCGCCTTGCCGCCGCCGGAACTGACCGTCAACAGGGGAGTAGTTTCGCGCCGGGCTACAGTGTCAGCCTGTTTTGTCGCTTTCGCGTCCTGAAGGGCTTCAGGCCTGAAGCTTTGCCCATGGCATTGCAGGGAGTTGATCTGCCTTTGCAGGGCATCAAGCCTTTCGGATTGCCGGCTGATCTGTTCGGCCTGCCGGCGCAGCATCTCCTGCTGCCGGCTGATGGTCACCCGCAACTCACGCAGCGATTCCTCCTCAACGGGAATGGCGCCCGCCGCCGCCTCTGACGACAGGCATAATAAAAGGCAGGTTGCGGCGAAAATCAGTAACATCACCCTCCCGTCCCGCCCAGGATGATTGAAGCCTTTCTCCGCAAGGCCTGTCACGGGCACCCGGGCGTGCCGCACATCCCCCCGGCGCACCCCGGAGACTTACGGCAATTCGACGTTCCAAAAGTGCTGGCCTCCCCGCATTCTCCAGGCGGACACGGAAGTTGCGGTCTGTCCGGTTCAACCCGCGGGCAGCGCAGGACCTTTGTGATGACCCGGATCCTGTGCGGAACCGTCTGCGCCTCGGGAACGGGCTTGATTTGCAGCAGCCAGGAATTACTGAGGGCATCGGTCAGGTGATTGGCCTTGAAGTCATAATAAAAAAAGGCGGCGCCGCTCCTGTCATTCTGAAAACTTACCCTGGTGGGCAGTCCGGCCCATTGGTACTTTCCATTAATCATTTTGTAGATATAGGGAATAAACTCAAAACGGCTGGAGATGCGGATAGCGTAGCTTCCTTTCTGGAATACCATTTCGTAGTTGGCTATTCTGTCAGGAATATTTCCAAGTGATTCCTGGGGGAACTGTTTATCATCAGTGTAAACCATACCTTCGTTGCATCCGGTGACCGAGCGCGAGGTAAACGGAGACAACCCTGACGCCATGCCCGGCAGACAAAGCATGCCGAAAAAGACTAGACCCGTAAAAATCAAGTGAAACACCTCGGGAGTGTTGCGACGATAGCTTTTCATAACGCCTCCTTGATCCTGGTTATGGTCATCCTTTCCACACAAGCACGGGTTTCGGCGCCGCAAGGCGAAACGCCGCTTCAGCGGCCTCCCCGGCAACCCGCGTTTCACAATAATCCATTCACGGGCGCTGTTTGCCCGGCGGCAATTATCAACGACTCTTCATCCAGCTTACCCCCACGCGACTAACTGTCAACGACCAGTTCTTTAAGAGTATTTTCCTTCCCGCGATCGTTCAATAGGGCAAGGATGAAGCCATAGGCGGCGAACCATCCCCTGTTACGCATCGGACAAATCTCATTATCCGTCCTTCTTTCTAAAAAAAATCTTCAGGCCAGACAATGAACTGCCGATGAATATCGGTATACTATATCCCAAACCGGTCCGGTCCCCTGACGGAAGTTTGCAAAACCTCGCCACGCCTGATGAAGTTACAGGGCCTCCGGCCCATGGAGGAAGGCTCGGACAAGACGCTGGGAATGGGTTTCAGGTATTCAGTTTCTCATATCGAAAGAGAGTTGGAAGAACGCGGGGCAAACCCAATTAACCTGAGAACGGCATTTTAACCA
>CAYMFO010000028.1:0-31097 GCA_964389825.1 uncultured Geobacter sp. | reverse complement strand
AGAATACCGGCAGGTTAACCTTAAAAGACAGATGGCAAAGTGTCAAACTTCGGTGGCCTGAGGAGACTCGGGCTTAGGTTCCGTTGGCGCTGCCGCCACTGGAGAAGAGGTTCTATCGTTGAACATCCTCTCGGGATAGGGACGCGCGTAATCCAGCGGCAGTATTTCCAGCGCTGCCCAGCCGAAGGGGTGCAGGTTGTTCTCTGCTTTCGGCGTTTCTCCGGCCAGCCATATGGTTGTCGAATTGACGCCGCTTTTTGGGGGATCGCCCTTCTTTCCCATGATCCTGATGTCCCTGGCGCCGGCGACGGTTACACACTCGGCGCCGGAGTGCCTGCCTATCCGGACGGGAAAGACCTCCTTCATGAGACGATCGCCAAAAGCGGTCTCCATGGATCGCCGCACCGATGACGGCGCATTGATTCCTTTAAGGATCTCTTCCTCGGCAGCCATTTCACGCCTGAAAAAAGCAGCGGCGTTCGCGAAGAAGGTCTTGTCCGCGGGCGCCGCGCATTCTCTCCTGATTGGAGCGCCACGTTCCGGTTCATGAAGGGTGATAACCCCTTCAAAGGTTGAACGGGTTTCATGACATATCACCTCCAGTATCTGCTGTGGGCCGCGAGCCTCGAATTTCGATGGTTTCCTCTTTTTGTTGACGGCGAAACAGATGCGGGTTTCCGGTTGGCCGACGGGGAGCATGTCGGATACCTTGACCAGCCGGAAGGGATCAGAGTCAAATGCGCCCCCCATGAGCTGTTTCTCCAGGTCCTTCGCCGCGCTCCTGTCCCTCGTGTTGACGGAGACATTACGGGAACGCTGCAAGTGATTCAGCCAGCCGGTTCGCAATGAGCCTTTCAAAGACGATCCGGGTATGCAGGGGGACTGGTCCAGGGGCAGATAACTGGTGCGGGCGACCAGGAAGTTGTTCAGTTCCTGCTTGATGTCGCGCTCATTGCGCGCGTTCAGCCTGGTGAGAACCCTTTCGTAGCTTGCCATAAAGCCTTCGCATACCGGTATCGACTTCCAGCCGGGAGAGGGCTTGCAGGTCGCCATGAAACGGTAGAGTTCAACGATGGATGCCAGGGTTCCCTTATCGCAGATGGATAGAAACCGCGCCTTGTCGGATGCCGACAGCGAGCGGGCGAAGTCCAGCGGGTCAAAGGACATGAGGCGCCTGGTGTTTTTGTCCACCAGAAAGCCGGTGGGTTCGTAGACATCATCGCACCCGATGTGTACCGGTGAAAAGATGTGCAGCCGTACCTTGTATGGAACCTGTTTCGCCATGTCAGTTCACCTCCAGTCGAACGGGAATGTACAGGGAGTAGCCTTGCGCGACCGCGGCGCTCTGAATCTTTGAAAGCTCCGTCACCGCTGTTCCGATGTAGGGGAGCGACCGGCATTGCGCCATGTCCAGGGGCAGGAAAAGCGCCCCTTCATCAGCCATGATGACGGGGTTTTTGAACGGCTTACCGGAGATCGATAGCCGGTCTCCGTGTTTGCCGAAGCGGGTGAAGGGGGTGAAAAACGCCTCCCGGTAGCGACCCTTTTCAGGGACGCACGGCCCAAGGGTGTAGATGGCGTTGGGGTTATCCGCTCCCAGCAGCGCCGGGTCCGTCTCTGTGCAGGAAACGACCCTGAATTTGCCCATGCCCGTGGAGGCGTCCCGGCCGAATCCGCTGAGACCGATGCGCTCCATTCCCTTGGCAAGGCCTTCCCTGGACAGGATGTCCGCGTCCGTTGCCGCGAAAATGACCAGAAGAGTCCCCGCCGGGTAGAGGGTCTCGGATTGCGAATAGGGCGCAAAGCCTTCGCCGGTGGTACCGGTCAGGCGGTTGATGGTGTTGTGGCCGCGCAGATAGTTGGATGGGGCGCCGGGCAGTTCGGATGTCTTGATGTAGCGGCAGGCAGAGGGGTCGGCCATGGCGCCGGGCCCGTTGCACACAAGCCATGTCTTTTTCTTGTATTCTTTCCTGCCGCCGATCCTCTCCTCCTTTGACATCCCGGAAAAGTCAAAAAGCCTGTCAAGGGGGATATCGGGGCGCTTGAGAGCGATGCCGCCTCCAGGCAACTCCGGATACGCGGAAGAGAAGACGGCAAAGGGTCTCTCGGTGTATTGCTGAACCGCCTCGTCCAGGGAACCGGTGAGAATCTCGGGATCGTACACCGCCTGCCAGCAGAACTGGCCGAACAGCGTATCCCCCTTGAGCGGCGTTCCGAAGGGCGACAGAGGCTCAATGGTAATCTGGTAGGTTTTCACGTTGTTGCTCCTTAGAACGGATTGCAGGACTGGAATCTCTCCTCCACGGCGGCATCCTCAAAGGAAAAGGCCACGCGCCCGTAGCCACGGCTGCCGCTTCCTCCAAGGGCGTCCATTTCCAGCAGTTTCAACCCCTTGAAGAGCAGATTTTCGTACAGCTCTTCCTCACCCTCCGCAAGCACCTTGAAGGTGATTGTAAAGTCGAACTCGGTCCCCTCCGGCACCCGCTCGATGAAACGCGGGTGTTCGGCGGTGCCTTTGACGCGATTGATGGTGTTTTCCGATTTGACCTCGGACAGGGGCCAGCGGTTGTCCTTGGCCCGCTGCTTCCATTTTTCGTTCAGATAGCAGTCGGCGAATGACACCCGCGTGGGGCCGAAGGTCCCTGATTCATCCTGCTCCGCCCCGCCCGCGCCGAAGAACTTGACGATTGCTTCGCCCTTGGCCCTCATTTCTTCATTGATGGCCTGGTCCAGTTTCTTCGGTGAGACAGGGCTGCCCCCGGTTACGGCCATGAAACCGCTCTCCATCTCCAGAAGCGATCGGGTTTTGCCCTTCAGGGATGATCCGGGTATGTACGGTTCCTGGGAATGGGGATGCTTGATGACCGGGCTGTCCGTGCCGCCGATATGCATCTCCATGTCGCCGGAACCGATGTGAAGGCCGCTTTTCAAAGTGATAACGCCCTTGTAGACGTTGATTTTGTGAAGTTTCATGGAAAGGATCTCCTCTTTGATGGTTGGGAATTAACGCCGTGGACCTTGATTGGGGATATACTAGCGCCGGTTGTTCTGTCCGGTCTGTCCGCTTTCCTTTTCCGCGCAGAACTTGTAGTACCCAAGGAATGCCTCAAAGAAGGCGCAGAACAGTTCAAAGTCTTTCCTGTCCTGGACCTGCTTCAGGGAGTCGCTGATGAACTCCTTGAAGGTGGCGCCGATGAGGTCCCGTCCGGCCGCGTAGGCTGCCTTTGCGTTCAGCATCTTTATGTAGGGGAGAAACGCCGTGAACTCATCGGGGCTTGCCTGCGTCATCCCCTTGTAGCGGGTGACCTCGTCAAAGAATTTTCGCAACTGGGTCGGTTTGTTGGTCTTGTCCCGCGACGCGAGACGCTCCTGATTGACCTTCCGCGCCAGGGCTTCGGCGGTGGTCGAGAAGAGGTCAGGGTCGATTACCCCGCCTGCACGGTCTTTCCAGAGTTGTACGGTCATTTCTTCCTCCTATCGTTGATTGTAGAGTACCGGCCAAAGGGCTATCTTCAGTTTCCCATCGTGTTCGTTCAGCCAGGCGGCTATCTGACACACCTCATCAAGGGCCTGTGAACGGGTTTCCCTGTCCATGCCCCTGCCCACGTTCCGTGTGGCGCTGTAGACGAACCGCGACCGCCAGGCCAGGCATGTCATGTCTTTGAAATCTATGGCTTTACCGGAAGAGAGGAGATTCCTTTCGCGGCGCGCCGTCTCCATCAGCTCATTGAGGCGGTAGAGAAAGGCCGTGCCGAAATATCCCCTGTTTCTCCATCCTTCCAGCTTTTCGCGCTTCTTCAGGAGGTCGTCGAACTGCTCCCAGGTGACGCTTTCGCCAAAAAGGGTCACCCGGTTTCTTCCGGCGTCCTTTGACGCCCCCAGCGCCTCTTCCGCGCGTTCGGCGATCACCGGGACGGGAACGCCTGGTTTGTCGACGGTTATCCCAGCGGAAATGGTGATCTCCGGGTTGCCGCAGGCAAAATGGATGAAGCGCTCGCGCAGCGCCGGGGCGAATTCGATTATGCGGTTCCAGGGTCCGATCAGAAACAGGTCGTCACCACCGGCGAATACGGTGTAGAGATTCCTGAACCGCGGGTCTTCGGACAAAAGCCGGGGCAGATAGATGCTGAAGAAACCGTTCATCTGCCTGCTGAAGGTGGCGAGCCGCGACAGGTTGAGGCGTTCCGGCGGCAGGCCGCAGGCAAAGAGTTTGCCCAGGTTGTCCACGTCGGCTTTAAGGACCCCCAGGGCCTCGACACCGGAATATCTTCCTTCTCCCTCGGGGATCGGATTCAATGCCGCCTTGGCGATATGGTGGAAGGATTTGGCGCCCCCTTCCCTGATCATCCCGATGAGCTCCAGCTTCTTTTCGTCGCTCATCCGGCCGTGCCGAAGCCGTTCATCATGCTCATCCTCAGGGATGTAGGCCGGCGCGTAACCGCTGACAAAGCGGACCGCCAGACCGGCTTCAAGGGTTTCTCCCGCTTTGGCCAGGCGCGCCATGCGCAGCAATTCACCGGTCGCGGCCTTGGCGCCGGCGCTCTTTCCGTCCGGATCAAAGGATATCTGGTAGAGGCCGAAGAGCGGTTCCCGTAATCTGCTGCCTGGAAACGAGGAAGCCGCGTCAAGAATGGCCAGGGAACGCGCCTTTATGAGCTGGGCGCCGATGTGTATCTGGTCGCGGCAGATGAGGCATGAGGCCTCGTTCTCGCCCAGGCAGGCGTCGCCGAGCGTTTTCGGATGCGCTGGACGTTTGCCACAGAAAGGGCAGATGCCCAGGGTGTTGTCGAAAGAGTCGAGATAACCGTGAACCACGCCTCCATGCCGGACGATATCGAATTTCCGGTATTTCTTCGCATCCGCCGCCTTACCCTGGCGCTCCCAGAGATCAGGGAATCTGCCCATGACCAGGTCGCCGCCGGATGCCGTCACATGTGAAAACCCCAGGGCTACCTCACCGTAATAATGTTTGACCAGCCAGTCGTTTAATTCATCTTCCACCCGTTTGACCGTCTCCAGGGTCTCCGGCAGATTAGCCGCCAGCAGGGTGAACTTGCCTGCCGCGTTGAGGAGCACGGAAGTGACGGGGAGATCGAGGGCGCGGCAAAGACGGTCCGCCGCAAGCTCCGACAGGAGTGAGACGGCAAAGGAGCGGCCCCGCAGCAGCTTTGCCGCGGAACGGCTGGTGCTTCCTCCTTCGCTGAAGATGAAGTTCTGGATGCCGTAGAAATCACCGGTTATCAAGAGAAACTTACTGGTGTCCGGATTCTTTATGGCCGCTTCCGCAAGTGTGCCGGTACGCGCATGATAGGCGTGAAGGGCAACGGATAAAGCCGCCGTGGCGCGGCAGTGATCGTACAGGGATACATCCGGTATCACCTTTCCCACCGTGGCGGCGGGAATCGACGATGCGAACCTTTCCCAGAGACTCGTGAAGTGGTCGAGCCAGAGAGAGGCGCATTCGCGATGCTCAAGTTGCCGCAGCCGTTGGGTAAAGGTGTCGAACAGAGAGGCATATTCTTTTGCGGCGGCGGCGTCATCGGAAGGCTCCACAGCGCCGCGACGGCCTGGAAAGATTTGCGCCGGAGACATTTCACCAAGGCTGAAGCGATGCTGGTAGGCGTCAAGGGTGTCGCTCCCGTAGAACGCTTCGCCTCGCAGCATCTCCTCCGCGAGCGGGATGAGCCTGGTCCTGCGGAACGCCCTGTACCCGACCCCGTTTTCCTCTCCCTCGAAAACCTGCCGGTCCATGCCGCTGCTGAGCCGGTCCGCCTGGGTTATGATCCATTGCAACGGCGTTTCCGGCTTGTGGTGCATGGCCGCCAGATTGATGAGAGAATCGCCTGTCCCGGCGTTTTCCCGGTTGTCCATACCCGGAAGCCATTCAGCGAAACGTTCAATGAATGCAGCCGTGAACAGGGCATGGGTGTGAGTATGGCGGTTCTGATCCCGGTTATAGGGTTGGTAGAGCCCCGCATTGTCATCCGCGTAACCGCGGCCGACCTCCATGCCGGCCCGCTGGGCAAACTTCCCCACATCATGCAGAAGCCCGGCAATGGCCACCTTCAGGAACTCATTCCTTGATTCATCGTTCATATGTTCCTCCGTTATTTATGTCGGAAAACTGGTCGAGCGGCGATTGTCCAACGTCAAAAACCTCTTTTCAAAACGGAAATCGGCCCGTCACGCCCCGGCCATACCTCCAGCTTCGCTATCCAATGCTTGTCAAAAATAACAACATCTGTTACATTTTCGGTTATGGAAAAGCGTCGGCCCCATTTCCCATTACAGATGGTGATACGTTGCGCGGCGGACGAAGCCAACATGCGGATTACCCGGGTTGCATATGACGGCGCCGCGGAACTACAATTTAAGCGATCCGATATTCTTTCGGTCGTCCGGAATCTGGATCGCTCCGATTTTTACAAAAGCATGACAACCTACGGCGATAACGCCATCTGGCAGGATGTCTACCGGCCCTGTTATCGCGGCGTCCCGCTCTATGTCAAGCTGACGCTCATCGAGAATAAGAACCTGTTAATCGTTTCGTTCAAGCGGAGGTAACCACTATGAAATGCCCACTGTGCGGTAAGGGCGAACTTATCAAGGAGACTCGTGACCTTACCTATGAGTATCGCGGCAGGACAACCGTCTTTCCTCAACAGGGCGAATTCTGCGCGAATTGCGGCGAGGCCATTTTCACCGCTGACCAGGGTGACCAATATCTCGCGAAAGTGAACCGTTTCCGTAACCAGGTGGACACGGAGCCGCTGGCGCCCCCGGAGATCCGCCGGATAAGAAAGAAACTGAAGCTCACCCAGAAGGAGGCCGGTGAGGTCTTCGGCGGCGGCATCCGCGCCTTTTCCCAATATGAGCGGGGAGAAACCAGACCCCTGAAATCCACCGACACCCTGTTGCGACTTCTGGACCGGCACCCGGAACTGCTTGCTGAAGTCACTGGCAAAAAGGCGGCGTGAAGCCGTTGTCCGTGTCCGTAAAATATTCAAAAGCCTCAGACTTTCACTGTTATGAACCACAATTCGGCAGGCTCAAGGTAAAAGAACAAGTCTTTTCCTTTTTCACGGACACGGGCAACGGCCTTTCACACCACCACCCTGATCCTTTCCCTGTCCAGCGGTATTCCATACCGCACGCCCGGTCTTCCGCCGTGGGTGGCTATGGCGATCCTTTCCTTCTCGGCCGGGCCGAAGGTCCGTTCCAGGGCCTTGTTGATCCTGGAGCGGTAGGATTTGAAATTGTCCCCGTCCAGTCTTGCAACCCCGGTGGCGCTCATCTCCTCCACGGGTCTCCCCCGGCTGATGTTGCGGTACACCTCCGACACCTTTTCCGAGCTTGACACTACCTCGTCCTGTGTAAGGGCGCACCCCTCGCATCCCCGGCAGGTGTCCTTTCCGCATCTGTTTTCCCGCTTGAGCAGGGCGAAAAAGGCGTACAGGGCCAGTTGCGCCGGCATCAGGTCGCACTCCCTCCCCCTCCACACAACCTTGCCGCCGGGCAGGTCCACGACAAGTTCGCTCCTCTTTTCCCGCACCATGCTGAGCATCAGGGCCGCGGGGGTGTCGGGCGCCTTGAGGTGACGGCTTGACAGACGATCCCTGATGGAGAAGAAGGGCATGGGGATCAGGGTCAGGCCGGCGTAGCGGGTTTCCTTGAAATAGGGGTTGCCGTTGTGATCCTTCAGTTCCACCGGTACGGATCTGACCGGCGGGTAGAAAAACTCGCGGCATCTCTCGAATTCCGGGGAGACCAGGACATGGAAGATCCGATCACGGGAGCGGGCATAGCACTGGGCGGCCGCTGTCAGGCAGGCGCCCATGGTCTTGCGGCCGCCGGCAATGGAAAAGAAAACCGAGCACCCCGGGTCGCTGGTCAGGGTAAAGGCGGCCTCCATGCAGGCCTTCAGAAACAGCTCGTTTTCCTCTTCGCCCAGGATGTCGTCAATCTCCCGGCCGTTGCCGTCGCTCACCGCCGTGACATGACGCGAGGAAAAATCGATACTCGCGGGATCGATCCCGTACTCCCGCAGGAAACGGCAGTAGTGACCATCGGACGGGTCCAGAAGATTTGAAAAGTTCCCAACGAAACCCCAATTTGATATATTTTCTTACTTGACAATTTGTATCATCCTCCATATATTCCAAGACATGAAACGGGACGGCAAGATGATATGCGAAAAGAAGAGCAGGGAGTTCGAAGAGGTATGCAGGAGAAACGGACTTGCCCTTACCATTCAGCGAAGGGCGATCCTCGAATCCCTCGCCTCAAGGTTCGATCACCCCACGGCCGATCAGGTGTACGAAGATATCTCCGACAAAATTAAAGGGATATCCCGGACAACCGTGTACCGTGTCCTGGAGACCTTCGTGGAAATAGGTCTGGCGAAAAAGATCAGCAATCCCGAATCCAAGGCGCGGTTCGACGCGGATACGAGCAGACATCATCACCTGACCTGCTCCAGTTGCGGAGCGGTGCTGGACCTTTTCGACGACGGCCTGAACAACCTTCCCCTGCCGGTCGGAATCGAAAAGGATTTCGAGATAAGGGACTATTCCATAACCTTTACCGGACTCTGCTCGGCCTGCGTCGCTGAAAGGGAAAAGATGAGTATTGACGCGGGATGACGGCCCGCTCACATTTCCGTCACTAGACTTATTACTTCGGCAAGTAAACATCGCAACCCTGCTTTGGGCGCACGGTGCGCCGATTGGGCGAGGCGCGCCTCGCCCCTTCCAGTGATATGTTTACCTGCTTCCGTAATAATATGATTAAAAGGAGGAATGAATGAAACCCGTTGAACTGAAAAAGGATTTCTACTGGGTAGGGGCCATTGACTGGTCGGTCAGGGATTTCCACGGGTACGAGACGCCGCGCGGCACCACCTACAACAACTACCTGATAGTGGACAAGGAAATCACCCTTGTGGACACGGTCAAGTATGACTTCGCCGACATCACCATCAAACATATAAAAAGCCTTGTGAATCCCGCCGACATCAAACACGTGGTGATCAATCACATCGAAAACGATCATGTCACCAGCATCGACAGGATAATGGCCCTGTGCCCGGACGCCACCATTCACATAACGGAGCGTGGCAAAAAGGGTCTTGACCGCTTCTTCGACACATCGAAATGGAAGTTCCGCATCGTCAAGACCGGTGACACCCTCCGCACCGGCGTCAACAACCTGCTTTTCATCGAAACACCCATGCTGCACTGGCCCGACTCCATGATGACCTATTGCAGGGAGGCGGAAATCCTCTTCAGCCAGGACGGTTTCGGTCAGCATCTGGCCTCATCGGCGCGCTTTGACGACGACTTCAGTTCCAGTGTCTCCCAGCTCGTCCTGGACGACGCGGTGATCGATTATTACGCCAATATCCTCATGCCCTTCGGGCAGTTGATCCTGGACGCCGTATCCAATCTGGGAAAACTGGATATCAAGCCGGGCATTATCGCGCCTGACCACGGCATCATCTGGCGCGCGAACCCCGGGCGGGTCATCGACTCCTATGTGGCCATGGCCCAGGGCAAGGCCGACCTGAGGGCGCTTATCGTTTACGATACCATGTGGCACAGCACGGAAATTATGTCCGTGCCCATTTCGGAAGGGATAATGGACGAAGGGGTGGATTGCCGCATCCTGAAACTGAGGGCGACACCCATGAACGTTGTTATCAAGGAATTCTGGAAGGCAAGGGGCACGCTCTTCGGCACACCCACCCTGAACAACATCGTTTACCCCAGCGTCGCGGAATGCCTCACCCACATCCGGGGACTAAGGCCGAAGAACCGCATGGCGGGAGCGTTCGGCAGTTACGGCTGGGGCGGCGGCGCCGTGAAGGAATGCTACGAAACCTTTACGAAGATGGGGCTTGAGACCTTTGACCCCGGACTCCAGGTCATCTACAAACCGGCGCCGGAAGACGAAGAAAAGTGCTATCAGTTCGGCAGGGATTTCGCCAGGAAATTGAAGGAGTACCACGCGCGCTTCTGAAGGTGAGGCGCAATTTCACGAGGAGAAAGGAGAAAAAGATGTCAAAAACGAAACAGTGGCAGTGTACGGTCTGCGGCTATAAACACGATGGGGACGCCCCTCCGGCCAGTTGTCCACCCTGCGGGGCCGACAAATCCAAATTCATACCGCTGAGATAACAACCCTGGCGGACAAGAACCGCTGGCCTGATGGTCAGCGGTTTCCTCAAACGTAAAGAACCGGCGTCCATTCACATGGGCGCCGGTTCCTTCGTTTTCATCCTAAAAAAGCAATTACCACAGAGAACACAGAGGGCACGGAGGTTTTTTTATCTCTGTGTTCTCTGTGACCTCTGTGGCTGAAATGCCGTTTTCAGGGTCATTCCGCCGAATCCACTCCATCCGGAATCCGGTCCAGCTCCGCCAGCCACGCATCGGCGCAGGCATCACTGGGCGCCCGCCAGTCCCCGCGGGGAGAAAGGGAACCGCCGGAACCGACCTTGGGCGAGTTCGGCACGCAGGTCCGCTTGAACTGGCTGGTCTGGAAAAACCTCCGCAGAAAGACCCGCATCCATTTCTTTATATCATACAGGGTATACTGGCGCCGCTTTTCCTCCGGGATATCCGGCCAGCCACCGGTGGTCCGGTCATGCCAGGCGCTCCACGCCATGAAGGCCACCTTGCGCGGGAGATAGCCCAGGCGGAGGGTGTAGTAAAGGATGAAATCCTGCAACTCATAGGGGCCGACAATGTCTTCGGTGCGCTGAACCGGCTGTCCGCTGGAATCCTCGCCCGGGACGAGTTCAGGGCTTATCTCCGTCTCCAGGATGTCTCTGAGCACCGGGCTCACCTCCGGCCCCAGTTGATCAGTCAGCGCGGCCCAGCGGATCAGATACTGGATAAGGGTCTTGGGAACGCTGGCATTCACATGATAGTGGGCCATGTGATCGCCCACGCCGTAGGTGCACCAGCCAAGGGCCATCTCGCTCAGGTCGCTGGTCCCCACCACGATGCCTCCGTACTGGTTGGCGAGACGGAAGAGGTGGCTGGTCCTCTCCCCTGCCTGGACGTTCTCGAAGGTCACGTCATAAACCGGCTTGCCGTCAGAGAAGGGATGCCCGATATCCCGCATCATCTGGAGACAGCTGGGCCGGATATCGATCTCGCGATAGGTGCAGCCTATGGTCCTGATGAGTTCCCTTGCCTGATCCAGGGTGCGCTGGCTGGTGGCGAAGCCGGGCATGGTGTAGGCCAGAATATGCAAGCGTGAAAGACCCATCACATCCATGGCCCTGGCGCATACGATCAGGGCCTGGGTCGAGTCGAGGCCACCGGAGACGCCGATGATCATCTTGTCCGCGCCCGTGGACCTGAAGCGCTTTACCAGAGCCTGGACCTGGATCTCGTACACCTCGTGGCACCGCTCGTCCCGTCTCGCCGGGTCACTAGGCACAAAAGGAAATCGCTCATAGCGTCTCTCCAGGGGAACGGCATTCCGCAAAGGAAGATCCGCTGCGAAGGTAATGGTCCGGAAATCGCGCAGCGACTCACGCAGCCTCAGAATCGACTGGCCAAAGCTGTTCTGGCGCATCCTCTCCTGGGTGAGACGGTCCAGGTCAATATCGGCGGAGACGAGCTGATCCCCGTAGGCAAACCTCCTGGTTTCCGCCAGAAGGGAACCGTTCTCGCAGATCATGCCGTGTCCGTCCCATGCCAGGTCGGTAGTGGACTCCCCTGTTCCAGCCGCGCTGTAAAGGTAGGCCGAGAGACACCTTCCCGACTGGTTCTCCACCAGTTGACGCCGGTAATCGGCCTTGCCTACGGTTATATTGGAGGCGGAGAGGTTGACGAGCACCGTTGCGCCGGCCAGGGCTGCGTAGGACGAGGGGGGGATAGGCACCCACACGTCCTCGCATATCTCCACGAAGAAGGTGAGGAGCGGCTGGTTCTCCACCTGGAACAGCAGCCGGTTTCCCAATGGGATATTCTCCTGGCCCAGGAGGTGGATCCGATCCCGCAGACAATGGTCCGCGGGCGCGAACTGGCGCAATTCATAGAATTCGCGGTAGTTGGGAAGGTAGGTCTTGGGGGCTATGCCCAGCAGCCTGCCCCGGTAAAAAACCGCCGCGCAGTTGAAAAGCAGCCCGTCAATCTTCAGAGGCAGGCCCACAATCCCGATGACCGGAATGGAGAGTGAAGCGTCAAGGACGGCGCCGAGCGCGGCGATACAGCCATCCAGAAGGGTCTGCTGATGGAACAGATCCTCGCAGGAGTATGCGGAAAGTCCCAGTTCCGGAAAGGCCGCCAGGACTATATTCCGCTCCGCCGCTTCCCTGAGCAGATCGATGGCGCGGGAGGCGTTAAACGCGGGGTCCGCCACCCTGACCTCCGGCATGGCCACCGCCACCCGTACAAAGTTGTGAGAATAGACGTTGAAAAATTCGTGCCGCTTGTTCATGGACCTCTCCCCTTCCGGAAGTTCCTTTGGACCCGGGTAACGGCGGAAACAGCCGTGGACGCCGGATTCGCGCACTCTTTCTACACCTTACCAAACAGGGGTGTCAACGCTTTTCCCGAACTCCGGCGCGCCGTGAAACCGGCGGCAAGGCATTTATCCTGAAAAAAGCGATTGCCGCGGAGAACCCAGAGGGCACGGAGGGTTTTCGTGAAACTTTCAAGCAGTTACTCCAAAACAAAGATATAGCGATCGTCACCTTTATGGTGAGTCTGGCAGTTCATTTTTTCGCTATTATATCTCTGTCTTCTCTGTGACCTCTGTGGCTGAAATGCAGTTTTCAGGTTTACTCGGTAACGACATTTCGCAACTTACTCTATTGCGTTTCGGCATGATTTTATGTAATCAATATTCAGCGGGGAATATTTCCGCAAATCAACGGGGCGTGAAAGACACCATATGAGAGACGAGATCAGAATCCTGTCGGTTGACGATTTCCATGCGAATCTTGTTGTAATAAGAAGCATACTGAGCGAGGCGGGCAGCTTCGAATTCCTTGAAGCAAGCAACGGAAAGGAAGCCCTTGAGGCGCTCTCGGGCACACCTGACATTGATGTGGTGCTGCTGGACCTGGAGATGCCGGTGATGAACGGCATTGAAACGCTGCAACGCATCAAGGAAAACGAGAATATGCGGGACATCCCGGTAATCGTTGTCTCTTCGAAAAAATCTGAAGTCCACAAGACGCTGACCCTGGGCGCCAATGATTTCATCTCCAAGCCCTTCGACCATGAGGAGTTGAAGCTGCGTGTCCTGAACCAGGTAAGGGCGAAAAAGCTCAACGACCTTTCCAGGGACATGAGTACAATCCTTGAGGAGGAGGTTATTAAAAAGACCGCCTTTCTCCAGGAGGCGCTGGAACTGGCGCGTGAGGCCGAGTACGAGATATCCCTCCGCCTGGGGCGCGCGGCGGAGTTCCGCGACCTGGAAACGGGGATGCATATCCGCCGCATGAGTGAAATAACGGCTCAACTGGCGCGTCTGGCCGGCCTTTCGGAACGCAGATGCGAGACACTGCGCTATGCCGCGCCTCTTCACGATGTGGGCAAGATCGGAATACCTGACGACATCCTCCTTAAGCCGGGCAAGCTGGATGAGCGGGAATACGGGATCATGAAGACCCACACCCTCATCGGCGCCAAGATTCTCACCGGCGCGGACAAGTTCACCGTTATGAAGGCCGGAAAGATTATCGCGCTGCAGCATCACGAGAAGTGGGACGGCACC
This sequence comes from uncultured Geobacter sp., assembly GCA_964389825.1. Taxonomy (GTDB): domain Bacteria; phylum Desulfobacterota; class Desulfuromonadia; order Geobacterales; family Geobacteraceae; genus RPRC01. The sequence goes on along the minus strand of CAYMFO010000028.1, from coordinate 17,360 downwards.
GGTTACCCTTCAGGGCTGTCCGGAAAAGACATCCATCCCTATGGGAGAATCGTCATCCTCGCCGACATATTCGATGCCCTCACGTCGGATCGTCCCTACAAGAAGGCCATACCTTTTGACGAGGCGGTGGAGATTATCAAGGATGGTCGCGGAACTTTTTTTGATCCGGAACTGCTGGACATCTTCCTTGGCAATCTGGACGTATTCAAGAAAATCAAGGAAGATTTCCGCGATATCTACGAAGGGGATATCCGCTAGTACCTTGTAACATCAATATAATCGCAAAGCCCCCTCTCCCTGACCCTCTCCCACCAGGGGAGAGGGGATTATCTGTTGCGTCGATTTGAGTGTTACTGGGCGCCAGGTCAGGATACAGGGCCATCCGGAACGACGCGCGGCCGAGCCGTTTCAAGTCAACTGATGAGGACGGCCAAGAGATGTTTCCCTTTTGCAGGATGAGAAAAGGAATGAATTCCCGGATCAGAAAGGGCGCTCCATGGAGCGCCCGTAATGGTAGCGGAAATTTCGCGGACAACCGCTGACGCCTCGCGGCGTGAATATCTTCAGGCTGCCTCGGATGTCCAGTCCAGTTCACCTGCGCCGAACATCCCTTCCACATCCAGCAGGATGATCAACCTGTCCCCGACCCGTCCGATACCACTGAAGCATTCACCCCCGGCGTTTTTGACCGCATCCGGGGTGGGGCAGACCTTGTCTCCCTCCAGTTTGATAACATGGGAAACCTGATCCACTATCAGCCCGATGGTAGTGCCGGCAATGTCCACCACCACGATACGTCGGGCATCGGCGTTACTCTCGCAATCATCCGGAAGATTAAAACGTTTGCGGAAATCAATAACCGGTATGACCCTGCCGCGCAGATTGATTACTCCCTCCGCGTAATCAGGGGCATTGGGAATCTTTGTAATATCCATCATGCGGATAATCTCCTGCACCTTCAGGATATCCACGCAATACTCTTCGGAACCTACCGTAAAACCGACCATATGGTGGATTTCTTCGACACCTGTCCGGGTAGTCTTCATAACGGCCTCCTGCCACAATATATTTGTCTTTTAATATCGGTAAAATCCGGCTTTTCTTGAGTGATTTTTCCAGGCCGGACGGCAAACCCGATGGCGGGTGAAACGACATTATCTTCCACCCTCCGGAGATTCACTCATACGAGCTCAGGAAGTCCTCGGGCCCCCTGAACTGGTCCGAGACGAATGAAGGTAATTTATCAAGAGGTTTCCCCTGGTTTATATATATGCAGCGCAGGCCCTTTATCTCCGACGCCCGTTCCAGATTAGCCAGGGTGTCTTCAACAAAAAATGTATGTTCCGGATCAGCGCCCATAAGCTCCAGAACAGCCCGGAGCGGCTTTGTGCTTTCCGCCTTTTTCACGAAGCCGACCTGATCGAGTCCCAACATCGCCTTCGGTTCAAAGTAAGGCAATATGCCTAATTTTTCAAGCGCCGGCGTGCCAAAGCTTTCCATACAGCATTGTGACAGAATGCCGTGTCTGACGCGCCCCCTGATTCCACGAAAGGCATCCACCAAATCCGTCGCGTCGCCGAAAACATCGGGGCAGTGTTCCATGAGCAGCTCGAAAAGTCTGGCGTAATGTCTATTGAAGAGACGAAGCCGTGTTTTTTCCAAGTCAAGTCCGTAATGAATCATCACCGGAATAAATGCGCCATAGCAGTCGTGATGTGTCTTATAGCATTCGTCCACAAGATACTGCGCCTCTTCCGGAGATAACATCGGAAAGGTTTCCAGGGCAAGCTCCACATGGGCATCGTTACACAGATAATAATATTCCTCGGTAACGCGGGAAAACGGATACAAGACATTGCCTATGTCCCAAATGATGTTTGTAGTGTTTTTCATAATCTGATAAAGAAATTCTCCTTGTCAATACGGAATCACTTTCCACGATGTCTTCCTTCGACCTTGCGGCGGAGACGCGAGAGTTTTCCCTGTCCGGGTTCAGCGTCGCGGCTTGCGCGATTCGGATTTGCTCTGCTCTTTCAGGGATACATGCGGACTGGCCAGAAGGATACTGGAGTTCTGGATTCGCATGACGGCCTCCTCCCGGATATTTAGTCGGCAATACTCCATTCTTTTCGGCATTTTCATTGAGAACTTTAACAGAACCACATTGCCGAAGACGAAAGAATGGTCAGTTGCCATAATGGATACGAATCGGGCCGGCAAATGAATTGAAAAGCAGGTCGTCGTTATCCAGATATTGCAAAATTGCGTATGCCCCGTTCCCGAAGTTCTGATTGCCGAAGATAGTCTGGTGGACTGTCTTGCCCGAATTCCAGTCAAGACCGAGGACCTCCCAACCGTTTTGCGGCCTGTATCCGTTTATGAGGGCCATATTGCCCGACTGACTGTGAACCGGAACCATGCTGGTCGATGAAACATCCGGCCGCGTCCACACGGAAGTCCATTCATGCGCCCCGGAGTTCCATTGAAAGCGTTCAGCGCCATAGGAGGTTGGATATGCAGGGCCCATGAGCGCCACTGCGAGGATCTTGTTCGCGCTTTGAATGTCACTGCTCACGGTCCGAGGAATGTTGTTCACGACAAAGGCGCCATATTTATGGACGACTACGGACTGCTCCGACTGTATCCACTCCGGAAGGGGTGCAAGTCCGCACGTCACCTGTATCTGTCCCGCGACGCGCCGTGACGCCGCACCCGGTATCTGGACGAATCCAGCGGGAATGCCGTCGCGCCAGAAGGCCACCAGCTTCATCTGCTTGGCGCCGTCGGTTATGACCACAAGCTTGTCGGGATCGCTGCCGAAGCCCATGAGCGTCGGGGTGGAACCGGTACCGTTGCCGAACTTGATGATAGGGGGAAGTTGCGCTCCGGATGAGTCGTATGGGCTGGACCACGCGCCGTCGCTTTCCTTGTCGGAGATCTTCGTACCGGTCCAGACCAGCTTGCGCATCACGCCGCCGCCGCCGGTGGAGCTTCCGCTTGCCACATAGATACCATTTTTGTCATCTACCGCAATGGAATTGCTCACATACTCGGTATCCGCAAAGCGGTAGAAGGTTTTGGATGCAACATTGAGATCCCTGTCGATAACCGCCACTCCATTGCTGAACGTCACGATAAGACGCCCGTCATAGGTCATGGAAAGACCAAAGAGTCGCGTGCCGGGCGGAGGCGCGGGGTTGGTTCCCTGGATTGCGGTAACCATATTTTCCATCTTGTAACGGACGGCAATACCCGCGGAAGGGTTTGCTGGTTCTCTCAACGCAAGTCCGTAGAGCGTATCGCCGTAGTTGGCGTAGAGCACGTTATCCTTGTCGACCAGCACGTACACCCCGTTCCCGAAGCGACTGCCGTAATTGGCGCCGAAAAGATTTTTCAGATACGTATCCATCGAAGTTGTATCCATTCCAGTCGCGGTCGACACGCCGAAGGCCCGGAAATTGGAATCCGGGATTGCCGGAAAAACATTGTCGGTCGCATCAGCCAGGGCCTCGAATTTCGCCACACGGGTCCATTGCCCGGCTCTCTTATGCACGTAGCTTACCCGGTCTGTGCCCACTTGCCACATGTAGTCCTGATTAGTGGAGGCAAGGGTTATGATATTAATGGGGCCGCCATAGCAGATCGGTTTGCCGGCCGCATCCACAGTGAAAATATTTCGGGGAGGTCCATAGGGAGTTGAGTCGCTCTGGGAAGAATCGAAATGGGTGATGGCATAAAGGGAAGATGCCAGATAGGGATTGACGGACGGTTTGTTGACGGCCGAATTGTTATCATCCGACGAACAGGCAACCAAAACAAACAACATTACGGTACAAATCGAAATCCAATTCACTGAAGTCCTCAAAACCAAAGCTGCCGTTACTTTCATTTTGTCTGTCTCCTTGTGTGGTTTGAATTACCGAAAAGTTCACAACTCCTTCACAATCAGCTCCTCCGTTCTTTTTCTGCTCGAGACCCGCTCGGCACGATTCGGACGGCCGACGGCGAGCACCGCCATCAACTCCAGGTTTTCCGGGACACCCAGAAGCCCACCGACCGCCGGGGCGTTTTTCAGAATCTCCCCCAGCCAGACAGCGCCAAGCCCCATGGCATGGGCCGCCAGCAGCATGTTCTGCAGGCAGGCGCCGATTGCCTGGTGGTCCTTTGCTTCATGGTACATGGAGGCTCGATCCAGAAAGACCGCAATGGCCACGGACGCGGCCTCCAGTATCCCGCCGTAGCTCGTCAACCGGGCCAGTCCGTTCTTTAACTCCGGATCGCGGACGATAACAAACCGCCACGGCTGGTTGTTCAGACCCGACGGCGCCCAAGACCCCGCCTTCACCATCTCCAGAGCCTCATCCCTCGTCACCCCTTCAGCGATAAATTCCCTGACGCTCCTCCGCGTGTAAATCCCTTCCAGAATATCCATGGATTCCCCTTTTCGCCTTGTCCGGACACGAAAGGCCGCGCCTTGCAAAGGCCGATTTGCATGCTAGTATACTGTATACTCACCGTTTTCCCAGAAATGCGCGCAAGCCGACTGGAAAGCCACCCATGAAAACAGCCCTCGTCTTCCCACCCTTTTTCCTCCAGTCCCTCTACAGTCTTCCCCCTCTGGGACTGATCAACCTCGGCACGGCGCTTCGTGAGGCCGGACACGAGGCGGCCCTTGTGGACCTCGTTCTCGCCATCCGCATGAAGGGTCTTTCCTTGGGGCCATCCATCTACGAAGACGCCGCCCGCCTGATCCTCATGGAGGAGCCGCACATGGCGGCCTTTTCCGCCCAGTGCGCCACCATGCCTGGTATCATCCACATCGCCTCGATCCTCAAGGAAATGAGCCCCGGTATCCGCATAGTATTAGGGGGGCACGACGTCTCCTTCACCGACGAGCGCCTGCTGGAGCGCTTCACCTGTATCGACGCCATCGTGCGGGGCGAAGGGGAGACAACCTTCCTTGAACTGGCGGCCGCCTACGCCCGAGGCGGCGACGAGGCCGGAATCGACGGGGTCACCTGGCGCCGGGAAGGGAAGGTAACACGCAACCGGGACAGGGAGCTTATTGCCGACCTGGACTCCCTCCCCCTCCCCGATTATTCTCTCGCGCCGGAACTGGAGACGTACCGCGGGGCCTGCGGCATCCCCCGCGCCATTGCCATACTGGAGGCGGGGCGCGGCTGCCCGCACCGCTGCGTCTACTGTTCGGAGTCGGTCATGTGGCGCCGCCGCTCCCGGACCTTTTCCGTAGAGCGCCTCGTGCGGGAAATGCGGCGCCTGCGGGACGTCCATGGCGCGCAGTGCTTTCTGCTGGCTTATGACCAGTTCACCACCGACCGCGCCTATGTAGAGAGCTTTTGTCACGCGGTTATGGAGGCGGGATTGAACACCACCCCCTGGTACTGCATCTCCCGCCTCGACTCGGTGGATCGGCCGCTCCTGCGTCTCATGCGGGAGGCGGGATGCGAATCCATGTGCTACGGCATCGATTCCGGGTCGGAAAAGACCCTTGCCTTTATCGGCAAAGACATCGACGAAGGCATCCTTCACCAGAGGGTGCGGGAGACCACCGAAGAAGGGATGACCCCAACCCTGAGCTATGTCGTCGGCTTTCCGGAAGAGGAACGGGAGGACGTGGACAAGACCCTGCTCCTCGCGCTGCGCGCCGGGGTCCAGGGAAACAGCAACCCCCTGATCCAGATGCCCACGGTCCTCCCCGGGACGGAACTCCACCGGCGTTACAGCGGCCGACTGGTACGCGGCGCCGATACCTACTTTTCCCTGGGGCTCGAATTCGACCACGGCAGACGCCTGGAGGAGGATATCCGCCTTATCGAATCGGACCCCTTCATCTTCAGCGCCTTCCACAACCTGCCCTGCGCCGGAGCGCCGGCCGAGGAACTGGAGAGCATCACGGCCTCGTTTCCCCTGATTGTGAATCTCTTCCCCAGGTCGTTCCTCCTTCTGGCCGCGCGCCTGCGCGCGTCAGTCAGCGGGCTCTTCTCCGATTTTCTGCGTTTTGTCGCCCGGATGGAGGAAAGGGAAGGACAGCTCCTCACGCCGGCCGACTGCCGGCTGCATCTGCCCGGTTTCACGCAAATGAGGCTTGACGAAGCCCAGGAGTCATGGGCTTCGCATCTCCCGGAAATGGTTCTCTATGAATCCACGGTCATGGAAGCAACGAACGCGAACAACGGCAGTCTCCAGCCCACGCCGTCCGTTCCGGATTGGGAGGACTGCCCTCCCATGTTGAACCCCTCCGCGATCGTACGGGAATTCCGCTATAATCTTCCAGCGGTTATCGCGGACATGCGGGAGGGTCTGTTGCGTGAGCGGTACGACGAAGAGCCGACGATCCTCGTCTTCGTCCCGCGAGACAAGGGTGTTGACGTGACGGAGATCAATGAATTCGGCCTTAACCTGATGCAACTGAGCGACGGTTCCTCTTCCACGGAGGAAATTTCACGGGAACTCTACAGCCGCTTCGGCGCCGGGATGGACCCCGAGGTTTTCCGCGGCCAATGCCGCGAGGCGGTCAGCGCCCTCGGGGAAATGGCGCTGCTGCAACCGGCTGTTCCCTTCCCGAACTCAAGAAAGGAGGTGATAACATGCTGAAGATCAAAAAAGTCGAGAGCAAATCCCTGTCCGCCGCCGCCTGTCACGGCCCTTCCTGCCATGCGCCGTCATGCCACGCGCCCGTCTGCCACGCGCCGGCCTGCCATGCCCCGGCATGTCACGCGCCCGCATAAGCCATTGAATCTGGAATGAAGCAGCGAGGGGCGGGCCGGTCGATCCGGTTCGCCCTTTTTTTCTTGCATCAATAGGAGTGGAATGCTAACCCGATAGCCAGATTTTATTTCTCCAGAGAAAAGAGCGCCCGCCCATGAACAACAACGCATCTTACCCGGTTATCGACTCCCACGTGGATCTCCTCTTCGACCTGATCCGCCATCACCCCCATACGAACCTTGCCGACCTGCCGCCCGATGCCTGGGTCACACTGCCCGGACTGGATTCCGGAGGGGTGCGCGTCATTGTATCCGCCTATTACTGTGAGGACGCCCACAACGGCCCAAAGGCGGCGGACAACCTGCGCTCCCTGCTGGATTACGCGGACAGGCGGCTCGAAGGATTGCGGACCATCCTTGACGAGGAAGCGCTGCGGGACTGTTTCACGGGCACGGGAAGCCCCGGCGCCCTGCCGCTCCTGGAAAATGCCGACGCCCTGCTGGAGTTCCCCGCCGAGGTCCTGAAGAAGAGGGGATTCAGGCTGGTCGGGCTGACCCATGTGGGGAAAAACAGGATCGGCGACGGAAACCGTGTCAAGGACCCGGAAGGGCTCACCCCGGAAGGCCTGAAACTGATAAAAGAACTGGATCGTCTCGGATTCGCCATAGACACCGCCCACCTCTCGCCCCCCTGTTTTGTCCAAGTGGCGGACACATTCTCCGGCCAGCTCCTGTCCACCCACACGGGTTTTCGCGCCTTTTGCGATACGCCCCGCAATCTGGACGAAGAGCAGATCAGAACCCTCCTGTCACGAGGGGGGGTCATCGGACTCGCCGCGTATCCGGGCATGCTCTCCGAAGACGGACTGGCGGATATCCATGAAATCTTCAGGCAGATCGACTGGTTCACGCAGAAGTTCGGTCCGGAAGGGATAGGGCTCGGAACGGATTTCGGCGGCTACGACGGCGTGTGCGAAGGGTTCGTGGACCATACCGGCATACCGGAGCTGGCAAGGATGCTTGAAGACGCGGGTTATCCGGAAACCAGCCGGGCCGCCATTCTCGGAGAAAACTGGCTCAGGCTCCTTTCCCGGATACTGGCGCAATGACAGACGCTGTTCCGCCAACCCATCCGCTCCACGCCCGCGGCTCCCGAACCTCCCGGGCATTCGTCAGATAATCCCGTGCAGCGGTCCGCCGGGCCTCCCCAGGTCATCCACCCTCTTCTCAATTTGCGGATCGTCTTCCAGTGGCGGCGCATGGTGCGGCTTGCGGCGGGCGTCTATCACCAGAGGCCCGCGGCATCCCCAGTGCTTACTATGCTGAAAGGCGCCGGCGCCATACAGGTCGGCCGCGGGATTGGAACGGGTAAAGGTAACCCACAGGAAGTTTTCCAGGGAGCGGGCGGTGAAATCGCTGTCATCCACCACCACCACGAGGGGAAAGCGGGAAACGGACCCGGTCTCGCCGAGGAAGGCGCAGAAGGCGCCCATATCGGCAGCGACGCATTCCCGGTACCCGCAGGCAGGCCCGCGAACCGCCATCACCCCCGGTATGCAGACACGCGGCTCGGAGAAACCGTCCGGCAGGAGCAGATCACCGGGGACCTCCAGCGGCAGGGAGCGGATGGCCGGGCCGGCCGCGGCCATGACCACCTTCGAACCCGCGTTGATGCCGTCGCCCGTGTAGTCCAGGGTGTCGATGGTGGTACAGGTCTGGAAATGCAGGTCCCGCCGCCAGTCGACCCTCTCCAGAAAATGGCGCATGAAAGCAGGGATATCACCGGCGTCCAGAGACAGGTCGTCCTCCCCGGCGGCCACGAGAAGATACTTGGAGAGGGATAACTGGCCCTGGCCGAGAATGGCATTGGCCAGGGTCAGCAATTCCATGGGCCGCCTTTCGCGGCTGTACGGCACGTAACGTTCGCTCCCGACCGCCAGCAGCAGGGCGTGAACCCCGGCCGCATCCACCGCGTGCACACTCTTTATTCCAGGGATCACCGACGGCAACAGGGGGCCGGTCAGTTCGTGGATAAAGGCCCCGAACACCGAGTCCTCCTGGGGCGGCCTCCCGACGGTAGTGAAGGGCCAGATGGCGCCGTCGCGATGGAAGACGTTCTCCACCCTGATGACCGGAAACTCGTGGCTGAGGCTGTAATAGCCGATGTGGTCGCCGAACGGGCCCTCCGGGAGGGTGCGCCCCGGCTCGATATGGCCCGTGATGCAGAAATCCGCTTCGGCGGGCGCCGGAAGCATTCCGGGACGCTGTATCATGGGGATGCGCCTGCCGCCCAGAAGCCCGGCAAAGGCTATCTCGGGCATTCCCTCCGGCAATGGCATCACCGCGGCCACCGTAAGGGCCGGAGGCCCCCCCACGAAGATGTTCACCGGCAACGGCTCTTTGCGCCGGATCGCCTCGGCATGGTGGACCGCGATCCCCCGGTGCAACTGGTAATGGATGCCCACTTCCCGGTTCCGCGAGTAACTCCCGCCCGATATCTGAACCCGGTACATCCCCAGGTTGGAACGCCGCCACCCCGGGTTCTCCGGGCTTTCCGTGTAGACCTGGGGAAGGGTAATGAACGCCCCGCCATCGCCGGGCCACGATTTGAGACGGGGAAGAGCGGCAATATCGGTCCTGTTTGCCAGCACGGGACCGGACTTGACCATCCGCGGGAAGAGATGAGGGAGGCTGCGCAGCAGACCAAGGGCGCCAAGGGGGTCTTGCGCCAACGCAACGGGATCCCTTTTCAGGGCGGCTATTTTTTCCACCCTCCGCAGGCTGTCCCGGAAGAGGAATCGCATCCTGTCCATGGTGGCGAAAAGGTTCCCCACCATGGGAAAGCGGCACCCCTTGACCCTGGTGAACAGGAGCGCCGGCCCTCCGGCCCGGTAGACACGCCGCTGCACGGCCCCAATCTCCAGACATGGGTCCAGTTCCCGTTCAATGCGAATCAGGTCGCCATGCCGTTCCAGATCCCTGACACACTCCTGAAGATTGCGATACCCCACCCTTGAACCTCTCCCTTGCCGGCCCGCGATTTCAAAACACAGTTTATGCGGTTTTCATGAAGATTTGGTATGTATAATCAATTTTTACGGCGCTTCCGGGCCTAGTCAAAACATGTTTACCATAAGCATAAACATCTGCCTCATCGAAATCTGGAGGCCCTTCTTTCCCTCAGCGGGAATGGTTGACCGGACCTTGATATTCACAACCCGCCTCCGCTTTTCCGCCGCGCGACCATGAAGACATAATAAACCAGAAGCAGAGGCATGGTGGCGACGCTGACCCCGAAGTTCCCCGTGTACAGATGGTAGGTCCCGAATCCCACCAGAAGCAGAACAACCGCTACCTGTATGATTGCCGCCGTTTTTTTCACTTTGCCACTCCCATACAAATTACGCGCAAGATACGTTCACCAAAGAAACGGGGCGGGTAATTCCCGCCCCGTGGATTCATTAATGGCCACTTTACGTGCATGGCCCGCCCGGTTTTCCTCAACCTTTCCCAAGCCGGCCAGCACTAATCTCCCCAAAAACGCCGCCCTCCCCATCCCCCTTGAAGGAGACATTACACCTCCACCCCCTCATCCGGCCTTCGGCCACCTTCTCCCTCAAGGGAGAAGGGTTTTGCGGGAGCACAGTATCCCCGCGGGCTATCTGCCGAAGGGGGACATGTCCCGCAGTCTCTGGATGATGGGGGGAAGCTCCCTTACGATGGTGTCAACATCGGCGTCCGTGTTGAAGCGGGACAGGGAAAATCTGATGGAACCATGGGCGCATGTGAACGGGACACCCATTGCGCGGAGCACATGGGAAGGCTCCAGTGAACCCGATGTGCAGGCGCTGCCGGACGATGCGCAGATTCCTTTCTCGCTCAGCAGCAGCAGGATCGCCTCTCCCTCCACGAACTCGAAGGCCACGGAACTGGTGTTCGGAAGACGTTGCGTCGCGCCTCCGTTCACCCTCACATTGGGTACCAGGTGGAGAATCTCTCTCTCCAGTCGGTCGCGCATGTCCCTGACCCGGGTGTTTTCGTCGTCCAGGTGGCCCGCCGCCAACTGGCAGGCCTTGCCAAGCGCGATGATGCCGGTCGTGTTCTCGGTTCCCGCCCGGCGGCTTCTCTCCTGGTGACCACCAACGAGGAAAGGACGGAACGGGGTTCCCTTGCGCACGTACAATGCGCCGATCCCCTTGGGAGCATGGAGCTTGTGGCCCGACAGGGCCAGCATGTCTATGGACGAAGAGGCCATGTCAAGGGGTATCTTGCCGACGGCCTGGACCGCGTCAGTATGGAAAACAGCGCCCTTGTCCTTGACAATCGCTCCTATCTCCTCGATGGGAAAGACCACCCCGGTCTCGTTGTTGGCGTACATGATGGAGACTACGGCGGTATCTTCGTCCACAATCCTCTTCAGCTCATCGAGATCAAGCCTCCCTTCACCATCAACGGCAAGCTCCGTAATGCGGTAGCCCTTCTTGGAAAGGTTGCGGCAGAGGGTCAGGACCGCGGGATGCTCGACCCTCGTGGTGATGATGTGCCTGCGCTCGGGAAAGGTCTCCAGAGCCGAGCGGATTGCCGCATTATCGCTTTCCGTGCCGCAGGAGGTAAAGAGTATCTCCTCCGGCAAAGCCCCGATAAGTTCCGCCGTCCGCATCCTGGCCTCGTCTACCTTCTTCTGTACCTGGCCTCCAAAAAAATGCATTGAGCTCGGGTTTCCATAAAGCTCGCAAAAATATGGGCGCATCTCCTCGAAGACCGCCTCATCAACCTTGGTGGTTGCGTTGTTGTCAACATAAATCTCCTTCACCCCTCTACCTCCTCAACACGTATATCGTCGGCAACTGACTCTCGCAGTTTCTGCTCTACAAACTTCGCTGTGTGTCCCGAAGAAACACAACCGGCGCAGGCCTTGCGGAAGGCGATCTGAACCGTGCTTCCAGCGATGTCTATGAGCTCCAGGTCCCCGCCGTCAGCCCACAAAAGGGGACGGATGTCATTCTCCAGTATCTCCTGGATAAGCTGCATCTTGCGCAGGTTGGAGAGCTTCGCCGGCTTCTTGCGCTCCTCCCTGGACTTGTCACCCATTACCTCGGCAATCAATTCATTGATGCGGGGGAGGCAGGTTCCGCAACCGCCGCCTGCCTTGGTAAAGTGCGTCACCTGATCCGCAGTATGCAGATCATTCTCACGAATCACCTTCTTCAGGTGTTCATCGGTTATGCCGAAGCATTTACAGACGATCTCTCCCTCCATGTCGGCATGAAGGTGATCGTGACCGGGAACCGGGCCGCCCCGATATTTCGCTATCGCGACTTCAAGGGCCTCCTGGCCCATCACGGAACAGTGCATCTTCTCCTCGGGAAGGCCTCCGAGAAACTCCGCAATCTCCTGATTCGACACCTGCATGGCCTCATCAAGGGTCTTTCCCTTGATTATTTCCGTCAGGGCGGAAGAAGAGGCAATGGCGCTGGCGCATCCGAAGGTCTGGAACCTGGCGTCGACAATCCGCTCCTTCTTTTCGTCAAGCTTCAGGTAGAGCTTGAGCGCATCCCCGCAGGCAAGGCTTCCCACCTCGCCGACGGCATCCGCGTCCGGAATCTCGCCGACATTTCTCGGATTCAGGAAATGTTCGCGAACCTTATCCGTATAATCCCACATACAAACCTCCAAAGGATTGTTTTTTTGATATGAAAGTGAGCTCCTAAAAAAGGAGCCTCCGTTCCAGTCCGTTACTGATTACTCAACCTGTCCGGACGCTACTGACACTACCTACGTCAGAATAAATTGCCCGGCGGCGGCCATTATCTCTTGCAGCCCTTCCTGAGATGAAGCCTCTCCGTACAGACGCACAACAGGTTCCGTGCCGGACTTGCGGAACAGGAGCCAGCCGCCGTCGTCCAGTATACACTTGACGCCGTCCACGGTTATGACATCTATGACTTTTTTGCCCGCAAACGAAGACGGCGGCGCATGGATCTTCTCCTGGAACCGCTGCTCCACCTGGGAAGAGAGGGAGATATTCTCCCTCTTTGTAACGAAACGGCCCACCTCGCCATATAATCTTTCCAGCATCTCGCGCAGCGAGCAGCCCTCATGGGCCACCATCTCAGCAACAAGAAAACAGGCAAGGATTCCATCCTTTTCAGGCACATGCCCCTTGATGGACAGCCCCGCGCTCTCCTCTCCGCCAATTATGATCCGGTCCTGGCTGATGAGTTCGCCGATATACTTGAAACCCACCGGCGTCTCGAAGACCTCGATGCCATGCTTCGCCGCTACCGCATCAACCAGATGCGAAGTGGCAACGCTTCTGGCAACGCCTCCCTTCATCTTTCTGACCCGCACCAGGTAATCCAGGAGCAGAGCCAGAATATAGTTGGGCTCGATGTAGGACCCGTCGGCATCGACAATACCAAAGCGGTCGGCGTCGCCGTCGGTTGCGATTCCCAGTTTCATTTCGGGGTCATTCCTGACCAGGCCGATGAAATCCTGGATATACCGTTCAGCGGGTTCCGGAGGAAAGCCCCCGAAATAGGGATCCGGCATGTTGTTCAAGACCCTTACCCGTTTGACTCGGGATAAAAGCGGTTCATCAAGATAGCCTCGTCCCGCGCCGAAAAGGGTATTGACCGCAATCCCCCCTATTTTGCCAAGGGCCTCAAAATCGATTATCCTCTCAAGGTCAGCCAGGTATGGCGCCCTTGCGTCAATCGTAGAGAGAAGTCCCTCCGGATCAGGGACAACCGGGAGTTCGGCTTCAGTGCCGTTGATTATCCCTTCAATCCGCCGCTCGATGTCCCTTGTCGTTTCAGGGAGCGCCGGGCCTCCCCATTCAGGTGAAAATTTGATCCCGTTATAGTAATAGGGGTTGTGACTTGCCGTAAAATTAATCGCCCCGGCGGTCTTTCCCCGCAATACCGCATGGGAAATAACCGGCGTCGGGGTATCGCGTTCGCACACCCAGGTCCGTATTCCCGCACTGGCAAGTACTCGTGCCGCCTCCTCCGCAAACCTGCCGCCCATGAACCTGGTGTCATAGCCCACGACAAGACCATTGTCCTTGCCTCCACCTGCAATCACATGCCCGGCAATTGCCCGGATAACAGCCCGCATGTTGGCATAAGTGAACTCCTCAGCCAACACACCCCGCCACCCGGATGTTCCGAAAAGAATAGTTGTGGACATTGCCCCTCCTTCGCAGTGTGGAATAATCCGGAAAACCGAACATACAGCATAATGGATAAAGGCAAGAAACGCTATCCCGGAAATAATGAAGAATACTTTTCAGGATTGCGGATCAGAGAATCTCCATAACAATCGACAAACTTAGCGAATCAGGTTAATATATCTGCCTCCTGAGAGTCAAGGGAAAGGACTTTCCGCTGACTTTTTTCTTGTTGACTTTTTTCTTTCATAATTGCTACAGTGACTTCAATACTTTGAATCCGGATGTAAAAGAGGAGGATGCGCAATGCTGTGTCAAACGGTACTCCCAGGTACCGAGTGTACATTCTGGGGAAAACAGGGTTGTATTTTCAGTGAAGGCTCATGCCAGACCATAGTGGAAAACTGCGAAGGATGTGAAAGAATCGTTGATGGGTCGATTGGCAAGGTCTGCGGAGTATACCCCGCTCCGGCAAAGAAATGGGCGACCGGTATCTGCAACTTCGCAACCCATGTCAAGGTCGAAATAAAGTCGGAAGAACTGATAATCAATCCTCTCAAGGCTTCCAAAAAGGCCGCCGGAAAGAAGAAATAGTTTTTTCAGTGTCGATTTCAAGGGAGAGGGGGGATGTCCACCCTCTCCTTACTGTTTTCAGACAGGGCGTAAGTCTTTTGGGTCATTATAGCTGGAGAAGTCAGAAAAATCTCAGTTCCGGCTCCATTCCAAGGGCGCCAATCTCCAGGGCATCCCTGAAAAAGGCTTCCAGTCCTCTTAACTGTCGACCAGAAAGATCATAGGAAATGCTCTTCCAGTAGGAAATCAGTCCCTCCAAACCCATCCATTCACGTTCGGAACACTCTTTCGCAATCAGTTCCAAAGAAGATAAGGCCAGACATTTTGCTTCACTGAGTTGCGCTCTTATTCGCGACAGTGCCTGAAATTTGTTTTTGGCCGCATCCTTTCGAAGAATCCAGAGTGCAAACACGAACGGCAGGCCGGTCAGATCTTTCCATAGCTCGCCAAGATCGTACTTGTACAGCGGAAGTTCCAGAAAAGACCACTTCAAGGCGGTATCGCCGATCACCAGAAAAGCGGGAAATTCGCTAACTGGGCTGGAAAGCCTCTTCCTCACGAATCTGTTTTTGAAACCGAAGTATTTGCGGAGAATTATCTTCAGGAGAACAACCGAGGTTTCCGATTCCGACGTAAGACACACGGTCTGACCGTCGAGATCATCAATGGGAAACCTGGAAAAAAGGAGCACGCTGCGCACCGGGCCATCAGAGTTGATGGAAAGATCCGGCAGAAGCAGGAATTGTTCAAATGACCTTCCGTAAACAATGGAAGAAGAGGGGCTGAGGTCAAGCTCCCCCCTGGAAAGCATTTGATTCAGCCGTGACGGCACTCCATGGATAAAGCGGTAAGCGCCACAGTCAAAATTCTTTTGCAAGGCAGTGAAAATCGGTGTGCAGTTTGCGTAGTTGATGCGTCCGACTCGAAGGGGCACGGCTTCCAATCCGTTAAAAAACCTTTAACCTGAAAAAAACCGTCGGACGCGAAGGAAAATCAAGAACATGTCAGATGAGGCCTTTCACCTGACCGGTGATACCAGCTTTTTCCGCGTCTATTCGACTTTCTTTCAGCAATGTCCGGTTAGCTAATTGCAGCAATCGCTAAAATCCCAGCTTAACCCCTCACCCGGCCTTCGGCCACCCTCTCCCGCTGGGAGAGGGTTTCAAAAATGTCCCTTCTCCCTTGGGGAGAAGGTGCCCCGCAGGGGCGGATGAGGGGGATTATCGCATGATGCAAAAACTTAACCGGACAAAGCTGACTTTCTTTGCGTCTTCGCGTCTTTGCGTGATCAAATAGCGTTTCAAGGTCTCAAGAAAATCAAGGTAACGGACTTGAATCAGTCCTTTCTCTAGTCAAACTCGCCCAAGGTATCACCGTATTCATCGGAGGAAAGGAGCAGATTAAGCTCTTCAGGATCCGAGATGGCGATAACCGCGATCCAACCGCTGTCATAAGGGTCCTCGTTCATTATTTCCGGGTTGTCCAACAGCTCCTGATTGATTTCCAGCACAGGACCGCTCAGGGGAGCATACAGATCAGCAACTGTCTTTCTTGCCTCGATGGAACCGAAAGAATCTTCCTGCTCGATTTCATCACCCACTTCCGGCAGCTCGATGGAAGTAATTTTTCCCAGTTCCTCCTGGGCGTAATCGGTAATCCCTATGTAGGCCCTTTTACCTTCCACCCTGACCCAGATATGTTCCTTGCTGTATTTCAGTTCTTCCGGAAAGTCCATTTTACTTCAACACCATCCTTTCAAGGAAACCCGTATCAAAATTCCCTTCGACAAAGTCCTTATTGGCCATGATTCTCTTATGGAAAGGTATGGTAGTCTTTATACCATCAATAATGTATTCATCAAGAGCCCTGAGCATCCTTTGTATGGCATCGGCGCGTGTCTCCGCGTGGACAATCAGCTTCGAAACAAGGGAGTCGTAATGGGGAAGCACTGTGTACTGGTCATAAACGAAAGAATCCACCCTGACACCAAGACCGCCCGGTGTATGATATGACGTAATCCTGCCCGGACAAGGGGTGAAAGTCACCGGATCTTCGGCATTAATGCGGCATTCAATGGCGTGCCCCTTAATCTTTATGTCGCTCTGTTCATAGCGAAGCCTGAGTCCGGCGGCGGATCGGATCTGCTCCCTCACAATATCGACGCCGGTAACCATTTCTGTAACCGGATGCTCCACCTGTATCCTGGTATTCATCTCCATGAAATAGAAATTGTTTTCCTTGTCTACCAGGAACTCAACGGTACCCGCGCTGTTATAACCCACGGATTTTGCCGCCCGGACGGCCGCGTCTCCCATCTCCTTCCGTAACTCAGGATTGATGAGCGTACACGGCGATTCTTCAATCAGCTTCTGGTGGCGTCTCTGGATGGAGCAGTCACGTTCACCAAGGTGAACTATGGCGCCGTGTTTATCGGCGATAAGCTGAATTTCCACATGTCGCGGCTGCTGGCAATATTTCTCGATATAGACTTCCGGATTTCCGAACCCTGCCTGAGCCTCGGCCCTGGCCGTTGCGAAGGCATTGGGAAGTGCGGCGGGGGAATGCACGATCTTCATCCCCCTCCCCCCTCCGCCGGCGGACGCCTTTATAATGACGGGAAAGCCTATCTTCCTTGCAATATCTATCGCGTCATTGACGTTCTGGACGCCGTCGGTGGTCCCCGGTAGGATTGGTATCCCTTCCCTGACCATGGCCTGGCGGGCGCTTATTTTATCACCCATCAACCTCATGCTCTCAGAAGAGGGGCCGATGAATGTGATACCGCAATTCTCGCAGATCTCGGCAAATGCCGTATTTTCCGCGAGGAATCCATAACCGGGATGAATCGCCTCGGCATCGGTAAGTTCCGCCGCGCTGATTATCGCATT
>CAYMFO010000027.1:0-31758 GCA_964389825.1 uncultured Geobacter sp. | reverse complement strand
CAGTTTCAGGCCTGGAACTATACAACCCATGGTTACTTCACCAACCTGGTGGCCGGAACCCATGTGTCGCTTGACCTCAACGATATAACAAAGCCCATTTACATCGATTACCAGTGGGGCCTGGGGGAGGTTCGGGCCAGCATGATGACCGTTGAATGGGGTCAAAACGACCTGTCGAATACCCGTTACATCTTCCGGCAGAATGAGTTTTACGCAGCCGCCAATCCTCAATCGGTACCTGAACCGTCAACCTTTATTCTCATGGGGGTCGGCATCGCCGGGGTGGCTCTGTTGAGAAGGAGATTCAGAGCGTGAGCATGTAACTATATCCGCTGATGAAAAAAGGATGCCAGAAAAGGGCATCCTTTTTTTACTGAAAAACACTCTAATCAATCTTCGCTTCTTTAAAGAGATTTCACGAAATATCCGCCGTATTAACACTACTCCGGGAATCATTCTTTGCAAACTGGTCCGAGAGGGTTATGATTCCTTAGTGACGATGGCGCACTTTCTCCCGCTCAATGGCGGAGTCTCGACTGCCGCCAGGCGTTGCATCAGATCCTTCAGTGTCATTCCTTCCAGGGAAGAGACGGCGCCGGCTTCAATGCGCGCTATCAGGCCGCGCGCCATTTCTCCCAGCCGGTCAGACGCCCGCGGCGGGAACTCTTCTCCCTCATACCTGATATCCTTCAGGAAGGTATCTATGCTCACGTGTTCCAGTGCCCGGGCGGGGTAGTATGCCTGCTCACCTTCCTCAACGACCAGATAGCCGGCCGTCACCATTTTCGAAAGAATTCTTCGCACGGTGCGCGCCGGCAAGCTCTGTTCCTTTGCGAATCTTTCCACGGTCCAGGGCTCTTCCTCGCGGAAAAAAGCATCCGCCACTGAGAGGAGGATGAGCAAGGCCGCTGTTTCCCTGGTCGCGAAGCTGAGTCTTGCCGGTTCGTAGTCGTGCAGAAAGGTCTTCCTGTTCTGATGAGCTACGACGAGCTCCACCCCGAACAGGACGATCAGCCAACTGGTATAGAGCCATACCATGAAGATGGGCAGGACCGCCAGCGTGCCGTATATGGCGTTGTACTTTGCTACTCCGATCTGGAAATGGACGTATCCCCACTGGGCGATCTGCCATGCCGTTCCGGCAAGGACTCCTCCGAACAGCGCGGAAGTGATTCTCACCCTGGTGTTGGGAATAAAGCTGTACAGGCACACAAGCGCCAGCCAGATGCTCACATATGGAATGATACGGAATGATAATAGTAGCAGATCACCGAAGTAGGCCGTTTCCATCAGCCAGCGCACCAGCTTCTGGCTTTGCAGGGTGGTGGTGACGCTCAGGGCGGCCAGGAGAAGTATCGGTCCGCTGACCACTACACTCAGATAGTCGCTGAATTTCCGGTAGATGGATCTTGTTTCTTCCACTCCCCATATCTCGTTGAAGGCGTCTTCAATGCTGCCCAGGAGAGAGATCACCGTTCCGATGAGCGCGGCCAGCCCTATGGCGCCCAGTGAAGCCATCTTTGTATTGTTGATGTAGGAGATTATTCTGTCCACCACATCGCCGGAACCGGCTGAGAGATGTTTGATGATCAGTGGTTCGAGGGTGTTCTGAACGCCGAAACCCTTCAGGATGGCGAAGGCGAGGGCGAGAAAGGGCACAATGGACAGGATGGTGGTGAAAGAAAGGGCCGAAGCGCGCAGCGGGCATTTGTGTTCCAGGAACTTGCCGGTGACGGCCGTTGCGGCGCGCAGAAACCTCACTGAGCAGCTTTTGACACGGCTGCCCCCTTCCGGTTCGAATTCTCCGAGAAAGCGGTTGATGGAAGTGAAGATGTCCTTGTCCCCGGGGCGCCGGTCGGCCATATCAATACCTTTCTTGCCGGAGTCAGGTTGCGCGGACAGATAAGCCCATTCTTTCGTGGGCTTATCTGTCCGTCCGTCTAGGCTTTCTGCTGCTCGCTGAGGCGCTCCTTTTCCTTTTCAATGGCCTCTTTGCCCGCCTCGATGGCTGAGCTGATGATGGTTTTCTTTTCCATGACGGCTTCCCGGCCGCATTCATAGGTGGACTTGATTTTGTCCTGGGCGTCTTTCGCGTACTCCTTGATCCTGTCGACCGCGTCGTCCGTCAGGTCTTTGATCTGTTCACG
This sequence comes from uncultured Geobacter sp., assembly GCA_964389825.1. GTDB lineage: Bacteria > Desulfobacterota > Desulfuromonadia > Geobacterales > Geobacteraceae > RPRC01. Next base: position 29,611 of record CAYMFO010000027.1, on the reverse strand, counting down.
CACCTCCCGGCCCGTCTTCGGCGCGAAGAGCAGAGCCAATCCGGAACCGATTGCGGCCCCCGCGAGAAACGATACGACAACTGACGCCAAACTCGAACCCCTATCTTCATACGACATGTCTGTTACCCCCTTTTCCTTGATATTCTGTCGCAAACATACTGTCCCGCCGCTTTGGCGCCGGTGGATAGAAGTGAAACCCGGGACAGAAGATCCGCCACATTTCCTATTGCCGCATTGATCATGCTAATGTTTCTTCCCGTATCGCCGACCGCCGTCATGGCCGACTTGACATCCTCCACCCGTGAAGCTATGCCCCGGGTCGTTACCCTCAGATCGGCAAGGACTTCGTGCAGGTCCCTCGTGACCGGGACGAGATCCGTATCGATGCGCGCCAGGAGGCCCCTGGCGGAGATCGCCGCCTGACGGATTTCGATGAGAGCGCGAATCAGAAATACCGATACCACCACCAGCACAACCGCGATCACGATCCATACAGCAGTAACAATATCCATGGTATCACTCCGTTCCGGCGATGGGTCTCATCGCCCCATGTATCAGGTTGAAGTATAAAGGCGACAACGGCAAAATCAAGGCGCTTGAGGCCCTGACGATCTATTTCATGGCTCGGATCATGGTCTCGCCCATGCGCGCCGGACCCGGCGCAACCTCTACCCCGCATTCTTTCAGGACGCGAATCTTGTCTTCCGCCTTTCCCTTGCCGCCGCTGATGATGGCGCCCGCGTGCCCCATGCGTTTTCCCGGCGGCGCGGTGCGGCCGGCGATAAAGGCCGCGACCGGTTTTTTCATGTTGTCGCGGATCCATACGGCGGCCTCTTCCTCCGCCCCTCCTCCTATCTCGCCGATGAGGAATACCCCCTTGGTCTCAGGGTCGTCGTTGAAGAGGCGAAGGGCGTCCAGGAAATTCAGGCCGATAATCGGATCCCCGCCGATGCCGATGCAGGTAGTCTGGCCCAGACCGTTCACCGTAAGCTGTTTGACCGCTTCATAGGTAAGCGTGCCGCTGCGGGAGACGACGCCTATCTTTCCCTTGAGGTGGATGTCGCCCGGCATGATGCCGACCTTGCATTCTCCAGGCGTGATGACGCCGGGACAGTTGGGGCCTATCATCACCATACCGGTTTCCAGAAGCGCCCTTTTTACGAAGACCATGTCACGCACCGGGATCCCTTCGGTGACGCAGACCGCAAGTCCCAATCCCGCCGCGGCGGCTTCCAGCACCGCATCCGCCGCGCCCGGAGGAGGGACGAAGATCAGGGAGACATCGGCGCCTGTCTCGCTGACTGCTTCTTCCACCGTATCAAACACCGGAATACCTTCGATAACCGCGCCGCCTTTGCCCGGGGTGACTCCCGCGACGATATTCGTTCCGTAATCGCGGCACTGGCGGGTGTGAAAAAGACCCGTCCGGCCGGTTATACCCTGTACCAATATTTTTGAATCCTTATTCACTAGAACGGACATGGGGAAACTCCATATGTAACCTGAAAAAGGCAGTCTCACGCAAAGCCGCAAAGAACGCGAAGGAAAATCAAGAAATTGTCAAATGAGGCCGTTCACCTGACCGGTGATGCCAGTTTGTCCCGCGGCTATTTGAATTTGTTTGTGTCTTTGCGTGAGCAAAGGCAGTTTCTAGGTGTAATTAATATATAATTGCTTGATTGACTCCACGGGGGCGAACCGCGTGTTCGCCCGATTATCGCCGCTGTTCGCCGGTCATCCCTACGATGGCCCGGACCCCTTCCGTCAGGTCATGGGTGAAGCGGACGTTCAGGCCCGACCCGGTCAGGAGCCGCTTCCCTTCCTCAACGAGGGTGCCGTCCATGCGCACGACGATGGGGAGCGGACATCCCGCTTCCTCCGCCGCGGCGATGATCCCCTCGGCGATGACGTCGCAGCGCATTATGCCTCCAAAGATGTTGACAAATATGCCTTTCACATCCGGATCACCGAGGATTATCCTGAAGGCGGCGGCAACGCGGTCCTTTGTCGCCCCGCCGCCCACGTCGAGGAAGTTGGCCGGCGCCCCGCCGTATTCGCTGAGCATGTCCAGGGTGGCCATGGCAAGGCCGGCGCCGTTTACCATGCAGCCGATGTTGCCTTTCAGCTTTATATAGGAAAGGTCAAACTCGCCGGCGGTTATTTCCAGCGGGTCTATCTGTGACAGGTCCGTCATTTCCTGGTAATCCGGATGACGGAAGAGGGCGTTGTCGTCGAAATTGATCTTGGCGTCCATGGCCATCAGCCAGTCCGCGTTCGTCACCACCAGGGGATTGATCTCCACCAGGGAGCAGTCCTTTTCGAGGCAGCAGCGGTAGAGGTTCATCATCATCGTGACGCACTCCTCGCAGAGCCTCCCCCTCATGCCCAGGGCGAGGGCGATCTTTCGCGCCTGATAGGGCTTCAGGCCCAGCAGCGGGTCTATGGTGACGATATGAATCTTTTCCGGCGATCTTTCCGCCAGGGCCTCGATCTCCATTCCCCCTTCGGCTGACGCAATCAGGCAGTAGCGTGAGGACTGCCGGTCAAGGGTGATGGAGAGGTAAAATTCCCTTGCGATCCCTACGGCTTCTTCCACCAGAAGGCGCCTGACAATCAGTCCGTCAGGACCGGTCTGGGGTGTGACGAGGGTCTTGCCGAACAGTTCTTTCGCCGCTTTGAGCGCGTCCTCCGCATTCTCCGCCAGGCGGACTCCGCCGGCCTTGCCCCGGCCGCCCGCGTAGATCTGGGCCTTTACGACACAGCGTCCCCCCATTTCCCTGGCGGATCGTTCCACCTGCGCCTCCGTGTAAGCCGCGCGTCCTCTCGGGACCGGGATGCCGTAGGATCGCAGGATTTCCTTGGCCTGGTATTCGTGTATGTTCATGAAGACTCCATGGGTAGAAGATTACAACCGGCGGCCAGTATAGCGGCATGGTTAGAAAAATTCAAGGAAGTTAAATGCTTCCGCTTCGTATTAACTGAAAAAGTGAACAAAAAGAACTAAAGTTCCGATGAAAAATTCCGAAACGGAAACCATACACTCCAGGGGCGGTAACGTCCTCTGGCGGATGACAGACATTCTGGGATATGAGCTCAACGGTTTCGCGGATCAAGCGCGTCCCGAAACCTTTTCTTGTTCCGGAAAATCCAGAAAAAGGAGCATCTATGGAGGCATCGGAAAAGGCGGCGAAACAGTACCTGACCTTTAAACTGGCCCACGAGACCTTTGCCGTGGATGTGGCCAGGGTGCGGGAGATACTTGATTTTATAAGCATCACCAAGGTGCCCCGGACTCCCGACTTCATGCGCGGCGTCATCAACCTGCGGGGCAGCGTCGTGCCTGTCGTGGACATGAAGCTGAAGTTTGGCATGGATGCCACGGAAAAGACGGTGGACACATGCATCATTGTCCTGGAGGTCGCTATCGAAGGTGAGACCACCATTGTCGGCGCCCTGGCTGATTCCGTGGAAGAAGTGCTGGAATTGGAGCCTTCCCAGATAGAACCGCCTCCGCGCATCGGCATGAAGCTGAACATAGATTTCATCAACGGCATGGGGAAGATGGGCGAAGAATTCGTTATCATTCTGGACACGGACAGGATATTCAGCTTCGAGGAGGCGGCGGCGTTGCAGGAAGCCGGTGAAGCTGAAGTTGCCTGATGGATTTTAAGACCATCAATTTTGGAAGGGGAGACAAATGAGTAATTCTGAAAATTCCAGTGCTATGAGCTTCAAGGCCAGGATTCTGGCCGGCTTTGTCGTGGCTGCCATTATTATCGGCATTGTCGGAGGTCTGGGTGTGTCCCGTGTAAAAAACGCGGCGAAACAGGACCTTGCCGGGGAAGCGCTTCCGGTTGTTTCGGTATTGAAAATCAACGGCGCGGTCCGGCTTGAACGCGATCTGTTGCGGGAAATATCCGCGGCGAAAAGCGGGGCTGACGTGAAGAGCAAACTGGCCGCCATCCAGGAACTGGATGGAAAGATCGCCTCTGGTGTTTCCATTTTGGAGAAAACAGCGGTTTCGGCGGAAGATAAGGCGAGAATAGAAACGCTGAAAAAGGATTTGGCTTCCATCACGGCTAACAAGGAAAAGGTGGTTCAGTCAGCCCTGAAGAACAGTATGTCGGACGCTTCCAAGGCCCTCCGTGACCCTGAGGTCCAGAAATCCCTGGGCGCCTTTGACGAATCCGTGAAGAAGATCACGGAGGCCGCGGCCGCTCGTATGGCAAAGACCCCGGACGCGCCGGAGAAAGGGACGGGAAACAACCTGCCAATCTTCGTTGTCCTCGGGATGATGTTGGCCATCGGCATGGGATTTTACATCAGCAGGTTTGCTGAACGCAGGATGGAAGAAGATTCGAAAGACATCGCGGGCATCTTGGGAAGGGTCGCGGCTGGAGACCTGTCCCTGGAGATAGATATGGAGGGGAAGGAAGGGAACGCCGTTCTGGCATCCTTGAATGCCTTGCTGAAGTCCTTCCGCAACCTGACGGGTGACACCCATATGCTCGCCCAGGCCGCTCTGGCCGGGAACCTGAAGGCCAGGGCGGATGAGACGAAGCATTCCGGTGAGTTCCGGCGGATTGTGTCCGAAGTGAACGGCATGCTGGACGCGACCCTCGCGCCCATTCATCATGCGGCCGAGCACATCAACCAGTTGAGCCGGGGCGAGATCTTCGACGAGATAACCGAAGGCTACGGTGGTGACTTCGCTGAACTGAAAGAAAGCCTGAACCGTCTGCGAAACGCGCTGGAAGCGGTGCGCCTTGATGTGCGGGAGGTCTGCATCGCCTCCTACGAAGGTTACCTTGACACCAGGGTAGATACCACGAAGCACGAGGGCTTTTTCTCCAAGGTGGCCGGCGGGATGAATAATCTCTTCGATAATATGACGGCGCCCCTGAAGGTTTCCATGGACTACATCGGCAAGATCAGCAGGGGTGAACTGCCTGACAGGATTACCGAGGAGTACCGCGGCGATTACAACAAGCTGAAAGACAGCCTTAACGCCCTGGTGGACACCATGGGCGGCCTTCGCGGCGAACTGGGCAATCTCATCAATGCCAGCCAGAGCGGTGATCTGAAAGTCAAGGGCGATGTCTCCAGATTCGACGGCGAGTGGGCGGAGATCGTGAAGGGGATGAATGAGCTCATGGACGGTTTCGCGGAACCCATGGAGATGATCTCTTCCTATCTGGACAAGATCAGCAACGGAGAGATACCCCCCAGGATAATGGTCAAGTACAACGGCGCGTTTGACCAGATCCGCGCCAGTCTCAACAACTGTATCGACGGTCTGGGCGGACTGGTGGAGTCTAACAATATACTGCAGAAGATGGCGTTGAATGATCACACAGCGAAGGTAGAGGGATATTACAAGGGAATATACGCCGAGGTTGGGCGGGCCGTGAACGAGGTGAGAGAGCGGTTGCTGAGCGCGACCGCTACCTGCCGCGCCATCGCGGCCGGAGACTTGAGCGGTCTGGAGTCACTCAAGGCGATCAACGACGGCACGGGAAGACGTTCCGAAAACGACGAGTTCCTCCCAGCGCTCATAGGCATGACCGAGGCGGTGCAGGCCCTTGTGGAAGACGCTACGATGCTTGCCGACGAGGCCATGGCCGGAAGGCTCCTCACCCGAGCCGACGCGGAAAAGCACCAGGGTGAATTCCGCACCATAATCGGCGGGGTGAACAATACCCTCGACGCGGTTATCGGACCCCTCTACGCTACGGCCCAGTGTGTGGCGCAGATAGGCATGGGTCAGATTCCAGAGATTATAACCACTGAATACCAGGGTGATTTCGAGGAGATCAAGGAGAGTCTCAACAACAGCATTACCAATGTGAACAATCTTGTTGATGACGTGAACATGCTTGTTCAGGCCGCCCTGGATGGAGATTTCGAAAAACGCGCGGATGTGGAAAGGCATACGGGCGATTTCCAGAAAATCGTGGAAGGGATCAACAAGACCCTCGATACGGTCGTTGACAAGACGGTATGGTACGAGGCCATCATCGACGCAGTTCCGTTCCCGATCCATGTCACGGATATGGACATGAACTGGACCTTCATGAACAGGTCGTTCGAGAAGCTCCTCGTGGAGGCGGGCCGCATCAAGGATCGTGTCTCGTCCATGGGACTGCCCTGCAGCAACGCGGCGGCCAACATCTGCAACAACGAGGGATGCGGCATCAAACAGCTGCAGAGGGGCGTCACCGAGAGCTTCTTTGACTGGCACGGGTCCAAATGCAAGCAGGATACTTCCTATCTCCTGAACAAGAGGGGCGAGAAGATTGGCTACGTCGAGGTGGTCCAGGACCTTACCGCCATGCTGACCAATAAGGAGTACACCAACGAAGAGGTGGAGCGCCTCGCTGCGAACCTGCTGCTGCTGGCCAAGGGCGACCTGGACTTCAATCTGACTGTGAAACCCGCATGTCAGCATACCAGGGAGGCCTTTGAGAACTTCCTGAGGATCAATGACAGCCTCAAGGAAGTCAAGGCCGCCATGGAAGAGATCGGATCGGTCGCCAAGGAGATAGCCGACGGAAACCTCATGGTAACCGTCAAGCCCCGCTCCGATCAGGATGAACTTATGAAGGCGCTCCAGGTCATGGTGGAGAAGCTCAACGGAGTGGTGAACGATGTCAAGGCAGCCGCTGATAACGTTGCCTCGGGCAGCCGGGAGATGAGCGGCAATTCCGAGCAGATGTCCCAGGGGGCCGCTGAGCAGGCCGCCGCGGCCGAGGAGGCGTCCTCCTCCATGGAGCAGATGTCCGCCAACATCAAGCAGAACGCCGATAACGCCATGCAGACCGAGAAGATCGCGGTCAAGTCGTCGGAAGAGGCCAATGAGGGAGGAAAGGCCGTGGCCCTGACCGTCTCCGCCATGAAGGAGATCGCGGACAAGATCAATATCGTCGAGGAGATCGCGCGCCAGACCAACATGCTGGCCCTGAACGCGGCCATCGAAGCGGCAAGGGCTGGCGAGCACGGCAAGGGATTCGCGGTTGTCGCCGCCGAGGTGAGAAAGCTGGCGGAAAGGAGCCAGGCCGCGGCGGGCGAGATCAGCGAACTTTCCGCCAGCAGCGTCGAGATTGCGGAAAAGGCGGGCGGGCTGCTTGCCAACATCCTCCCGAGCATCGAAAAGACGGCAGACCTGGTGAAAGAGATCACAGCGGCCAGCCGCGAGCAGGATTCAGGCGCCGAGCAGATCAACCGGGCGATCCAGCAGCTGGATCAGGTTATCCAGAAAAACGCCAGCGCGGCGGAAGAGATGTCGTCCACGGCCGAGGAACTCTCCGCCCAGGCCGAACACCTTCAGGACGCGGTCGGCTTCTTCCGCACCGAGGAGACGCGCGCGGCTTCGACGGCCAGGCCCGCCCCCAAAAAAGCCGAGGTAAAGAAAACAGCCGTAAAACCGGCCTCGAAACCTGAGCCATACCAGAAAAAACAGGGCAGGACTTCCAGCTCCGGATTTACCATCAACATGGACAATGACGCCCTTGACTCCGAGTTCGAGAGATTCTGAGCAGGGAGAAAACTCCGCCATGGGGCCGGTCCGGGATCGACCCATGGCGGAATCTGTTGAACGGATGAAAGAGCTTCTGGAAATACAAACATGATCTATTAAAAGGCAGCTTTGTCCGGTTAAGTTTTTGCATCATGCGATAAGCCCCCTCATCCGCCCCCGCGGGGCGCTTTCTCCCCAAGGGAGAATGGACCTTATTGAAACCCTCTCCCAGCGGGAGAGGGTGGCCGAAGGCCGGGTGAGGGGTTAAGCTGGGATTTTAGCGATTGCTGCAATTAGCTAACCGGACATTGCTGATTAAAAGGGAACAGCGGATATGATAATGGAGACAAGAAAACACGCTGCAATCACCAGTCTGCTGGTTCTCGCCGCGGCGGCGACGGCGTTCATAAGCGACGGCGTTATCAGGGTCGTTACCGCTTTCGCCGTCTTTTTCGTCATTGCGGCCGGACTCCAGGTCCTGGCGGCGCGCGGGGGCGGGGAGGGGCGCGGCGCTGAAAAAGAAGAAACCGCGTCCACGGAACACGATTCCTCTCCCGCCGTTGATCTGAAGCCGGTTGGAGACATCCTCAACAGGAGCGCGCACCTGATCCCGGTTCTGACCAGCCAGCTGGAGGCCGTTATGCAGGAGACCGAGACCGCGGTCCTCGGCATCGGGGAGAGCTTCATGGAAATCGTCTCCAGGGCAAGAAACCAGGCGTCCCGGGCCGCGAACGCCTTCGGGGAGCTGGCCTCCGGCGACGGCAGGGACAGCAAGGCCCTTATCGAGCTGAGCAGGGAGGCCTTGAGCGCTGTGATGGATAATCTCCACAGCGTTAACGGGGTCGCCCGTCATACCCTGGAAAATATGCGCAAGGTAACCGGCACCATGGAAAACATCCGGGAGGTGGTGCAGGAGATAGAATACATCGCCGACCAGACCAATCTGCTGGCCCTGAACGCATCCATCGAAGCGGCGCGGGCCGGCGAGCACGGCAGGGGATTCGCCGTGGTGGCGGACGAGGTGAGGAAGCTCTCCGCCCGATCCACAACCGCGGCAATAGAGATAGGCAAGCTGATCAAGACGGTGGAGAAAGAGGTGTCGGGAATGTATGTCGACACGGAAAAGAGCGCGGCGGCCACGGAGCTCCGCTCCAGGGAGTCGGAAGAGCTCATGAACGACACCCTGAGCAAGCTTAATGACGTCATGATGATGGCGCAATCTGAACTGGACGGCCTTTCCACGGAAACCGAGTCCCTTGCCAAGGATATCGGCGGCATCGTCATATCCATGCAGTTCCAGGACATTACCCGTCAGAAGATAGAGCATGTCATCGAACCTCTCCAGGCTCTCAAGACGGAGTCCGAGGAGATGCTGGGAAGGCTGGAGAGCGGGCGTCTGACGGGAGGGCCGGGGGGCGCCGATTCCGGCATGAACTGGCTCGAGGACATGTACACCATGGAATCGGAACGCAAGACCATGAAGCAGGCCATGTCCAGAGAGGTTTCAAAACCGGACGAGCCGGAGGCGGGCGTCTGCGAGATATTCTGATTCGAGGCCGGGAGATTCCGTCAAGAAGGCCGGACCCGGATTCCTGCCGTGGTATTACGAAGGCAAGTAAACATATCAATGGTAGGGGCGAGGCGCGCCTCGCCCAGTGGGTGCATGGCGCGCCGTGAACCCAAATCAGGGTTGCGGTGTTTACTTGCCTAACAACATGAGACACATAAGTTATGAAATGAGGATTAAAGAATGGCACACACTCTCTTGATTGTTGATGACTCTGCTTCCATGCGCCAGATGGTTTCCTTCACACTGAAGGATGCGGGCTACGACGTAATCGCCGCATCCAATGGCAAGGACGCCATGGGCAAGCTGGACGGGGTAAAGATATCCATGGTCATCACGGACCTGAACATGCCGGAGATGGACGGCATAGAGCTGATTAAGCAACTGCGCGCCAAGCCCGGCTTCAAATTCACCCCCATCGTAATGCTCACCACGGAGTCCCAGGACAGCAAGAAGATGGCGGGCAAGCAGGCGGGCGCCAGCGGCTGGATCGTAAAGCCGTTCAAGCCGGAACAGCTTCTGGATACGGTGAAAAGATTCGTGAAATAGAGCGGGGGATCTTCCTTATCCTTCGGCCGTTCGCATTGGCATCCAAGTAGCGGACTGTAAGCGTCAAAGGCGTATTTCGCTGAACCTCGCGAATACTCCCCATGCGCCTCAAGGAGACAAGATGAAGCACACTTTTGAGTTGTCGGGAGAAACCGGGACACTCTCCGCCGGTGGATCGTTGACCATAGAGCATGCGGAAGAGCTGAAAGCCGTTATTGTCGAGGCGTTGGCCTCCTCTGCTCATCTGGTGGTAGACCTCTCGGCCGCGGAGGCCATCGACCTCTGTTGTCTGCAATTGCTCTGTTCGGCGCACCGGACCGCGGTAAAGGATGGAAAGAGCATCGTCCTGGCTAATACGGGAGAGGTCTTCGCGGACGTTGTTCGCGAAACGGGATATCTCCGTCACGTGGGGTGCATGCCTGATTCCGGTCATGGCTGTCTGTGGGCCGGGAAAGAAGAACAAAGGCCAGGGGCTGCCGTATGACAATGACCGAAACACACAAACAGGCTTTTCGGGAAGAGGCGTATGAACTCCTGGCCGAACTGGAATCGGCCCTCCTGGAACTGGAGGACGACCCCCATAACCAGGAAATGATCGGCCGCACCTTTCGCGCCATGCACACCATCAAGGGGTCGGGCGCCATGTTCGGCTTTACCGATATCGCCGAATTTACCCATGAGGTGGAAACCGTTTTCGACAAGGTCCGTTCCGGCCTGTTGTCCGTGGACAAACCGCTGATTGATTCGACCCTTCAGTCCTGCGACCTGATCCGGACCATGCTGGAAGGCGAAGGCGCCGACGAGGAAGAGATACGCACGCTCAAGGGGGTGTTTTCCTCCCTGGCGCGTTCCGGCCAGGGGGCGCCCGCCGGGCAGCCCGAAAAAGCCGGGATAATAACTTCCGCCGAAAAACGGGCCTGTGAGAAGACATACCGGATACGCTTCAGACCTCCGCGTGATATCTATCTCACGGGCACGGATCCGCTCCTTCTGCTGAATGAGCTGCGTGAGCTGGGAGAATGCAGGGTCGTCGCCCATCTGCACGAAATTCCTTCTCTCGAGGAACTTGCCCCTGAGCATTGCTACACATACTGGGACATAATCCTTACCACCAACCGCGGCGATAACGCCATCAGGGACGTGTTCATATTCGTCGAAGAGGACAGCGAACTGCACATCGACGTTATCGACGAGAACACCCTCCCCTTTGACCAGGTAGAGCAGAAGAAGCTGGGCCACATACTCGTGGAGCGGGGCGACCTGACCACGGAAGACATGATGAAGGTCCTGGAGAGCCGCAAGCTCTTTGGCGAGATTGTCGTTGAAAAAGGGCTGGCGCAATCGTCCCAGGTTGAAGCGGCTCTCGCCGAACAGCAACAGATCAGGGAGGTCCAGAAGAGGAGACAATCCAGTGAAACCGCTTCCAGCATCAGGGTCCCTTCCGAAAAACTGGACGTCCTGGTAAACCTGGTGGGCGAACTGGTCACGGTTCAGGCGCGCCTTACCCAGACGGCGGCGGTTCGCAACGATTCCCATCTCACGCTGATTGCGGAAGAGGTGGAACGCCTTACCTCCGAGTTGAGGGACAACACCCTCAACATCCGCATGATGCCCTTCGGCAGCACCTTCAGCAAGTTCAAGCGCCTGGTGCGCGACCTCTCCGACGACCTCGGCAAGGAGGTGGAGATGATCACGGAAGGGGCGAACACGGAATTGGACAAGACCGTGATCGAGCGCCTGAACGACCCTCTCGTGCACATCATCCGCAACAGCATCGACCATGGCATAGAGCCGCCGGATGCGCGCGAGGCCAAGGGCAAGCCGCGCCTGGGCATGGTGAAGCTCATGGCCGAGCATTCCGGGGATTGCGTCTTTATTACCATCCAGGACGACGGCGCCGGTCTGGACAAGGACGCCATCCGGGCCAAGGCGGTGGAGAAGCGCCTGATCCCGGAAACCGCGGAACTCTCGGAAAAGGAGCTCTTCGGCCTCATCTTCGCCCCCGGTTTTTCCACGGCGAAAAAGATAACCGGCGTGTCCGGACGGGGCGTGGGCATGGACGTGGTGAAGCAGGCCATCGAGGCGCTGCGGGGCGTCATAGAGATAAACAGCCGCAAGGGTGAGGGGACCACCATATCCATCCGCCTGCCCCTGACACTGGCTATTATCGAAAGCCTGCTGGTCAAGGTGGGGGGAGACCGCTATGTGCTGCCCCTTTCCTTCGTGGAGGAGTGCGTGGTCTTGACCTCCAGGGACATCAGGGACGCCCACGGCAAGGACCTGGCGAACGTGCGCGGCCACATGGTTCCGTATATCCCGCTCAGAAAGCGCTTTGAAATGCCCGGCGCCGCGCCCGACATCCAGCAGGTGGTCATTACCGCCATCGATGGCGAGCGCATCGGTCTTCTGGTGGATACGGTCATCGGAGAGCACCAGACCGTTATCAAGTCACTGGGAAAGGTCTACCGCGACGTGCATGGCATATCGGGCGCCACCATCCTGGGCGACGGAACCGTGGCCCTCATCCTCGATATCCCGCAACTGGTGAAGTGGGGATAGCGCGTCACAGCATCGTCCGATGGACGTCCGGCGCCCTTGCGGTTGCTCTCAGTGATCGAGAAAATATCATGTCTTTCAGGAAAGGATTTCATGCGCGAAAACCTGACTCAGGAGGCATCCATTCCATCACACCACTCAATTACCATGTCGCTGAAGGAGTTTCGTAACTTCAGCAAGCTTATCGAGGGTGTCTGCGGGATCAGGATGCCGGAGATAAAGAAGCACATGCTGGAATCGAGGCTGCGCAAGCGCCTGCGCAGCCTGGGCATGTACTCCTTCCAGGATTACTACGATTTCCTGATGAGCCCTGAAGGCCGAAAGACCGAAATGGTGCCCATGATTGACGTCGTGACCACCAACAAGACCGATTTCTTTCGTGAACCCGCCCATTTCAGTTACCTGACGGAAAAGGTGCTGCCGGAGCTGCTCCCCGCCATGACCGGCAATCGTGTGAGAGTCTGGAGCGCCGGTTGCTCCAGCGGGGAAGAGCCCTATACCCTGGCCATGGTCCTGAGCGATTATGCGCGCAACAGGGATTTCTTCAGTTTCTCCATACTGGCGACGGATATCTGCACGGACGTGCTTGAAACGGCGTACCGGGGCGTATACGAAGAGGAAAAGATCGTTCCCGTGCCCCATGAAATGAGAAAAAGATACCTTCTGCGCAGCAAGGACAAGAGTAGATGCCTCGTCAGGATCGCTCCGGAGCTCCGGTCCCTCGTCACCTTCCGCCGCCTCAATTTTCTGGACAGCGTATACGATGTCCGGGACCGTATGGATATCATATTCTGCAGGAATGTCCTGATCTATTTCGACAAAAAGACCCAGGAAAAGGTGCTCAACGGATTCTGCCGTCACCTGCAACCGGGAGGACATCTCTTTCTGGGGCATTCCGAGACGCTGAACGGCCTGGATGTGCCTCTGGCGCAGGTTAACTCCACCATCTACCGTAAACCGGAACATCTCTGAACCCGAATACAGGCTGAAAGGTCCGATTAATGAACACGAAGAAGAAAATCAGGGTATTGATAGTGGATGATTCAGCGGTTGTGCGGCAGGCCCTTACGGAGATCCTGTCGTCCGACCCGGGCATAGTTATTCTCGGCACCGCCTCCGACCCCTTTGTCGCGGCCCAGCGCATCAGGGAAGAGGTGCCGGATGTGATCACCCTTGACGTTGAGATGCCGCGCATGGACGGCATTACCTTTCTGCAGAAGATCATGAGCCAGCACCCCATCCCGGTGGTGATGTGCTCGAGCCTTACGGAAGAAGGTTCGGAGACGGCCCTCAGGGCACTGGAATACGGCGCCGTGGAGATCATCCAGAAGCCCAAGCTGGGGGTCAAGCAGTTCCTTGAGGAGTCCAGGATCATTATCTGCGACACCGTAAAGGCCGCCGCGGAAGCAAGGGTGAAGCGTATCTCTCCGGGGGTGAAGAAGGTCCCGCCGAAACTTACCGCCGATGTGGTCATCGCCAAGCCGACCGGCGCCGCCATGATCCAGACCACCGAGAAGGTGGTGATGGTGGGCGCCTCCACCGGCGGGACCGAGGCGCTGCGGGTTTTCCTGGAGGCCATGCCCCTGGATGCGCCGGGCATCGTCATCGTCCAGCACATGCCGGAGCACTTTACCCGCTCCTTTGCCGCACGCCTGGACGGTATTTGTCGTATCTCGGTGAAAGAAGCGGAAAACAACGATACGGTCATGAGGGGGAGGGCGCTGATCGCGCCGGGCAACTCCCATGCGCTGTTAAAGCGCAGCGGCGCGCGCTACTACGTGGAGATCAAGGACGGGCCGCTGGTGAGCCGCCATCGACCTTCGGTGGACGTGCTCTTCCGTTCCGCGGCGCGCTACGCGGGCAAGAACGCGGTGGGGGTAATCATGACCGGCATGGGTGATGACGGGGCCAAGGGTCTTAAGGAGATGAAGGAGGCCGGAGCGTCGACCATCGCCCAGGATGAGCAGTCGTGCGTGGTGTTCGGCATGCCCAAGGAGGCCATCAAGCTGGGCGCGGCGGATCGGGTGCTGCCGCTGGAGGTTATCGCCGGGGCGGTGGTCAAGGAGTGCCAGTAGTTCTCAGTCGCTCTCATTGTCCCGGAATCCGGCTATGGCCCGCAGGAATTCCGGGCCGTACTTGCCCAGCTTGTGTTTGCCGACTCCGCTCACCAGCAGCATTTCCTCCGCGGTAGATGGACGGCGGGCGGCCATCTCCTTGAGGGTGGCGTCGCCGAACACGACAAAGGGGGGCACGCCTTCCCTGTCGGCGATGCTCTTGCGCAGGACGCGCAGGGCTTCGAAAAGCGGGTCGCCACCCATGGCGGCCTTTTTTTTCGCCCCTTTCTTGCCCGCTCCTCCCTTTACCGCTATCGCCGGCGGTCTTGCCAGGATGAGCCGCTCCTCGCCCCGCAAAAGCGGCCGGGCCGCCTCGGTCAGCTTGAGGATGGAATAGTTGGCCAGGTCCTGTCTCAGGTAACCCAGGTGCACCAGTTGACGCAGCAGGCTTCCCCAGGTCTCCGCCGGCAGATCCGCGCCGATGCCGAAGGTGGAGAGACGGTCGTGGCCAAGCTGCCGCACCCGTTCCCCGGTGGAACCGCGCAGCACGTCTATGACGTGTCCCATGCCGAACCTCTGCCCGACACGGTACACGCAGGAGAGGGCCTTGCGCGCCTCTTCGGTGGCGTCGAACCGTTGCGGCGGGTCCAGGCAGATGTCGCAGTTGCCGCAGTCCGCGGAAATCCTTTCCCCGAAATAGCCCAGTAGCGCCCTGCGCCGGCAGTTCAGGGACTCGGCGAAGCCGATCATGGCGTTCAGCTTGTGCAGTTCGATGCGGTTCTGCTCCGGGTTTCCACCGCTTTCGATAAGCGACCTGGCCACCATCACGTCCCCGTAGCCGAAGAGGAGGAGCGCTTCCGAGGGGAGTCCGTCGCGGCCGGCCCTGCCGGTCTCCTGGTAGTAGCTTTCCACGTTGCGAGGCAGGTCGTAATGGACCACGAACCGGACGTTGGGCTTGTCGATGCCCATGCCGAAGGCGACCGTGGCCACCACGACCTGGATGTCGTCACGCTGGAACGCCTCCTGCACGCGCCGGCGCTCCCGATCCGCCAGACCGGCATGATAGGGCGCGGCCCGGTAACCTGCCTCCACAAGCCGGCCGGCCACCGACTCGACCCTCTTGCGGGAGAGGGCGTACACGATGCCGGGATCTCCTTCGTTCCGTTCCCGGAGAAACGCGGCCAGCTGCGCGAACGGTTTTACCTTTTCCGTGACGGTGTAGCGGATGTTGGGCCGGTCGAAGCCGGCGACAAAGCATGGCGCCTGTTCCAGGCCGAGCCTGCCGATGATGTCGGCTCGGGTCTGGTCGTCGGCGGTGGCGGTGAGGGCGATAAGGGGCACATCCGGGAAGAGGTCGCGCATGCGGCCCAGTTGCACGTACTCGGGCCTGAAGTCGTGTCCCCACTGGGAGATGCAGTGGGCCTCGTCTATGGCGAAAAGCGAGACGGTTATGCCCCTGAGCCTATCGATGAAGGATTCGGTCATCAGCCTTTCCGGCGCCACGTAGAGGAGCCTGAGGCGTCCGGCGTGGAGGCGCGCCAATACCCGCCTGGACTCCGTCTCGCCCAGGGTGGAGTTGTAGAAGGCCGCTTCCACGCCGTTGGCGCGGAGGGCGTCCACCTGGTCCTTCATCAGCGAGATAAGGGGGGATACGACAAGGGCGGTCCCCTCCCGGTGCAGGGCCGGTATCTGGTAGCAGAGGGACTTGCCGCCTCCCGTGGGCATAAGCACGAAGGCGTCTTCACCGCGGATGAGGCCGGATATGATCTCTTCCTGGTAGGGCCGGAACTCACCGTAGCCGAATACCGTTTTGAGTGTTTCAAGAATGGTCATGATGGATGCGGCGCTTTCCGGGACGAGCCTGTAAAGGCCGGGGAGTAACGATGCGGCGCCGGACGGGGTGTCCCGGATGCGGTTGCCGCGCTACTGTAGAGGTAACGTTGGAGTTGAACGGGCGCCTGGCGGGGCCTTAGGCAAAATCATCAGTCTTTGGCGCTTACTTTTCCCGTTATCAAGAGGCGTTCAGGGTCGAACCCCCGCGCGCGCATCTTTCGCAGAAGCTCCCTGTACAGTTCAGCATCCATTGACGGCGTTCTGCTGAGGATCCACAGGTATTTGCGGTCAGGGGTGCCCACGGCGGCATGGTCGTAATCGGTTCCCAGGTGAAGAATCCAGTAGTCCCCGTAAAACGGGCGGAAGAAGGATACCCTGAGTCTGGCGTTGCCTGAAGACGGGTCGGAGACCCTGGCGGTTCCTCGCGCCTCTTTTACGCCGGCCGCGGTTCGGCAACGGTTGACCACCGTCATCGAGCCGTCTTTTTCAAGGGTGTAGGTTGCGGTCGCTTCCCCGCATTCACTCTGGAAACGGTTCGGATATCGGGCAATCTCATGCCACTGGCCCGCGTAACGCGTCAGGTCAACGTGAACGGCCGTCTCCGGAGGATCCGAACGGAGGGCGGCTTCCCTTGAACATGCCGCGGGAAGGAGCATGAATAAAAATAGAGGAAGGAGATAAAGACGTCTTGCCATGGCGCCGCCTCGAAAGGGGTGGACGGAGGGTCTGGAATTGTTACGGTTCGAAGATCGGCCCGAAAAACTCTTCCATCTTCCTGCGCGCGCTGAGTGATATTCCGTGGGTGCCCCGCAGTTTTCCATTGATCAGATCTTCCACGATCCGGTGATCCAGTTCCGCGCTTTTTGCCCAGACATTAATCGTCATTCCGGTTGGGCCCAGTTTTTCTTCAATAATCCTCAATCTCTGCTCTGTATTCATCTGTCAAGACTCCAGAAATAAAGACTCGGCGGCGTCATGGATGAAGCTGAAGACGACGCGCGTTGTTTCGCCCCGGCGCCGGCCGGGAAAAATGAAAAGGGATGATACACTTTTTTTTCGCAATGTTCAATCCATGATGAGCGGTTTGAATCCGGCCGGCCGGTCGTCACATGTTTCTCGGCTGTCCGGTGCACGAGAGGACGCTGCTCCACAGCTTGCCCTGGGGGTCCACCTGTTTCCTCCCGGAGACGGCATACTTGATGGGGAGGTGAGTCCCCTCGTTTTTCCAGACGCCCACTACCATGTTGGTGCGGCCGGCCATCCCCGCATGTACGGCGTTGTGCCCCAGCAGCAGGCAGAAGGCGGAGTCGCGGGCGTTGGGCGGTGTGCTGCGTATGGTGTAGCTGGGATCGATGTATTTCAGGTTTATTTTTATCCCGGCCCTGCTGAAATGCTCCTTGACGCGGTCTCGCAGAAATGTGCCTATGTCGCCCAGGCGGACGTTTCCGGAGGCGTCCTTCTCAAGCGTCTTTTCCATCAGGTCCTGGCCCGCGCCTTCTCCCACCACCACAACCGCGTGACCCCGTTCCGAAAGCCTGTTGCTGAGGGAGGAGAGGAATCCCTCAAGGGTAAAAGGGACCTCTGGGATCAGGCAGAAATTGACATCGCTGTTGGCAAGGGTCGCGTAGACGGCGATGAAGCCTGACTGGCGTCCCATGAGCTTCACCAGGCCGATGCCGTTGCGCGCGCCCATGGCCTCGCAGTTGGCGGCGGAGATGACCTTCCTCGCCTCGGATATGGCGGTCTCGAATCCGAAGGATTCCTCCACGAAGAGGATGTCGTTGTCTATGGTTTTGGGGATGCCGATGATGGAAATCCTCAGGCCCCTCCGCCTGATCTCCTCGGCCAGGGCCCGCGCCCCTTTCAAGGTCCCGTCGCCCCCGACGGTGAAGAGGATGCCCACGTCCAGATGCTCCAGGGTATCCACCATCTCCGCCACGTCCTGGGGCCCCCGCGAGGTGCCCAGGATGGTCCCTCCCTGGAGGTGGATGCCCTCCACGGTCTCCGGCGTGAGGATCATGGGATGGTTGCGGTTTTCTTTGGTCAGACCCTCGTAGCCGTAGCGGAAACCGAACACCGTCCTTACCCCGTAGTGGTGGTAAAGGCTCAGGACAATGGCCCTTATCACGTCGTTCAGTCCGGGGCAGATGCCGCCGCAGGTGACTATTCCGCAGACGAGGCGTTTCGGGTCGAAGAGGATGCGCTCCCTGGGACCGGCCGCTTCGAATGCCGGGGGAGGGGTTCCCCGGTCCAGGTGCGTCTGGATCTCATAGAGCCTTGAATGGTACAGGACATGGTCCGCGTCATCGATGAAGCGCACCAGGGACATGGGGGAGGGGATGCGGCATTCATCGAGGCGATCAACGGAGAAATCAAGATCCGTGTTGTTCATGGGGGTTCTCCTCTGGATGATGGAAATAGGGGCCGGCGCCGGCCTTCGGGCGCGTCTTCAGCTCCCGCATGACCAGGGCCGCCGCGCCCAGGATTGCGGCGTCTGATTCCGGCAGGCCGGACGGCATGAGCCGCACCTTGCCCCGGAATACCTTCAGAAGGTTCGCCTCCATGGAAAGGCGTGTCGGCTGGAATATCAGTTCCCCGGCTCCGGCCAGGCCGCCGAAGAGGAAGATCGCCTCCGGGCTGGTGATGGCGACGGCGTCTGCCAGCTTCATGCCCAGGATGCGCCCTGTATGGCGGAATGCTTCCAAGGCCACGGCATCGCCCTGCTTCGCGGCCTCGAAGACGTCCCGGGCCGTAAGCTCCCTGGGGCTGCGCCCCCGCAGGACGCTGTCTTCCGTCCGATCCGCCAGAAGGTTCATGACTGTCCGGCACAGGCCGGGCGCCGAGGCGTATGTCTCCAGGCACCCCCGTTTGCCGCAGGCGCATTCACGCCCGTCGGGGTCCACCACCGTGTGGCCTATTTCTCCGGCGAATCCGTCCGCGCCGTAAAGGACCTCTCCGTTCACCACGATCCCGCTTCCGACCCCGGTTCCGAGGGTGATTACCATGAAGTGGCGCATTCCCTTCGCGCCGCCGAACTCCATCTCGCCTATGGCCGCGGCGTTGGCGTCGTTGGTGATGGCGACGCGAAGCCCGAACTCCTCCCGGAAAAGTCCGGCGAGGTTTACCGAGGGTTCCCAGCCCAGATTGGGGGGGGTCGTCACCATACCCGTATAGTAATTCGCGTTAGGCGCGCCGATGCCGATCCCTTTCAGCTCCAGGGGGTCTTCCAGGGGAGAAAGGAAATCCCGGAATCTCCGGCTGATACGCGAAACCAGGGTGGAGGCGCTTTCGCCGGGCATGGTGGGGATCGTCTCCCGCTTCAGGATCTTGCCGTCTCCCTCCACCACGCCGAAAGAGGTTGTGGTGCCTCCGATGTCGATGCCAAGTACCGCCGGCGTCCGGGTCATATCAAGCCTCGCTTTCCGCGGAAGGGGGTCTCGTCACGAGCCGTGTCCGCCCGGCGGGAAAGGGCCGGGGCGGATGCGTGGTACAATACTAGCCTTAATGCGCCGGTTTGTCCAACAACGGAGAGACCGGCCCGGCGGACGGCGCCCGCTTTTTGACCTGGATCATATGCATGGCCGGGCCATTCGATATAAAATCGGGCCACCAGGGAAAGGAAAGGAGACAACCAATGGCGGAATCAAGGGAAAACATCACGGGAAGAGCGCTCGGTTTGAAGGAACTGGTCGCGTATCAGGACGGAGCGGTGGTCAGCAAGACACTCGTCGATCGAGGCATCGGCACAATAACCCTCTTCTCTTTCGCGGAGGGTCAGGGGCTCAGCGAACATACCGCGCCCTTCGACGCCTTTGTCCAGATTGTTGAAGGCGCGGCGGAGATCACCATTTCCGGCGTCGCCGCAACCGTCCGGGAGGGGGAGATGATCATCATGCCCGCCAACCGACCCCACTCGCTCAAGGCGCGGGAGAGGTTCAAGATGCTGCTGGTGATGATACGGGCCTGAACGCCGGACGGGTTCGCTAAAAGGGCTTCGCGCAAAACGGAGCCTTTTTTCGTTTTTCGCGCTTATTTTTAGCAAACATAAAAAAGCGCTTTACATGAGGAGCTTCGTGAAGATATAAGGAATGAACGTTCATTCCGTTTCAAGAGGTGCATCATGGCTAAGCCGGACAAACGGCACGAAATAATGTGCGCCGCGCTGGACCTGTTTGCCGAACAGGGTTTCCATGGGGCACCCATGGCCCTGATTGCCGAGCGGGCAGGCGTGGGCGCCGGGACTATCTACCGGTATTTCGAGAACAGGGACATTCTCATCAGGGAGCTGTTCCACGATGTGGAAGAGAATATCATTCCGTTCCTCCTGGACGGCTACAGCGAGCAGGACCCCTTCCGGGCGCGATTTATCCATCTCGGCTCCCGACTCCTGCGCTATTTCATTCAGCATCCCCTCCATTTCCGCTACCTGGAGCAGTTTCACAACTCGCCCTACGGCGTTGCCCACCGCCGGGACAAGATCCTGGGCAATGAAGGGAAATGCAACGTCTTCAAGGAGCTGTTCGAACAGGGGGCCTCGCAGCAGGTTCTCAAGGACCTGCCCCTTCCCATGCTGATCGCCCTTGCCTTCGGGCCCCTTATGGGGGTGGCCAGGGACCACATTCTGGGATTTGTCCTGCTGGATGAAGGGTTGATTATCAAAGCAATAGAGGCCTGTTGGGATACGGTGAAAAGGTAGCCGCCCCTAATTCCGGAATGAATGTTCATTCCGTAAATCTATTTACAGAGGTGTTATTGTATGCATGGTTTTCGCGGAATCAGACTGATAATCGCATTCGGTTTCCTGGCTGTGTGTCTGTCGGCGAGCGGTTGCGGAAAGAAGCAGGCGACCGCTCCCCCGAAGGGTGGCCCTCCCGAAGTCGGGGTGATAGTTGTCAAACCGCAGCGGGTGACCCTTACCACGGAACTGCCCGGCAGGACATCGGCGCATCTGTCGGCCGAGGTCCGTCCCCAGGTGGGGGGGATTATCCAGAAGCGCCTCTTTACCGAAGGGAGCGATGTGAAGGCGGGGCAGGCGCTCTACCAGATCGATCCCGCGACCTATAAGGCCTCCTATGCCAGCGCCAGGGCCGCCCTGGCCAAGGCGGAGGCCAACCTGATACCGGCCCGTCTGAAAGAGGAGCGCTTCCGGGATCTGGTGAAGATCAAGGCGGTCAGCCAGCAGGATTATGACGATGCCCATGCGTCTCTGAAACAGGCGGAAGCGGAGGTGGCCTCCAGCAAGGCGGCCGTGGAGAGCGCGCGCATCAATCTTGCCTATACCCGGGTAACCGCTCCCATTTCCGGACGTATCGGCCGTTCCAGCGTCACCGACGGCGCCCTGGTGACCGCCAGTCAGGCAAACGCGCTGGCCAACATCCAGCAACTCGCTTCCATGTACGTGGACGTCACCCAGTCCAGCGCCGAGATGCTGAAGCTGAAACGGAGTCTGGCCGCCGGACTGATGAAAAGCGGGGCTTCGGGACAGGCCAGGGTGAGGCTGATCCTGGAAGACGGGAGCGCATATCCTCTGCCGGGGACCCTCAAGTTTTCCGAAGTGACGGTTGAGCAGACCACCGGCTCCATCACCCTTCGGGCCATCTTTCCCAACCCGCGCCAGGCACTGCTGCCCGGCATGTTCGTGCGGGCCATCCTGGAAGAAGGGGTAAACGAGCAGGCGATCCTGGTTCCGCAGCGGGGTGTTACCCGCAAGCCGGACGGCAGCGCCGTCACTCTCCTGGTCGGCGCCGAAGACAAGGTAGAGCAGCGAGTCATCAAGGTGGAACGAACCGTAGGCGAAAACTGGCTGGTGAGCGACGGTCTGAAGCCGGGTGACCGGGTGATACTGGATGGAATCCAGAAGGCGAAGCCGGGGACCCAGGTAAAGGCCGTTCCATTCGGAGAAAAACCGGCCGCGGCCCAACCTCCGGCGCAGCCGCCCGCAACGAAGAAGTAATCGTTGAGATCCCTTTAATCCCCTCAAGAAACGGCGCCCCTGAAAAAAGTGTCCGTTTTCGCTCCCCACCCCCCCTTTAAGAAAGGGGGGGCAGGGGGGGGATTTCAACCCCCGGAAAAGCAGAATCCCCCAGAATCCTCCTTTTCTCAAAGGTGGACTTCCGCGCACATAAAGGAGTTTATCCATGCCACGGTTTTTCATAAATCGCCCCATCTTCGCCTGGGTGATCGCCATCATGGTCATGCTTGCCGGCCTCCTGGCCATCAAGACGCTGCCGGTTTCCCAGTATCCACCCATCGCGCCGCCCCAGATCACCATAAACGCCATGTATCCGGGCGCCTCGGCCCAGACCGTTCAGGATACGGTCACCCAGGTCATCGAGCAGAAGCTGAACGGCATCGACAACCTGATCTACATGTCCTCCACCAGCGACTCGGCCGGCGCCGTGGCCATCAACCTGACCTTCAAGGCGGGAACCGACCCCAATATCGCCCAGGTGCAGGTCCAGAACAAGCTGCAACTGGCGACGCCTCTCCTGCCCCAGATCGTGCAGAGGCAGGGGGTGCAGGTGGTCAAGTCCACCAAGAACTTCCTGATGATCATCGGTCTCGTGTCAGAGGACGGTTCCATGGACCGCCCCGCCCTGACCGACTACATGGTGGCCAATGTCCAGGACATCATCAGCCGTACGGAAGGGGTCGGCGAGGTGACGGTGTTTGGTTCCCAGAACGCCATGCGTATCTGGCTGAACCCGGCCAAGCTGAACAACTTCCATCTCACCACCAGCGATGTGGTCTCGGCAATCCAGGCCCAGAACGCCCAGGTGTCGGCCGGTCAGTTCGGCGGAAATCCGGCGCCGGCGGGCCAGCAGTTGAACGCCACCATTACGGCGCGTACCCTGTTGCGGACGGCCGGCCAGTTCGAGGAGATCGTTCTCAAGACCAACACCGACGGGTCAACCGTGAAGCTGAAGGATGTGGCCGAATGCAGGGTCGGCACGGAGAGCTACGACATCGAGGCCCGCTACAAGGGGATGCCCATGGGCGGCATGGCAATCAGGCTGGCCTCCGGCGCCAACGCCCTGGAAACGGGGGACCGGGTCAAGGTAAAGATGGAGGAGCTCTCAAGGTACTTCCCCTCCGGCATGAAGGTGGTCTACCCCTACGACACGACACCGTTTGTCAAGATCTCCATCGAGGAGGTGGTGGAGACCCTGCTGGAGGCGGTCCTTCTGGTGTTTATCATCATGTTCCTGTTCCTGCAGAACATCCGCGCTACCCTCATCCCCACCATCGCCGTGCCGGTGGTCCTTCTGGGCACCTTCGGCGTCCTGTCCGCGGCCGGTTTTTCCATCAACACCCTCACCATGTTCGCCCTGGTAATCGTCATAGGCCTGCTGGTGGACGACGCCATCGTGGTGGTGGAGAACGTGGAGCGCATCATGTCCGAGGAGGGGCTGTCGCCCCATGACGCGACCATCAAATCCATGGGGCAGATCACCAGCGCCCTGTGGGGGATCGCCACCGTCCTGACCGCGGTCTTCCTTCCCATGGCCTTTTTCGGAGGCTCCACCGGCGTCATCTACCGCCAGTTCTCCATTACTATCATTTCCGCCATGATCCTCTCGGTCTTGGTGGCCATGATCCTGACCCCGGCGCTCTGTTCAACCATCCTCAAGCCCGTCCAGAAAGGAAAGCATTTTGGGGAGACGGGGTGGTTCAAGTGGTTCTTCCCCCACTTCAACAGGGGGTTCAACTTCGTCAGGTCGAAATACGAGTCTATCGTGGGCCGTTCCTTCGGCAAGCCGGTGCGCTATCTGGTAGTGTACGGCGCCATCGTGGTCTGCATGGGCCTGCTCTTCCTGCGCCTCCCCACCGCCTTCCTTCCCGATGAGGACCAGGGATTCATCATCTGCCAGGTGCAGTTGCCGGCCGGGGCTACCCAGGAGAGGACCCTGAAGGTGATAGAGGAGATGGAACGGCATTTCCTCGAAAACGAAAAGAAGGCGGTGGAGACCATCATCACAGTGGCCGGTTTCAGTTTCGCGGGACGCGGCCAGAACATGGGCCTTGCCTTCGTGAAGCTCAAGGACTGGAATCTGCGCAAGACAAAGGACCTGAAGGCGCCGGCCGTGGCCGGGAGGGCCATGGGGAGATTCGCCTCCATTCGTGACGGAATGGTGTTCGCCTTTTCCCCGCCGGCCGTTATCGAGCTGGGTCAGGCCAACGGCTTCGATTTCCAGCTCCAGGACCGGAGCGGCCTCGGGCACGACAAGCTGATGGAGGCCCGCAACCAGTTGCTGGGCATGGCCATGAAGAATCCCAAGCTCATCGCGGTGCGGCCCAACGGCCAGGATGACTCGCCCCAGTTCAAGCTGGATATAGACGACGTGCGCGCGGGCGCGCTGGGTATTTCCCAGTCGGCCATCAATGATGTTCTGGCCACCGCCTGGGGCAGTTCCTACGTCAACGACTTCATCGAGAACGGCAGGGTAAAGAAGGTCTATCTCCAGGCCGAGTCCAGGTACCGGATGCTTCCGGAAGATATCAACAGGTGGTACGTGCGTAACAAGAACGGCGAGATGGCGCCCTTTTCAGCCTTTGCCACCGCCCACTGGCAGTACGGTTCTCCCCGCCTGGAACGCTATAACGGCCTTCCCTCGGTGGAGATCATGGGCCAGGCCGCGCCCGGCGTGAGCACGGGCGAAGCCATGGCCGAGATGGAAAGGATGGCGGCCGAGCTTCCCACCGGCATCGGCTACGAGTGGACCGGCCTTTCCTACGAGGAGAAAGAGGCGGGCAAGCAGGCGCCGGCCCTCTACGCCATATCGATCCTGGTGGTGTTTCTCAGCGTGGCGGCCCTGTATGAAAGCTGGACCATCCCATTCGTAAACCTGCTGATGATTCCCCTGGGACTGGTGGGCGCGGTAACCGCGGTTTCCCTGCGCGGGCTCGACAACGACGTCTACCTGCAGATAGGCCTCCTTACAACCATAGGTCTTTCAACGAAGAACGCCATACTCATCATCCAGTTCATCAAGGAGCAGATGCGGCAGGGCCATGAGCTGGTGGAAGCTACCCTTATGGCCATCAAGATCCGGTTCCGTCCGGTTATAATGACCTCACTGGCGTTTTTCTTCGGAGTCCTGCCCCTGGCCCTGACGCGGGGCGCGGGCGCCGCGGCCCAGAACGCCATCGGCACCGCCGTTACCGGCGGACTCCTGTCGGCTACCTTCATCGACCTGTTCTTTATTCCGTTCTTCTTTGTGCTGGTCTCGCGCATCTTCGGCAGGAAGCGGCCGGACCGGGCCTCCATGCAACAGGCCCCCGCAACCAATACCCCGGAGGTTAACTGAGATGAAACCCTTCGCTCAACCGCTCGTACTTTATATATGCGCAATCCTGTGCCTTGGCGGGTGCGCCATGGCGCCCAAATACAACCGCCCCCAAACACCGGTACCCACCGCGTGGCCCCAGGGCGAGGCGTACAAGGAGGCCTCCGGAGATTCATCCGCGAGGGCGGCTGCCGATATCCCCTGGCGGGATTTTTTCGTGGATGAAAAGCTGCGCGGGCTGGTGGCCCTGGCCCTGGAGAACAACCGCGACCTGCGTGTCGCGGTCCTCAACATCGAGAAATCCAGGGCACAGTACCGCATCAAGCGCGCGGACCTCCTGCCGAAGATCGAGGCGCAAGGGTCCGCCACCTACCAGCGTCTGGCCGAAGACTTTTCCGGTCTCGGAATTCCTCTGGACGTCCATCAGTACAACGTGGGGCTGGCCATGAGTTCCTATGAGCTGGACCTGTTCGGACGGGTGCGCAGCCTCAAGGATCAGGCCCTGGAGCAGTACTTCTCCACTGCACAGGCCCGCCGGGCCGCCCGGATTGCCCTGGTCGCCGAAGTGGCGTCCAATTACCTCAACCTGGCCGCGGACCGCGAGCGGTTGAGTCTGGCCAGGGAAACCCTCAAGAGCCAGGAGGCCTCCTACAGACTGATCCACAGTCGTTACCAGGCCGGCGTCTCGTCAGCCCTTGATCTCAACCGGGCCCGCACCAGCGTGGATGCCGCGCGGGTGGACGTCGCCCGATACACAACACTCGTCGCCCAGGACGAAAACGCCCTCAATCTGGTGACGGGCTCAGCGGTCCCGGCCGAACTCCTTCCAGCCGCTCTTTCCGGCACCCTGACCCCCCTGAAGGACCTGTCTCCGGGCCTTCCGTCCGACGTTCTGCTGAGACGTCCGGACATCCTCCAGGCAGAGCATCTCCTGAAGGGGGCCAACGCCAATATCGGGGCGGCGCGTGCGGCGTTCTTCCCACGGATCACCCTGATCTCTTCCGTAGGCCTGGGAAGTGATGACTTGGGGGGGCTTTTCAAATCAGGCGCCTTTGTCTATAAGGTGATGCCCCAGATCTCCATCCCCATCTTCCAGGGCGGGGCCAACAAGGCAAATCTGGAAGCCGCCGAGGCGGATCGCGATATCGCCGTTGCCCAGTACGAAAAGGCCATCCAGACAGCCTTCAAGGAGGTTGCCGACGCCCTTGCCCAACGGGGGACCATCGACGAGCAGGTCAGGGCGCAGCAGTCCCTGACGGACGCCAGCGCCGAGAGTTATCGCCTCTCCCAGGCCCGTTACGACAGGGGCGTGGACAGCTACCTGAGCGTTCTGGATTCCCAGCGCTCACTTTACAGCGCCAGTCAGAGCCTGATAACGGTCAGACTTTCCAGGCTGAACAATCTGGTTACCCTCTACAAGGTCCTGGGCGGAGGAGACAGGTAAGGCGCCCGGCAATCCGCATACCTTTCCAAAATCCACGCGCATGAGCGCCAGGAGATTTTTTTTCGGCGCATCCCGGTTTTGTTCCTCCTTTCCGGGATGCGCCTTTTTTTCTGAGAAGCGCCTCCTGTTTAGGCACATCCTGCCCTCGTTCGCATCAATTCCGGGACTATCCGGAAGGGCTGTTCCGCGAGAAATGCCCGCAATCATGCCTTTCCTGATTTGGCCGGTTATTTGCAGTTATGTGGCAAACCGGTTCTTCAGGGGTTTTGCGGTGGAAGATGGAAGAGGCTTGGATGACGGAGGTTATTATGATAGGGATATTGCGGGAAACCAGTCTTTACACCGGGAGAGGCAATAACGCCAACGGATTTGAAACCCGCCGTATAGCCGGCGGAATGCTTGAGCTTGCCATGTGGGGACGGTTCCCTCCGGGATGGGCAGGGGCGCTGTCGGGCGGGTTGTCGCGAAAAGGCATCAGCATCCTCAAGGGGAGCGCGAAAAAAACCGGCAATTTCTGGGAAGCCGTTTTTGAAATGGATACCTGCAAATGCGTCGTAGATCCAGTCAGTCTTGACTTTCTCGCCCTTGCCCTTGATGAAGGCGATACTGACCTTGCCACTGGGATATCACTGAGGGGATTTTGCTTGCGCGTACAGGAGATTCATGGCGGAGCGCTCTTCTTGGAGGTCACGGCGGATGACCAGTTGGGATTTCTCGCGGCTCTCTTCAACCATCTGGCATTCATGTTCCTCTTTCCGGATGAGATGAGAATAGAGACCGTCAATGGCATGGCTCGGGACGGTTTTCGCCTGAAAGGAATTGGTGGAAGCGCTCCTTCGGCAACTGCAAGGGATGTCTTGTTGCGAAAGCTGCGCAATATGGTGGTCAAATAGCCACGACATGAATCTTGCCCGGACAGGGTATGTTCGCAAGGGAGAAAAAATGGAACATGAACACATCGTCACCGAAGAGCTGACCGCGGTCATGAAACGGTTGAATGCGCTCGCCAGGCATCTGGAGGGGGATCACGAGAGGCGGCACTGGGAAAGGGCCCGCGCTGAGGTGGACACGCTCCTTGTCCTTGTCAGAGAGAGGATAAACGCGCGGGGAGGATTCTGAAATGGATTGATGTCATGACGTCCGGAAGCCGTCGTCCGGGTTTTCGCGGCGCCCTTCCATGGCCAGGCGGCCCGCCAGGTCGTCCATGAACTGCCGCGCGGAACGGCCGGAACGCTGACCCTTGAACAGGGCCCAGCGCAGGGCCTCGGAGCGGAGCCGGTCCCTTTCGACGGCAAGGCCCATCCTTTCCGCGGAGCGCTCGACTATGGAGAGATAGGTGTCCTGGGAAAAGGGATAGAAGCTGAGGGTGAGGCCGAAGCGGTCCGCGAGGGAGAGCTTTTCCGAAACCGCCTCCTCCGGATGGATCTCTTGCCCCAGGTTGTCGTTCATGGGTTCCGGCATCAGGTGGCGGCGGTTGGAGGTGGCATAGAGGAGGACGTTTTCCGGACGAGCCTCAATCCCCCCCTCCAGGATGGCCTTGAGCTCCCGGTAGGAGACTTCGCCCTCGTCAAAGGCCAGGTCGTCGCAGAAAAGGATGAAACGCCAGGGCGCCCCGCGCAGAAGCCGCAGGATGTCGGTGATCTCCAGGAGGTCTCCCTTCTGCACCTCCACCATGCGCAGGCCCCTGGGCGCGAAGGGTCGCAGCAGCCCCTTGATGCAGGAGGACTTGCCGGTTCCCCTCTCGCCCCACAGGAGGACGTTGTTGGCCGGATATCCCGCCGTGAACTGGGCCGTGTTGCGGATCAGCTCTTCCTTGGCGTCGTCGATACCCACCAGGTCGTCCAGGTCGAAGAGATGGGGGTGGTCCACCGGGGTGAGCCTTCCGCCTTTCCCTTGCCTTCCCCAGCGAAACGCGATGTAGTCTCTGAAAAGAGACACATCGATACCGGCCTCCTCTTCCGGGGGTGTGATGAGCCTTTCGACGCGCGCCAGGATGCGCTCCATCCGGTCAAAGACCGCATCCAGGTCCGCGCGCCGTCCCGCCTTGATAGTCTTTCCAGTCTTTTTGCCGTTTTTGGATGTTTTTTTCACTATATGTCGTCCTTCAGCCCGCACATCCGCTCCCAGGCCAGGTAACCGTCTCCCCTTATCTCCAGGAAGGAGCGGATCCGCTCCTCGTAGAAGGGGCTGTCGGAACACTCCTGTTCAACAATCCCCATGAAATCGTCTGATAAAAGCTCATGTTCGTGGAGAAAGCGGTAAAATTCCATTATTCCCCGCAGCATGGCGCCGAGCTCTCCGGCGGATGGTTCCAGGTTGGATATGATGTACCAGGTGGCGGCGAATCGCCGTACCAGACCGGGCGCCTCTTCAAACAGGTTTCTCCGCCGGGAGGAAACGATGAAGTCCCGCAGATAGTAATCGGCGCCATGGGCCAGAGTCCCCGCTTCCAGAGGGTCAGTCCCCTTTTCCAGGAGATAACGGTGAAACCCCAGAAGCAGCTCCCGGCAAAGCCCGTCCACCCGTATCTCATCCCTATCGCTTGATATATTGAAATCTTCTTTTCGTATCTCAATCACAGCCGCCATCCCCGACCCAAAACCCTTCACCTTTCACCTTTCACCTTTCACTTTTCACTTTTCACCTTTCACCTTTCACCTTTCACCTTTCACCTTTCACTTTTCACCTTTCACCTTTCACTTTTCACTTTTCACCTTTCACTTTTCACTTTTCACCTTTCACCTTTCACTTTTCACTTTTCACCTTTCACCTTTCACCTTTCACCTTTCACCTTTCACCTTTCAC
>CAYMFO010000026.1:0-31887 GCA_964389825.1 uncultured Geobacter sp. | reverse complement strand
AAAACTCCGTATTCCAAGTGGTTGTGCGATAAGAGCGGCCCAATCGGAAAATGCCATATATCTGTTAGAGATTTCTATTCCCGTGGGGCTGCGCCTTTCTCTTTTTCAGACGGGAAACCCTCTTGTTTCTCTTATCCGCAAGCGTGATAAGGAATTCGTGGCTTCCCCGCTCCCGATCCCACGGGCGCCTTTACCCTCGCCAGGGAAACTTCCTTGTCCCGCGGATAGCGGAGTGTGACCAGCAGGTTGAGGGAGAGGTTGGAGATGAACGGGAAGGGGTGGGCCGGGTCGACGGACTGGGGGGTGATCAGGGGGAAGATGTTGCGGAAATAGTAGTCGCGCAGATGCTTCTTTTCCGCGGCGGTCAGATCGGCGTAGGAAAGGATCGAAATCCCCCGCGCCCCCAGGAGTCCGAGCAACTTTGGCAACAGATTCAGCTTCCGCTCCTCGATATCCCGCACAACGGCGTGACATTCCTCGATCTGGCGACGCGGATTTCTCCCGTCCACGGTCAGGCTCCGGATGCCCGCTCCCAGTTGCTGTTTCAGCCCTCCGATGCGTTTCATGAAAAACTCGTCCAGGTTGGAACTGACGATGGACAGGAACTTGATCCGTTCCAGGAGCGGTGTCCTCTCGTCCAGCGCCTCATGGAGGACGCGGCGGTTGAATTCCAGCCAGGTCAATTCACGGTTGAGGTAGAGGGATGTTGCGGACAGGTTCTCGATGGAAGATACGGATTGCTCATTCGATATCGAAACGGCGGTCGACGACTCCGCGTGAATTTCACCTTCCGCAGCGGCGTGGGTGCGCCTCGTTTTGCGGACGTCGGGTTGCGGCGCCGGTGATGGGTCACTCGGGGATTCCACTGGGGAAATTTCTTTGGTATCGCTCATGTTTTCTCCGAGGAGCTGATGGAGCACTACGTTTAATGATACCGCGGTCTCCTGACACAGGGGGGAACCGCTGCCCGGGAATGCTACCTGTCAGCGCCGCGCTCTTTGAAATGGGTCAGAAGCCATTCTATCAGCAGATCCCAGTCTTTCACGGAAATGGACCACCTTTTTGATACACCGTGAAGGGTCAGAAAGAAAATGAGGTCCAGGTCCTCGTCGTCGTTAATGCGTTTAAGCTTGCGGCACAACTTGCGCAGGGAGCTGTTCAGCGCTTCCAGAACGTGAAACTGGTAGAATGTCCCGCGGATTTCAGGGGGGTATTCGAAGTATTCCGCGAAGTATTGCCGGGAATCTCTCCATATCCGCATAAGTTCCGGCGAAATCCCGCTCCAGGCTTCTTTCATGGCCTGTATTCGGAATTCCGCTTCCGCGAGCGTATCGGCATGGAAGATGTTTCTCATGTCCCTGCCCAGTTTCTTACGCAATCCGCAGGAGATGGACATGCGACTTTCACGCGCCAGCGCGGCGGCGTTCAGGTGGGTCCTCGCCAGCGGGAAATTCCGGGCGAAGGCCTCACGGGAACCGTCCACACGGGGTAAGAAAGCGACCAGGATCGATTCCACTCCGCGCGACTTGAGCTCGCACGGGATGAGTGGGAACAGATTTTCAGGATTGTCACGGGTCGACCATATTCCCAGAATGTCCTTCACTCCCGCTGGATTAACGCCCACGGCATAGCGTATGTGGATTCCTTCCCGGTCATGATTTCTTCTCTCCTCCAGATGGACTCCGTCCAGGTAGATCGAGGGATAGGTTTTTTCAAGTCTTCTGACCCTCCAGCGACGGATTTCCCTCCATATATCTTCCGTTATCCGTGAAATCCGGGCGCCGGATATGTCGATACCGCGCGCCTCGTAGAGGCTCGCCCGCATCCTCTCCAGGGATATCCTCCTGGCGCTCATATACATGATTTCTTCTTCGAAAGCCGTCAAACGGCGTTCTTCCCTGAGTGATCGGCAGGAGAGCATGGACAGGGAAAAACCCGGTGGTGTCTCTGTATCCCAGCCAGCCCGTGTCTCGCCCCGCAACTCGGCGACGTCTTTCATGCGGAGCGCGGCTGTCAGCTTTCTCAGGAGTTCATTGCCATCGTCCGTATTTTCTGATTTGATTACCTTGGTAAGCACTCTGTCGAAAAGGTCGTGAATGGTGGTCATGGCTCATATGGTTCGGCATGAAATGAAATTTCGCTCTACCAGTTTGGAGGCCCTGTGTGACAGGTGTGTGACAATGGTCGTAAAAACATGTGAAGTAATGGAGAAATCATACCTTTCACCGGGTTTTCAAGAGGGCGCGGCCGGCGGGGCGGATATTCACGCCGTTTTTTGAATCTTTCAACAGAACCGCAACATTCGATCTATACAGTTTATGGTGTTTTCAGATACCGCGGAGGATGGTTCCAATGGATATTCTTGACTCGATACGCTCAAAAAATGCGGGCATCGGCGGGCATTTCCGGGCGTTGCTGAACGACACCCGGGCGTCATCGCCGGCAGCGCAACGGGGCTGGTGCATTTCTATCTGCACTTTCGCTGAGACGCTGCGCGACAACTAACACTTCACCCTCTCTTTCTTCACAATCGTTACATTCCTGTCGCATATCCGTCATTCGGGCCGTGTATTATCCGTTTCACAAATCGGCATCTCTCGTTCATAAAGGAGTCGGCCATGAAGTGTCCCAAGTGCGGCGCGCGTATCGGTGTCTACAAGAGGAATCTCACGGTTTCCACAGGTGATGTGCTGGGAACGAGCTGCTACGTGTGCGGTTTCTGGCGCAACGAAGAAAGGCCTCCTATCATCGTCAATAGACCAGACTATGTCGGCCATGCGTAGCCAAACGGGACCACTCGGGAGAGAACGGAAAAACCCATGCCGCAGCTCACCCAGAAACTGAAGAACGGCGACATGCAGGTCCTGGAAGCGCCGGTTCCGGCGCTCCTGCCCGGCACGGTGCTGGTGCGGAATCACTATTCCCTGATCAGCGCCGGGACCGAGGGGAGCACGGTTAAGGCTGCCCGGTCGAGCCTGCTGGAAAAGGCCAAGGCGCGGCCCGAGCAGGTGAAACAGGTTTTCGAAGCCCTGAAGAACCTGGGACCGGTCCAGAACTGGCGGGCGGTGATGAAGAAGCTGGATGCCTGTTCGCCCCTGGGCTATTCATCCGCCGGACGGGTGGTGGATACTGCCCTGGATGTGCGGGATTTTTCGCCCGGTGACCTGGTTGCCTGCGCAGGACTGAGCGCCTGCCACACGGAATATGTGGTGGCGCCGCGCAACCTGTGCGTAAAGCTCGAACCCGCCCAGTTGATCAAGAAGGCCGACGAAGAAGGGGCGGTCAATTAGAACAGTGCGCCGCATCGCACGGCAGGCGGGCGCCCTGCTCCTCGCCCGGGTGGAAAAGTTCGGGAGAAACGGCGCCGCATTCCTCGCATCGGGGCTCTCTCCGCGAGAGCTTGCGCTGACGCTGGCGCTGGGCGCCGCGCTCGGCATTCTCCCGCTGCCGTGGGGGGCGACCCTCCTCTGCGCAGGCGTGGCCTTCCTGTTCCGTCTGAATCAGGGCGCGATCCAGGTGGTGAATTACCTGGTCTATCCGCTTCAGCTGATGTTGTTCATCCCATACTACCGGCTCGGCGGCTTCCTCTTTCCGGGAAGCCCCGGGCCGTCCCTAACCGGTTCCAATCCCTCCGCATTCCTTGCCGACGCCGGCGCCGCCACGCTCAAGGCCGTAGGCGCCTGGGCCCTCACGGCCCCGGCGCCGGCCCTGGTCGTCTACGTCGTTTCCCTGGCCCTGCTGCGCCGCCGCAGGGGAATATCCTCCTGCTCATGATGGAGTTCCTTTCCGTTTTCTCCGCCACCCGCATGGTCTACGAGCGGCATCCCTACGACGGAACGGTCAAGCGGTTTTCCGTGCAGGTCATCAACCCGGACGGCGGGGAAAGTTCAGTTTACCGGGTGTCCGCGCCGTGACGTTTCCTTCCCCTTCTTACGCGCAAGGAGAGGCGGTCCGGTGTCCTCAGTCTGCCGCCTTGGAGGAAAAACGCCTGAGTCTCCCGTAGTCGGGTGGACGTCGTCCGTTGAAGAAACCGGCTGCCCGGAAGTAGCGCAGATCGTCGAGCCACAGGGAGGCCTGGAATCTATCCCGGAGCATCATTCCGAAAAGCTCCATGGGTGCGGAGAACAGTTCGTGAAATGGTCCCATAAGCTCCGACGGGTCGCGGAAGCACTCCCAGTCGCACTCCCTGCACCGGGGAGGCAGGGGCGGCCGGGACAGGTCCAGGGTCCAGAACTTGCCCAGGTTTTCCTCTCCCCGGTAGCCGCAGGGGTAGGTGTCGCCTCCTCCGGCGTCGATGAAGAAGAAATCCGAACCGCCCCGGCAGGCGCGGCCCGCGGCCCGATTCCCTTCGTAGCTCCGTTCCATGGCAAGGAGAGACGAGAGGGGAGAAAAAATCCGGATTCGGGACCTGAATTCCGGGATGGTTTCCCTGAGGGCGCGGAACATGGCGGATTTCTCTTCGCGGCTGAAACGGACCACGGCATCGGCCGCGGTCGCACCGTACACGGCGCTCAGGGAGTCGGACTCGGTCACTTCGTCGCTCATGGGATAGCAGGCGTTGGCGATGGTGAAGCCCAGGTCGATAACGCGTCGGTAAAACAAGCGAAACCCCTCGCGGAATTCCTCGCACCCGGCGGCGCCGCCCCGACCCGTGGATGGGGCCAGCAGCGCCCTCGTGATGCCCAGGTTTGCCGAGGGGTATACTCCATGCTCATGAAAGATGGGAAGGGCCTGTTCGATCCCTTTCACCACGCCCGGAAGTCCGCGCATGGCTTCGTGGGTCTCGGGACGGGGCGAGTCGATGCTGATCCAGAAGGTGTAGAGACCGCTGGCGGCAATGGATTCGGCGAGGCGCGACACCCGTGACGTGAATTCCGCGCCTTCCGGTCGCATGAAGAGAAAGCCGTTTGTCCCGGTTCGCGTATACCTGATGCCCGCATCTGACGCGTAGCGGATGAGGGTGAACAGTTCATCGGAATAAAGGAACGGCTCTCCGCCGGTGAAGGAAAGCGCGGCCACGCCCGAGGCCGCGGCATGGTCGATGATGCGTTTCCCGTCATCCAGGGAGAGGAGGGAGCGGCGGAAGGGGGCGTTCCGCCGCATCCCGCACTGGGGGCAGTCTGCGTTGCAGGCGTCGGTCAGCTGAACAATCAGCTGGGCGGGAACTCTGCCGCGCGCGAAGGTCAGCGCATGGCGGAGCAATGATGAGTTGGGGCTCGCGGGCGCCACGCCGCCTCAGTAGTTGGCGGCCATGGGCCGAAGGATAGTACAGCAGGCATCCGTCATGTCGACCGCTCCCCGTTCGGCGAAGGCGCGGGCGTTGGCGCCCATTTCCGCCGTTCTCGTCTCATCCAGGAGCAGGGAGCGCATGGCTTCCACGAGGTCCCCAAGGTCGTCCGCCCTGGTCACGAGACCGGTAACGCCGTCACGCATCAGCTCACGGGGGCCGCCGCTGTCGGAAACAATGACCGGAAGGCCCGATGCCTGGGCCTCGAGCACCACGTTGCCGAAGGTGTCGGTGGCGCTCGGAAATACGAATACATCCGATGAGGCGTAGGCGGCGGCAAGGGTGTCGCCGGATAGAAAGCCGGTGAAGATGACCGGATAGCCGCGGAGCTTTTCACGAAGCTCTTCCGTAAACGGTCCATCACCTACGATGACGAGCTGGGCCGGCGTGTTCTCCTCTGCAATCTCCATGAACGCGTCCGCCAGCAGTTCCAGGTTCTTTTCCCTCGACACCCTCCCCACGTAGAGAAACTTCATTCCGTCTCCGGCGGCGTATGATTTCCAGAAACCGGGGTCGCGCCATTGGGGAGAATATATCCGCACGTCCACCCAGCGGGGGAGAGGACGGGTCTTTTCTTCCGGTAGGCCGCGTTCCACCAGCTGCCTGCGGGTGCTGGCCGATGGGACCATGACCTCGTCCATCATGCCGTAGAACCAGATCATGAACTGCCAGGCCACACGCTCCAGCATATCGTCTGAGGTGAGGCTGCGCACATACTGGGGGATGTCGGTGTGGTAGGTGCCGGCGACCGGAAAGTCCATCATCTTGGCGATGCTGAGCGCAAGCAGTCCGACGGTGCCGGGGGTACTGATGTGGATGCGGGTGAATCCCTCCCGCTCGAAGTAGTCGATGACATCCAGAACCGGCGGGAAATGGAGCTTCAGGTCCGGGTACTCGGGAAGCATGAAGTCGCCGATGGAGCGGAAGTTCATGACCCCGTCCCGGTATCCGGTGGGATACGGTGAGGAGGTGATGACCGTCAACTCGACCCCCCGTTCCCGGGCGATATCGATGAGCCTGCGAATGGTGATGGCGACGCCGTTAATCTCGTTGAGCGTGTCGGTAAAGAGCGCGATCTTTTCCTTCTTTTCGCGCGTTCCGGGGACGTTGAATCGCCGGGCAATCACGTCCATCAGGTCCTTGCCCCGGTGCTGGTGGTGAAAGGCCAGGTAGTAGGGCGAAATCAGCAGATGGACAAGCCCGATACTGGTCAGTGAGTTGAGGAGGTTGAAAAATCCGGACGATAAGGGAACCCGGGTCAGGCGTTCGGTGTAGTGGTAGATGAGGCGATTCGCCAGGTAGCTGGTAACGCTGAATATCTTGCGGTTCCTGGCCTCGGCGCCGATACTGCGCAGGAACTCTCCATCTTTCAGCAGTCGCTTCGCCTCCTTGTCCAGTATCTCCTCGATGCCGGCGTTCCCGTATCCGCCGTTACCCTCCGGGAGGTTCTTGCGGATAAAGAGCTTCACCTTCTCCAGAAACGAGGAACGCGCGCCCGAAGAATCGAAATACCGTTCCATGAGGGCCTTGATAAACGGCATGGAATCCGACCTTCCGGAACCGAATCTTTCCCGGTAATAGCTGTGGGTGATGGCATAGAGACTGTGGGCCAGGGTAAGGGGATCCCCGTCCTCTCCAGCGGGCTCGCCGCGGCGTTCCCTGATTGCCGTGACGAAGTCCTTGACGGTCCTCGCGCCCTGCACAGCTGTGTGGGCGCCGGCGATGAAGAGACCTCCGTGATCGTCTGACCCTCCCACCCTGCCCTTGAGCCAGGGCGTGTCGCCGCGGGGTTCGATGCAGTGCCTGTCCGCCAGGAGCGCCATCGCGCCGGGGGTGAGACCCTGCAGCACCGTTTCGAGAAAGGAGCCGTATCTTCCGGCGCGTGCGCCGTTTTTTGTCTCCACGACCTGAAAGAGAAGAAGCATCTTTTCGAAATGGTCGATGTTAAGTCGTCCATTCTGCGCATACAGGGGATGGGCGATGAAATGGGCGATCCCTTTGGTGGTGAGGTATGCCGAGAGATCATAGATGTTTTTGCGGAGGAGGTTGATTTCCCGGAAGTTTTCCTCCGAAATATCAAGAACGACCACGTGCGCCTTGCAACCGTCTTCGGGAAAATACGTCGTTACCTCGACGCTGATGAACACTCCGGGCAGGTGGGCGATCTCCAGGGCGCCGTTGATGGTGTTGTGGTCGGTTATGGTGACGTAGTCCATACCCTCACGGCGCGCCGCGTGGTAGATGAACTCGGGAGATGAGTAACTCTCCGGGCAGTTGAACTTGCGGAGCGCCCAGTAGGTGGGCTTGTTGGAATGGCTGGAATGAACGTGCAGGTCTGCTCTGAATGTCTTCATGGGATCGAATGTTCCCTCATCTTTTGCCGGGATGTGAAAGGACCGTTGGGTAGAGACTCCGGCCGCGCGGCGCGGCGTTCGTATCTTCGACTGTCCGTGAAACCGGCGCCGCCCGCCGTGCGTTCAACCTTTCTCATGACGATTTCGACTGCATGCTACAGGATGTTCGATATGGCGCGGAATTCTTCTTCAGGCGCGTCGCCGGGCACGGGGAGACGTCGGTGACATGCGCCGCAATACACTTCGCCCGACTCCATGCGCGTCCACAGGGTCAGATTCCTCGAATCGCACCATTCGCAGTACCAGACGTAGTAATCACCCATCGGTATGACTTTCATCATGTTCTCCTTTCATCGGAAAAAACGGTCATGGAGACTGTTGCCGCTGGAACCCTTTTCCCGAGAGCTTTTATGTGTTCAGACTACCGCGCCCATGTTACAGAGTTGTGGGTTCTCTGAAAAAGTATGGTGAAACCGAACTTCGTTCCCTGGGTTTCGGCCTTCCGCTCCAGGCATCTGGAGATGTAGTTCAGCTTCATGGCGCCGGTGATGGTGGTTGGGTCCTCAGATGAGGGGAGTCAGGCTCAGCTTGGGTGCGGGTTTTCCTGTCCGTATGGTTCAATGGCGACTGCCGTGTGTCGTGAGGCTTTTCAGGCGGAAGGTCTGTTGAAGGGTCTGTAATCGCGCGGCGGAGGACGGCCGGAGCACCAGGCCGTCCCCCGCGGGAAGTGGTGGAAGAGTCCTGCTACTTTGAGAAGTTCGTTTATAAGGTCTGCCAGTCTTTCTGCATGGTTGTGAATGATGGTAATGAACTGTAGATTCTTCTCCGGAGACAGATCCCGGCCCTCGCTGAGAAGCGTTTCCGCGAACCCCTTGATAACTGATACCGGAGTTCTCAGTTCGTGGGATACATTAGCGACGAAGTTCTTGCGGACATTTTCGAGTCGCTTCAGTTCCGTTATGTCGTGGAATACGGCAACAGCGCCCAGGAGCTTGCCTTCTTTACTTAACGGAACTCAGTGCGTCAGCATGTATTTCTCGTCCGGAACCATTACGGCCATTTCCTCGGCGATTTCCTCCCGTGTGTCCAGTACCTTTTTCAGCGCATTATGCATGGCCGGCTGCCGGGCTATCTCTATCAGGGATCTCCCCTCAATTTCTTCTCCGAGAGAAAAGAGGATACGGAATGCCGGGTTCGCAAGGGTTACTTTCCCTTCCTGATCGGTGACGATAACCCCTTCTCCCATACCCCGCAGAATCGTGACGAGACGGTTTCTCTCCGCTGACATTTTTTCTATCTGGTCTTCAATTTTTGCCGTCATCTCATTCATTATCCCGGCCAGTTCGCCGATCTCATCACTAGCGGCAACCGGGAACCGGTAACCAAAATTTCCCCTGCCGATATGGGAGGCCGCCGAAGCCATGTTCCGGAGTGGACGTGACGTGATGTTAGCGATGACATAGCTGAGGAGGAGTGCGAAGACTACGGCAATGAGCAGGGCCGCTCCGATGATAGCGCCGACGCTTCCCATTGCGGCGTCAAGCCTTGATAGCGGGAGCGCCAGACGCAGGACCCCGTCCTGCCCGCTGACAACGCAGTCACAGACCACCTGCATAGCAGGTGGCTTACTGAAAAGCGGAATTATCTCGGCAAAACAGCACCGGAAACAGTTTTTATTGGTTAACACTAATCTAGCAAGGGTTACACGGAAGCTATATCCTACGGCCGCTAACCTGGTCCCGGTAACAATTGCCCGCTCAATGACCAAGTCGGTCAGTCCGGCGCACGCATGCACGGAGACTATCAGATCGTCTCGGCGCAATGGCGCGTCCTCCAGATCCGTTTCCACGAACCGCAACCGTCCCTGAAGCCGTGGCCAGGATTCCGCCAGGGATGCGGCAAGGCTCGCCGCACTTTTCGGTATGCGCCGATCGACTGCAAGGGCGTCGGGAGAGCTATCATCGAGCAGGAGGAGGATTGCGGCCAGCAGTCCATGACTGGCTGCGAGATCCGCTATGCGGCCGCCTCGGAAACGGCGACGGACCCGTCGCGCGACCTCCCACGCCTCGTAAAGTTCTTTGCGAGGCAGCCGGCCGGCCTGGCATACCGCCCGAGCGATTGAATCAAAAAGCGTGTCTCCCGCGAATTGGGGTATGAGCCTTTCGGTAAGCCGGTTCCGTGACGACCTGTCCAGGGTAGTCATGCTATGCTTCCACGCCCGGCCGCGCGCCTTTTTCTCCTTTCGGCGCCTTCTTGCCCACTATTCCTTCAATCCACAAGGATAGCGCCTTGCCGGTCATCAAGGTCTCTTCGGGGATGACGAGGTTGTTTTTTGTCGCCAAATAGTTGGCATATTTAAGCTGAGCTTCGCTAGGCTTGCCCCCCGCGGCTCTGGCCGGCGGATTGGAGTAACCCATCTTGCCGTGAACACCCCGGCAGAAACGCTGCCAGGTTTCCTTTTTTTCGACAATCAGATCCAGAAAGTTTTCCATCCTGCTGGTAAGGGCATAGTCGATTACCCAGGGATGCCTTTCACTGAGATAGTCAACGAGGGTTTCACCGGGTTGCAGCGGGACCACCTTTCCTTTTTCCTCTTTGACATAGCCCCGGTCGATTATGTTTCTGGTAATGGCCGCGTAGGTGGATGGGCGGCCTATGCCCAGCCGTTCCAGTTCCTTGACAAGAGAGCCCAGGGTAAACCTGCCGGGCGGTTTCGTCTTTTTCTCCTCCAGGACCTGCCCTGACTTAGGGACCAGCTCGCCAACCTCTACCGGAGGGAGCAGTTGCAGCCTGCCTTCTTCCCCCTTTTTCTCCTTTTCTTCGTCAACCTCAGTGTAGACCTTGAGAAAACCGTCGAATTTCAGCACCCGGCCGGAGGCCTTGAACTTTTCGCTGGCCACCTGGAAGAGCATCGCAGTGGAGTCATAGATCGCCGGCGCCATCTGACTTGCGACGGCCCGTCTGAAAATCAATTCGTAGAGTTTCCCATGATCAGGGGTGAGACCTTCTTTCCTGATCATGGCGGCTGTGTCGGCGGCCGAGTGCATCCGCGTGGGGCGGATGCCTTCATGGGCGTCCGCCTGGGTGTTTTTTGATTTGTACTGGTTGGGCTTGGGTGGAAGATAGTCGCCGCCGAGGACTTTCCCGAGAAATTCCCGGATCTCGGTAACAAACGCCTCATCCATCCGCACGGAATCGGTGCGATGATAGGTCGTAAGACCGTGGTCGAAAAGCCCCTGGGCCAGCTTCATTGTCTGTTCCGGTGTGAACTTCAGGCGCGAAGC
Source organism: uncultured Geobacter sp. (assembly GCA_964389825.1). GTDB lineage: Bacteria > Desulfobacterota > Desulfuromonadia > Geobacterales > Geobacteraceae > RPRC01. Next base: position 20,962 of record CAYMFO010000026.1, on the reverse strand, counting down.
CGCTGCTGCCTGAAGGTCCACCGTCGTAAACGGCGGCTTGGGGGACTGGCGGGACTCTTTCTTCTGGACTTTAACAGCCAGGGCATGTGTTTCTCCTTGAATGGCTTCGATGATTGCCCGCGCGTCCGCCAGGCGCTCGAATCTGCCTTTTACATGGCGGGCAAGGAATATCGTTCCTTCCTTATCCAGTTGAATGTCCAGGGTCCAGTATGGGGATGGAATGAAATTCCGGATCTCCCTTTCACGGTCGACTACCAGGCGAACCGCGGGGGATTGCACCCGACCTACGCTGTATTTCCCACGCAGACTCCTGCTTGCCATAGGGGAAAGGATATAGCCTACCAGGCGGTCGCCAATCCGCCGGCCGAGGAACGCATGGTAGAGACCCGGATTTGTCTCCTCGAAAGGCACGGCCCTGGCAAGTGATTCCTTCAGACCCTTTTCGGTAACCTCGTACACCTCCATGCGCAGGCATTCTTTGGCTACGTCTTTCACTTCTTCGTGTATATGGCAGCTGATGGCATAGCCTTCCCTGTCAGGGTCACCGGCCAGCATTACGGTTTCTCCCTTTGCCGCCGCGCGAAGTTCCTTCGGCAGGTTCATCTTCTTTTCATGGTAGACAAAGGTCGGTTCGTACGTCTTGAGGTCGATACCCAGGTGAGAATCGGGAAGGTCTTTGAAGTGACCGACTGTGGACATGGTTTTCACCTTGAGGATCGACTGTATTTTCTTTGCCTTGGTCGGCGATTCAACGATTATGAGCATGGGGTTCCATCTGGATGAGGTGTGATCCGTATACCCGGAGTCTCAGACACCGAAGGGAAGTTGCCGGAAGAGGTTTTTCGTGGAAAACCTCCGGACGGCAGTTGGTACACTTCAATCTCTTCATTGTGTTTCTCCTGCCAATCCGTTACCGCTATGCCGTGATGGATTTTCAGGTTGTCCAGGATTAGGAAAACTTTGCAAACAGCATCCTTGCCCGGTCGTCCAGGACCTCTCCGGGCGCGGGCCGTATCCTTTCTTTTGCGACCGGAAAGCGATTGCTCCAGCTGGTTAACATATACACCCTTTTGATGCCATTTTCCATTGGCGCATGATTGGCCCGCCTGGCAGGTCTCCCGGTCAAAAGCAGGGGTGCTGGCGCCCGGCAACCGCTGAAAGGCATGGTCAGTGTTGACAGCGTGGGCAATATACCGTGCTCCGGTTTCCGAGCCGGATCTCTTCCAGCGCACCGCCGCAGCGGACGCAGGGGGCCTTTCCCCGTCCGTACACCGCGAAGTTCAGCGGATGGTAGGCTACCGTCTCCTCAGTCACCCGATAGGCGCTTCCATGGTAGATCGACCCCTGGAGCGCCTCACGGATGGTCGTGACCAGACGCCCGCATTCAGCATGGCTCAGGGATGAGGCGGGCCGATCGGGGCGGATGCCGGCACGCCGCCTCCTTCCGGATTCTTCCGACGGCCCGTTTTCAGGGTATGCCGCCGGCGCCATGCCCGACCGCGCGTCTTCGACCAGCCCTTCGGAACACGGCCATTCATCCGCGGCATGATCCCTTCGGTCATCGGCAATCGAAAATTCAAAACCATAAGCCGGGAAAGCCGGAATCAGACAGGCGAAATCGGCCGTCTCTGCTACCCCGGAAGCTCATAGAGCGGGCCGATCCGGTTGGCGCGGCTGGGGCTGCACTGGATAATGCCCTCATTTTCCTAGGGTTTATAGGTTGCCGCAAGGTAGTCGACGAGTATTCTTTTCTCCTTTTCGGAGAGCTTTGCGCCTTTGCCAATCATCCGGGTAACGGTCTTCTCCCACTCTGCGCCGGTCTTCTTCACTTTTTTCACTTTTGACGCAGAGTGGCATGCAGAGCATCTCTGCTCCAGGAACCGCTCCCCCTCACTGGCGGATGGCTGCTGGGCCGCCAGGGCTGTTACTGTAAAGCCGATACCTGCGATCACTACTGTCAGGGCAATCTTTTTCATGGTTCCTCCAAGAAACCGCCGCGGTTATTGTTGAAGTCCGTTTCCCACTTTCTCTCAAAGAATGAATGTACCATAGTTCCGCTATCCTGCACCAAAGCTTCGCGGGAGCTTGCCTGGAGAGATCAAAGACACCATTTTCACGGGCAGACCCTTTGGTGGCTTTGCTGTTTCCCGCCGGTTTTGATATGTGGCGCCCTGCATAAGTATGTGCATCAGGATGTGTTCCAGGATAACAGCGGATGCTTCGGCCCTGAGCGCTACGGAGCTGCCTGGGTGTTTCCGTAATCGTGAACCGTTGAAACTACAGACTGAATTGCCTGTCTGTCCGGGTCCGAGTATACTACCGGATACCTGCCGACAAGGCATGCGTAACGCAGGAATCAATTTCATGGCCACTTGGGGAGGCGTGCAGCGGAACCGGGAGGCGGGGGTGTCTTATCCGCGCCGAAAATCGGCGATTAAGAGGTAGATGGCGAATGAGCTTTCCTTTCAGAATAAGTCCGCATGCTTTTCGAGCAGCTGTGCCGCTGCTTATCATCGGGACCTTTTCCGGCGTCTCTTCAGCGGGAAAGGCCTGTGCGCTGACAAGCTCCGCGGGTCCCGGCTTTTCGGACCCGCATCACTTCAGCGCCGGTTGGAGTATCACTCTGATAGTGATGCTTCTGATCGTGGCGCTCGCCGTCATAGCCGCTATTTTCGCGCGGCGTAGAAATGACCTGGAGCGACTGGTGAAAGAGCGCACGGCCGAGCTTCGCATGAGCGAGGAACGCTACCGGAACCTGTACTATTTCGCCGCCGATGCAATCATCATGGCCGACATGGATGCCCATATCATCTCCGTCAACCAACAGGCGTGCCTGCAGTACGGCTATCAATCGGAACAGTTCCTGAGCATGAAGATCAGTGATATTGATTCGCCTGAGGAAGCGCGGAGTATTCCGGAACGCATAGCCGCCATTGACGGGAACGGACATATGGAATTTGAAGCTGTTCACCGTGACGCCCTGGGCCGTGATGTTTTTGTTGATGTAAAGGCGACCATAATCATGGTTGACGGCAGGCCCTGCATCATGAGCATCTGCCGCGATATCGGCGATAAGAAACGAGCGGAGCAGGAGAGACGCTACAACGAGGCCCGGTTGGCAAGCCTGGTGCGGATACTGCAACAGAGGCAGGAATCCATCCAGAATTTTCTTGATTACGCGCTTCATGAGGCCATTGCGGTGACCGGCAGCGCCATCGGCTACATCTATTATTACGACGATGAGAGACGGCTTTTCGAGCTGAACACCTGGTCGAAGGGCGTGCTGGACGAGTGCCGCGTTCTCGAACCGCGGACTACCTACCACCTGGACGACACCGGGGTCTGGGGAGAGGCCGTGCGCCAGTGCGGACCCATCATCATCAATGATTTCAAGGCGCCCCATCCCCTGAAAAAGGGCTATCCTCCGGGGCATGCCCATCTTGACAGGTTTCTGACCGTGCCGGTCATCAAGGAGGATCGGGTTGTCGCGGTCGTGGGGGTCGCAAACAGCCCGAAAGACTATGGTGAGCTGGATGTTACCCAACTGACGCTGCTCATGGACGCCGTCTGGCAGGTGACCGAGCGCAAGCGGGCGGAGGAAGCGCTTCGGGCCAGCCAAAGGCGGCTGGCCGATATCATCGACTTCCTGCCGGACGCCACGCTCGCCGTTGATATGAAAGGGCGTGTAATCATCTGGAACCGCGCCATGGAGAAAATGACCGGCATTCCCGCCTCGGAGATGCTTGGCAAAGGCAAGCACGCGTACGCTGTGCCGTTTTACGGCGAGGCGCGAAGGCAGTTGCTGGATCTGGTGTTTGATGATGACCCGGAGACTGCCGCCCTCTATTCCGGGCTTATCCGCGAAGGAGAATCGTTGATTGCGGAAGTATTCTGCCATGCCCTGTACGGCAATGCCGGCGCATGGCTGTACGTAACGGCTTCACCCCTGCACAATCAGCACGGGGATGTCATCGGGGCCATCGAAATGATCCGCGATATTACCGTCCAGAAGCGCTCCGAGGACGCCCTGCGCGAAACCAATCAGTACCTGGACAATCTGTTCAACTATGCCAACGCCCCGATCATCGTCTGGGATCCAGGATTCAGGATCACACGCTTCAATCGAGCCTTCGAGTTCCTGACCGGCAGGAGCGCGCCCGAGGTCATGGGACAAACCCTGGAGATTCTCTTTCCCGCCGCAAAGGTGGAAAGTTCCATGGAACTTATCAAAAAGACGCTGACCGGGGAGCGGTGGGAGACGGTGGAGATAGCCATCCAGCATTGTGACGGAACGGTGCGGACTCTCCTGTGGAATTCCGCTACTCTGTTCAGCCCGGATGGGGAAACACCGGTGGCGGCAATTGCACAAGGGCAGGATATCACCGAGCGCAAGCAGTACGAGCTTGAACTGGAGCAGGCCCGTAATGCCGCCGATGCCGCCAGCCGCGCCAAAAGTGAGTTTCTGGCGAACATGAGCCATGAGATCCGGACTCCCATGAACGGAGTCATCGGCATGACCGGTCTGCTGCTGGATACGGACCTGGACGATGAGCAACGAGGTTATGCCGAAACGGTGCGCTCCAGCGGGGAGTCCCTGTTGGGAATTATTAACGACATTCTCGATTTTTCCAAGATAGAAGCGGGCCGGATGGAACTGGAGACGCTGGACTTCGACCTGCGTGCCTTGCTGGACGACTTTGCGGCAAACATGGCGGCGCCCGCATATGAAAAGGGCCTGGAATTTATCTGCGCCGCCGCGCCGGAAGCTCCTGCGTATCTGCGGGGCGACCCGGGGCGCCTACGGCAGATCCTTACCAATCTGGCCGGCAATTCGATAAAGTTCACGCGCAAAGGGGAGATTGCGGTGCGGGTGACCCTGGTGACGGAAAGCGAGAGCGAGGCGCTGCTGTGCTTTTCGGTCAAGGATACGGGCATCGGTGTCGCGCGGGAGAAGCAGGGGATGCTCTTCGAGAAGTTTACCCAGGCGGACGCATCCACCACCCGCCGCTATGGCGGCACCGGCCTGGGATTGGCCATCTCCAAAGAGCTTGTGGAAATGATGGGCGGGGAGATTGGTGTCGAGAGCGAAGAGGGAAAGGGCTCGACGTTCTGGTTCACGGCGCCTCTCCGCAAACAGCCGGAACGGCAGCGCGCCCAGTTCCGGCCCGTCGACATTGGCGGAGCTCATGTGCTGGTGGTGGATGACAGCCAGACCAACCGTGAGGTGCTCCTTGCCCAGTTGACCTCGTGGGGGGTGCGGGTGGAGGCGGCTCCTGACGGACCCGCCGGCATGCGGGCGTTGTGTTCCGCCCGTGACGGAGGTGATCCGTTCCGGGCGGCTATTCTGGACATGCAGATGCCGGAGATGGACGGGGAGGATCTGGCCCTCGCCATCAGGGCTGATGAAACCCTGCGCACTACGAAGCTGATCCTTCTGACATCATTGGGGCATAAGGGCGATGCCCGAAAAATGGCAAAGATCGGGTTTGACGCCTACCTGACAAAACCTGCCAGGCAGTCGGAGATATTCGACTGCCTGGTTGCCGTTCTGGGCGGCGCCACTGCCGCCGAGGGGGAAGGCGGCATCATTACACGCCATATGGTCCGCGAGTTGCGCCGCGGCAGGACACGGATACTGCTTGCCGAGGACAACATCACCAATCAGCAGGTGGCTCTGGGGATACTACGCAGGATGGGGCTGGGCGCGGACGCCGTTGCCAACGGAGCGGAAGCGGTACGGGCGCTGGAATGTATCCCCTACGATCTGGTGCTGATGGATGTGCAGATGCCGGAAATGAACGGTATTGACGCTACGCGCGTCATCCGTGACATGGATTCGGAGGTATTGAACCACGCGGTTCCGATTATCGCCATGACGGCTCACGCCATGAAGGGGGACCGGGAGTGGTGTCTCGAAGCGGGCATGAACGACTATATCACAAAGCCTGTCGATCCCGCTGCGCTGGCGCAGGCGCTGGATCGGTGGCTGTCGCCGGATGGCGGGCAGCATCCCGCGGAGAAAAAGAAATCCTCCGTTGCGGCTCGGCGCCCGCTGCCGACGGTGTTCAACCGCCAGGAGATGCTGTCCCGCCTGATGGACGACGAGGAGTTGGCAAGGGTGGTCACGGAGGCGTTTCTGGAAGATATCCCACGACAGATGAGGGAGCTGCGGTCTTTTCTGGAATCCGGCGACGCGGCAGGCATGCAGCGGGTGGCTCATACAATCAAGGGCGCCGCCGCCAATGTCGGAGGCGAGTCGGTAAGTGAGGTCGCGTCCGAAATAGAAACCGCCGCCGCTTGCGGTGACATGCGAGGAGTCGAGACCTGCATGGACGACCTGGAGTCGCGCTTCACTTTGCTGAAGTATGCAATGGAACGGGAGTTTCCGGCGGCAGGCGGCTCTGCGCAAAAGTGAGGGTATCCCTCGATCCCTTGTCCGGACTATTCGAAGAAGCCACTTGCTGGAACGATGCGGCGTCGGGCGCCGATGGAAGGGTCTTTTGCCAAGTGGGGCACGAGCCCCCAGTGGACGGAGGACAGGTATCTGCCGCCGGTTGCGGTCTCCCGGGTTATCGGAACCCGCGTATTATGGTGACATAGTTGATTTGTTGACTGACGAGAGACGGGAGCAGTAAATCAACAAATCAACTACATCCCCTCCCTACGGAGTATCTTTTCGAACCGTTGCGAAATGAAGGGGCGCTAGGTCCCGAGCCGAGGCAACATAAACTCGCATTATACGCCAACAAAAAAAATTGCAACAGTCTGGTTTTTCCGAATCGGAATGGATATACTTGAAACCAAGGTAGCGCTACCTTAATTCATACAAGGAGTTGCACTGAGAAACATCGGCAAAGATTGGAGGAATGTATGAACGAGGACACTCCACCAGACCGTTTAGAGATTGAAAATAGAGGCAAATCACAGGCTGCCAAGCACGCCTGATACCCATTAGATGGGTGGTAAAGAAACAGAAAAATGAGGCCCGCGTATTTTAGCGGGCCTTATATTTTATACGGCAAGATGAATCCGTTGGGTCCCTCATCCTCTGGATGCCACGCGGCTACCCTCTGTAGATGGTTTTTCCTTTACCCCTGTCCCGCCATAATGATATCACCGTCTTTCATCAACCCTGCCAGGGATCATACATCGGCAACCCGTCGAGGCGCGGAAAATCTTCGTTATTACGTGGGGCTGCCGGGTCATCTGAAAATGACCTGTGTTCACATGATATTTGAATCTCGCGGCGTGATGCGACGTATTCTCTCGTATCCCTCGTGTATAGATCTCTCTCAAAACGGGAAAGGAACTCGCCATGCCCCTCAACATTTACAGCAGCAACCGGATGGAAAGCCTCGTCGAGGCCCTGGCCCGCGTTGTCAGGGAACCCCTCGCGGCGCCCTTCACCCCCGAAGTGATCGTGGTGCAGAGCAAGGGGTTGCAGCGCTGGCTGGCCATGGAGCTTTCCAGGCGCTTCGGGGTCTGGGCGAACACTGACTGCCCGTTTCCCAACTCCATGGTCTGGCGGTTGTTCCAGGCCGTCCTGCCCGAACTGCCCGACTCTTCCCCTTTCTCCCCCGAGATCATGAGCTGGAGGATCGCGGGTTTACTCCCCCGCTTTCTGGAACGCGAGGAGTTTTCCAGGTTGAAACACTACCTGGCGGGAGACGTTGACGGCCTCAAGCTCTTCCAGCTCTCCGAGAAGATTGCCGACACCTTTGACCAATACACCCTGTTCCGGCCGGAGATGGTCCTGGAGTGGGATAAGGGGAGCGCCGGAGAGTGGCAGGAAATCCTCTGGCGAGAGCTGTCGCGTGCTGGAGAAGGGAGGCACCGGGCACGGATCAAGGAGGAGTTCCATGCCGGGATCAGAGACCTGGCCGCGCCCATGGACGGGATTCCGGAGAGGATATCGCTCTTCGGCATCTCCAGCCTGCCGCCGTACCATGTGGAGGTGTTCGCCGCGATCTCCCGTTTTACCGAGGTCAACTTCTTTCTCCTGAGCCCCACCCGCGAATACTGGGCGGACATCGTCTCCGCGAAAGCGCGGGCGTTTCGCGCCCCTGAGGAGCGAGCCCTCCTCACCGAGGGCAATCCGCTTCTCGCCTCAATGGGCAGGCTGGGACGGGACTTTTCCGACGTGATGCTCGAATGCGGTGAGCTGGCCGCGGGCAGCCTCGACCTCTACAATGACCCGGAAGGCGGGTCGTTGCTGAAGGCCATCCAATCGGACATCCTGAACCTCCGTGGAGCGGAAGAGGGAAGGGAACGGTCGGCTATAGCCGTGGAGGACAGGTCCATCCGGATTCATTCCTGCCACGGTCCCATGAGGGAAATGGAAGTCCTGCACGACGGCATCCTTGAACTTCTGGACGAAGTCCCCGGCCTGAATCCGCGGGATATCGTGGTAATGACCCCTGACATAGAGACGTATGCGCCGTACATATCCGCGGTCTTTGAGGGAAGCCAGAATCCCGCTCGCGGGATACCCTTTTCCATAGCGGACAGGCGCCTGTCCAGGGAAGGCCGTATTGCCCCTGTCCTGTTGAAGCTGCTGGAACTGCCGGGCAGCCGCATTACCGTGGTCCAGGTCCTCGATATACTTGACTCGCCGGTTGTCGGCAGACGTTTCGGACTGGATAGTGAGGAACTGGTTACGATTCGCTCCTGGCTGGAGGATACGCGGGTCCGGTGGGGACTGGACGAAGAGGACCGGGCCCGTTTCGGCCTGCCGCCATACCGGGAGAACAGCTGGAGGGCGGGTATCGACCGGCTTCTGCTGGGGTATGCCATGCCCGAAGAAAACGGCGGCGTCTTCAACGGCATCCTCCCCTATGACGAAATCGAAGGGACCCGCGCCGGGACACTGGGCAACTTCCTCGAGTTCATGAGCGGGATATACGCCATAGCCGGGCGTCTTGCCGGTTCCCGCTCACTCACGGAGTGGCGGGCCGAAATCCGCTCTCTGCTCGGGGAATTCTTCCAGGCGGACGACGAATCGGCCCACGAGCTCTCGTCAGTGGTCTCCATCGTTGAAACCATGGGCGGGATCGAGGAAAGCGCGGGCTTCACGGGGTCCGTGGAGATTCCCGTGATCCGCGCGTGGCTCTCCGACCGCTTTGCCGAAGAAGAGAAGGGGCTCGGATTCATGACCGGCGGAGTGACCTTCTGCGCAATGCTTCCCATGCGGAGCATACCGTTTCGTGTGGTGGCGCTGGTGGGAATGAACGACGGCGCCTTCCCCAGGCAGGCCAGGCCACCCGGTTTCGACCTGATCGCAGCCAATCCCCGTCGCGGGGATCGTTCCCTGCGCGACGAGGACCGCTACCTCTTCCTCGAGTCGCTGCTGTCGGCCCGTGACCGGTTCTATATCAGCTACGTCGGCCGGAGCGTCAGGGACAACAGCGAGATCCCTCCGTCGGTGCTGGTGAGCGAATTGCTGGATTATATCGGCAAGGGGTTCGCGCTGCCCGGAGATGACGCGGCCGGGCGTCTCGTCACCGTACACAGGCTCCAGGCCTTCAGCGGGGATTATTTCAGGGAGGGGTCTCCGCTCTTAAGCTATTCCAGTGAAAACCGGGAGGCGCTGGAAGAGAGGCGCGGACACCCCTGGCATGCGGCCGGGTTCATCTCATCTCCCTTGCCGGCGCCTCCGGATGAGTGGAAAGAGATTTCCTTGCCGCGGCTGCTCCGTTTTTTCAGGAACCCCGCGAGGTTTTTCCTGGAGAACCGGCTCGGGATCCGCCTCGAGGAGGTTGCGGCGCCTCTCGAGGAGCGGGAACCTTTCGCCGTGGGCGGGCTTGAAAAGTACCTGTTGAAGCAGGAACTCGTGGAGTGCGCCCTCCAGGGGGGCGACGTGAACGGCCTTCTGCCTGTGTTCCGCTGTCGCGGCCTTCTGCCGCCGGCGCGGCACGGGGAAGTGGAATTCAGGGAGATGGCGTCCAATGCCGTTGACTTTGCCGGAAGAGTGCGGCGGCAGATGGGCGGGCAGGGCCTCCTGAAGCCCCTGGATTTTGAGATTTCCCTCGGCGGATTCACGCTCACCGGCAGGCTTGACGGCATCCGAACCGGCCAACTGGCTCGCTACCGGTGTGCGAAGCTGAAATCGAAGGACATGGTCGCGACGTGGATAGAGCATCTTGTCCTGAATTGCCAGCGGGAAGAAGGGTACCCCCTGAAAAGCAGCTTGATCATGGATGGTGAGACAATCACATTCGGCGAGGCGCAGGACCCCTCCGCGCTCCTGCTGGAGATTCTCGGTCTCTACTGGGAAGGGCTGTCCGTACCGCTCCGTTTCTTCCCGGAATCCTCCCTGGCCTATGCCGGGAAGCTGGAATGGAAGCTGGACCGGGCACGGGCCAAGTGGGAAAAGGGATACAACGACTACCCGGGTGAAGGAGATGATGCCTCCTTCCAGCTCTGCTTCGGCGAGGCGGACCCCTTCAACGACGATTTCGAGCGGGTCGCCAGAACCCTGCTCAAGCCCCTTATTGAGAGCCTCGGCGAGGAAAAGCCATGCAAGAACTGAAACATCTGGACGTTGAACTGTCAGGGACAAATCTCATCGAAGCCAGCGCGGGCACGGGAAAGACCTATGCCATCGCCTGCCTGTACCTGCGTCTTCTCATCGAGAAGGGGCTGACGCCCGACCGGATTCTCGTGGTCACGTTTACCGAGGCGGCGACCGAAGAACTGCGGGGACGGATCCGCGGCAGGATCCGGGAAGCCCTCGATGTCTTCGCGGGGCGGCCCACGAAGGACCCGTTTCTGCTGGGGCTCGCCGCAAACGAGAACCGCGGGGGTCCTGGAAGGGACCAATCCATGGACCTTCTGCACCGGGCGATTACCTCCTTTGATACCGCTTCCATATTCACCATCCACGCATTCTGCCTGCGGGCGCTCCAGGACAACGCCTTTGAGAGCGGCTCGCTCTATGATACGGAACTGGTCACCGATCCCTCGGGCATGTTCCAGGAGACGGTGGATGATTTCTGGCGCATGAAGTTCTTTGGAGACCAGGCGCCGCTCCTGGAAAATGCCCTGCGAAACAGGTGCTCTCCGGAAACATTCGCGGCCTTTGCCGGAAAAATGCTGGAAAACCCGAAGATGAAGATCCTCCCCGACCTCGGGTCACGTAACCGGGAAAGCATCGATCGGGAGTGCCTGTCGGCCTTTGAAGAGGTTCGGAGGGAGTGGAAGGAGCGCAGGGAGGAAATCGTCGAGCTCCTGGAAAAGGACAAGGGCCTGAGCAGGAGCGAAAAAGCATACCGGGCCGACCTTCTGCCGGGGCTCTTCGAGGGAATGGACTCCTTCACCGGGGCGGACAATCCCTTTAACCTGTTCAAAGGCTTCGAAAAGTTCTGCGTCTCCGGCATCCTTAAGGAAACAAAGAAAACGGGCAAGGCGCCGGAGCATCCCTTCTTCGATGCCTGCGAACGGCTCCGGAAACTGGTGGAAGGGCGGTTTCTGTTCCTGAAGTGGGAACTGCTGGAGTTCTGCCGGGAACGCCTGCCGCTGCGCAAGAGGACCGCCAACATCCGTTTCTTCAGCGATCTCCTGAACGACCTGTACGAGGCCCTGTGCGGAGGCGCCGGCGACGGGCTGGCCGAATGCCTGAGGGGCAAGTACCACGCGGCGCTCATCGACGAATTCCAGGATACCGACCCGGTGCAGTATGACATCTTCCAAAAGATATACGACCGCCCGGACACGCCTCTCTTCCTGATAGGCGACCCGAAGCAGGCCATCTACAGCTTCCGGGGGGCGGACATCTTCGCCTATATGGAGGCCTCCCGGTGTGTCGACAGCGACAGGCGCTTCACATTGACGAGCAACTGGCGCTCCACGCCCGCGCTCCTGCGCGCATTCAACACCATCTTCGACAACGATGGAAAACCCTTTGTCTATGATGAAATAGCCTATCATCCCATCAAGAGCGGCGAGGCCGGCGCCAAAAAGGTTCTGGTCCTCGAAGGAAAAGACGGCGCGCCCCTCCAGGTCTGGACCGTTCCGCCCGGAGAGGATGGACAGCCGCTCGGCGTGGGCAAGGCAAACGACGCGGTCCAGGCCTCCGTAGCCGCGGAGATTGCGCGTCTGCTGCAAGACGGGGCCGAGGGGAGGGCGCGCATCGAGGAGCGTGATAACGGGGTTGTCAGGGAGCGTCCGGTGGCGCCGGGCGACATGGCGGTCATTGTCCGGAGCCACCGCCAGGCGGGCCTGATCCAGGAGGCCCTGAGGGGGCTGGGCATCCCCAGCGTCATGCGGAGCGACGAAACCATTTTCGCCACCGGAGAGGCCCGGGAAATCTTCACGCTTCTCGCCGCAATCGCGGACCCTATGCGTGAGTACAAGGTGAGGGCGGCGCTGGCGACCCGTATCATGGGCATGTCGGGAAACGCCATCGCCGCTCTCCTCGACGACGAAAAGGCATGGGAGGAATGCCTGGAGAAGTTCCGGGACTACCACCGGCTCTGGCTGGAACGCGGCTTCATGGTCATGACGCGCGCGCTCATGGCCAGGGAAGGGGTGCGGGGGAGGCTCCTCAGGAGACCGGACGGCGAGCGGCGGCTGACCAACGCGCTGCACTGTTTCGAGGTCATTCACCAGTCCTCCCACGAGGGGAGGCTCGGTATGGAGAGCCTGCTCAGCTGGTTCGGGGAGAAGGTAGCCGCCCGGGAAAAATCCGACGAGTACCAGATCCGTCTGGAGACCGACGAAAAGGCGGTGAAGATCGTCACCGTCCATGTCAGCAAGGGCCTGGAGTACCCCATCGTCTTCTGCCCTTTCATGTGGGGAGGGATAAAGAGCGACGCCGATGTCGCTACCTTCCACGATGAGTTCGTGATGGTGCGGGACTTCGGTTCCGACCAGTTAGAGCGCCACCGGGTAAGTGCGGACAAGGAGACCCTCGCGGAAGGCCTGCGCCTCCTCTACGTCGCCCTGACCCGGGCGAAATACCGGTGTTACCTGGTGGCCGGCAAGGTCAACGACAAAACGGGAAAAAACAGGCCCGAAACCTCGCCGATCTCCTACCTGTTCCATGCGCCGGAGGAGATACGGAGCGAGGACGATCTGGTAGCCATGCTGGCGGCCGAGATCAAGAAACTTGCGCCGTATGAAATGGAAAAGCGGCTGAAGGAGATTGCCGACAAGGCGGACGGCGCCATCTCCGTGGCGCCGATGCCGGCGGAGGACGGATCTCTATCCTGTGTACCGTCCTTGGACGACGGGAAGCCTCTGACGAGCAGGGCGCTGCAAGCCTCTATCGAAAGGGATTGGCGGGTTGCCAGCTTCACCTCCTTCTCCAAAGGGGATGCCGGGGGCGTGGAGCTTCCGGACCGGGATGAAACAGGGGTAAACCATCCCGGCGCTGGGACGGCGGATGCAGGCGAGGCGCCCCGGGAGAAGAGCATCTTCACCTTTCCCAGGGGAGCTCGGGCGGGCATATTCCTGCACGGGATATTCGAGGATCTGGACTTCTCCGCCGCGGGCGGGGAAAAGGTCGAAGGCCTTGTGGCGAGGGGCCTGGAGAGGTACGGTTACGCTTCGGAATGGCATCCCCATGTCCGCGACATGGTGGACAAGGTCCTTGCCGCGCCGATCTCCACGCCGTCGGGCTCTTTTTCACTCTCCTGCCTGCGAAAGTGGAGCTGGATCGCCGAGCTCGAGTTCTTCTTCCCGCTCAGGTTCATCACCTCCGACCTCCTGAAGAAGTGCCTGCTGAAATGGAGCGGCTCTACGGAGGCCGTGGACCTGCGGCGGGTCTGTTCGTCCCTGGGATTCCGTCCTGCGAGGGGCATGATGCGCGGCTTCATGGACATGGTCTTCGAGCACGACGGCATGTTCTACCTCCTGGACTGGAAGTCGAACCACCTGGGCGACAGTCCGGAGGACTACACACGCGAGAAGCTCGGCCGGGCAATGGAGAAGAATCTCTACCCCCTCCAGTACCTCCTGTATACCGTTGCGCTGAACAGATACCTGACGCTGCGGGCGCCGGGCTACGACCATGAACGCCACTTCGGTGGGGTCATTTACGTGTTCCTGCGCGGCGTAGACCCTCAAAGTGGCGCCGAGAGCGGGATTTTCAGGGATATCCCGCCGGCGGGGATGGTCCGGGAGCTGACGGAGTTGCTGGTCGAGGCTGAGAGAGAGGGAGAAAGCAACGATGTATGAACTGAGTTACATTGACCGGCGCTTTGCCGATTTCATATGCCGGGAGGCCGGCGAGCCGTCTCCGGTCCTGAGACTCGTCGCGGCCCTTGCCAGCAACGTGGTCGGGGACGGCAACATCTGCCTCGACCTTGCCGGTATCGCGGGTAGAGATGTGCGGGTCGACGGCGCAAACCACGCCATGCCGTTGCTGGAAGAGCTGCGCGGCTATCTCCAGGGGCGCCCGGTGGTGGGGCGCCCGGGTGACTTCCGGCCGCTGACGCTGGACTCCGCCGACCGACTCTATCTCTACCGGTACTGGAGCTATGAGCGAGACCTGGCTGAGGTCATCCTCCACAAGGGGGCCGCCGCCATGGACGGGATCCATGAGGCGGTCCTGGCGGACGGGCTGCGAAGGCTTTTCCCAGGGCATGGCGCCGGAGAAACCGACTGGCAGAAGGTGGCGGCCCTGGCCGCGACTCGAAAGAGGTTCACGGTGATCTCCGGCGGCCCCGGAACCGGAAAGACATCGACCGTGGTTAAGATCCTGGCCCTTCTCCTCGAACAGGCCGGGGAAACCCCTCCCAGGTTCGCGCTGGCAGCCCCCACCGGCAAGGCCGCCGCCCGGCTCAAGGATTCCATACGCCGCATGAAGGAGAGTCTGGACTGCGGCGATGAGCTCAAGGCCCGGATACCGGACGAGGTGACCACCATCCACCGGCTCCTGGGCGCTGTCGGCGACTCCATACGTTTCAGGCATTCAAGGAAGAACCCGCTCCCCCATGACGCCGTGATTGTGGACGAGGCCTCCATGGTCTCCCTCCCCCTGATGGCCAAGCTGGCAACGGCGCTCAGGCCGGAGGCGAGGCTCATTCTCCTTGGTGACAGGGACCAGCTGGCGTCCGTCGAGGCCGGCGCCGTCCTCGGCGATATCTGCGGCGGGCGCCGCGGCGAGCCGTTTTCCGGGGAATTCTCGGATTTCGCGGCCAAGGTCGCAGGGGAGACTGTACCGGCGGGAACCGGGAAGGAACAACTCCCACCCCTTGCGGACTCCCTGGTGGTCCTCAAAAAGAATTACCGGTTCGGCGAGGCAAGCGGGATAGGGGAGGTCAGCCGGGCGGTCAATTCCGGTGATGGTAAGCGATCCCTTGCCATCATGGGCGAGGGCGCCGGCGGAGACATCAGCATGCGGCGCCTCCCGAAGGCGGCCGAGCTGAAAAACTCCCTTTCAGGCGACGTCGTCGAAGGTTACGGAAGATACCTTGCCGCGAAGACGCCCGGGGAGGCCCTTGCGGCCTTTGATACCTTCCGTATCCTCTGCGCCGTGCGCCAGGGGATGCACGGGGTGGCCGGCGTCAACCGGCTGGTGGAGGAAATCCTGGCGGAGAAGGGGCTCATCGAGCCGATAAACAGGTGGTACGCGGGAAGGCCGCTTATGGTCACCGCCAATGACTATGGCCTGAAGCTGTTCAACGGAGATGTGGGGCTGGTCCTGCCTGATCCGGAAGCCGGAGGGGAGCCGCGGGTCTTCTTCCCGGCGCCTGAAGGCGGAGTCAGGAGTTTTTCGCCACTCAGGCTGCCGGCGCACGAGACCGTCTTCGCCATGACCGTTCACAAGAGCCAGGGCTCGGAGTTTGACCGTGTGCTGCTGATGCTCCCGGAATCCGATTCGCGGGTTTTGTCGAGGGAACTGGTTTATACCGGGATTACCAGGGCAAAGGCGTACGTGGATATCTGGGGCAATGAAGAAGTATTCCTCGCGGCGGTATCGAGGCGGATTAACCGCACATCCGGGCTCAGGGACGCGCTTTGGCCGCTGGAGAAATAAGTGATGCGATAAACGCGATTATGGCGGACCTCAGCCTGATCTGGAGATACCGACTCAACCGGCGTGATGATCGCTAATGTTCCGGGGCGCCGCCGCGGGAGTGGTTGGAATTGGTTGAAATACGGGGTGTGATTGAAAGGGTGGGGGTATCAATCATGGGCATAAGTTGAGTCTTATGTGCCGAAAACTTTTCGCGACAGGGGAGGAACCATGAGGATTCTGATAATGTGGGTGTTGTTTGCCGGGGTTCTGGCCGTGGGGGGGTATGCGGCCGATGCCGCCGTAAATCCGGGTCGGCCCGAAGGCGCTGTCGGGCCGGAGGCGGTGTGGAATGGCGGGGATTCATTCGTCGGCGCGGTACATGGAAGCTGCGGCAATCTGTCGGGGCCTGAGTTGGGCGATTGTTTCAGGAAGGTGATGAAGGAGTCCGGCGCTTCTCCCGAGGCGGTTGCTTTTGCCCGCCGCGTGGAGAGCGAGGCATGGATGCGCGACTTTCGCGATACGGGCAGGGTCGATGTCGCTTATGTGACCTATCCCTTCCGGGCCAACGAGAACCAGGGCGTCCTGCTGGTGAACGGAGAGCCGGGGCTGATTGACGTGGATAACGCCGGCTCTCCCCTGGAAGAGATCCTGGAAAAGGACCCGGTTTACGCCGGGCTGGCAAAGAGGTTTCCCGGGATAAGCCTCTGGCCGGGTGACCGCTACAGCTCCGGGTTCCCGGTGATGGAATCGCCGCCGGGGGGCGGACAGCGTTTTTATGCGGGCTATCTTCTGCGCAACGGCTGTCACGCCTGCGAGGAGATCGGTTCCGCGATGATTGCCTTTGAATTCTCGGCGGAGGGGAAATTCCTGGGAAAGAGGCTGATGATGGTTACCGACACCACAGGGAAAGTCTCCAGCGATCCCGCCGCGCCGATTACGACAAAGCCGGGCGGTGAATTCTCCATTGTCCTTGATTCCAATCCGACCACCGGTTACGGCTGGATCGTTGAAGGAAATGTTGACGGCGGAATCGTGAAGATGAAGGGGCGTGACTTCCGCCGCTCAAGGACAAGGCTTGCCGGCGCCGGCGGGGCCGATGTCTTCAGGTTCCGCGCCGTCGGGAAGGGGGAGACGGTGGTGTTTTTCCGCTATGCGCGGCCGTGGGAGAAGGGTGTAGAGCCGTTGCGCAAAGCGGCGTTCCTGATTGTCGTCAGGTAGCCTGAGGTCCGTTTCCGCTGTTGGGAAATTTTCCGTTCGGGGCTATACTTCAGGAAGGAGGTCTAAGAAAGACCACCGGGGAGGTGGACCATGAGAAGGCTTCTTTTCTGTTCCGTTCTGTTGCTGCTGGCGGGCTGCGTGTTGTATCCGTATGATTATTACGGCTATCCGGACACCGTCTACCCGTCCGCTTCCAGTTACTCGTATGGCTACCCCTATTACCGGTCATCATACCCATACTGGTATGGAGGGCCGGGCCTGGGCCTCTATTTTTCCTCTCCCGGGTATTACGGGGGGCGTTATTGGCATCATCACGGCGGCGGCCGTTATCATGGAGGAGGTAGTCATCACCATGGCGGCGGCCATCATCCAGGGGGAGGCGGCCACCACCGCAGATAGGATGGCCGTTTCCGCTTCGTCCGGCGTGCCGGTCAAGGGGTGAGGCTGGAGTTGGGTCCCTTGCGCAGGAAGTTGTAGGCCAGGTTGGTGAGGATGCCGTGACGGTTTCCGGCCACGCGTGAAAAGATGGCGGGCCATGTGTAGTCGGCGCGGCGCGTCTCGACCCATCCCCGGTAGAGGCGCTCCGGCGACATGAGGCGGGGCCGGTAGACCACTTCCGCGTGGTTGTAGCGGGACCAGTCCTTGTGCAGCAGGCGCCCTTCCTCGTCGAAGCTGTTGAAGAGGGCCGTGCCGGGGTAGGGCGTCAGGAGATGGTAGGTGGTGAGGCTCGGCGAGCAACGTTCCAGGAAGCGGGCCGTTGTCTCGAAGATTCCCTCGTCGTGGTCGTCGAAGCCGAAGATGATGGACGCCTCCACCACGATCCCCGCGTCGCGGATCCTTTTTATCAGCTCCTCCTGGGAATAGCGGCTCCCGGTCTTGGGGTGGTTGGCGTGGGCGCCGGTCACGGATTCGATGCCCACGAAGATGCCGATGCAGCCCGATTCGGCCACCATACGCACCAGTTCCGGGTCCTCCGCGAAGCGGAGGTTCGCCTGACCGCCCCACTTCAGACCCATTCCTTTCATTCCCGCCAGGATCGGCTTCGCCCGGAGCGGGTCTCCCAGCAGATTGTCATCCAGGAACACCGTCAGCTTCCGGTCAAAGGTGGCCAGCTCCGCCAGCACGTCATCGGGGTCCCGGTAGCGGAAGGACTTGCCGAAATAATTGGTTACGATGCAGAAGGGGCACGAGTAGGGGCAGCCCCGGCTCGCCTGGAGTGTCTGGGTTGTGAGGTAGCGCCTTCCGTTGAATATCTCCCGGCGCTTCCATGGAACCGAAAGGAGTTTCCCCGTGGGTATGGGCGCCTGGTAGCGGCGCTGAAGCCGCCCGGCCAGCAGATCGTCCAGCAGCGTCTCCCAGACCGGCTCCGCCTCGCCGATGACCAAGGCGTCCGCATTCTGCTCCGCCTCATCGGGAAGGACCGTGGGATGGATGCCGCCCAGAACCACGGGCACGCCGCGGGCGCGGAACTCGCCGGCAATCTCGTAGGCCCTTACCGCCTGGTGGGTCATGGCGGTGATCCCCACCAGGGTGAATTTTTCGTCAAAGGGGATGGTGTCGTGGACCTCGTCGGCCAGGGTAACCTCCCATGACAGTGGTGTCGCCGCTGCGACCTGCTTCAGCGAGAGGGAAGGGAGCTGGTAATTCCGCGCCCAGCCCAGGGTGTGGGTGGCGGGATAGACGAGAAGGAGTCGCGGAGAAGAGGCGCTTGAATTCATGTGGACCGTCCGTGTCGGGGTTGGATAACCGCATTGTTGTCAGACGCGCCCGCCGCCAGGCGCCTGCGCGTGGCGTGATAGTCACGGAGATAGGTCTCCGGTTTCATCATCGCCTGGGTGCGGCGCAAGACCCTTATCATGTAAGGTATCTGGAGGGGGTGGACCTGGCGCAACCAGTCGATCAGCTTCTTTTCCCCCGAGGTGTTGAGGATGGAGCGGCGCCACGTCTCCGCGTACAGCTCGCAGAAGCGCTTCGCTCCCAGTTTCGGTTCCCGCGGAAGGTGGTGCATGTCGAAATCGGCCCACGGCAGTCCTTCCAGCCGGGCCTTGTCCTTTTCGTACAGTTCGGTTCCGGGAAGCGGGGTGAGAAGGGTGAACCCGGAACGCTGAAGCCCGTGGGCCGCCACGAAATCCCACAGGTGGCGGAAGTCATCCTCATCCCAGTCCGGATCGATGAGGAAATTGCCGTTTATGCCGTAACGGTGGGAGCGGGCGACCTCGGCGGCGGCCAGGCTCTCCTTTACACCCGCGTCCTTGGAGATGCCCGACAGACCCCGGTCGGTGGCGAACTCGAACCCCAGGAAGATATCGAAATCCCTGGCAATGGGGCGCCATTCCTCCAGCAGCTCCGCGCCGCGGGAGATGAGGTCGGTGCGGCTCTGCACCAGGATCCAGCGCTTGAACACGCCCCGTTTCTTCAAGGACCGCGCCAGCTCCAGGCTGCGGGGAGGATTGTTCCAGAACAGGTCGTCGACCACGAATATGGCGTCTCCCGTCGTCGCGAAGTCTTCCACCACGGCCGCTATGCTCCGTTCCCGGTAGGAGCGGTCATAGAGCTGCCAGACGGAGCAGAAGGAGCAGCGGAACGGGCAGCCGCGGGCGGTCTCTATGAGCCACACCGGCTTGAACAGCAGGCAGTGGTAGCCGGAGCGGTGGCGTGACACCAGGTCACGGGCGGGAAGGGGGACGAGGTCGAGGCCGACGCGGGCGGGCATGGGCGGGGTGGAGACCCATCCGTCGGCGGTCCTCAGGCGCAAGGCCGGGACCTCCTCCAGGGTAATGCCCTTGTCCAGCGCCCGTATCAGGGCGGGCATGGTCTCTTCGCCGTCGTCCATGATTATGGCGTCAACGGAATCATCCTCCAGTGGGTCGTTGAAGGCCATCGCCGCATGCCCCCCCACCAGGATGAAGGCGTCCGGCGCGGCGCGGCGGACCTCCCGGGCCGTCTCCACCACGCGGTCGTATTCCAGCGCATGGAGGCAGGATATGCCCACCACACGGGGACGGGCGCGCCTGACCCAGGTTGCCGCGCCGGGACGGAAGCGGAGGTCCGCGATGGTTACGGAATGGCCCAGGGGGAGCAGCGCGGCCGCCACATATTCAAGTCCCAGGGGCTCGACCCGGAAAAAGGGACCGAGCCCGAACTGTTCATTGCCCGGATGGGGGCGCAGGAGAAGGATATTCATGGGATAATTTGTTTCTCGGGAAGCAGGATCAGTCGCGATGATGGGACCAGTCACGCTTGCATGCTTTGCGGTTTGTCAGATCACCGGGTTACGATAAACCATGCGAGTTCACATTGGCAACAGTTTTCAGCGAAAAATACCGGGTAGAGTAGAGAACAGGTTTCATCCCGCCCGATACTCTACCCGGCTTTCCAATTGTCCCGGTGTCCACCTCAGTCTCTCATGGCATCGATAACGACGCCTATCTCAACGCCGTTATCTTCCGCGACCTCCTTTGCCGGCTGTTCAGCCGATTTCACCCGGAAACCTTTCCTTTTCAGCGCCCCGATGCTTATATCCGGGTTCCATCCCAAATATTTCGCGAGACTTTTCAAAGAAGCGCTTTCCGCTCTGCCATAGGGTGGGACTTAATATTATGCCTTGACATAATGGTTAAGTTGCTGTACTAAATCTTGTCATGGAAACAAAGGAAGAATTCATCAGGTCGGCCATCCGCCTTATCCTGAGGATCGCCCATCAATATGCCCGCATCGAGGAGATGCCCCTCCGGTTCGACGAGGACGGCGAAGTCACCACCAGGGAAGCGCACATCGTCCAGG
>CAYMFO010000025.1:0-34806 GCA_964389825.1 uncultured Geobacter sp. | reverse complement strand
AGAAATTCCGCCAGTCGGAGGGCAAGGCCCGCAGGTTGAAGGACAAAACCTTGGAGGCCAGATGCTTCACCCGGACCCATGGAAGGATGAGGAAGCGGACGTTGTTCACCACCTTATGCAGGTTGGCCTGGCGGGTTTTGGGGTCCCAGCCGATGACCTTGTCCCGGCAAGCCACCTTCCCGGCATCGGAACCCCAGCCGAGGCAAGCAACGAGTCTCCCGTCGAGGTAGGCCAAATACTTGAGACTGGAACCAACTATCCAGGGCCGGCCCAGATAGTGATGGGTGTCTACCAGGTAGTCCCAGAGCGCTTCGTCGGGTGTCTGGCGCACCATGCTGATTATCAAAGAGCGAAACTCGGTGACCGAACCTTCAAGGGGAGCATCGTCAACAGTAAAGACCTGGCGGTCGGCCCTTCGGGGAGCGCGATAACTCTCCTTCTTTCTGGGCGGCAACTCCAAAACCCCCTTGGTTTCCAGTGAGAGCAACAGCGCTCGGCAGGCCATTTCCTTATAGTGGCCGTTCGGCTGACGCCAGTCCCAGTGCTCGCACAGAACCCGGGTGATGGCGGAACGGCCTTTGTCCCAATGCTCTGTTATGGTGGCGCGGATGTCGGTGAGATCGTCAGTCCCGACCGGTCGCCCGCGTATTTGATAGAGCGCTTCTGCCATGGTGTCTCCTCATGTGGTAGACCATAATAGAAAATCGATCATGTCGTCAGTGGAAAATTCATACCCTGTGATCGGTTACAACCAATCGTTGGGCAATTTGTTGCAACTCAAAGATACTTCTTCCGGCAAAACCTGTGCAAACAGGTCTACTTGCTCTCTGAGGTAATTATGGTACTCCTCAAATCTCGGATCATCCACTCTGTACATATCACCATAGCAATCAAAGAAAATAAATTTCAGGAAGGTCATAAATTGCGACTTCGGTATCGTAGCAGGGAATTGAGTTTTCAGTGGGATGAACATAAGAACAAGAGGCGTTTCGCAGGTTTCTTTAGCCATTGAAACCCGTGGGCTGTGGTAGTCAATTAGAAAAATATAAGCCATTCTTCTTGCGGATCTTGCTTCTTGCATGAATACACTCATTCGAGCGTTTCTTTCTCTATTTTCCTTTTTAGAGAGTTGATGTCCTGGGCGTGCTACATCGAAAAAAAGAAATTCACATTCCTTGTGATTTCTTATTAGTAATTTATCAATTCGTTTCAGCAAAACTGTTGCTGCAAATTTTCGCGCTTCAAGAACTTTCTTATCTATACCGTAGTAACTGATGATGGCCTTTCTTCTTACAGGGTAATAGTGACAAAACATAAACCCGACTACTGCTCCCTTAAATTTTGCAACAAGCAAAATATCATCAGCTTTAACAGGCCGTTGCCCTTCTTCTTCTTCTAGCATCTCAAAAAGATCCCGGATTTCGTCTGCGCTGTAATGTATTTTGTCGTCTGGGAATAGTTGCGTGTAGAGTTCAAGCAACGCGGGAATATCCTCATCATCTGGGGAAGTTATTCTCTTTGCGTAAACTCTGTCGCGAATTTTTCTTTCCCAAATAAATTATGCAGTCACAGCACCTGCTACGCCAATAACGGACGTCAGAATTGTCTCGAATGTCATATTAGCCCCCCTGCCTGATATTCATGCTTTGCTCTATTAATTCGATAATCATCGACCCCTGCGGGTGACCCGACAGCGCTGCGACTTGCGCATGAACACGTGACAGCGGCTTACTTGAACGGCGGCGAGTGCAGCGGCGGAGCGTAGCGGAGACTGTCTGCCACGCTTGGTTGAACCATCAGACTATTTCAGAAGTTCCGAACAAAGGCTGTTCGCTAAAGGCTCTGTAATCGACAGTTAATTCCTCGTCGCAAGCGATGTCTCGTAGCGCGTAAAACGTATAGTCATTTTCTATGTCACAGCCGACATTAGGTTCTTCAGAATGATTAAGATACCAACCAACTGTTAACATGTTGAAGTTTTTCGGACATCCGTAAAGGGTGCCATTATTTTTTGTGACGGCGAAATCCTCATATAGTTTCCATATTTCGCTTGGCATGCTACCCAAGTCTTCTTTATTGATCCAAATCATAGGATTGTCATCACCGGAGAAAATATAAATCCCCTTCTCGATTTTACGTATGGCAAACACGCCAATACCGTGTATTTTCGAAGGGCGAAGCCTCGTATAAACACCCTCATGAGGGTGTTTAATTTTCTCATTTGATTGACTTGTCATATGTATTACCTTTGTTAAATAGTGTTATAGTATTTTTATTCAGTGTAACTGTTAACAATCCTTTTCGAGAAAGATGCTATAAAAGCATTTTGTTCTTTGTCAAACTCAGCGTGTGTTGCAAACGCTTCATATATCATCACGAGTAATACCATAGCATAAACTACTAATGGTGATAGACCACAGAAACTAAATAAACATACTTTTAAAATCTTACACAACCAATGATACAGAAGGTAGAACCCTGGGACCATGACAATGCTAATGTTTGCATATGCTTCACTATAGTACCAGTAGTCATCTACTATTCTATCTTGATAGACTTCGTAGCTTATATTATATGGAAAGCAATCGTAGAAAGTTTTATCATCTTCATCTATTATTGCTTCATTGGAGAGTTGGCTTTTAGGTTTTTTACTTAGTAATTTTTTGAAGAGCTCATAAACATCTTCAAATAAAAAATGATGTATTCCATCAACAATTATCCCAAATAAAGTAGAAATTGCGTATATTATTAAAAGTACGACTATTATTACACCTGCTTCGCCAATTAAAAGCTTATTGAACAACCCGAAAATATCATAGCTTGTAAACCATTGAAGAGCAAAAATGATCTGTAATGTCAGTATTAATCCAGGAAATGTATGAGATAGCAGATAGTTATACATTTTTCTTATATTGGCATCCATATTCACCTCGTTTGGCAATACGATCTTTTTTTTGACAGGAGTTTCAGGGCAAATCTCCAAAAAAGCAACCAATTGCATGCAATAACAACAGGTTATGAGCCAATGGGTTGTAAGACCCCACCCGTTGTCACCATGTGGCCAAATGCCTTCAGAATCCGGGCTTGAAGCTCTGATGGCTCCTCAATCATTCTGCGAGGCTCACCTTTTCCGGCGTTCCACAATAGACAGGAATGCAGACGGTGCATATTCTCCATGGCGAAGGCGGCGGACATTGGATACCCTGACCTTTTCAGTCTGAGTTCTACGAGTCTGAGGTAAGCAAGAGTAATGATACAGGTGAGGATGTGGCACCTGATTTTGCTGTCCGTCCAATGTCCACCGGCTGCATTCCCACCAAATCATCATCCTTACTGTTGCGGAAGAACCGGAAAACGAAAAGTTACTCGCCAACAAGGCGCATCCCCTCAGGGGGGCGTGGGAAGCTAATTGGGCGATACCTTCTTTGGATACTTGCCCAACAGCAGCACAAAAGGTGATACCCCGCCACTGCCGCTGATCATCTCCGCAACCATGCGATATCCCCTCCCATATTCATCCATTCTTGAAGGAGAGGTGATCATGGCCAGATATTCCGGCGCAGCCCCTGTAACCTTCAGCCATTCAGCCTCAGCCCAGGTGGCCAGTCCTTCCGACATTTCGAGGGTCATCTGTGCCATGTCAAGGTTGTCATCATGCCAGACATGGGTAAGTTCATGCACCAGTGTGGACATGATTGCATGCTTCGGAGCAGCCAGCTCAACACATATGGTCCCGGCGTCTCGTATGCTGAACCCAACCGGACGAGGGTCGAATCCAGCTGTGGGGTTGAGGCTTCGCTGCAGGTGCTGGTGAATAGTCTCGGCGGTTTCGAACCTCACCTGAAGCCCGTTCCGAAGGGTAACTCTCAGATTGCCGCCAAAGAATTTACGGACCTCGTCGTAGGCCGACATCAGCTTCTCCTGCGAATCAATCGCCGCTGCGCCGCAGACTGGGCAACGCTCCAGACCATGGATCTTCTTCATCTGGTTTGCCGGAGCGGAGCGGGCACAGTAGTCACAGACATGGGGAGTGGTGTCAAGTCCTCCCGACACAACAGTAAATTCTTCGGTGATCACGGTCCCCTTTATGATGTCCGGGCTGATTGTGTACGGAGTTTTCCTCCCCTCGTAGAACGCCTTGCGCGAAGATGTGATGGAATTCTCGTCCGATGCGTAGCCAAAGCGGGCCAAGAATTCCCGCACACTTTCCGGATCGAGCGCCGGCGCATACCGCTCAAGGCCAAAAAGCAGAAACGAGTTATTCTCTCTCTGACCCTTGCGAATTTCAAGTCCGTCGACTTCACTCCGCGCCAGAACAGCGCCTTCCACAACCCAGTCAAGATAGTCATACGCCAGCTCAAGCACTTTCTCCCAGGACTCATACAGAACCTGACACATACCAAGGTCACTGACGGAGTCCTCAACGGCCAACAGAGTGACTTGAGCCGAACAATCCGCAAAACAATGTGTTTCCGCCGCCGAAAAATTAACTGCCAGCCTTCCAAGAGCCTCCATCCCGGAGTAGAACGAACCCGGGGCCTGTACCACTGATCCGCACAGGATGAGATGGTGGTTTTCAGGGAAAAGGGTGGGAAGCATCTCCGAAATAATCAAACCGAGCGCATGGGCTACAGCCTCGTTCTGACCCACGGAGAGCTCGCTGTCAATGGTCAGGCGGAACAGCCGTCCATGGGGGTAGATTCTGGTGACGGGAGCGGTAGGCACATAGTCAATATCCTTGCTGGCTATTGACAGGTGGTCCCCATACCTGAGCCAGCCGCGGCATACAACCTCGTACGATGACTCCGACATTTCCCGTTCCACCTGGATACCTCTAATCTCTCTTTTCTCGTAAAACCGGCATGGGCGTGCGTCGCTATTCGTCCGGAGACTAACGGTCAGGTTCTGTCGATAGATAAAGTCTTTCGAGGCGGTGTGATCAGGTGTCAAGTTTACACGCATTAGATGATCGTCGATATCATTGATTCGGTACGGCTGGCCGCCGAGTGCAATGTATCTCCCCGGAAACGCGAACTGGTGAAGATGTTC
Source organism: uncultured Geobacter sp. (assembly GCA_964389825.1). GTDB lineage: Bacteria > Desulfobacterota > Desulfuromonadia > Geobacterales > Geobacteraceae > RPRC01. Next base: position 29,757 of record CAYMFO010000025.1, on the reverse strand, counting down.
CGCCGGAATCTCTCCAATTATGCCGTTGTCTTCGGCATAGAAGACGTATCGTTTCAGCCATGACAGCTCCGCCACATTAAATATGTCTTGGGACAACCCGAAGGTAGCAATGGGTTTCGACACAAAAGCTTTAGCGACAGGATCAAACGGGAACGAACGCTTCATAGTAATCATCGTCTCCGCGACAGGACCAGTGACCCCGAAATAGTCGAAAAGAATGTCACGGATGGCCTCGTACGCATTAACATATCCGGAATCCACATCGCGGATCAGCGGCATCAGAAGTCTCTCGTCCTGATTCCCCTGCATCATGAAATACAACAGTGCGAGCGCCCTGGTGAAAGAAAGGCGGCTGGGATTGGGCGCAAAGGGCTCCAGAACCGGTTCGCTGATGAAATACTCCAGGTTGGCAGCCAGGTAGTCACGCAACAGGTACGGGGGAGAGACAATCTGCACAAAGGTCTCCGTGTTCCCCTTGACGCGAAGCGAGGCCAGAAGACGGGGAAAATTGAACTCCGCGTCCCGAGCGGTAATGAATGTGTCATCGGCGGGCGCCCGGCTCCATATCCTGTGCTGGAATTCCAAAACTCCTTCAGACAACCCGTCGGAAGACGCGTTATCCCCCCGTAGCATGAAAAAACCCTGATTTCGATGGTTTAACAATTCCTCACAACGCTGAAGCCAGGGGAGATTGTGCTGTTCCATCTGGACGAGGGGGCGAACCTTGTAGACCGACGCAAGGTATGAAAGAACCGGCTCGGCGCCGAGATGGAATGTTGAGGACCTCTCAAACACCCTGTTCTGAAAGGATTCATTCCCTTCGTTTTTCCAGACCAGCACTTCCTCATGACGGGGTCTGGTGGAAGGAAGCAGCAGGTCCTCGAAATCACGCGCCATTATGTTCTTCAGCGCTGTCTCCGCATGATAGCGACTGGATTCCAGCACAACGACCTGAAGTCTGTCCTCTGGCAGGTACGAGGTAAAGTAATGTACCGCCAGCTGTGCCAGCAGGGGGGCGGAGAATATCGCCACGCTGTCCGGAAAGATTGCCAGCCGAGTCTTTCTGGAGAATTCCTTCAGTCTCGGGCACCCCCCGGAATAGTGTACATCCTGCAAGGTCAATACGAGTATTCGCGGCATATCCCCATTTGTCAGCATATCTGAAAAGGAACAGGCCTGTGCCACGTTTTTTGAAGCCGGCATGAGCGCCAGAAGTGCGCCCCTCATGTAATCGACGGTTTCTTCAGTATCCTTACCATCCCTGACAAACACCACAATGTTGTTTCCGTCGATAATAGTGTCCCAGGCGCGGAGCAGCGCCTCCCTGAAAGCGCCGGTATGCTCCTGGCCCCTTATCAGGATGTTCTTCCTGCGTGCAAGCAGATCCTTGAACTTCAACAGGCTCCTGCCCGCATCCTGATGTTCCTGGCCGTTGTCAACTCGTCTCCGATAGGCCGCGAGTACCCTGTCCCCCCATATTTCCTGATATTTTTCCCAGATATCGGAAAACTTGCCCTTGTTCTCAACGGCCAGCCCCCCAGTTACCGTCTCCACTTTGTATGGTTCTCCATCCAGATACCACCCGGCTTCCAGAAGAACAAGCACCGCCAGAATCGGGAAAAAGGGAAGTGAGATCAGCAATGGATAGGGGATCAGCATAAACAGCAGGGGGAACAAAGCGGCGTACCCACATGCAATGAGCGCCCCCCCGGGGAAATACCAGTCTTTCTTGAGATGAATTCCCACATTCCGGAGAAACTCATATCCCGGTGGCGGTACAGCCGGTTCCCTCGCAGCCCCCCTCCTGGCAGTCCTCAGCAAAAAGAACTTCACGGTTAATGCTGGCGGCAGCAGGAGTAGATTGAGCGTCAGGAGTATGTTTCCGGGAGAGTCAAACCCCGGAATGATACCGGAAACATTTAGGAGAATGACATCGATACTGTTCGGAAGGTATATGCCAAGCAGTGAAATCAATAAAAGTGAAAAGCCAAACACTAAACGGACATATTTCCACTGAAGATAGCGTTTCCCTCGCTCAAGGTTGAGCTTGCAAAGCCCGAGCAGGGCTAGCCCGTAAAGGATGAGAATCAAAGTCAGAACCTTGAAGGTCGCTGTCACAATGTCCCCCTGCCAGGTTCTCTGGCGCCAAAGTGTACTGAGGCAACCGGCTTTAACTCCAGGGAGATCATCCCGTCTAGAATGGAAGACTGGAAACTGCTCGCCCTCTGCCAAACATTTATCTTAATGGGAGTCACATCCTTCCTCAATGGCGTTGGAACGTACACAGCTACGTTTTCAACCACTGAACATTCATAATCAATCTCATTCAAACCGTATGAATAAGTTTCGGCTCCTGACTCCTGCGTCAGCTCGAACCAACTCATTACCGTCTCAGCCTTATCAAGATGAGACGCAACAAGTTTCTTGTGGGCGTCCAGCATTGACAGTTTGCCCATATTGCTCTCATAGACCCTCTCAAGGCTCTCCACGTTCTGCCGAAGGGTCTCCAGTTTACATATCGCTCCCAGAAATTCCTTCCCTTCGGAAAACGAGGCCACTATGCCGGACAGCCATACCTGAACGGCTTTTTTGAGACCCTCCGCCGCTTCGTCAACCTTCCGTTTGCGCAAATAGATTATCAGCCAGAATGCCCCGCAAACCACTGCCAGGGTAAGTATTGGGACAACCGAGTGCAGCAGCGGATACAGAAGGGCTTGCGGCATTGCGCCTCCGGCCCAGGGAAATGCCGCCGCGAGCACAGCGACGGCAAGGGTCCGCCATCCGGCCCGCTTGCGTGGCCGCCTGGACGCTGCTGATTCAAGTTCCTTCCGTGACGTGGTGATCGCCGCGCACTCCCATGATGGTGGCGCAAAGGCCGCCCTCAGACGCAAGACGGCCTCATAAGCCTCTTTGTATTCATTTCCGAGCTTTTCCCGTTCTTCCTTGAGCCCGATTGAGGACGTCATCTCACGCTTCCTGTCCTTGGCAAACGTCTTCTTTCGGGCGTCTTCAAGAATACTTTCCGATTCGGCAGTGAGTCTTCCGCCGAGCGCTTCAGCCTTTCCCATCCAGATTTTGAAGGTTTCATCGAGCCCGCCTCCCGCGGGAAGGAAATACGGCGCGGAAGGCATTTCAGGTAGAGGATTTTTCTGCTCGTCCAATGTCGCGACAACGGTGCAATCGCTGGTATAGATCCTGTCGTACCTGCCGAACTGGAGCTCCTCGGCTTTTCTAGCAAGTTCTTCCCCATTTCTCTTCAGCCGTACGATCCATGCGGAGAAAACCTCATTCATTCTCTCTTTCTGTTCACTGACAGCTATCGTATAGAGCTGTTCTCTTCCGCCATAAAATTCACTGACCGTTTCCATATCGGATACGGCCAAGGCAAGAAAGAGGGCCAGCCGGAACGAATCTCGACAATAGTAGATATCCGGTTTCAGGCGTAATGGAAAATGGAGGAGGGTGAAGTGTTCATCATGGAGAATTCCGTACTCCCGAGCAAGGACACATCCGAGTTCGTTTACAGGCGAATAGGAAACCAGAGTTTGAATCGTGTCGTCTCGCTTCCGACGTTCAAGATCCCCGATAAATGCGGATGCAACCTGTTCTAATCTCGCTTTCTCCATGTAAATGGATGGGGCGCTTTCGGCTGCGGTGGTTATTGAGAGAGATTTACGCTTCTTCGTAACAAGCGTGATAAAAGCGGATTTCACGGATTCAATCTTTTGGCCGAGAATATAATGGTCATCGGAAGATCTGAGCTGCTCCAGCCTCCAGTCGGCATGATCATTCCCATCAAGAATGGGTATATCACACCAATCTGCACCTATAAGCTCAACATCTGTCTGGCTGAACAGAAAAGGAAAATCCGTGAACGACGAGGTCATACCGAGCGTATCGAGTTCCCAGAGCTTGCATGAAGCATCATCATCGGCACAAGGTCTACCGGTTAAACTTTCACGGCCGATCACGAAATCGGCAACGATGGCAAGGCCCGGCTGAACTTCATAACCTCTATTTTTTAACTGTCCGATTACTTGGTTTCGGATAGACCACAGGCGGTTGGAAACAGTAACATCAGGATTGAACGTGGCAGCATCGCCTGTCAATGGCAAGATGACAATCAGACGGCAGACAGTGCTGCATCGCTCCTGCATCAGAAGGTGAATTTCCGTAGCAGTCTGCCCGGGCGTGGATATGTCCGCGGCGAGGACATGCAGCCTGCCGGCGGCCAGCTCCCGGTAAAAGAACGGTTCCGCCGGCCGCATGACATCCGTGAACCCGTGGTAATCAAGGACAAAAGTCATCATGGCAGGTTCAGTTTCTCGATCCTGTCTTCTATGTATCTCTTCCAGGAGTTCGCATAACTGTCTCTGTCCGCCGCCTCGGCCAACCGCTTCGAGCTACTGATCATCTGCTTCATGAGATCCGTGGCCGCCCCGTTAGCCAGGTTCGTCTGATGGCGGCCAAACACAAGCGCGCAATAATCCGTGATCTCGTCAAGGAGAAGCGGACGCAGCTCTTTGTTTATGATCGTTGGCAATCTTTCATCCCCTGGTTCACCCTCTGGATATGCATACAACCAGTCGAGCATACCGTGATCTTCACTGAACATCCCCTTGACGAAACCATGTTCGGCAAGCCTGTCAGCTCCCGCCATCCGTCTGCGATCTTTGTCCATCCGCACCTGGACATCAGCCAATACCCTGTCAACTACAGACGGGTTGAATCTGAGCGCACCGTGAAGAGCGCACGGCACACCATCTACCTTCCTGCCGCGGGCTTTAACCGTCTCCTGACCATTTGCCCCGTAATATATCCATACCAACCTGCCGTCTTCCATGTCGGCGGCAAGTATCTCGTAAAGTTTGCCTAGGATAAACGCCCGGTTGATCCTCTTTCTGTCCTGTTCCGCGGCCGCCGCATTAAGGTCCGGCATGTAGGCCGGCAGATGCCAGCGTTTGTCCAGGTGCGGCGTGATCTCTTTGGAATGTCCCTTGGTATTCAAGATGGTAATGATGTCGTGATAGGCGCGGAAGTACACGCCCGGCTGCTTTATCTCGTCTCCTGCGTAGAACTTAGGGAAATCGCTTGCCGTGAGTCCATAAACTGAATGGTAGCAAATTATTTCATGGGATGAGAAGGCATCGTCGACATTCTCTTTACCTGTGAACAATTCATTCACCTGTGCTTGAGACAGCATACCTATGCTGACTCCGTTGATGCCCCACTTCCGCATGTGTGCCGATCTTTGTGTAATCGGCGCGAAAGGTTGCGCCAGATTGACCAGTGATTTCACTTCTTGCCCGATGTACTCATCGATCCGTGTTTGATCCCAGGAAGGATAGAGAAGTTCCGCTTCCCTGCGCAAGGCGGTAATGATATCTATGTCGAGCCTGCCGTCCTGGTCGAGTTTTTTGTGGCACCAGTCAAGGACATCCTTGCTGAAGTTCTCCAACGTTCGCTCCGCATCCTCCGTCAGGACCCTCTCGCCCCTCGCGGCGCCACAGAACCTTTTATACTGTCCGACGTAAATAGTTCGTGCGATGTCCGTGGGAATCTCCTCCGCGGCATAGTCGTTACGCAATGCCTCCCAGCACCTGGCTTTCAGATCTTTACCGGCAAAGACATATTTGACTGTCGGGTCGGGAGAGTTGTCATGCCTGGTCTGCAGGCGCAGTTGCTCACTGAGCAAGGCGTCCGCCGCAACTTCCAGGTTACCAAAAAAGATCTTCCAGCGCATGTTCATTTCAGCCACCTGCTCGCGCAGTTTGGTATAGACCACTTCCTTGAGCTTGGTAAGCCGGTACTCGTTGATCCGTTTCTGCTGGCGTGAGGCCTTGTCCTGGTATTCCTCTATGAATTCCTTGAAATCATTCTTGAAGAGCGTCTTGTAGAACTTCTTGTTCAAGGCTGCCCTGACACGGTCTTCGGCCGATTCCACCTGTTCGGTGTCCGTGTCGTCAAAGGTAGTATCGTATGCCTTCAACTGCTTTTCTAGCTCTTCATTGCGGGCCGCAAGCTCCTTGATCTGCCTGTCAATAAGGCCGAACAGGGCAAACAGAAATGATCGCACCCCAACCGGATGGAGAGGTTCGCTCTTGCTGAGTATCCAGGTATTGAGGCGGCATTCCTCGCCGCTGACCGATGACGGCTCGTCATAGTCCTGAAACACGCTTTTCTGAAGCAGAAATGTCGCCGACTTGCTAACAAACTCCTTGGCGAGTCGATGGAGTTCAATAAGATTGCCTTCAAACGTGGCAATCTCGTTTGCAGCATGTTTCTTTATCTTCAGCTTTCCTTCATCAAGGGCATAGGCATATCTCGAGGCTTCCAGGTCGGTCAGGCGGGTTATCTCGTTTTCCAGGGCTGAAAGGAATTTTTCATGCTTGGGAACGCCAAGTTGACCTTGTTCGAGAACTGTATGAAGTGAATTATGGATCAGCCTGAAAAAACGATCCGGCTTCTCACCGGTGGCAAGCCCTTCAAGCAATGTGGGGTAGCGGTCATGGATTTCCGGTTTCTCGCTGTAGATGCCGTTCTTGATGTCCCGTTGGTATGCTTTAAGTTCTTCCTCATACAGATGATCAAGTTTCAGCCACTTGCCTGAAAGCGAATCCGTGACCCAACGCAGTGCGCAATACCGGAGTATCTCAGAATACGGATATACGAGTCTTGAGATGCCGGCGCCACAGAAACGGCTCATCCCTTCCTGTCTAGCCAATTCACGGATCTGGTTGTCTTCCTCGGAATACATCTCTCCCGAGATGGGACTGAACAGCTGAAGGTAGGTCGTATTCACCACCTGATCTAGGTAGTTCTCGAAACAACCTATGTTCTCTCCGGACGCATTCTCGTAGTCAAAGAGAAAGATGAACTCATAAGGAATCATCCCTTCTGGGATTGCGTGGTCTTTTCTTCCCCGCTCATCAACCTGGTTGGGTTTGTACTCCAGTTCAATGGTAATACCCTGGCCATCCCCCCCGGACAATGCAGCCCCCATGACCGCGTTCAGTTCCTTGAGGCAGGCATAGGCATTTGACCGCACATTCTTCCATTCCCGCTCATCAAGCGTATTTGTGCTGGTAAGTATGTCCGGCAGAATGAACGCGCCTCTGATAAGCACATTTTCCTTCTTATAACGGCTTCTCACAAGATCCTGCAGAAAAAGCGCGGTCTGCAGGAAGAGGCCCGCGCCGGTGCCGCCTGCAAGGGAACTGACGATCATGATCCTCAAACTCAAAGTCAATCCGTCGCCAGAAACCCTGAGAAGCCGGGTAATCTCGTCCTCCAGCTTTTTCAGCTTACCGTCTTCTATGGAAGCACGGTAGGCAAGCCTGGATACGGCACGCACCTGTCCGGCGCCTTCTGTCAAAAGCTTGCGCAGTATCTCTGGACTTTCATAGGGAAACCAATCCTTGACCGAGTCGTCCGTCTGATGCAGATACTGTTTTACCGACCAGGCTGCGCTGGTCTGGGTAACTTTGGTATCTCCCAGATGCGCCAGTTTGCTGATGTCGTTCACATTTGTGTCAAAGGCATGAATTCCGACCCGCTCGCGCATGTGAATCGGTACCATGCCGTATACCCTGTCCGCGATCAGTGAGCCGATACCACCTAGACCTACCAGAAGCGTTGGAACAATTACCATTACATTCTCCTTTCAGGTGTTCATTCGGTTTTGTATTAGCTGTCCCAGTCTTTGACCTATATAACTGTAACGGGATTAAGAGAAAAACCTGACAAACAATCTTGGTGATTATCAAGCGCCGGACAAATCAATTTGAATAGGTATATGTTTTTGGAGTAGCGCCTTCTATCTGTATCTTTTCGCCGTTGCAGAGTTTGAGATCACGCGGGTTTGACACATCATCAATCCTGTCACCTGCAACTCTCATCCCCTTTACAAGGCTTTCCTTTGAAACCATTACGTAGCTTCCACTTCCGCCCGCCTTGAAGAAGATTCCTTCTATCAATCGATTCTCAGGCTTGTATGGAAACACCCAGCGACTCAAAAAGGAACCCCTGAGCGGTTCAGTATAGGCCCGTGGATTAGTCCCTCCACGCTCGTATTTGATAGACGCTCCGTTCGCAAATCGGTTTTTCTTGAAAATGCCGAATAGCCACCAGAGCAAGAAAAGTCCCACGAGGATATACAGCGCCAGTTTCCAGCAACGGGAAATCACGCCGGGGTTGGCAATGTCAACTGTCATTACCCGCGGAGGGATCACCTTGTCCTTGCCGGTCAAGGGGCGCGATGGGGTAAGGGTCAACAGGATATCACGAGGAGTATTTCGGGCAGGAACAGCCCCGACGGCAGCCCGGACAGAAAAAGTGCCGGTCGGGGTCAGACAGGGGGTGCACCAGCGCTCTCTTGGCGTGATATACCATCCCCCCTTTCCGGTAGGGCGAATCTCGACTGGCAAGGTAGGGGAGTCGGCGCTGCATTTCCAGTTGGCGGCCTCCCCCTTCGTCATGGGACGACCGTCAATGAACGGGACAAGCTCGAACGGGGTCTTTCCGTCCAGAGCCATGACGTTCTCCGACCATGTTGTCGTCGGTTTGCCATTCCGGAGAGCCAAAAAGGTAATTTCACGGGGAGGGCAATCGTTTCGCGCTCGAATTTGCCCTGCGTCAACTGCGTAGATATACCCAAGATTCACGACCTCCACCCGAAATGGAAGCGTACCGGGCGAAACGGTTATGGAACCCGTAAAGGCCTTTCGGCGCCGGTCCCAAGCAAGCTGAGTAATTTGACCGCCGTAATCAACTCTTGCCGTGGCGCCCGCACCCTCGAGAGGCGCGCTCGAAGATCCGAGCAAACGAGCTTCGATGAAGATGCCGTGCTCCAGGCAGGCATTGAAAACCGCGCCATCACGCCGTACCTGATGTCCGGTCTCATCCGTGAGCCTGACATCAAGTCGCGCATCGACTTCCGGCAGGACGGTAAGGCCAGTCACATCCACGGGGCGATCAAAGGTAACGGTCACCGGGACTCCTGCTGGTATTAATATGGCGCCCCGTCCCCACACCTGATTGACGCAGCCGTACAAGTCATTGAGGGTAGGGGTCTGGGTAGAGAGGGATGAGGAGACTTCAAGCGGGTTGTTTCCGGAAAAGGCGCTCCGGGGGTTTACCGAACGTCCGTGTGTTGTCTGTTGCAGCAGGGTGAATCTGCGTAGCGGATAAATCGGAACGAAGGAAACGGAGTTTCCCTTAGCGCTCACCTGGAGGCCCCGGTCGGTACTGGAGGCAACGATTGCAGCAATCTGCTGCATCTGAAGGCGGATGTCATCGGCTGCCTTGGCGTAGTAAATTTTCGCGCCGGACTTTTCCTTCCAGATATGGAAAATTGAATTATTAACGCCGTCCCCAAGGCCCAGCAACAGAACCTTGAGCCCTCTGGAATGCATAGCAAGAAATGAGTCCAGAAGACTCGGGACATCCTTTTGAGTCTGAAACTGGCCATCTGTGATCATCACCAGCCAGCGATCGGGATCCCTGCTTTCCTTGAGCACGTTAAGCGCCTTTTCCACTGTGGCATGGGGAGTATTTCCCTGCGGCTTAGAAGTGACTTCGCGAATATGCGCTATATCTCCAATGGTGTTGCCACCGCTATACCAGACGATTCCAGGAGAACTGGTAAAAACTACGGACAACTGGTCTTTCGGTCCCATCAACGCCCGTAGAGTCTGAAGCGAGTAACTTGCGTAGGCAAAGCGGTTGTCGCAATTGGATGTTATCCTTCCCCTGTCATCGCGCGGGCAGCCATCCATGGAACCTGAATTGTCGTAAACGACAACGACCAAACGAGCAAGGGCTTTATCAGGGCAATAGAAAAAGAAGAGGAACAATACTACAGTCAAAAATAACCTGTGATATATCATAACACAGCATCTCCTTATCCATTACATTACCTTTTTAAAATAGTATCACTGATAATAGCCATGTAAATTCATAAGTGCATTTCATAAATTGCATGGGATTGTTATCAATAAAATAAAATTACTCAACAAGCTAATTTTTTCTTACCCGGGCCGCTATAATCTCTTTATCTCTTTCAGCTTAACTCCGATAGATTCCTTGCCAATAATCATTGTACTGTCTACCAAGGCTATGATCTTTACATGTTGATTCGTTCCCGGCAAAGTGCCATTAGTTATGACAATGATTTCACTTCCTCCATCCTTGAGCGAATACATCTTAATCTCGACGAAAGGAATTTTAAATACTTCAGCAACAACACCCTTGACTTTTATTTCTTTCCCCTCGAATTGGGCCGGATTCTGAAGAATATCCTTAATCTCCGTGTAACCAACAGGCAGGAGGTCACAACCGGCGATAAAACAACCAATGACGACCATCACACATATAAACCGCTTCATGTCAATCTCCGAAAGCCGAACTTTAGTGAAATTACCTGTGTTCGCAAATGCCTGATAACCTGCTACAACCGCGTTATGCATTCCACTCCGATTCTATCCCCCACACACCTGATGACGATATTCTTTTCCTCATGGACGTTGTCACCAACGCATGACAGGATTGCGGGACTTATCTCCTCGTTAAGGATACGTTCCCATGCCTGTTCGCTTAGTTGAGCAGTGCCCCGCTTTTCCAGCAAAGTTACAAAGCTCTCATCCCATCTCAGTCTGATGCCAAGGCCGAGATATCTCTTCACCTCTCTTTCCAGCAGGACGTTCCGTATCCATTCCCTGCCCATGACTCTGCCCCCTGGCACAAGATCCCGGCACATAAGATCGAGGTGCGAAAGAATGCTTTCGTCAAGGCTGCCCTGCACCATGCTCATCGCGGCGCAACCATCCGCGGCATCAGACTGGAACCCGATAACCCCTTCATGGCGAATGCGCGGCGCGGTAAAGATGACAATGGTATCGCCCAGATATATTTTTGAATTCCGTCCGTCCACGAAAAAGCCGTCCTGAAGGGCCTGTCCCACCACCCGCTGCACCTGCGGATGGCAGCTATCGATATTTTCAAGGAGAATAACACACCACGGATGCTGCTTGACCCGGTGCAGGGGGACGTTTTCATTGAAGCCGATGTACCCGGGAGGAGCGCCCAGGAGGAGGGTAATGTCTTCAGGTGTGCGGACACGGCCAAGGTCAATGGTAATGACACGGTCACCATCCTGGAACAGGGAGGAAGAGATTGTTTCGGCTACAACCCGTGCATGACGGGCCGCTTCCCCCACAAAGAGCAGGGTTGCATTGGGACACCACATGCGCACATCGTAGCCGCGCATGGTGATCTGAAGTTTATCGACGAGGCATGCACGATCGGCCACCGTCAAGAGACTGCGCGCGTCAAGCGTTTGTCGCAGCATTTCGATACGTTCGCCGATTTCGAGGGGCATGCCAATCATTGTGCGTACGACTGAGTCGGCCTCGCCTGGGGTCAGTGTTGAAACGCCCCGTTTCACCGCTGACGCGACGCACTGTTCCAGAAGGTCTACCGCCTTGTCGGGAAAGTTACGGTTGCGCAGGTGCTTTTTGGCGCAGGTGAAGAGGCCTTGAAGGAGACGATCCTCGATGAAGACGCGACGCTCCTTATGCAGGTAGTCGCGGCGGGCGGACAGAACGGCAAGAACCTGGCACTCATCCATCTCCTGGACACGAATAGGCTGAAACCGCCGCTCCAAGGCGCTGTCCTGTTCAAAATAACGCCGGAATTCGTCATCAGTAGTGGCAGCGATGCAAGCAATCTTATCCCTTGCCAACGCCGGTTTCAGGTAACTGGCAATATCCGAAATGCCCGGCATCCCTCCGGCGCCGATGATGGCATGGGCCTCGTCGATGAAAAGAATGATACCCGGCTGGGTCGCCTCTTGCAGTATGGCCAGCATTTTCCTTTCCAAGGCGCCGTGACCGCCGCTTCCGGCCAGAATGGCCGTCGGCTGAAGAAGAATCAGCGTTGAACCCGACAGAAAAGACGGCACGTCTCCCCTGACGATCCTCTGGGCAAAGCCCTCCACAATAGCTGTCTTGCCCACGCCGGCCGGCCCCACCAGCAGCGGGTTGCGCTTTGTGCAGCGGCAAAGCGTTTCGATAATTCGATCGATGACGTCCTCTCTGCCTACCACAGGCAGAAGCGTACCGTCCCGGGCTTCAGTGGTCAGGTTGCAGCCGCATTCTTTGAGGTGTACCAGTTTCGGCATGACTTCACATCCTATGCTCGTCTCTATCCTTCCGCATTGTTCTCTCCGGTTGAGGGATTGGGTTGCCATAACCTGAGCCACTCATCATACTCACCCAGGCGTATCGCGCATTCGTCACAGGCCTCAATATGATTCTCGAACGCTTCCGCCAGCGGATCGGGCATTTCGTCCCTCAGAAAGGCGAGAAAATCTTTCTCCTCAAAGCGGCAGCACGTATATTCCACCGCAGGGCTTGCCTGCGGCATACGTTGTTTTTCAGTTTCCATAGGTTTCACCTGCTCACGGGAGTGTATCAAGCTTCAGTCGCTTGATTGTTCTGGCGCGGATTTTTTCCCGCACCCTGTTCAGATTCACCGACACCTGATTTTCCGACATTCCCACCAGATTGCCGATTTGCTCATGGGAAGGGCGGGGAATGCGCATCCCGGCAGCGAGCAATTGCTCTCGCCTCGAGGCGGCGGCGGCAATCTTCTCCTCCAGTTCCCCTGCCATGGTGACAGAATATTTCTCGGGGTTGTTGCGCACATCGCGAAGCCGTGCTTCCAGGCGACGAATCTTGTGCCATAAATTAACAGCACAACCAATCGCGATTTTTCTTTGTCGCTCCTTTTTCGCCACTTCAGCGACTATCGATTCAACGGCAACCCTCACCTCACCTTCAGGCAGGGAACTGAACAATACCAGCTCGTCGATCTCTTCCACATCCAGAGAGAGGATGGCAACGATGCTGAGACGCAATATCCACGCCTGGCGCCTGTTCTTTTCCAATGCAATTTCTTCCAGTACCGCCTGCGTTACCGCAAGGAGCCTCAGGCGTATTTGAATATTGTCGAGTTCCGCGTCGTCATCGGGCGCCATATCGCCGAGGGTTATTACACCATCCTCACCCCATTCCCGTTGCAGGGAATCCATGGTCGTCTCGGAAAACAATCTCGAAAGATTATTGCGGCTCGCCAGATTTCTGAGGTGGGTGACGGCCTGGTTTGCGGCAACGGTCCTCAGCCATGATTTAAGCCCGCTTAAATCACGGCACTCTGCCAGCAGATTCTTTTCCTTAAGTCTGGTAACGATAGTAAGGTGAATTTTTGACACTTCTATTTCGAAAAAGGTTTCAGCAGCCGAACCATAGTCGGCGCTACGTATTATTCGTTGAATCGTATTGAGAATGAGCGCATCAAAGCGCTCGGCAAATACCTCCCAGGCGTCACGGTCTCCGGAGATGCACAAACCTGCCAGAGACTCATCGGTCGACTGAGAGAAATCAATAACACCCACCTCGTTCATCCCCTGCTCCATACGCCTATCGGCCACCTGTCATGCCTCCTTTCCGCGTCATGAAATGCACCGGAAGCTTTAGCCATTTTACGTTTTCGAGTTAACAAAACCTTAAATTGCAGGGAGATAGTAATAGATAACACACGTTCATTCAAGAAATTTCAGCTGATGAGAAACAAAAAAGTTTCAGGACGCGTACGGGTTGGATGGCGGTTTCTTGTGAGCGATGATAACAGCTGTCGTGGCTCAGGGATGAGGTATAGCCTCGACCTATCGAAACACAGGCGGTTGCCTTTGTGACGGCTGCAATATGCATTTATAAAAACTCCTCTTACACGATTCATTTTCCATTGAACCTGTTAATCCCTCTTCCCCTGCAAGCCAGCATGTGGACCTGAACGTGTACGGATTCGTCTCCAGGATACGCTTTTCCAATCCTGACGCATTCGCAAATTCGATCCGGTATACCGGGTGATTCTATCGAACAATCATGATTTCAGTGGGTTACAGGATGGATAACCGACCAAAAACCGCTTCAGGAATGTCTTTTTGCAATACCATCAATCCTTTTCATCATAAAGTTTGTTGTGAAATGCAAAGTGCGTCGTTTTGCATTCACATTGGCGCAGTTGATAAATCCGCGAAAAACAGAAAAGGAGATCAAGCATGAGAAAAGTATCGTTACGACGGCACATAACATTGATGGTGATTGCCTTGGCAGCGGTTTCAACATTCTGCGGCTGCGCGAGCCTGATGTTCCAAACCAAGAGCGAGCAGGTAAATGAGCTGGCGGTGAGCGGCGCAGGGTACGATGTGGCGTACACCAAGGCGCTAAAGGCCGTGACCGACATGGGATTCAGCATCTTCCAGACGGACAAGGCGTCGGGCGCCTTCAGCGCGGACCGCGGCACCGGCTTTTCGGAGATTTCAATCTTCAACTTCATGATCGAAAAATCCGGAAGAAAGATGATCGCCACCATCAGGATCAAATCCAACCAGCCGGAAAGGATCAGGGAGGAGTTCCTTCGGGCTTACAGAAGATATGTAAAGGTTGAACCACTATCCTAGGAGAAACGAGTTCTGTCCGTATCCCGAGCTACCCTGGAGAAGAAAATTGCTTCTGCTCCAGGGCGCCTCGGTCAATTCCGGCCCTTTGGCCAAACCAAACAGGAGGTACACCATGAAATTGCGCTTGACCAGAACATTGCATCTCTTGACGTCGCTGATGCTGCTCGCCGCACTTACCGCATGCGGCGGGGGAGGAAGCGGATCCTCATCCTTTTCGAACGGTTCCAGCTTCACGGAAGCGCAGATCAAGGAATTTGATGATTCAAGCAAGAGTATTTCAGAGAAACTATCAAATGCCGCCGAACCTGGCAGTGAGACAGCATTGAATGATGCAAAGAACTTTGCCCTGACGCTCCCCAACATTGAGTCCGCCTCTGTTGTCGACGGCAATCTTGAGGTGAAATACAAGGGTGGAGGACGAGAAGTTTGGATAAAAAAGGCTCCTACTCCGACAATACCGGCGGATATTCCTGAAAACATGACACAAACGACAAAATCAGTGTCGGCACGCAATGTAACAATGAAGGGAGTAGTGGGCAATCGAAAAGCTGTTTTAATAAATACTCTTTACGACGATCCCAGCTATGCTTCGCATAAAGAAAACTTCACGGGCATGAAAAAATCACTGGAGCGTGCAGGATTTATCGTCACCGAATTGTATGGTTCAGATGGCACACTCGAAAAGCTTGGCCAATTATCACAATACTCTGTATTAGTTTACAATGGCCATGGTACTGGAAGTTTGAATGGCACTGAATATTTGATGTCTACAGCTATATTGTGGGATTGGGTTAAATATCCAGACGTTAAAACACTTTGGACTGAAGATATGATGACCAGGATGAACATTGATTATGGACCATCTTATAACACATATAAATTAGCTGTTTTCGCAATGACAGGGAAGTACCTGAGATTGAAATACGGAAACAATAATTTTAACAATGCATTATTTTTATCTTCATCTTGTAAAGGAGCAAAATACGATTCTTTTATGAAGGTATTGTCGGATATTGGCATTGCAGCATATGCAGGTTGGTCATGGTATAATAGTAACGGAAACTCAACCAATGAGCGCATGATTGAATTGATGGCTGGAGGGAAAACTATTCGAGAAGCATATGAGGCACTTCCTTTATTTTACAAAAGGGACATGCTTACCGCTTTTGTCTCAAAGTTTACGCTGAGCCCTTACAGCGATGCAAGTCTGACCCTCGGCGGCATAAATACATCCCATCCCGAAATCCGGTTTGACTCACCGAGCAACAGCAGTTCCATAGCCGACAGGCGCTGTGTGGTAAAAGGGCAAATTATACCGAACACCGGGTACTTCTTCGCCAACATCATCGTAAACGGACAGTCGGAAGTCCTCTCGGTAAACCCGGACGGCTCTTTTGAACAGGCCGTCGGACTGCGAGCGGGGGAAAACTTAATAACAGTAGCAACCAGAGGCGGTGTTGAATATCAGAAATCGGTTATTGTGACGGGAGTGTTTTCCAGCGACATCCTCTTTACCACCCTCTGGTGGAATACCGACCTGAGCGATGTCGATCTTCACCTTGTTCCCATTGAAGGGGTAGACGGATTGCGTGACGACTGCTTTTTCGCAAACATGATCTCCACGTGGGGCGCCACACTGGATGTGGACGATACAGACGGTTATGGTCCCGAGCATATAACAGCAAGGACGCTGCCGCCGGGAACATACCTGCTCTATGTTCACTACTACGAAACGCACGGACAGACTTCGCCGACTGTTGTAAACGTGTCGGTCAGCGTCAACGGTCAACAATCGGAAATCTTCTCTCTGGGCGGCAACAGAAGAATGGTCGCGGAAGGCGATATCTGGAACGTGTGCACAATAGAGTTCCCTTCCGGGAAGATTACTTCCATCAACGAATTTCTTCCGGCGGCAAAAGCAGCGGGGCGCCAACCCTTGACTGATAAACGGACGGTCAAATCAGTATCTCGCTAGACTGAAAGCCCACCAAGGCAGGATAGCGGAATCGTTACGATCCGTTAAGTAAAGTGGTGAACCTTTCGATATCCTGGAAAGGTTCACCTCACTTATTCAAGCGTATTTAAGGAATAAGGAAATACGGGAACAGTGGCCGTCGCCTTTCTTATTAAGCAAATATAAAATTATTGACATTGAATTTTGTTACACATTTTTATACCATCACAGCGATATTTCCGGTCCACATATTATAAAGCTCTCTGAACAGCCTTTACTTATTCGCAAAAGGAGTTCCCGATGGCAGGCCAGGAAACAATCTCTCTCCCCCTTACCCCAGGCTCCAAGCGTATCCTTGAAGACGCCACATCGAGTCAACAGGAATCCGGCCACACACGGTCAGGGCTTCACCATTGGCTGCTTGCGCTCCTGGGACGAAAAGGGCCAATAGCGGAAACAATGGAATCAGGACTCGATGCCAAGGCTATGCTGTCACACCTTCAGCAGGAATTACGCAACTGCCGGGCATCGAACTTGGCCTGGCTACCCTCCTGGAAAAAGCCGGCGCCGCCGGTTATACCCTTACCGAAACATTCACAACGGCAACTGCCAGATCGGGCGCGCCTTCCACAGCCGAACTCCGGAAAAAGAAACCCTACGATGTTGAAGGAATAGAACTTGATGTCTGTCACAATGGGGAAGACCATACTTTGTGCCAGAATCGCAAATGGACCCTCGTCAATATCTGAAACCTGAATGGAGCGGCAATGCAAATCAACACCCATCTCTTTCTCGTTCATGATGACCTGATACCGAACATAACACCCGCCCTCGACGCGCGTTTTCGCCCGTGCAACGCCTGTCTCCTGACTTCTCCGGCAACGGCGGAGCAGGCAGAACGGCTGGAGAGGATTCTGAAGAATGCTGGAGTACGCGTTGCACGGTGGGAAGTCGGCGACCCGTGGGACATCGAACATCTGAGGGAGAGGATTCTGGATTTCGTCGTCTCCAACGATGACGGTAATATTGTCCTGAACGCTTCCGGCGGCACCAGGCCAATGGGACTTGCCGCATACGAGGTCTTTCGAAATCTCGGGAAACCGGTCTATTACATCCACCCGGAACGGGACCATGTGGTCTGGCTGCATCCCCACGACAGGGAATCATTCGACCTCGCCGACCGGATCAGGCTGCCGGCCTTTTTCGCGGCGCATGGCATGAAGATTGTCAGCGCCAGGAGGGACGGTATCCCGGAACATCTCCGCGGCCTGACGGATAGCATGATAAAAAATATTTCCCGCTTCTCCGGAACCATCGGCGGGCTGAACTGGCTGGCGGCGACATCCGAGAAGAACCTTCTCACAAGGTCTATCAGTCCTGAACAGTTTCAAACAAAAGAGATGCGGGAGTTACTGGGGCTTTTCTCCGCAAACGGACTCTTGAAAATCGAAGGCGAGCGCCGCTTGCGGTTTGCGGACCAGGATGCGCTTTTTTATGTGAACGGCGGCTGGCTTGAGGAGCACATCTTTGGCGTGATCTGCGGCCTGCGGAAGGAGCTCCCGGCGATTCAGGACATTGCCAGAAATGTGCTGGTTGAGTGGGACGTGAACGGCAGCCCGGTGAACAATGAACTCGATGTGGCGTTTCTTGCCGACAACAAGTTGTACATCATTGAATGCAAGACGAAGCGGTTTGAGAAGGGGGATAACGCCGGTGCGGATGCCGCGCATGCGCTCTACAAGCTGGATACCCTGCGTGATTACATGGGGGGCGCCGGGGCAAGGGCGATGCTGGTGAGCTACCGTCCCCTCTCCAGGGCGCTGAAAGAGCGGGCGGAGGAGTTCGGGGTGCGGGTATGTGAAGGAGACGGAATAAGGAAATTCGGGGAGGAATTGAAGCAGTGGATAGGGAAAGGATCATGATTGAGAATTTTTGCAGGTTGGGAGGCAAGCATGACTGCAATTCGTTTCAAAATTAAATTTATCACTCCCCTGCTCATTGGTGGGGCGAAGCAGATTGAGGATGGAAAAGAGAAGGAAACGTGCGACACCTTGAGCCTTGGCAAAGCACTACGCGGCGGCTGGCGTTTCTGGTTCCGGGCTGCCTGCGGCGGGATGCTGCAAGGGCCGGACAGTGCCAGGATAACAGCGCTCCACCAGTTGGAGAGCGCTGTATTTGGATCGACGAATACTTCCACATTTAGGATGCTGGTTACGCGAGAGGACGATGTTGGTGATCAGAAGTATCCAAGATGTCCACATAAGGATAAAGGATATGCAGCGCCAAGGCCGGGGTGTCGCCCCGATGCAACCTTTTCCGTCACCATACAACCACGAAAATGCCGGTCTGATAATTCACACGCAATCGAAGCGCTCAAAGCAGCTATCTGGCTCTGGGCGAATCTGGGATCTGTCGGCAATCGCGCCCGAAGGGGCTTTGGTTGCCCTTCATTACTGGATGATGACAAGGTGTTCAAAGTCTATCCACATGTAGAACAGGGGAATTTCGAGAGTCAAGAGTCTCTGACAAAACATTTGAAGGATGGAACAACTGCCGCGCTCAATAATATCAAAGAATATATAGATTCACAGAATGATAAGACTTCCGATGTCACGATAGGTCCTGTATCCGGCAACGCAGACTTCTTTATTTTGGGTGGATGCGGTCAGATCATGGTCGGAGACAAACCTTCAGAAATACTCTTTACAGATGACGAATTGAAACTGAAACCGGATTCAAGCGCTAAAGGTCTGATGAATATCATACATGGATGTACGAGAAATAATGAAATTGGCATGTCAACGCCAAGGTATGCATCACCGGTATATGTCAGACTTCATAAGGTAAAGAACCTATATTATCCCGTCGCCACATGGTCACGGCAGCCGGTATGTAACTACGCTGACTCCTGCGATTATAGGGTTAAAAAGCACTGCACGGTTCTTAGAAAAGAAGCGGCGCGAAGTCTGACTGCTCAGCATTATATAAAAAACGACCTTCAATGTAAGGCCAATATCTTGGGCGATACGCTGTAGTTGGGAGGCATTTGTGGATTTTTCAAAAACAGGACAGGAATTGAAATCACCAGCGCTTCTTCTGGTCGCGCTTGGCCCCGTCCAGGAGTTCATCGCCGAGGCACGTAAAGTCCGTGACCTCTGGATGGGCAGTTCTCTCCTTTCAGAGTTGTCTCTGCGCATGATCGACACCGTCGGTCGTGACAACCTGATCCTCCCGGCTATACCGTCAGGCACTGGTCAGGACTCGGTCCCTAATCAGTTTCTGGCCCTGGTGGAGTGGGCCCAACTGAATAAAATTGCGGAAGATCTGGAAAAAATAAGAAAGGATTTCCTCCCTGACATCGGGAAACCGGTCAGAAAGGCATTGGAAGACGGCCTCAAGTCGTTTGCTGAAGAGCACAACGGCTGGGATACCCTGTGGGATCATCAGCTTGCCGATCACGTCAGCCTGTTCTGGGTGGCAAGGCAGACAAACCGCGAAGAACTCACAACCGCGTATGCGGAGCTATACACCAGAGTGCAACGGCAACTGGATCTGCGCAAGGCAACGAGGACCTTTGATCAATGGCATGGGAGTCATGGGGAAAAGTGCTATCAGTGCGGGCACCGAGAGATTATGGGGCCTGAAGCACGTCCTGCAAATATGAAGTTCTGGGGGGATCTCAGAAATACGGTGCCTATCTGCCGTGCGGCATTGCGGGAAAATGAGCGGCTCTGTGCCGTCTGTCTAGTCAAGCGGCTCCATTCGCCTGTCGCTGGCAAAAAGGTCTTCGATTCCACCAGTGACCTTGCCGTACTTCCGTTCAAAAAGAAACTCATAAACCTGCAAATAGATAAGACAAAATGCTTCCTCGATGCCATCAATGATCTACATACTAATCTCGGCAAAGCTGAGATCAAGGATCTGGCCGATATTTCCGGAGATTTTTGCTACCACGAAGGTTTGCAGGGTAAATATCTGCTCAAGACCTATGCCGAGGAGGTCAGGCTCACTGGCCGCAAGAACGGCATTAGCGTTGAATCAGTGGAACCCAGTGTGCTTGCCGCTGCCCGTGCGGCAGCAAGCACACTCGCCAATCTCAAAGAGTCCGCGGGTCAGCCGTCAAAGTATCTGGCCATCATTATGCTTGATGCCGACAAGATGGGAAAATACCTGTCCGGCAGCAAGCTGGGGTCATCGGCAACCTTATCCCCAGAGTGGCAAAAAGGGGAAAGCGCTAAACTCGTTGCCTTGGCTACCGCCGGATATAAGCCCATTATTGATACCTGGGGAGGGATGCTGGTCTACTCCGGGGGGGATGATCTAATGGCAATCGGGCCGTTGGCTGGCGCGCTGACAGCGGCGCAGAAGATCTATTCCCTGTTCTGCGCAACCTTCGCCACCACGATCAGCGCCAGTGTTGTCATTACCCATCATCAGGACTCGCTCCGCTGGGCCATTGAAGAGGCTCGCCGCTCCCTTGACCGGGCCAAACATGCCTATGAACGTGATGCTCTTGTCATCTCCTTACGACTCTCTTCAGGCACCACCCTGTCTTGCGGCAGCAAATGGCAGATTTCCGACATTCCGCCACTTGCGGCCGGCCATTTGTACGAAATAGTTGCCAACTGGCTCGCAACTACAAATCAGGGGCTTGCTCCGGCGTTCCTCTACGACCTCCAGGGCGAGTTCCGTTCCTTCTATGACCAGAAGGGTGATCTCGACGAGACGATGTTCATACTGGAGGCCTCCCGGCTACTAAATCGGCACATCCCCGCCAAATCTTCGTTGAGGGATCAGAAGTACAATGACCGGTTAGCATTGGATGTCATTCGCAACGCTCTGACAGCTCTGGCCAGGAAACCGAGAAATGGCAGCTATGACGCCGCTGAGAATTTTGAAGCATTTCTGAAAATCACCGCATTCCTGGGGCGTGAACGAAAGGGGGGGAACTGATTCATGATGCATATCCATCTCTATCCGCTCGATACGATGTTCTTTCGGGATTCTCGTCCCTTCACAGCCGGTTCTGAAGGGTTTGCCGAAGGGGGGCTCCCTTCGCCTTTGACCATGTATGGCGCCATCGGCAGTTACTATCTGGAAACTATCGGCAAATCTCTGACCGACTTCCAGAACGATGGTGACGACAAGCTTGGACCTTATGATCAAGAAATCAAAGCTCCCAATTCCTTCCGGATCAAGGGACCGTTTATATGCTGTGACGATGACCTATGGTTCCCGGCGCCGCTGCACTGCTGGCGGCTCAAGGACCTCCGCGCCAGTCCGCGCCTGCTCAGGCCCGCAGAGCAGGGCGCTACCACCCGACAGGATCAAGCCCTCGACCTCCCCCCCCTCATTACGGACGAAACCGGGGCCATTGAACCGTATTCCGAGTACTTCTCGCGTAAGACACTGACCCAACTCCTCTGCGGCGAGGATCCGGATTTTATGGAAATTGAATGGATTGAAAGGTCGGCTCCCTTCAGGACTGAACTCCGAACCAGTCACCAGAAGGAAAAGAACACAGGGACCGTTGCCGATGGGATGCTCTACACCACCCTTCAGCTCCGCCCCATGGAGCGTGCGGACTATCGGAGCAGAAACGTTGCATCACTGCTGACAGTGGCAGACCGGCTCGATGTGACCGACTTTACAACCGTCAAGACAGCGTGCATTGGGGGGGAGCGCCGCCCCTTCCGGATCATGGCAGAGCCCGCCTCTGACCTGTTCCCCGCCATGGAGGCTGCCTTCGATAAGATTAGAGACCAAAAACGATTCCTGCTCTACCTGGCGACCCCGGCAATTTTCAGGTCTGGCTGGAAACCCGCAGCTATCCCCGGCGCGACGCTAGTCGGCGCGGCAATCGGTAAGCCCGAGTTCATCAGCGGCTGGCTGAACGCCAACATAGGTAAAAAACTGCCCGGAGGGCCGCGACCTCTGCTCAAGATGGTCCCTGCCGGCGCCGTCTATTTCTACAAGGCCGACCATTGGAACGATGCCGACTTTGATGCATTCAAAGAAACATATCACTTCAATCAGAGCATTTCAGACTACTATCCCAATGCCGGTTTCGGTACGACACTGCTCGGAACCTGGTAGCAAGGAGGAGACATGGCAGCCTACAGCTTCATCTTCATCTCCCTGATCGACCCGCTGCACAACGGGGCCGGTGAGGGGCTCGGCATGATCGACCGGCCCATCGTCAGAGAGCGGATCACCAACTATCCGATCATTCAACCGACCTCCTTCAAGGGGGTTCTCCGTGACCACTTTACCGAGAGCTGCCCGGCATCGCCTGACAAAGAGATGGTGATCGCCACCTTTGGCCCTGAAGCCAAACAGGGGGGCGACCATAGCGGCGCCTCGGCCTTTGGCGAAGGACAACTGCTGGCGTTTCCTATCAGATCCCTCAAGGGGTGCTTTGTTTGGGGAACAAGCAGACTCATTCTGCATCGCCTCCTCGAAAAGCTGACAATTGCCGGAATCCCGCCGAAACAATATGAAAAACTGGCCGCGTTCATGGCATGGCTGCGCACCAAATCCACAAACAAGCCGATCATTCCGAAAGGAAGCGAAGCCCGGCTGTTGATCGGTTTTCCTACCACAGCCCCGGCCGAAGCCGAATACCAGAGCAAACTGAACGACTCCGTATTGATGCTGGAAGAGTATGAGTACCAGTCTGTCACCTCCAGTGAGCTACGGGAGATGGCCGCAGAACTGGCGGGGCATATTTTCCCCGGTAGCAGCAATCCGCAAAGCGACCATCACGCTGACCAGCGAGCCGCATTTGCCGACCGACTGGTGCTGCTTGATGACGAAAGTTTCACCTACTTCGTTACCCATGCCACCGAAGTTCTGCCGAACATTGAGATCGACCAGGAGAAGGGGACCACCAAAGCCGGGAGCTTGCGCTATACCGAATACCTCAACCGGGAGGCGGTTCTGTTCAGCCTCGTCCGCCATGAGAAGGCACGGGTTAAGATCTACGGTAAGGCGCCATGCGCAGCGTGCATCAAACTGTTTTTCGACGGCATTTTGCCCGGACGGATGCAGGTCGGTGGGGACGAAACGGTCGGCAAAGGTTTGGTCTCTCTCAGCAGGGTGGAGGAAACACAGACACAAACCACGGATCAAGACGCCAATGCCGGAGCAGAACCGCAGCCGGAGGTAACTCCATGACCATACAAAGCTTGCCACGCGATCTGGAACATAAACGGGCGAAATACGCCTGCCGGTGCATAGAAGATATCGACGATAAAGCCTTCCGGAAAGACTACCACCCCCTGGTGTCGAGCCTGCCGACACGGCTGCAGACCATCGGCCTACTGCAGACCCTTACCTTCAACTGCTCGAAGATGCAGGGGAAAAACGGCGATAAACCACAATTTGTTAAGCTGAACCTGCAGATCATGAAGTGGTTGCTGAAACCAGAGATTAGAGAAACATGCACATGGGAGGAAGACGCCACCGCAACCTTCAAATTGTTTAAAGACAACATGCTCGACCAACTCGGAACCGAAAAGAAGATGCTCTACACCCGGGAGGCGATTGCGTTGGCCATCTGGCTCAAGCGATTCGCCGAAGCCCAGTGGGGAAAGCCGGAGGAAGGGGGAGAGGATGATCGTTAAACGTCGATTGTCAACAAGGGATTACTGGGATCGCGATGAAGCGGCTTCTGTTTTTGTACCGGGCATACAAAGGTTCAAAAAGGATAACGGTCGAGGTGTCAGCGCGGTAGTAAACCGTGCTGAAAACGCCGGAGTACAGGAACTGAACCTCTCTCTGCTCTTCCATAAATATGCATGGTGGCATCAAAGCGCTGCAGATGTCTCTTTTGAAGGGAAATTCAGCCGGCCTGCCTTGAAGAATGACGGCAAAACTCCCAAAACGGATAAATCTGGCAAACAGTTAACCGACAACGAAACTCATCACTACAACATTGAAATGCTTGAGGCAATTGCGGTTTTGAGTCAGCAACAACCTGCCTCCTACGAGCAAATCCTCACGCGACACTGTCTCGCGCCTGATGGTCATGAATCTGTTATTTTGGACATGACAACGATCACCCGCCTGCTCATTGGCCTCAGTTCGCAGAATGTCTTTAAGACCGGCATAACGCTGCACCCCTGGTATGGCTTTCCCTATATTCCCGGTTCGTCCGTCAAAGGGGCACTGGCCCACTATTGCCAGGAAATTGACGAGATAACACAATATGACGAAATTTTCGGGAACCAGAAGACGCAGGGAAATGTCACCTTCTGCGATGCCTGGCCCACGCCTTGGCAGGGGAGTTTGTTGACACGGGATATCATGACGCCCCATTACCCAAAATATTATCAGGGCAAGGCACTCCCCACCGATAACGACAAGCCGAACCCCATCACCATCCTGGCGGTGAAAGAAAATGTTACCTTCCGCTTCTGCTTGCGGGGTAAAGACAAAGAGTTGCTTGCTACAGCGATGAAACTGCTGGCCCAGTCACTGACCACCGTCGGCGTTGGGGCCAAGACCGGCTCCAGTTATGGCTATTTCAAGGAGGCAATAGGATGAATAACAGAATCATCATGACCGTCGGCACCAGCCTGCTGGCGTCGGCATGCTGGAATATTGACGGGATCACGTCGTACGAGAAGGCGAAAAATTCTGACGGAAAATACGACGAACACCGCTTGCGCAGTTTAGAAGTGAAAAATCGTGAAGCTCTATGGAAGAAAACAGAGCAGGATTTATTAACACCAGGAGTGTTCAAAGACGAAATTTGGCACGACATGGCCCCGCTTCGCGATCTGCCGGCGGAAATGGCTACCCTGCGGTTGTTGGTCGATCTTATCAATGCTGATCCCGATCAAAACAATAAATTGAAAGCCGGGGATGAACTCTACTTACTCCATTCCGACAACAACGCCGGCAGTAACTGCGCAGAAGTTGAGAAAAAACTTCTTCGAAGCCTTCTCCCAACTGGTCTCCATGTTAGAAATGAGCCGATTGCCAACCTCGATCCGGCGGACAAGAGCCAGCTTCAGGTTGCGCTCAAGGACGTGATGGAGAAATGTGCAGCCTGGCTGCAACCCGCAGAGCCGATGAAGGTATGGCTGAACCTCACCGGCGGATACAAGGCAACGTCGATGGTCATCAGTTCTGTCGCCACCAGGCTGGCTCAACCAGTAACAATCGTTTACGGACATGAGTCGTCCGATCTAGCGCGCGAGGGACTCTATACCATCGAGATCGGTCAGACGGCAGCTGCTGCGGTGCCGGTTCAGACAGTGATCAAGGTCGGTCATGTATATAATGGGGTTATCCATGCAATATTCTAGGGGGAAGGTTAATGAGTTCTTTCGCCAAATACATATCTGACTTGGATAGTTGGGTTCCCGATCTCCAAGAACCCATCTTGCCGAACGAGACTCTTGATGGAAAGGCAGTTGCCCATGGCTGTTGCTCTCCACAGGCGCTTTCCGATCTGCTCAAATCAGGTGAGTTGAAACGGTGCCCGTTTTGCGCCTATGCAGTGAGAAAACTGGCGATAGCCCGGCATGCCGGTTTTCAAGCGATCTGGCTCAAATACTGCCTGAGCCCTGACACCGGCTATATCTTTGCCGTCCTGCGTCCGCATGGCGTCGAGCGGGAAGAGGAGGTCGCAGAACTTCTACAAAATTCCCTTGTGCTCGATGACGGCAGCCTAGCGCAGGAACTAACACGTGAAGGACGCCGGTATTACCGCCAGAAAATATTCGAGTGGTTCATCCGGCGCTATGCCTGGGGGTATGCGTGGACTGGAATCCGCGGGGCTGGAGTGCCATTGGCGACAAAGGTCAATCTTCTGTATCCCCGTCTCCTTGGGGGGATCATCATCGGCTTCCTTCCGCTCGTCCCCGAATCGGGCGTCTGGAAGCTGGCGAAAGAATATGCGATGACCCCGGATTGCTGCCCGGTACGAACGCTTATCCTCTGCGGCGCATCACTCTTACTCGTCTTTTTATACATCTTCCATGAATGCTTCAAATTGACGGAAGAAAGCGCTACAGCTATACGCCGTGCCTTCGGAACTCTCTTAATCGGTTCGTTTTACAGCGTTGTCAGCTTTGGATCTATCTACTGGCCGTTGATGTATCGTCTCGACGAGTATGCAGCACCTGGCACAAGTTTCTGGACATATGCCCCCTTCTTTTGCCCGACAGCCCTGCTAGTCGGAGTTTTCCTCCAGTTCTTCTGGGAAGACAAGACCATCACGGAACCCTTATGACCCGTTTTGAATCTCTCACCTGGCTAAGACTCACCGCCACTTTTCTGAACACCAGGAAAGTTGCAGATAAAGCTTCTCCGCCGGTTTCCGTTTTTCAGGCCATAGTCAAAGGGGTGACTACTGCCATTGGCCCCGTCGACGATACTATTATCTTCAATTTTCAGCGACAAAGGCATTACCGGGAGTACCGGGAAGGGGAGCGGATCGTTGTGGAGTTTTTCTTCTGCCGTCATACGCGCGATTATGTCACCCAATGGAGGGAGACACTGTCCCGTTATCTGGACGATCCGGAGAACGCCAGGAATTTCCGGTTGCTCGACTGCTCGGCTCCGGAAGCGCGCTCTTATGAAATGCTTGCCTCACACTTTGGCAAGCTTCCGACCCAAGGGGAATTGTGCCTGGAATTCATCACCCCCCTCCCTTTCAAGCCGGACAAAGGGAAACCCCTTACCTTCCTCGATGCACGACAGCTCGTAACCATGTTTGAGAGCAGATTTTCCCGGCTCTTCGGCCGCACGCTGAAGTTTCATGGCGACAGCGACAGTTTTCGACTTCTACCCTACTACTGGCATTTCGACAACTCCTGGCGTCACGGTTCCAAGTCACAGCCGGGCACCGAACAAATCATCGGCGGTTGTCTGGGTAATCTTTACATCAAGGGGGATTTCGGCGATCTGCTGCCCTTCCTGATATTGGGAAGCGAACTGCACGCGGGGACAAAGCTCCCCAATGCGCAGGGCGCTTTTCGCATCCACTCACCGTCTCCCGGCTTCTTTGACCGGCGATTTCCTACTGCAACCGGGTTGCGGAAAGCAATCAACAGTGTCCTTATCCGCTACGATTCCGCACTGGAATCGTTGTCTGCCAAGGAGATGTTTCCCTTTAACGAGCACAAATTCGCTCTGGAACTCTGTGAACGCATCAAGGCCGGCACATACGAGCCGTCGCCGAATATCTCCTTTGCCATTGCCAAGAAGAATGGCTCAGAACGCATTGTTGAACATCTGGGCTTCCGGGATTTGATCGTGCAGCAGTATCTACTCGAAGAACTGTCAAAGCCGTTCGACCGGATGTTCGAGGAAAGTTCCATAGGTTTTCGCAAAGGGGCTTCCCGGCATAATGCCATAGCCAAGGTGCAAGCCGCCATAGCTGACGGTTTCCAGTATGTGGTGGAATCCGATATCGATGACTTCTTCCCTTCGGTTGACCTAGGGATTCTTGAGCGGCTCATTGATGCATCGCTCCCGGAAGCAGACATCATGGCACGTAAGCTCATCGGCAAACTGATACGAGCAGGAAGCGTTCTCAACGGTACTTACCGCGAGCGCCTGCGCGGCCTGGCCCAGGGCGCGCCCCTCTCTCCCATCCTTGCGAATCTCTACCTCGATTCCTTCGACGAGCATATCGGGGAGCAGAATGCCCGGATGATACGGTTTGCCGACGATTTCATCATTCTTACCCGTTCCAGAGAAGATGCCACCCGCATGCTTGCCAGCAGTCAGGAATGCCTCGCAGCCATCGGACTCTGCATTAACCTTGAAAAAACCGCTATCCATCCGATAAAAGAAGGTTTTCGCTTTCTCGGCATGACCTTCAAACGCACCGAGGTAGAAGTCTCGCCGGAAGAGGATTTCAAACGATACCGGAAACCGCTCTTCATCACGGAACCGTTTCTCTTCCTTTCTCTGAACGGCGACGCCATCGAGATCAAGCGGACCGGTGAAATCCTGGACACCATCCCTATGCGCCGGCTGAGCGAAATAATAGTCATGGAAAAAGCGGTCTTTTCCACTGGCCTTATCAAAAAATGCACCGACCTGAATATACCTCTGACCATCACCCTGAATACGGGCTATTATGTCACCACGATTAAGCCCGACTCGAAGCAGTTCTACACAATCTCATGCGAACACATGCGCAAGCACGAGGCCCTGACCGACACGGAACGGATCGGCTTTGCACAGGAATTCGCCGCCGTTAAACTGCGTAACTACATCGCCCTGTTTAAACAACGCTATTCTCCGGAAACCGGCAGATTCATTCACGAGCTGGAGCGGATTATCCAGCACATTTACCAGTCCGGGTCAATCGAGACAGTCCGGGGACATGAAGGGAGCGCCGCCAAAAAGATTTACCGGCACATGAACGAACTTATCGACGACAGCCGCTTTCACTTCAAGAAAAGGGAAAGGGAGAATCCGGACCCAATCAACTCCCTCTTCAACTTCGGCTATTATCTACTGTTCGCCCGGATCAATGCATCCATCCGTGCACTGGGGCTCAATCCATATCTCGGGTTTCTGCACAAGCCGGAAGACAGCTATGAATCGCTGGTCTGTGATGTGGAAGAGCTGTTCCGTTCCCGAATCGACCGCTTCATCGTACGCCTTCTGAACCTCAAGATCATCACGATCAACGATTTCGAGAAAAGGGAGAACGGTCATCGACTTTATGGGGAGGGAATAAAGAAGTACCTGGCTCATTTTGAAACTGAAATGGAGAGAAAAAACGAGAAGAATCCGTTATCGTTGAAAGAAAGCATTTACGCCCAGGCTAGCCGGATCAGAAAATATTATCTTGAAGACGCACCATTGACTTTTTACGAGTGGCAAATATGAGAGGTGTGTGCGATTATGCAGTAGTGTACGATATTACCTGCGACCGAGAGCGACGCCGCGTGGATAAACTTTTGAAAGGATTTGGCTTCCGGGCTCAGAAAAGTGTTTTTGAATGCCGACTCGATAGGAAGGCTAGGGAAGACCTGCTGGAAAAGTTGACGCGCCTTGACATCGCGACCGGGTTTGTCAAGGTCTATCGTCTGGAGTTCACCTCCAAGCGGGAAGTTATCGGAACGGAAGGGAAAAAGTCCATCGATGAAGGAAATGCTTTCATCATATGACATTATGAACCCCTGTGGATATCGCGCAACACTGCGCAAGGACATCGAGAGTTCTGAATATTTGATTGATTTGTTCTTTAAAAACAGTATGATTCAGAGGAAGACCTTAGCCTGATAAAGGCCACCGCGCGGACTGAAAC
>CAYMFO010000024.1:0-35929 GCA_964389825.1 uncultured Geobacter sp. | reverse complement strand
TTAAACCCGGTCCGGCCGACACCTGTCAGCCATCCGTGGACAGGCTCTTCCAGTCATGCGCCGACGTCTTCGGCGCCCGTCTGATGGGGGTTGTCCTTACCGGAATGGGGAGTGACGGCAGCCTGGGCGTCCGCGCCATCAAGGATGCGGGAGGACAGGTTCTGTCCGAATCGGAGGAGTCGGCCGTGATCTACGGAATGCCGAGGGCAGCGGTAGCAACCGGGAAGGTGGATGCGGTCATTCCCCTGGAAAGGATTGCCGGGGAGATACTGGCGCGGTCCGGTTATGAAGGGCGGACAAACTGAGAGGAGCGAACAATGGCTAGAGAAGAGGATAGAGGGGTCTCCAGCAAGGCGGAGGAGTTTCTGCAGCTTTTCAAGAAAGGGGCGGAGTTCACGCAGGAGCTCCTGAAGGAGAATGAACGGCTCCGCTTTCGCCTTCTTCAACTGGAAGAAAGCGCTCATTCCGCCGGCGCTGATATCGTCGTAACGGAAGAAAACCGCAAGCTCTCCGATCTGGTGGACAAACTGGAAAGCGAGAAAAAGGAGATCCTGGAACGTATAGTCCAGGTGGAGCGGGAGAACCAGGATTTCGCCGAGCGTTACGTGGAGATTGAATCGGAAAACAACAACCTGGCCAATCTCTACATCGCCAGCTATCAGCTTCATTCCACCCTGGATTTCCGTGAGGTCTTGCAGATAATCACCGAGATCATCATCAATCTCATAGGCGCCGAGGAGTTCGCCATCATGCTCCTTGACGAAAAGACAAATGAATTGAACGCGGTCGCCACCGAAGGCGTGTCCAGAGAGGAGCTGCCTTCCGTGAAACTGGGTGGCGGGGCTATCGGGATGGTCGCCAAGACCGGGGATAACTTCTTCGTGGACGATGTCACCGTGTACCGGCGTGACTTCCTGAACCCGATGGTCTGTATCCCCCTCAAGATCAAGGAGCATGTCATAGGCGTTATAGTCATATACAAGCTTTTGCTCCAGAAAAAGACCTTCGCGCCTGTTGATTATGAGTTGTTTACCCTGCTGGCGGGGCATGCGGCCACGGCGATCTTCAGCTCAAAGCTTTATTCCGAGTCTGAGCGGAAGCTCTCCACCATTCAGGGCTTTATCAAACTGCTGACGAAGTAGCTGAAAGCAGCGGAGGAAATGAACCCATGCCTGAAAACAAGATTCTGATTATTGAGGATTCCCCGACCATGAGGCAGCTTATCTCTTTTGCCTTGAAGAGGCTGCCCGGGGTGCGCATCGTCGAGGCAACCGACGGAGTTGACGGACTGAAGAAGCTTTCATCGGAAAAATTCGACCTGATACTGACGGACATCAATATGCCCATAATGGACGGACTGAAGCTTGTCAGCCTGGTACGCAACGACGCCAATTACCGTGAGGTGCCCATTGTGGTCATTACCACGGAGGGCGCCCGCGAGGACCGGGAGCGGGCCCTCGGCCTCGGCGCGAACGATTATGTTACAAAGCCGATCCAGGCGAACCGCATCCTGGAACTGGCCCGCTCTCTCCTCAAGAAGGCGTGAACCGTTTTCCCGCCGGATTCATGGATCTTTCAGACTTGTCCCGTCAGCTGATTGCATCAATCGCCGGTTTCCCGTCAAATTCCCTCAACCGGACTTCGGCCATCCTGCTCTGAGGAGAGAGGGGCTGATAAATATCCCTTCCCCCATGGGGAGAAGGCGCCCGAAGGGGCGGCCGAGGGGGATTTTGACTGAGAATACATCAGAGACTCGTGCAAAAGTGTCGAAAATACTCCCCCTCCCTTGATGGGAGGGGGCTGGGGGGAGGGTGAAAAGGGGTAACATGCGATATTTAGGCAACTTTCCCCCTCTCCCTATCCCTCTCCCACCAGGGGAGAGGGGACTTCTTTGAGAATTGCATGATTCTCATCATATTCGCCAAAGAAATTCCGGAGGTAATGGAAAGTGCAAGAGAGATATACGCCGAAAGAGGTGGAAGAAAAATGGCAGCGACTCTGGGAGTCCGGCAAGGTTTTCAAGGCCGCCAGAAATGACGATAAAGAAAAGTACTACCTGCTGGAGATGTTTCCTTATCCGTCGGGCCGTATTCACATGGGGCATGTGCGCAACTATTCCATAGGCGATGTGCTGGCCCGATTCATGAGGATGCGGGGACGCAATGTTCTGCACCCCATGGGGTGGGACGCCTTTGGAATGCCCGCGGAAAACGCGGCCATTCAGCACAAAAGCCACCCCGCTGACTGGACCTACGAGAACATCCATTACATGCGCGCCCAACTGAAGAAGCTTGGTTTCTCGTACGACTGGGACCGCGAGCTTGCCACCTGCCACGTGGGATACTACCGCTGGGAGCAGCGGATCTTCCTGGAGATGTTCAAAAAGGGGCTTGCCTACAAGAAGAACTCCTTCGTCAACTGGTGCCCGAAATGCGAGACGGTTCTCGCCAACGAGCAGGTGGAGGATGGGTGCTGCTGGCGCTGCGACAGCATGGTGGAACAGAAGGAACTGGACCAGTGGTTTTTCCGGATCACCGATTACGCCGAGGAACTCCTGGAGTACACATACCGTCTTCCGGGATGGCCGGAGCGGGTGCTCACCATGCAGCGCAACTGGATCGGCAAGAGCCACGGATGCGAGATCGATTTCCGGGTGGACGGGAATAATTCAGTGATACGGGTGTTCACGACCCGCCAGGATACCCTTTTCGGCGCGACTTTCATGTCCCTCGCTCCGGAGCACCCACTTGCCATGGAGATAGCAGCGGCGGAAAGACGGGCGGATGTGGCCGCGTTCATAGAGAGGATGAAATATACCGACAAGCGGAATCGCGCCGGGGATGAAATGGAAAAGGAAGGGGTCTTCACCGGAGCGTACTGCGTCAATCCCGTGACCGGGAGGCGTATGCCGGTGTATCTGGCCAATTTCGTCCTCCCCGAATATGGCACCGGCGCCGTAATGGCGGTTCCGACGCATGATCAGCGTGACTTCGAGTTCGCGCGGAAATACGGGCTTCCTCTCCAGGTGGTTATCAGCCCCGAAGGCGGGACCCTGGACCCCGGGACCATGACCGAGGCGTTTACCGAAGAAGGGGTTATGGTGAATTCCGGTGATTTTGACGGCATGAAGAGCGGCGCCGCAAAGGAAAGGATCGCCGATTTCCTTGAAAAAGAGGGACTGGGAAAGAAGACCGTGACCTACCGCCTTCGAGACTGGGGCATCTCCCGCCAGAGATACTGGGGCAACCCGATCCCGATTATCTATTGCGAGCGCTGCGGGGCCGTGCCCGTTCCGGATAAAGACCTCCCCGTGCTCCTCCCCATGGACGCCAAATTTACCGGCGAGGGGGGGAACCCGCTGGCCAGGATTGCCTCTTTCGCGAATGTGCCGTGTCCCCTGTGCGGAGAGCCGGCCCGGCGCGAGACGGATACCATGGATACCTTCGTGGAGTCTTCCTGGTACTTCCTCCGCTACTGCTGCCCCAGATTCGAGGAAGGCCCCCTGGATCGGGATGAGACGGAATACTGGATGTCGGTCGATCAGTATATCGGAGGTATTGAGCACGCTGTTCTCCATCTCCTTTACGCCCGGTTTTTTACCAAAGCCCTCAGGGACCTGGGTTATGTGAATATCGATGAGCCGTTTGAAAACCTCCTTACCCAGGGGATGGTGATCAAGGACGGCGCGAAGATGAGCAAGTCCAAGGGGAACGTGGTGGATCCAAATGCCCTGATAGACTCCTTCGGCGCGGATACGGCCCGGCTCTTTTCCCTGTTCGCATCTCCGCCGGAGAGAGACCTGGACTGGAGCGACCAGGGCGTCGAGGGAAGCTACCGCTTTCTGAACCGGGTGTGGAAAATGGTATACGAACTGTCTCCCCTGGTGAGCGGCGCACCGCCGGTGGACGGTCACGGGCTTTCCGCTGATGGCCGCAACCTGAGGAGGATAGTCCACAGGACCATCAGGAAGGTGAGCGAGGATGTCGAAGAGCGTTTTCATTTCAATACCGCCATTGCCGCGATTATGGAGCTGGTGAACGCCGTTTACGCATTTGAAGGCAGAAGAGAGCCGGCAAACGGGGCGGTTGTGAAAGAGGCGCTGGAAAGCGTTGTCCTGCTCCTTGCCCCCTTCGTCCCGCATATCACTGAAGAGTTGTGGGAATGCCTCGGGCACGGAGAGGGCATAGGCGCCGCTTCATGGCCCGTTTACGACCCGGAAGCCATCAGGGAGGACGAGATTACCGTTGTCGTGCAGGTCAACGGCAAACTGCGGGGCAAGGTGACCGTCGGGGTGGACGCGGGCGAGGACGACGTGCGGAACGCCGCCCTGGCGGACGAGAAGATTCGGGCTCACACCGAGGGAAAGACGGTCAGGAAGATTATCCATGTGCCGGGCAAGCTGCTGAACATCGTGGTCGGCTGAAGGGGTCCAACGTGAAAACAAGGCCGATAGGCATACTTATTCTGGTTATTGCCTTTCTCCTCCCGGGATGCGGGTATCATGCCGTATCCCGGGACAGCGTCTCCCGCTTCGGAGAAGGGGCTACGGTCAGTATCCCTATCTTCGCCAACAAGACCTACAGGTCGAATCTGGAGAACATCCTTCTCAACAACATTGTTGACGAGTTTTCCAGGCGCGGGGGGCTGCGCATAGTCCGGACCGCCCCGGCCGACTATCTCCTGTCGGGCGAGGTTCTGCATTATGACAAAAACGCCGTATCCTACAGCGGCAGGGATCAGATAATGGAATATGCCGCGACCATGTCGCTTTCGGCGACCCTGCGAAAGAGCGGCACCCAGGCCGTTGTATGGCGCGGCCGTATATCCTGGAGCCAGGACTTTCCCGCCAGCCAGGATATCGGAATCCAGCAGAACAGCGAAGACGCCGCCGTCCAGGAGATTTGCCGACGGCTTGCCCAGCAGCTCTATCTGAAAATCACGGAAGATTTCTGAACGGTCGCCAGATGAAGTATCAGGATTTGCTGAACACCATAGAGAGGGGGGACATCGGTTCCCTCTATTATATGTACGGAGACGAGCCTTACCTGATGGAAAGGCTCGTCAGGCGCATCGTGGAGCGGCTTGTCCCGCCGGACATGCGTGATTTCAACCTGAATGTCTTTTACGGCGCTGAGAATAAAGGAGAGGAGATCGCGGAGGCCGCCGCGACCATTCCCATGTTTTCATCGAGGCGGGTCGTTCTGGTAAGAAAGGCGGACGAACTCAGCGCTGCTTCCCAGGAGATCCTTCTCTCCTGCGTCCGGAATCCCTCACCCTCCACATGTCTCCTTTTTGTTGGTGAAAAAACAGATCAACGGAAGAGGTTTTTCGCCGAGATTAAGAAGGGCGGCGCTCTGGTGGAATTCAGGCGCCTTTACGAGAACCAGCTCCCCGCGTTCATCAGGAACGAGGTGTCGCTCCTCGGCAAGAGGCTGGAGGCGGCAGCGGGCGAGATGCTGGCCCATCTGGTGGGCAACAACCTGGGAGAACTCGTCTCGGAGCTGGAAAAGGTGTCGCTGTTCGTCGGCAAGCGGGATGTGATTACCGTGACCGATATCCGTTCCGTCGTATCGGACACGAAAATCAACAGCGTTTTCGAGCTGACCGATGCCATCGGCGGCAGGATGCCGGACAAGGCAATGCGCAGCCTGGATACCCTGCTGCGCGGCGGTGAGGCCCCTCTTGTGATTGTGGCGATGATTGCCCGCCATTTCAGGCAGTTATGGAAGGTCAGGGAGTTGATGGATCGTGGGACCCCTGCCCGTGACATCGGGAATAAGGCCGGTATTAATCCCTATTTTCTGCAGGGGATCATCCGGCAGGCTGGAAACTTTAAGGTGGCGGAATTGAGGACGGTGTTCAAAAAGCTCCACGGGGTGGATATGGCCCTGAAATCGACGCGCCTGAAGCCGGATATCCATTTGCGGGATTTCCTTTTCGAGGTCTGTCGGCAGGGTGAGGCTGAGCGACCCACATAGGGACGTCTCCGGGATGGGTTGAAGAAAAGGGCATACCAAGTCCGGCGTATAAAAAAAAGGACCCTTCCGGGTCCTCTTTTTTTTTATACTTTTCAGCTGTTGCTTGGAGAGCCTTGCGTCCGTCGGCCCCTTGTTCTCTTCTAGGAAAGCGTATTCACCAGCTTGTTGAGTCTGGAGACGTTGCGTGAAGCGTTGGAGCGGTGGATGACGCCTTTGGAGGCGGCCGCGTCGATATAAGGAATCGCCGCTACGAGTGACTCCCTGGCAAGGGTTGCGTCTTTAGCGGCTACCGCCTCCCGTACCCTCTTTATGAAGGTCCTGAGGGTGGAACGGACGTGTCTGTTTCTTTCGTTTCTCTTTTCGTTCTGCTTGATCCTTTTCAGGGCCGACTTGTGATGAGCCAAACTGCACCTCCCGGTTATATGTAACGTTTGATATGAGTATTCGAAAGCTAGATTTATACAATTCCCGATGCGGATGTGTCAAGGGAAAATTGTGATCCATGGGTCTTTTTTCCCTTTCCCCTCGCGGTGGATTCATCGTAATATGTCACCTCCGTTGCGCCGGGAAAAGCCGGCTGTCTCGTGAAACCCGCCGGAGGGAGGTTGCTTGATGACTAAAAACAGACAGGGGGAATCCTCTCTCGTGTATTCATCGGAATGGGGGCGGATGTGCCCCAGGTGCGGCAGGAAAAGCGCCGAGTGCATCTGCCGGAAAGGAACGGTCAGCGCCACGGGTGACGGAATCGTCAGGATCCGCCGCGAGACAAAGGGGCGGGGAGGGAAGACGGTAACCGTGATTACCGGCGTATTGATGGACGGCGAGGGGCTGAAGGCCCTGGCGGGCGATTTGAAACGTCGCTGCGGTACCGGAGGCGCCGTCAAGGACGGGGTAATCGAGATTCAGGGAGATCACCGGGAGTTGCTGCTCAAGGAGCTTGAGCGTCGCGGTTTTCGGGTCAAACTCGCGGGAGGGTAATGAGCTTATGCAATACCAGTGCGGTGAAATCGGAAGGGTGTTTATCGTCCGTTTCGAGGATGGGGATGATGTGCTTGATGGATTGAAAGACCTGTCCGCGAGGGAAAAAATCAGCGCCGCGGCCTTTCATCTCGTTGGCGGCATGAAAAAAGGGAGATTCGTGGCGGGTCCGGAGAGCGAGTCCATGCCTCCGGTCCCGGTGTGGAGGGAACTCGGTGAGAGTCACGAGATTGTGGGTTTCGGAACCATTTTCCTTCATGAAGGCCTACCGAAGGTCCATTTTCACGGCGCCTTCGGAAAGCGCGATACGGTCAGGGCCGGCTGTCTGCGGGAGGGCGCCGAGGCCTTTCTCGTCCTTGAGGCGGTTGTCCTGGAAATCACAGGCACAACGGCGGTCCGGGAGCTGGACCCCGAATCGGGGATGGCGCTTCTGAAGCTGTAAAGAGCATTGCCCTGCCTCGTTACGGTATGGGATGAAAAATCCCGTTTCACACAAGGCCGCGAAGGGCGCGCGGATTAAACCTTAAAAAGGCGGTTTCACGCAAAGTCGCAAAGGACGCAAAGGAAAATCAAGAACTTGT
The DNA here is from genome assembly GCA_964389825.1 of uncultured Geobacter sp. Taxonomy (GTDB): domain Bacteria; phylum Desulfobacterota; class Desulfuromonadia; order Geobacterales; family Geobacteraceae; genus RPRC01. The sequence continues at coordinate 28,392 of CAYMFO010000024.1, read as the reverse complement.
CAAATGAGGCCATTCACCTGATCAGTGAAGTTAGTGCCTTGTAACATCAGTAGATTCGCAAAGTCCCCCTCTCCCTGACCCTCTCCCGCCAGGGGAGAGGGGATTATTTGCTGCGTAGATTTTAGTGTTACCGGGTACTCGCTTGTTCCGCGGCTATCTGAATTTCTTTGCGTCTTCGCGGCTTTGCGTGATCAATAGGTTTCCCTAATCCCGGACGAATCGTTAAATGATTCGAATCGCTCGATCCGGGATTATTTCGCGCCCTTTTTCAGCAGTTTTTCAATGAGCGGAACGTTGGCGCCGGGGACAAAAACACCATTGATCCAGTATGACGGGGTTCCGTCGATCCTCAGTTTTTCCGCGAACGCCTTCTGTTCCTTCAGGCGCCCCTTGTCGTCATATTTCTTGTCCAGTTTTTCCCTGTTGTTGTCCAGTTGTCCCGAGAAGACTTCGAAGAGCGCCTTTTCCGTATCGGCCGAGGCGAGGATGTAGGTGGCTTTTTTTACCGCGTCCGGATGCATGTCCAGGGGGTTGAGAAATGTATATCGCGTCACGTCTCCGCGCCCGTCCCAGTATGCGTGCATCTTCCGGCAGTAGGGACAGTCGGGATCCGTGACCTCTATTACCACGTTTTTACCCTTGCCCACCTTTATGGCCTTGCTCAAATCCCTGGGGGTAATCAACTTGTACATTTCCGAGCCGATTCGTTCCTGGGTGAGATTTCTTCCCTGGCTGGTCATGATGCTGCCGAGAATGAGATATCCCGTCTCAGGGTGGAAATAGGCAACCTTTCCATCACTCATTACCTCGTACAGGCCTTCGATGTCCGTCCTGGAAAAGCCCTCGACCTTGATCCTCGGATATAACCGGTGAAAGTGAGCCAGCTGCTTGCTTTTCGCCGGGGCGGAGTGCGCGCTTGGACCCATTGCGAGAATGGTAAGCGTAGAGGCGGCTGCGAGTATTTTTGCGACTTTCATTTAGAGTTTTCCTTTCATCCTGAAAACGGCATTTCAACCACAGAGGTCACTGAGAACACGGAGATATAAAAGCGAAAAAATGAACTACCAGACTCACCCTGGAGGCGCCGTTGCTGTATCGCGCAAGTCCCTATCTGACCTGAAAATCCCTGAACTCTCCCGTATAATCCTGCCGTTGCGCGGAGACATTCTCGACCCGCGCATGTCCGGGGCCGATGCGGCACCAGTCGATGAGTGCCCGGACATCATCTTCTTTTCCTTCGAAACAGCCCTGGACATCGCCGTTGGGAAGGTTTCCGACCCAGCCCGTGACGTTGTGCTCAATGGCTTTCCTGACGGTGAAATACCGGAAAGAAACGCCCTGCACAAGGCCGGATATGGTGACCATGGCGCGTATTTTCTTCATGGGGTTCCGCCCTCCAGCATCGAGAGGAATTCATCTTCGGTGATTACCTTTATCCCCAGGGCGAGCGCCTTGTCAAGCTTGGCGCCTGCATCCCCGCCCGCGACCACGAAGTCGGTCTTGCGGGAGACGGAACCAGCGGCATGGCCCCCCTCCTTCTCCACGAAGTCCTTTGCGTCAGCTCTCGTGAATCGCGTGAGAGCGCCGGTGAAGACGAATGTCTTGCCGGCGAATCTGCCTCCTATGCGCCTTTCCTCCGGAGCGGGGCATACCCCGGCGGAGATCATGCGGTTGATGGTCTCCATGTTGCGGGGATTGGCGAAAAAAGAAAGGATGCTCTGGGCAACCCGGGGCCCTATTTCCCGGATGGAGAGGAGCTCTTCTTCCGTCGCCTTTTCCAGGTTTTCCATGGAGCCGAAGGAGGAAGCCAGGAGTTTCGCGGTGTGTTCTCCCACATGGCGGATGCCCAGGGCATGGATAAAGCGCGAAAGATTTCTCCTTTTACTGGTTTCGATGGAATGGAGCAGGTTTTCGGCCAGCTTGTCTCCCATCCGTTCGAATTGCATCAAGTGGGAGCGATCCAGATAATAGAGATCGGATACATCCCTGACCAGGCCGAGCCGCAGCATCTGCTCTATGTACCGGTCTCCCAGGCCGTCGATATCCATGGCCCTCCGTGACGCGAAATGAATGACGGATTCGCGTATCTGGGCCGGGCAGGAAATGTCAGGGCAGCGGACGGCGACTTCGCCCGTGATCCTGACGGTAGCGGAGCCGCATTCGGGGCAGCGGCCTGGCGCGGGTACGGGCCGTTCGCTGCCGGTCCTCTTTTCCGGAAGGACCCTCACTACCGCCGGGATTACGTCTCCCGCCCGTTCCACCAGTACCGTATCACCGATGCGGATGTCCTTCTTCTCCAGCTCATCCCAGTTGTGCAGGGTCGCCCGGGATACCATCACTCCCGAGACCTCCACGGGGCGCAGGTGGGCCACCGGGGTGATGACGCCGGTCCTTCCCACCTGGGGGACGATATCCTCGACTACCGTGCATGCCTGGCGGGGCGGGAATTTGAAGGCAACGGCCCACCTGGGGGAACGGCTTTTCTCGCCCAGTTCCCTTTGCAGCTGGAAGGAGTCGACCTTGACCACTACTCCGTCGATCTCGTAATCCAGGCTGTCCCGTGTTTCCGTCATCCGGCGGTAGTATTCGAGCACGCCTTCCGGGCCGGAGACCTTCAGATGAAGGGGGTTAACCGGAAGCCCCCACGTGGCGACGGTTTCGAGAAAATCGCTCTGCGTATTGAATTCGGCGCCTTCCACCGCGCCCGGTCCATAGCAGAAAAGGGAGAGAGGCCGCCGGGCCGTGACCCGTGAATCCAGTTGCCGCAGGGAACCGGCAGCGGCGTTGCGCGGATTGGCGAAGGGTTGCTCTCCCTCCTCGGACCTTTCCTCGTTCAGCTTCCGGAAGGCCTTCAGGGAAAGGTATACCTCGCCCCGCAATTCCAGGAGCGGGGGAGGTGTTGATGTGTCAAGGCGGAGGGGGACGCTCTTTACCGTTTTCAGATTAAGGGTTACATCCTCTCCGGTAAACCCGTCTCCCCTTGTGGCGCCGGCCGTAAAGACCCCGTTCTCGTAGATGAGCTCGACCGCCAGGCCGTCCATCTTGGGTTCGCACATGTATTGGACTTCGCTGTCCGGGGGGAGGGCGAGGAACCTTTTGACGCGATCATCAAAATCGGTGATTTCCCCCTCTGTCAGGGCGTTTTCGAGGGAGAGCATGGGGACGCTGTGGGATACCTGGGAGAATCTGTCCAGAGGGGAAGCGCCTACCCGCCGGGTGGGGGAGTCGTCGGTCGCCAGATCGGGGTAGCGGTCTTCAAGTTGGAGCAGTTCCCGGAAGAGCACGTCGTATTCAGCGTCAGTGATCTCCGGGGCGTCTTCGAGGTAATAGAGGCGGTTGTGGTGTTCGATGGCGGAGCGAAGCTCAGCCATGCGCGATTGGGCCGATCTTGTGTCCATTCCGGAATCCTCCCGGCGAAAATAAAACCTTATAGCACGTGGCGCAACGGGGAGGCAACCGTGAAAGGGACAAGGCCCGGAATGGGCCGGTCAGGGGTCACTCCGATCCAGAACTTCCCTGACCTTGCGGAGGATCTCGTTTTTCGAGAATGGTTTTGTAATGAACTCGACTCCGTCGCTGAAGATTCCCTTCTGGAGAATGACGTCGGACGTGTATCCACTGATGAAAAGGAATTTCACGTCCTGACGATGGGCACGGATCTCTTCGTATATCTCCCGGCCGTTCTTTTTCGGCATGACCACGTCGGAGATGACAAGGGAGATGCCGTCCCTGTTCTCGTGGAAGAGGGCAAGGGCCTCCTCGCCGTTGGAGGCCGTAACGACCCGGTAGCCGCACCTTTTCAGGATGCCCTGGAGAAACTGCTTGACGATTTCTTCATCCTCGGCGACGAGGACGGTTTCTGAACCTGTCATGGAAAAGGTTTCCTTGCGTGGCGCCGGTTTTTCGGCCTCAATCACGATCAGCGGAAGGTAGATGGAGATGGATGCGCCTTTGCCCGGCTCGCTTTCCACGGTTATCGCTCCGTTGTGCTGACGCACGATTCCGTAGCTGATGGAAAGGCCCAGGCCCGTTCCCTTGCCTACCTCTTTTGTGGTGAAAAACGGCTCGAATATCTTCTGCCGGTTCTTTGGGTCAATGCCGATCCCGTTGTCCGTTACCGAGATGACGGCATGCGGCCCCCTGGTCTGGAGCTCCACGAGACCATTCATCTTCTTTCCCGTCCCCATGTGTCTGGAAGTGATCCGCAGACACCCTCCCGCGGGCATGGCGTCGCGCGCATTGGCGGCCAGATTTATGAGGACCTGTTCCAGTTGCCCGCGATCGGCGATGACCGTGAGGGGGCGGGAAGTAAGATCCGTGGTGAGTTCGATATCCTCGCCGATTATTCTGGAAATCAGCTTGTTCATGCCGTTGATTACATCGTTTACCAGAACAGGCTTCGGGTTCAGGATTTGTTTCCGGCTGACGGCCAGGAGGTTGTGGGTAAGCTCCCGGGCCCGCTCCGCCGCGTGCAGGATCTGCTCGACATTGGACAGGAGGATATCATCATTGGAGGCATTTTCGCGAATGGTTTCTCCATATCCCGTGATTACGGTGAGCATATTGTTGAAATCATGGGATATTCCACCCGCAAGCAGGCCGATGGACTCCATTTTCTGCGCCTGGAGCAGTTGCTGGTGCATCTTTTTGTGCTCGGTCAGGTCGTGTATGGTTCCCATGTAACCGGTGATAACATCCTCCCCGTTCCTTATTACGGACGCGGAGAGGTGGACTGAGAGGAGCTCACCGTCCGCCCTTTTCATCTCCACTTCCATATTCTTGACATGGCCGTTATTGAAAAGGTTTCTCAGGAAGCGCTCTCTGTCTTCGGCGAAGCGATACACATCGTTGGTGATGTCCAGGGATAATATCTCGTCAATGGAATATCCGAACATGCCCGCGGCCGAGGCATTGATATCAAGCAGTCTGGCATCCGCGTCAAACAGGAAGATGGTATCCCGCGATTCTTCGAAGATCTTCCGGTATTTTCTTTCCGACTCCCGCAGTGCGTCTTCCATCATTTTTCTGTAGGTAATGTCGGTATGTGAGCCCGCGATGCGGTATGCCGTGCCGTCGGGGTGGCGAAGGCACGCGCCTCTGCTGTGGATCCAGCGGTAAGAGCCGTCTTTTGCCCGGAGGCGGCACTGGACTTCATAACTGGGAAGGCGCTTTTCCAGGTATCCATTCATTGCGTCCATTACCTTGACATAGTCGTCCCGGTGGATCCTGGACTTCCACTCATTCACATCTTCGGATATTTCATGGTCCTCATAGCCCAGCATGCTTTTCCAGCGGGGTGAATAATATGCCTTGCCGGTTTCCAGATCGCGGTCCCAGATGCCGTCATTGGCGCCGGCCACGGCCAGCGCGTATCGCTCCTCGCTCTTGCGCAGCGCTTCTTCGGTCTTTCTTCGCTCCAGGACCTCTTCCATAAGGCTGGACACCGTCTGCCTCAACTGCCATGTCTGTTCGGATACCCGCCTTTCCAGGTCTTGCTGAAGCGCGCGCAGGTCATTTTCCATTCGCTTCCGCTCTGTGATGTCCAGGCCCAGTTCAAGGACGACCATTGTTCCGTCGAAATCGATGAACGGGTAATCCAGCACTTCATAGGAGAGACCGTCGATGGGGCTGTCCCACTCCCATCGTTGCGGCCCTTTTGTGGTGAATACGCGAAAGGTCTGGCAGTCGGGGCAGGGTTTGTCCGAGTTACGGAATATCTGGAAACATTTCTTGTCTCCGGGGCTGCCGAAATGCCTCCGGAAGTAGCGGTTCGCGAAGCGAATCGTATGGTCGGGCGCCTGGAGGTACAAAAAGGCGGGGAGTCTGTTTAAGAGGGAGAAGAGTCTTGCCTGCTGCTTTTTAAGATTCTTCCGGGCCTGGATATAAGTGCGCTCCGATTTTTCCAGTTCGATAATCCTGTCGCGCAGCATCTGGTTTTCCCGTTGCAGGGTTTCCATTACATCTGACGAAGCCCGCATAAATAGGCTCCTTATCTTTTTTTTCACCGTACGCTCCACACGTGGTGGAAGGATCGGATGCCGGCGCGGGGCGCAATAGGCCCTCGAAAGACCGCGCTTTCCTCTCCTGTGCGGCGGGGATTGTCATGACAGGGAATGGTCGAATGGTAGACGAGGAAGTCTGATGTCGAAGAGGGTAACCGCGGTACTGATGCAGGCGGGATGCTTCAATCGCCGTTTTCCGATTCGATAATCAAAAAATGATAGCGCGGATGCGCTGAATGGCAATAGCCGGCCGCGGTTTTTTTGTGAAAAATATTTTCCGGCGAAAAAAATTTGTGGTAGAAGAGGGCATTATCATCCAAAGGAGCAAAAAATGACCGAAGAACAAAATCCGCTGGTCCTCATGGAGACCTCCATGGGAAACGTGAAAATCGAACTTTTCAGGGACAAGGCCCCGATTACCGTGCGCAACTTTCTTTCCTACGTCAAGGATGGATTTTACGACGGGCTGGTGTTTCATCGCGTCATCAAGGAATTCATGGTTCAGGGCGGGGGGATGGATTCCTCGCTGACGCCGAAGAAAACCAGGTTCGCTATCAAGAACGAGGCCGCCAACGGCCTTTCCAACAAACGCGGAACCCTTGCAATGGCGCGCACCAACGTGGTTGACAGCGCCACTTCACAGTTTTTCATCAACGTCGTGGATAACGCCTTTCTGGACTACAGAGGGAAAACGCCGGAGCTTTTCGGTTACGCGGTATTCGGCCAGGTGGTGGAGGGAATGGAAACCGTCGACGCCATACGTCAGGTAAAGACCGGTTCCCGCATGGGTCATTCGGATGTGCCGGTGGAGCCGGTTGTCATCAATACGATCAAGGCCATCGAATAATTCCAGCCGGCTTGCCGCGGGGGTTCCGTTTTTCGTGACAAGGGGCCGGTAGAATCCCGGCCCCTTGTCACGCATGCGCCTGTTTTCATGACGGGGAGTCACTTCCCCCTTTCATTTTCGGGCGGCCCCGGACCTATCCCTTGGCCGACCATAACCCGTGCAGGTTGCAATACTCTCTTGCCGTAACCTGTTGCGCGGTGACGTTGAATACCGCCTGGGGAGTTTCTCCCGGTTTCAGAAACTGACGGTATGCCTTGCCGTCGGCGATAATTTCTATCCACTCGATGTAGTGTTTTTCTTCCATGGGGTGGGCGACGCCCCCTACCTTTACCGTAATGGAACCGGCGCCCTTTTCGATGACCGGCACATGTTTTTCTTTTGCCGCGTCAACCGTGTTCTCCGTCAACAGTTTCATTGCTTTGCCGCAGCAGACCAGCTCGCCCGCCCCCCCGTGGACAACCTCGACAATGTTGCCGCACAGTTCACATTTGTAGACCTCAAGTATGTTCGCCATGGACTATCCTCCTTAAGTGATGGTTTTCAGCGTAACGCCGGGTTTTCTAAATGTACAGCATGAAAGTGTCCGGCGCAAGACGCCGCGTTTGGGCGGCGTCAACTTCGGGTTGACATCCGCCCCCTTCATGGTTAGTTTCTTACGAACTACATGGATAAAAGGAGCACTAACTATGACGGATAATAATGATAAAAGGGATGTGCCCCTGGAACCGGAATTGAGCGAAGACGGCGGGCAGCCGGGAGAGAGCGGCCTGGTTGTCGCTTCCGAGATACTTCCGAAATTCCTGCCCATCATTCCCCTTAAGATGCGGCCTACCTTTCCCGGCATCCTCATCCCTCTTGTTGTAAAGGGCGCGGACAAGATTGCGGCCATACAGAGGGTTATGGGGCAGGGTGATCGAACCATCGGCCTTGTCCTGGTGAAGGAGTCGGAAGGGGAGGAAACCCCGGACAATCTGCACCGCATCGGGGTTGCTTCAAAGATCCTGCAGATCGTCCACGCCGATGATGAAAGCGCCCATCTGATGCTTAACAACCTGGAGCGTTTCATCATAGATGACGTGGTTACAACGGAAGAGGGGATGGTCGCCCGCGTAAGCTACCACCACAGCGCGGAACTGTCCGTAAATCCCGAGCTTCAGGCATATTCCCTGGCGGTCATATCAACCCTCAAGGAGTTGATCCAGCTGAATCCGCTCTTTTCCGAGGCGACGAAGCTGTTCCTGAACAGATCCAGCATGGATGATCCGGGCCGTCTGGCGGACTTCGCCGCCAACCTGACAAGCGCCGAGGGGCGCGAGCTTCAGCAGGTCCTGGAAACCTTCGACGTGCGGCACCGGATCGACCGGGTGCTGGTTCTCCTGAAAAAGGAGCTGGAGGTCTACCGGCTGCAGAGCAAGATAACCAAGCAGATCGAGGACAAGATCTCCGCCAGACAGAGGGAGTTTTTCCTTCGCGAGCAGTTGAAGATGATCAAGAAGGAACTGGGTCTGGAGAAAGAGGGAAAGGCCACGGAGCTGGAGAAGTTCGAGGAACGGCTCCAGGGGCTTTCCCTCAATGAAGAGGCGAAAAAAGCGGTGGAAGAGGAGATGGAGAAGCTGCAACTCATCGAACCCACCTCGCCCGAATACAATGTCAGCCGCAACTATCTGGACTGGCTCACGATCCTGCCCTGGGGGAAATTCAGCGAAGATTCCTACAACATCGACAAGGCCCGCAAGATCCTCGACAGGGACCATTACGGCCTCAAGGATGTAAAGGAGCGCATCCTGGAATTCATCGCCGTGGGTAAGATGAAGGGGAACATCTCGGGTTCCATCCTCTGTCTTGTGGGGCCTCCCGGGGTGGGGAAGACCTCCGTGGGAAAAAGCATCGCCGATGCCCTGGGGAGGAAGTTCTACCGCTTCTCCTTGGGCGGCATGAAGGACGAGGCCGAGATCAAGGGGCACCGCCGGACCTATATCGGCGCCATGCCCGGGAAATTCATCCAGGCCATGAAGCGTGTCGGCACCTCGAACCCGGTGGTGATGCTGGACGAGATCGACAAGGTGGGCGCATCCTTTCAGGGGGACCCCGCCTCCGCGCTTCTGGAGGTGCTGGACCCCGAGCAGAACTCTTCTTTCCGTGACCACTACCTGGATGTCCCCTTCGACCTGTCCAACGTGATGTTCGTGGCGACCGCCAACCAGCTGGACACCATCCCTCCCGCCCTGCTGGACAGGATGGAGGTCATCCGCCTGGCCGGTTATATTCTGGAAGAGAAGCTGGAGATCGCCCGCCGCTACCTGATTCCCAAGGCCCTGGAGAGTCACGGCCTGAAAAAGGGTCGGGTTTCGGTAGACAAGGATGCCCTGGTGGCCATAATCGACGGCTACGCGAGAGAGGCCGGGGTGAGGAGCCTGGAGAACCGGGTCAAGAAGATTATGCGCCGCTCCGCCATGGAGTTCGCCAGGGGAAAGGAAGACCCCATTGCCATCGGCGCCGCGGATGTCAAGGAGTATCTGGGAAATCCCGTATTCAATCCCGACGAGGTGTTCGAGGATGTGCCGGGAGTGGTTACCGGACTGGCATGGACCAGCATGGGCGGCGCCACCCTGCAGATCGAGGCGTCCGCCATGGCCAGCAAGAACAAGGGCTTCAAGCAGACCGGGCAACTGGGGAACGTGATGGTGGAGAGCTCCGAGATCGCCTATTCCTATGTCATGGCGCATCTGAAGAAATTCGGAGCGACAGCGGATTTCTTCGATACCAGTTTTGTCCATCTGCACGTGCCGGCCGGCGCCACACCCAAGGACGGACCTTCCGCCGGGATCACCATGACAACCGCGCTCATATCCATGATCACCGGAAAGCCGGTCAGGAAAAAGCTTGCCATGACCGGAGAACTGACCCTGACCGGCCGTGTCCTTCCCATTGGCGGGGTAAAGGAAAAGACCATCGCCGCGCGCCGTTCCGGAATCAAGACCCTCATATTTCCGGAAGGGAACCGGAAGGACTTCGAAGAGTTGCCCGCCTATCTGAAAAAGGGGTTGAAGGCCCATTTCGTCAGTGAATACGAAGAGGTCCTTCCCCTGGCCTTCGCAAGGAAATGACCATTGGGGGGAGGGGAAGGCCCCTCCCCCTTTCTCCGGCCGTCCCGCTTGACCGCCTTTTCTGTTGAGCAAATCTCCCCGGTGTGTTACCTTTCTACGTTATTTCCATTTAACCATTCAGAATCAGGAGACCTGTTTTCATGCTAGGAACCGTGTCCTCAGTAATAAAGAAGATTGTCGGGAGCAAGAACGAGCGCGAGTTGAAGCGCATACAGCCCATGGTCGCGAAAATCAACTCTCTGGAGCCGGAAATGGTCAAGCTTTCCGATGACCAGATGAGGGAAAAGACCCTAGCATACAGGGAGAGGGTGCAAAATGGGGAAAGCCTGGAGTCCATTCTTCCGGAGGCCTTTGCCCTTGTCCGCGAGGCGGGAAAAAGGGCGCTCGGCATGCGCCATTTCGACGTGCAGCTCATCGGCGGGATCGTGCTGCACCAGGGGAAGATATCGGAGATGAAGACGGGTGAAGGCAAGACCCTCGTCGCCACCCTCCCATGCTACCTGAATGCGCTGACCGGCAGGGGCGTGCATGTTGTTACCGTGAACGACTACCTGGCCAGACGCGACTCCGACTGGATGGGCCGCATCTACCGTTTTCTCGGCATGTCGGTGGGGGTAATCGTCCACGGACTGGACGACAGCGAGCGCAGGGAGGCCTACAATTCCGACATAACCTACGGCACAAACAACGAATTCGGCTTCGACTACCTCAGGGACAACATGAAGTTCAGCCTCGCCGACTATGTCCAGCGCGAGTACCACTACGCCATTGTGGACGAGGTGGACTCCATCCTCGTGGATGAGGCCCGCACCCCGCTCATCATCTCCGGCCCTACGGAGGAGAGCACCGACAAATACTACATGATCGACCGCATTATCCCCTCGCTCCAAAAGGGAGAGGTGATTGAGGAGGAGGCCAATACCCTTTCCGGAAAAAGGAAGCGTTACACAGGTGATTTCACCATCGACGAAAAGGCCAAATCCGCCAACCTCACCGAAGAGGGCGTGATGAAGGTGGAAAAGATGCTGCGCCTGGACAACCTCTACGATCCGCGCAATATCGAGATCCTGCACCACGTGCAGCAGGCCCTGCGGGCCCATGCCATGTACAAGAGGGATGTGGACTATGTGGTCAGGGACGGCGAAGTCCTTATCGTAGACGAGTTCACCGGCCGGCTCATGCCCGGCAGGCGCTGGTCCGACGGGCTGCACCAGGCCATCGAGGCAAAGGAAGGGGTCACCATCGAGAACGAGAACCAGACCCTGGCGACCATTACCTTTCAGAACTATTTCCGCATGTACGGGAAACTGGCCGGCATGACCGGCACCGCGGACACCGAGGCCGCGGAATTCCACAAGATCTACAAGCTGGACGTGGTCGTGATCCCCACGAACCGTCTCCTGCTCCGTCCGGACTTTCCCGATGTTGTATACAAGACCGAAAGGGAAAAGTTCAAGGCGGTGGTGGCCGAGGTGAAGGAACTGCACGAAAAGGGGCAGCCGGTCCTGGTGGGCACCATCTCCATAGAAAAGTCGGAGGTCCTTTCCACGCTCATGCAGAGGGAAGGGATTCCCCACAATGTCCTGAACGCCAAACATCATGAAAAAGAGGCGGAGATCGTGGCCCAGGCGGGCCGCAAGGGGATGGTGACCATCGCCACCAACATGGCGGGGCGCGGCACCGATATCCTGCTGGGAGGGAACCCGGAGGGGCTCGCCAGGCAGTGGCTGATGAGCAACCCCGAGGCCTCCGAAGAAGAGTACGCGAGGATTCTGCAAAACTCCCGGGAGCAATGCTCGCGGGAGCATGACGAGGTGGTCGCCCTGGGCGGTCTGCACATCCTCGGCACGGAGCGTCATGAGTCGCGACGTATCGACAACCAGTTGCGCGGCCGCTCCGGACGACAGGGCGACCCTGGTTCTTCCCGGTTCTATCTTTCCCTGGAGGACGACCTGTTGCGCATATTCGGGGCGGAGCGCGTCTCCAAGATCATGGATATGCTCAAGATAGAAGAGGGAGAGGCCATTACCCACAGGCTGATTTCAAGGGCTATTGAAAACGCGCAGAAAAAGGTGGAGGCCCACAACTTCGAGATCAGAAAGCACCTCATCGAGTATGACGATGTCATGAACAAGCAGAGGGAGGTGATCTACTCCCAGCGCCGCGAGATCCTCTCGGGAACGGATCTGCGCGAGAGCTTCCTGGAGATGATGGATGAGACCGTAGAGGACATCGTGGAGGCCTATGCCATAGAAAAGGTTTCGGCGGAGGAATGGGACTGGCAGGGGATATCCCAGGGGGTGCACCAGTGCTTCGGCTTTCAGTTCGAAATCCCGGCCGATACCATGGACAGGCTTACACCGTCCAACTTCCGCGATCTCCTGAAGGAAGAGGTGCGCAAGGTCTTTGACGTCCGTCTCGAGACCTTTGGCGAAGAGCTGATGGACCACATGATAAAAGTCATCATGCTGCAGACCATCGATACCCAGTGGAAAGACCACCTCCTTTCCATCGACCACCTCAAGGAAGGAATCGGCCTGCGCGGTTACGGCCAGAAGGATCCGAAGCAGGAATACAAGAAGGAAGCCTTTCAGATGTTCATGAACATGATTACCCGTATCCGCCAGGAGCTGGTGGAAAAGATCTTCTGGGTGCAGATTGCCCGTGAAGAGGATGTGGAACAGCTGGAGCAGAAGCAGCGAAAGCAACGCCTGGTCTTCAACCTGGCCGGTGATGACGTCCCCCAGCAACCGGTCAGGAGCGACAAGGTGGGCCGAAACGACCCCTGCCCCTGCGGCAGCGGCAAGAAATACAAGAAGTGTTGCGGGAAATGACCATTGGGCTTTGGGCGAGTTACATACAGGGGCGCTGATTCATGCACCGGGAGCAGAAGATGAAAGTAAAAGGTTTCAGGTTTTCCGCGGTAGAGGCGGCCGTCAAGAAGCCGGGCCGCCTGGATTTTGCGATGATTCTTTCCGATGTTCCGGCCGCTGTGGCAGCGGTTTTCACTACGAACCGCGTAAAGGCCGCGCCGGTCCTTCTTTCCATGGAGCGCGCGTCCAGAGGGGAGGCGCGGGCGGTTGTGGTGAACAGCGGCAACGCCAATGCCTGCACCGGCGGGCGCGGCATCTCCGATGCCGGAGAGACGGCGCGTCTCGTGGCCGAAGCGGCGGGCATCCCCGAGGATTCGATCCTGGTGGCGTCCACCGGTGTTATCGGGAAACCGCTCCCCATGGACAGGATCCGCGGGGCGGTCAGCGGTCTGGTTAACGGTCTGTCCGACGGGGGCCTTGGCGATGTGGCGCGGGCCATCATGACCACCGATACCTTCGCCAAGTCCGAAAGCGCGTCCGGAGAGGCCGGAGGCGCCGGGTATACCGTAGCGGGGGTTGCCAAGGGCGCGGGAATGATCATGCCCAATATGGCCACCCTTCTCTCTTTTCTCGTAACGGACGCCGCCGTGGATCCCGTCTTCCTCGGTTCGTTGTTCAGGCGCGCGGTGGACTCGTCTTTCAATATCATATCCATTGACGGCGATACCTCCACCAATGACACGGCTGTTCTGCTGGCCAACGGCATGGCCGGAAATCCCGTCATTACGCCCGGTACCCCCGAGGGAGAGCGGTTCGAGACCTGCGTCCGGAGCGTTCTCCTCTCACTGGCCCGGCAGATTGTAAGGGACGGAGAGGGCGCCACCAAGTTCGTGGAAATAAGGGTTGTGGGCGCATCCTCCACGGCCGACGCGAAGACGGCGGCCATGGCCGTGGCCAACTCCATGCTGGTGAAAACGGCGTTCTTCGGACAGGACGCCAACTGGGGCCGCATTCTGGCCGCCGTGGGCTATTCTGGAGCGGAGGTCGATCAGGAGCGCGTGGCCCTTTCCTTTGACGATGTCTCCATGGTCCGGGACGGCGTGTTCGTGGGAGGCGACGCCGAAGAACGGGGGACGGAGGTCCTGAGGAAAAAGGAATTCTCGGTAACCATCGATCTGCGGCTGGGCGACGGGGACGCCGTGGTGTATACCAGTGATATCTCCCATGAATATGTGAGCATTAACGCGGATTACCGCACCTGATGTCCGCCGGGCGCTGAGTTGTATGGAAGACGTCCGGCGGGCTTCCGCTGGAGGGAGCATGAGAAATCAACTATTCTTGTTCACCATTGGCCTGCTGCTCTGTTCCGCCTTCCTTCCGGAGTGTGTCCGGGCCGGGGAGAAGACCCTGACGATTCCGGAAATGACGGTTACTACCCGGATAGTCGGAAGGGTTCCCGTGGATTCGGTGCGCATCATCTCAGCCGCGTCAGGGAAGACCCTTTACTGCTATACAAGGGTTTCGGCCCCTGATGACGAGGAACGGGAGATCTACCATGTCTGGTATCGAAACGGCGATAAGGTGGCCGAGTATACCTTGCCGGTGCGGGGCAGGCGTTGGAGGACCCACAGCAGGAAGGCGCTGGAAAAAGGGATGCGCGGGGCCTGGCGGGTAGAGGCCCTGGATGATGAAAGGAATCTGCTGAAATCAGTGGAATTCACCACCAAATGAACGGGAGGGGAAACCCTCCTTTTTTTAATTGGCACCGTGAGCCTCATGCAAAAGCGCTGAAAAACACTCTCCCTCAGTTGATGGGAGGTGGTTGGGGGGAGGGTGAAAGGAGGAAAAATGTCATCATTTGCCAATTTTCCCCCTCTCCCTGACCCTCTCCCACCAGGGGAGAGGGGACTTCTTTGGCATTTGCAGGAGACTCAATTTATGGAGAGTTTCTTTTGATACCCCTGCGTTGCATGTTGGCCTGTCTCTTCATCCTGTTTTCTCTCAGCGGTGCGCCCGCGTTTGGCAACGGAGATCCCCTGGAAGGGCTTGTCATGACCGGGAGTCTTGATTGCGTCATGGAGGACGCTATTGCCTCCGGGCTTGTCTCCGGCGGTGTCCTGCTGGTGGGTGATGGGAAAGAAGACCTCTTTGTCAGGTCCTATGGCAGGGTTTCCACCGAGGCGGGAGCGCCCGCCATGGAAACCGATACGGTTTTCGATCTCGCGTCTCTGACCAAGGTTCTGGCAACCGCCCCGTCTATTGTCAAGCTGGCCGATGAGGGAAAACTCGATCTCCGGGCGCCCGTGACCAGGTGGTTTCCCGAGTTTGCCGGGAAAGGCAGGGACGACCTTCTCCCGCTGCATCTGCTGACTCACACCTCCGGGCTACCCGATCTTGAGCCTACGCGGGACATAACCATCCAGGGGGTGCTTGAACTGGCCTCCACCCTTACTTTGCCCGACCTACCCGGAAGCGTATTCACTTATTCGGATATAAACTTTATCCTTCTGGGAGAGCTGGTATCGAGGCTTTCCGGTTCGGGTCTGGACGTCTTCGCGGCGGAAAACTTTTATGCGCCGCTGGGGATGCGTGATACCGGATTCAATCCCTCCAGATCGCTGATTTCCAGGTCCGCGCCCACCCTTGACCACCTGGGGCGTTTCCAGACCGGAGTGGTCCAGGACCGTAACGCCCGCTCCCTGGGCGGGGTGGCCGGTCATGCCGGTCTCTTCGGCACGGCCGCGGATATTGCCCGGTTTTGCCGGATGATGCTCCACGGAGGTGAACTTTCGGGGAAAAGGGTCTTATCCGAGGCCGCCGTGCGGTTGATGATATACCCTTTCCAGGTGGACGGAGGGAAGGTGGTCCGGGGGCTGGGATGGGATGTTGATTCTCCCTATTCATCGCCCAAAGGGGGCGGATTTTCAGAGATATCTTTCGGACACACCGGCTATTCGGGGACATCCGTCTGGATCGATCCCCGGGAGGATATCTTCGTGATACTCCTTGCGACCCGCCTCGACTATAGCCGCGCCTCCCGCTTCAACCGCCTTCGCGCCCAGGTCTCCACCCTGGCCGCTGAGCTGTTTCGTCCCGTAGAAAGTATCGCGGAACCGCCCTTGCCACTGGAAGAAACTGGCGGGTAAATAACTTGACACCCCATGGGCTTTATGCTAGTTTTCTCGCGTTTTGTGGGGCTTTTACCCTTGTTTCGTCTGGTGTTTCAGTCATCTCACCTTTCCCGCCGGAGGACTTTCCATGAGCGCTAAAATTCTTCTCGCCGATGACAGTATCACCATACAGAAGGTGGTCGGGATAATCTTCGCCAATGAGGATTATGAGCTCGTTGTCGTGGATAACGGAAGCGCGGCGCTGGACAAGGCCAGGGAGATCCATCCGGCGGTCATGCTCGTGGATGCCCTGATGCCCGAAAAAAGCGGCTACGAGGTGTGCGAGGAGGTGCGTCGGGACCCTTCCCTGGCCGCGACCCCGCTTCTCCTCCTGGTGGGCGCGTTCGAGCCCTTCGATGAAAACAAGGCAAGGATCGCCGGCGCGGATGACTTCATCACCAAACCCTTTGAATCCCAGAATCTTATCGACAAGGTGAAAAAGCTGGCGGAGCTGGCTGAATCCCGGGTTGCGGCCGCTTCCGGCTTGACGGAGTCTTCCCTTGAGGCGCCCGACGGGCAGGTGGCGCCCCAGGTCATCCCGCCCGTTCAGCCCTCAGAGGAGGCTGCCGGTACCGTTGCCGCGCCGTCTTCTCTGGAAGAGGTCGGAGCGCACGCCGCGGCCCTTCAGGCGCCGGCCGAAGCGCAGGCCGATATCCCTGGTGTAATACAGCTTTCTTCCGTGGACATCGTAGAGGCAAGACCTGATGAGGACCTGTGGGGCGCCTTTTCCGAAGAGGCGGAAGAGGGTGAGACCGTACATATCGGCGAGGTCCTTGAAGAGTCCGAGACCGTGGAATTCTCCTATGAGGTGGAGGAGATTGAGCCGTTTTCGCCCGTGGAAGAGGAACCCGCGGAATTGGGTGATCTCTCCTTTTCCGGCGGGACGCCGGAATCCGAAGACGACACCTACTCGATTACCGGACGAGAAGAGCGTCCCGTCCTAGAAGAGGCGCCTGAACCGCTGGAGGAGTCCGGGGGCATTCCCGAGACCTCCTTCGCGGCTGCCATTGCCGGTGAGTCCATATCACTGGGAGCCGAACCTGAACCGGCTTCGCCCGTGGCTGAGGTGACCTCCTTTGAACCTGAGGCGGACGTGGAAGAGCCAGCGGAAATGACGTCCTTTGACCAGGAAGACACCGCTTTGCGCTTCGCTCCCGAGGAACAATACGTGCCGGCGGACGAGGCGTTCGCGGCGCTGGAGGAGACCCCGGCCGCCGGGGCGGCGCCGTCCGTTGAAGGCGAACGGATAACCATATCGGAGGCGCAGCTTGCCGAGGCCATCTCCAGGATCTCCAGGGAACTGATTGAAAAGATTGCGTGGGACGTGGTGCCGGATCTGGCCGAGACCATAATAAAGGAAGAGATCAGGAAGATTAAAGAGGGCATGTCTCGTTAGTCTGACGGCCCGTTTTGTCGGCGCCGCGATGAGCCGCTTTGTTTCCGGCTGAAAGTAAGGTAATTTAATGGGGATGTTACATCCCCATTTTCGTATCCGTCGGCGTGGCGCCGCCGGAATGCATCCGTGGCGGAATAAATTCCCCCCTCTCCCTTACCCTCTCCCACCAGGGGAGAGGGGTCATTTTTACATCTGCATGATACTCGATAGTTATAGAGAAAATTCAATATTCATTCGCGGGAGAAGACCGACCGTCCCGGAGGAAGAGAGTAAATGGCGAAGAGAGAACTGGCAAAGGGATATGAACCAAAGGCGGTAGAGGAGAAGTGGTACGGGGAATGGGAATCCGGCGGCTTTTTTCACGCCGTTGCGCCCACGGACAAGAAACCATACAGTATTGTGATTCCTCCTCCCAATATCACCGGCGTACTGCACATGGGGCATGCCCTCAACAATACCCTTCAGGATATCCTCTGCCGCTGGAAGCGGATGTCAGGATTTTCGGTGCTCTGGATGCCGGGCATGGATCACGCCGGCATCGCGACCCAGAACGTGGTGGAGAGACAATTGGCCGCGGAAGGCACGAGCCGTCACGAAATAGGGCGTGAGGCCTTTGTGGAGCGCGTCTGGAAATGGAAGGCCGAATCCGGGGGCAAGATCATCGGCCAGTTGAAGCGCCTTGGCGCCTCATGCGACTGGGACCGGGAACGCTTCACCATGGATGAGGGGCTTTCAAAGGCCGTAAGGGAGGTCTTTGTCCGCCTGTATGAGGAAGGGTTCATCTATCGCGACAATCGCCTGATTAACTGGTGTCCCCGCTGCCACACCGCCCTGTCGGACATCGAGGTGGAACACGAAGAACAGAAGGGAAGCCTCTGGTACCTGCGCTATCCAGTGGAAGGTTCGGCCGGGCATTTGGTGGTGGCCACCACCAGGCCGGAAACCATGCTGGGCGATACGGCCGTGGCGGTTAATCCCGCTGATGAACGCTACCGGGACCTGATCGGCGGATACGTGATCCTCCCCCTGCTGCGCCGCCGGATTCCCATCATCGCCGACGAATATGTGGATATGGAGTTCGGGACGGGCGTGGTCAAGATCACCCCGGCCCATGACTTCAATGACTTCGAGGTGGGAAAACGGCACAACCTGGACAGGATCAACGTCTTCGATGAATCAGGGATAATCAACGCCGCCGGACACCAGTACGAAGGGCTTGATCGCTTCGCGGCCCGGAGCCGGATTGTGTCGGACTTGGAGGAGCAGGGGCTTCTGGAGAAGATTACCGACCATCCCCTTTCCGTCGGAGGCTGCTATCGCTGCAAGACCGTGGTCGAGCCTTACATGTCTCTTCAGTGGTACGTGAAGGTCGGCCCCCTGGCGGAGAAGGCCATTGCGGCGGTGCGTGACGGCAGGACCAGGATCGTCCCCGCCCAGTGGGAAAATACCTATTACGACTGGATGGAGAATATCCGCGACTGGTGCGTCTCACGCCAGATCTGGTGGGGGCACCGTATCCCGGCCTGGTATTGCGACCACTGCGGTGAAATAACCGTCTCCAAAGACGATCCCACGTCATGCCGCGCATGCGGCAGCGACGAGATCCGCCAGGAGACCGACGTCCTTGACACATGGTTCTCATCCGCTCTCTGGCCCTTTTCCACCATGGGATGGCCGGAGCGGACCGCTGAGCTGGACCTCTATTATCCCACCTCCTGCCTGGTGACCGGCTTTGATATCCTGTTTTTCTGGGTCGCCCGCATGATGATGATGGGCATCCACTTCATGGGAGATATACCTTTCCGCGATGTATACATACATGCCCTGGTAAGGGACGCCCACGGCCAGAAGATGAGCAAGTCCAGGGGCAATGTCATTGACCCCCTGGTGATCATCGACCAGTACGGCGCGGACGCCTTCCGTTTCACCCTGGCGGCCTTCGCCGCCCAGGGAAGGGATATCAAGCTCGCGGAGGAGCGGATAGCCGGCTATCGCAACTTCGCCAACAAGATATGGAACGCCTCCCGTTTCGCCCTGATGAATCTGGACGGTTTCGAACCCGATGGGGTGAGCCTGGAAGGGCTGGAACTGTCCAATGCCGACCGCTGGATACTGTACCGTCTGAACGTGGCGGCGGGTGAGACTGATGAAGCCCTTGCGGCGTACCGCTTCAATGACGCGGCTTCCACTCTGTACCGTTTTACCTGGAGCGAGTTCTGCGACTGGTATATCGAACTGGTCAAGGATGACCTGTACAAGGGAACACCCCAGAGAAGGCATGCCGCTCAATGTGTCCTCTGGACCGTTCTGGAAAGCCTCCTGCGCCTTCTTCATCCGTTCATGCCCTTTATTACCGAGGAGATCTGGCAAAGCCTGCCGGGAACCCGGCCGTCGGCCTCCATAATGACGGCTGCGTACCCCTGTCCCGAAGAGACCCGGGACTTCAGGGAGGGCGCGGCGGAGATGGACCTGGTCATGGATACCATTCGCGGTATCCGCAACATCCGGGGGGAGGTGGAGGTCCCGCCCAGCCGGGAGATTGCCGCCATTCTGGATTGCGGCTCCGATGAAAGTCTGCATGTTCTCAAGCGGAACGAGGGGTATGTCATGAGCCTGGCCAGGCTTTCGGACCTTGCCATCGGCAGGGCTCTGGAGTGTCCGGCGGAGGCGTCCGTCCAGGTTGCGGGCGATGTGCGGATTGTTGTCCCCCTCAAGGGACTGGTGAATGTGGAAGAGGAGGAAAAGAGACTCCTGAAGGAGATCGCCAAGGTGGACAAGGATATCGATTTCCTGGGGAAGAAACTGGCGAATCCCGATTTTGTGGGGAGGGCGCCCGCCCACGTGGTGTCCGCTGAAAAGGAAAAGCTCGGGGAATATTCCGGCAAGAAGAAGGTCCTTCTGGAAAGCCTGGAGAAGATCAGGAAGATGAAGTGAGGCGGCGTCATTCCGCCCGGGGAAATATGAAATGACTTATCATTGGATATTTTACGCCTTCGCGTTTCTGTTCGGCGCCGTGGTCGGCTCCTTTCTGAATGTCTGCATCTACAGACTGCCGCTGAACAAATCCATCGTATTCCCCCCTTCCGCCTGTCCCGGCTGCGGCGGCCCCATCGCCCCGCGGGACAACATCCCTTTGCTGGGGTACCTGCTGCTGGGAGGGAAGTGCCGTTCCTGCAAGAGGCCCATCTCCATGAAGTACCCGGCGGTTGAACTTCTGAACGCCCTTCTCACCCTCTTTCTCTTCTACAGGTTTCACCTCTCCATCACCTTCGCGGCGCTCTTTCTGCTCTGCTCCGCCCTTGTGGTCATCACCTTCATCGACCTCGAACACCAGATCATCCCGGACTGCATCAGCATACCCGGAATTGTCGTCGGCTTCGCCGCCTCGTTTTTCATAGCCGATCTGTCCGCCCCGCCTCAGTTGCTGGGTTGGAAGAACTCCCTTATCGGTATCGTCGTCGGCGGCGGCAGCCTCCTCCTGGTCGCGTACGGTTACCAGTTGCTGGCGAAAAAGGAAGGCATGGGAGGCGGCGACATCAAGCTGCTGGCCATGATGGGCGCGTTTCTCGGCTGGAAGGCCGTCCCGTTCATCATATTCGTCAGTTCCCTGGTGGGGTCGGTGGTCGGCGTCTCCCTCATGCTGGCTCGGAAAAAGGATTCACAGCTTCCCATCCCCTTTGGCCCTTTCCTCGCTTTCGGCGCGCTGCTCTTCATATTCTACGGCGGGGCGATTATTGACTGGTATTTCGGTTTCGGAGCGTCTCCGAGGGGGTAGCCGGACATGAAGACCTTCAGGTTCAGCCTGACCTTCGCCATTCCGGCATTATTGTCCTGCCTGCTGCTTCTCACCTGGCTGCTTCTCAGCCCCATATCATTCAAGATCACCGAAAAGGATCTCATATCCCAGAAGAGCGAGCAGGGTAAGCTCCTCCTCTCTTCATTTCTCAACCTCCTTCCGCAAGGTCTTCCCGGCGCCGGGGATCTGGGCGCCGCGCGCGGCTTCTCGGCCACTCTGTCGCGGGAAGAGGATTTCCGGGGCATACTGATTGTCGATGCCGATGCCCGTGATATCTTCCGTCTCGCCGATGCCAATCCCGTAGATGAAAAGACCAGGGATGTCCTCAGGACGGGAAACGAGGCGGCCGCTCTTGCCGGGGACGGCCTTTCCCTTTCCCGATATGCTCCCATCCTGGTGGATGGGAGGGTTGTCGGGGCCGCCAGGCTGACCCTTTCCCTGGCTTCCGAATACCAGCGCCTGAGACGGTCGAGCCATATGTATATGACCTATTTTCTTATTGATTTCATCCTCCTTCTGGCCATCGGTTCGTATCTCATGTCCCGTCTCATCGTCCTGCCCATGCGGCGGCTTCTTACCGCGACGGAGAGGATATCGGCCGGAGACCTTGGCTGCCGGGTTCCGGTTCCGGGTAGTGAAGAGATCGCGCTCCTGGCCGAGTCATTCAACAAGATGGTGGATGTTCTGCGCCGCAAAAAGATGGAAGTGGAAAAGAACATCCTGTCTCTGGAGAGTATGAACAGGGAACTGGAGATCGCCCGCGAGGAGACCATCCGCACCGAAAAGCTGGCCTCGGTAGGGCTTCTGGCGGCGGGCACGGCCCATGAGATAGGCGCGCCGCTGTCGGCCATCATCGGATACGCCGGGATCCTTCGGGACGAGATGGAGGGGGACAAGGAGAAGCTGGATTATATAGGCAGGATTCAGGATGAGGCCACGCGGATCGACCGGATAGTCCGCGATCTCCTGGACTTCGCCCGGCCACTCCCTGTTGAGCCCGAGGAGGTTGACCTGGCGGAACTTCTGCGGGAGACTGTCCAGATGCTGGAAGGGCAGGGCATATTCAGAAATATCGAGGTTACCCTTGCCGCGGACGCTTCCCTTCCCCCTGCCTACGGTGATCGGCGCCACATCCAGCAGGTTTTCATCAACCTGTTCATAAACGCCCGGGATGCCATGGAGCGGGGAGGGGCGCTGGCAATCAGGGTGAACAGGGCTGAGCCGCGGACGGGGGAGAGCGAAGGCGCGCCGGAAGGCCTTATCAGGGGGAGGCGAAGGGATGATTTCGGAGGCGCGTTCAAATCCCCGGTTAAGCGGGCAGGGGAACGGGATTTCCTGCGTGTAGAGGTGCGGGATACGGGCGCCGGTATCCCCGGCGAGCATCTGGAAAGGATATTCGACCCCTTTTTCACGACCAAGGAACCGGGCAAGGGAACGGGGCTGGGGCTGGCCGTTACCGCCCGCATCATTGATTCCATGGGGGGCCGCATTACCGTGGAAAGCATTCCGGACGCCGGTTCGACCTTTACCGTATGGCTTCCGGCGGGACAGTGCAAATGAAAACCAAAGACTCACTGAAAAAGGTTCTTGTCGTCGATGACGAGATAAACCTGCGTTACATGCTCCAGGTAGTTCTCAGAAAGCAGGGTTATATCGTAGACGAGGCGTCTGACGGCGAAAAGGCCCTCGCCATGTCGATGGAGACGCCCTACGACTTCATCCTCTGTGACGTGCGCATGCCCGTGCTGGACGGTCCGGGGTTTCTGCGCCGCGCCCAGGAGTCCGGAATCCAGGGGACGATCATCATGATGTCGGCTTACGGAACCATGGATACCGCCGTTGAATGCATGAAGATGGGCGCCTATGACTACATTTCCAAACCCTTCAAGAATGACGAGATTGTCCTCATCCTGAAAAAGGCCGAGGAGCGGGAACGCCTCAAGAGAGAAAACATCCGCCTGCGGGCGGAAGTGGAGCAACAGTACTCCTTTGACGGCATCATCGGCAAGACCCCTTCCATGCAGGGGATATTTTCCCTGATCAGAAAGGTCCGCGATTTCAAGACCACCGTCCTCATCCTGGGAGAATCAGGGGTGGGGAAGGAGGTTATCGCCCGCGCCATCCATTTCAACAGCAACCGCAACAAGTCGCCCTTCATCGCCGTCAACTGCGGCGCCGTGCCGGAGAACCTCCTGGAAAGCGAATTGTTCGGCCACGTAAAAGGGGCCTTTACGGATGCGGTCTGCGACAGGACGGGACTCTTCGAGCAGGCGGACGGGGGCACCCTCCTGCTGGATGAGATAGGCGAGATGCCCCCGCTCCTCCAGGTAAAGCTTCTCAGAGTCCTTCAGGAATGCGAGGTCAGGCCCGTGGGGTCGGGGGCGACGAAGAAGGTGGATGTGAGGGTGATCTCGGCCACATCGAGAGACCTGCCCTCCGATGTGGAGGAGGGCAGGTTCAGGGAAGACCTCTTTTACCGCCTGAATGTTTTCAGCATAACGGTGCCACCGTTGCGCGAGCGGGTGGATGACATCCCGTTTCTGGTAAACCACTTCCTGGAGAAATATGGTGAAAGGCTGGGCAAGAAGGGGGTCCGGATTAATTCCGAGGCATTGAAGCTGCTCCTGGCCTATGCTTGGCCGGGAAACGTGCGAGAGCTTGAGAACTGCGTCGAACGGGGTATTGTGCTCTGCGAGGAAGGGGTGATCACCCCGGAATGCCTGCCTGAAGCCTTTCTGGGTGAGCCCACGGGGCTTCGGGCCGCGCTTCAGCCTCCTGACGGAAATCTTTCCTTGAAACGCGCGGCGGAATTGCTGGAACGGGACTACATCTTTCGCGCCCTTCAAAAAACCGGGGGCAACAAGACCCGGGCCGCGAAGATACTGGAAATCAGCCACCGGGCATTATTGTACAAACTCAAGGAGTATAAAATTGATTAAGCTATAATTGTGTAATCAGTTTAATAATTAACTTGTAACAACAAAAAGGCCATGCCATAATCGCATGGCTTTTTTGTTGCCCGAAAATCCAGCGAAGTATTTAACCTGAAAACGGCATCTCAACCACAGAGGTCACAGAGAACACAGAGATATAAAAGCGAAGAAATGAGCTACCGGACTCACCATTGAGGTGACGATCGTAATATCTTTGCTTTGGAGTAACTACTTGATAGTTATACGAAAACCCTCTGCACCCCCTGTGTTCTCCGTGGTAATTGCTTTTTTTTAGGTTTAAGGCTCTTATGTCGGGAGGGAAAAAGATGCCGGCGCTTTCATGGCGGAAGATATCGCATCGGGTTGGTCGCGTCTCCATTGAAGAGGGAAAGGGGTTCACTGTTCTGGAGCTTCTGGTGACACTGGCTGTCCTGGGGATCCTGGCTGCACTGTCTACGCCGCTATTTGCCTCGTTCTACGCCAACTGTTGCCTGAAAGCGGTGATGTGGGATATCGCGGCGATGGTCAGGGAGGCAAAACAGTCCGCTCTTGGAGAGAAATATTACGCGGTAGCCTTTGATCCTCTGGCCGGAAGGGTTTCTCTTGTGTCTGGCCGCGGGCCTGACGGTGAATGGAATACCCCGGACGATGAAGTGGTTCGGTCTTTTAGCCTGGGCGCAAAGGGGGGCGGTCTGGAGTTCGGCTACGGGGAATATGGGCCCGTGCCGGGCTATGCGGAAGCGGATGATGGCGTAACCTTTCCCAATAACAACACCCTCATCTGCAATCCGGAGCTCACCGGCAATGCGGGTACCGTCTATGTGCGGTCGCGGCATGGCGGCGCCATGGCGATGACGATGAATTCGAGCGACTTCGGCTATACGCTGAGGAGGTGGAACGGTTCCTCTTGGGAAAGGATGTGATTTCCGCGAACGGAAGCCAGGCCGTGTCAAGTGGAGGGTTTGAATGGATCTATGCAATTTTTGCAGACCTTGCTATGAAAAATATGCATGATTAATAATCATAATATCGTGACAGGATTCAAAAAATGCAGTAATATCGGCGCACTGTTTTTGTTATGGCGTTAATGTGTCCATTGGCATCTTAATTGCTGATAATTTTTGGCTAAAACAATTGGAGGCTTGATGAAGAGAATTCCGGTTATTCTGACATTGATTTTTCTTGTCGCCGGCGGGGCTTATGATGCCTTTTCCGCCAGTTCAACGGAAAAACCCGCAAACAGGTCATCTTCACCTTCTCCAGCAACTTCCAGTATGAGCCATGACGCTTCCAGCCACGCCCTAACCAGACAGGACGTCTCAGCCTTATTGAAGGATATTGGGGAGGTTGTGGATATTAAACCATCACCCGTCAAGGGGCTTTATGAGGTGAAGATTCGCCAGAAAAACCGCCACGCGACGGTCTACCTGGATTTCGCGGGGAAACATCTCCTGCCGGGCCCCGTTTTTGAGATCGCCACCAAACGCTCGCTGACACCCCCTCCTGAAGAAATCCCGAAAATACTGTCAAGAAATGAACTGGAAAAAATTCCTCTGGCCAATTCCGTTATTCTTGGCAACCCGGCCGGGAAAAAAAGGATGTTCGTCTTCACTGACCCGGACTGTCCGTTCTGTGGCAGGCTGCATGGGGAATTGAAGAAGCTGGTGGCATTAGAGCCGGATCTGGCGGTTTACATAAAGATATATCCCTTGAAGATGCATCCGGCGGCCTATGACAAGGCAAGGGTCATACTGGCTTCAGGATCCGCGCACATGCTGGAAAAAGCATTCGCGAAAAAAAAGCTTCCCGCGCCGGGGGCCGAAGATCCAAAGGAGCCGGTTGACGAGACCCTGAGGCTTGGCGAATCATTGGGCATTGACGGGACTCCGGCTGTAATCCTTCCCGGCGGACGGCTTCTTATGGGCGCGAGGGACGCGGAATCCTTGCGGAAAGCCTTGGACTATTGATTCGAACCAAAGCCGGTTTTTCATTCTGGAGGACATATGAGATTCGTTACAGTTGCTTTTCTTGCTATTTTTCTTACGGCGGGAATGGCGTTTGCCATCGGTGCCTCGACCTATGGAAAAAGGATCAATACCGAAAGCGGTTATCAGGTCTTTGAGGGGAACGTAACCCGGATCATGGCCCGGACGCTGGTTATCGACGGCCAGAACTTCCCTGTCTCCATGTTTGCGAGGGTTTATAAGGGGAGTCTGAGAGGACAGGAGATTCCCCTGCACGTGGTTGTGAACGTGGGCAAGATAGACCGTGCCAAGCTGTATGTGCTGCGCGGCAAGGTCGAAAAGATTGTAGTCATAAAAAATGATATGTAACTGGGGCATGCCAGGTCCGAGCCGGACTGGATCGGAATCTGTTGCCGGTTGAAGCAAGTGGTCGCCGTCCGTCAAATGACGAGAGCGGAGCTATCATAAGGGTGTCAATCGTGAGGTCGGTTATGAAAAGATTATATGGATTCACTGGTCGATCAATTAAATTTCTCGCAGCCGTCATGCTGGGCCTGCTCATCCCGCTGGCGTTCGCGGGGGTGACGGAAGCCGACACGTTCTACATCAGAGAGTCCAGCGGATTGACAATAACCGGCTTTGCCGGCCAGACGAACCTGCCGATAAACAACGCGTCGGATCTGGGAGCTAGCAACGGAAGCTACCTGACGATCCTCGGCAATTCCGCCCCAAGCGGCAGCAACACCACGATCATGCGCGAAAGTTATAACGGAGCGGGCACAAGGACACTGGGGAGGGCCGTCTTCAACACGTCTTACGCAGAAGAAGTCACAATTCCCGCCGGTCAGACCATTACAGGTTCTTTCTCGCTGAGGACCAGACGTGCCGACGACAGATTCAGATTTCAGATAGTTGACTACAACCCAGCCGACACATCTTCTCCGACAATCATTGCTTCACACACGGGTAATATCCCGCCATCGGGTAATATCGACACCAACGACCCACCAACTCAATATACGGTCAACTTCACCCCGCTTGCCTCTGACTATACGCTTCCGGCCGGTCACTATATCGGCCTGATAATTACCTATATCAACTCTTCAGGCTTCACCAGACGCGGATACGTCTATTGCACCAGCAGCTACCCGTCCCGCTTCGTCATGCCGATTACCCACAAGATGACGGCCATCGCCGACGCGCACGGCACCATCACATCCACCGGAATCAGTGCACACAACTCCACCGTCGTATCCTACGACAGCCGTGGTAGCAGCAGAACCTATTCCATAAGCGCCGATTCCGGTTATACGATTCAAAATGTCAAGGTTGACGGCGTAAACCAGGGCGCCATTACCACGTATACATTCGCCAATATTGCCGCACCGCATACCATCGAAGTCATAACCACGGGAACAAACAATACCGTCACCATAAATCAGGACACGGGCGGTCATGTGGTCCAGGGTTTGGACGACTGCACCAGCTCCTCATGCTCCTACACCCGGTATTCCGGAACCTACATCTTCGATTTCACCCCAGATGCGAATTATTCCCTTTACGGGATAACTATCAACGGTGTCGCCCAACCGGTGCCTGGCGGGCAGACCACGACATACTCGCTGCCCATCGCGATTGTCGGCACTACCACCATTGACGTCGACTGGGCGCCCTTTATCAACGTTACCTCCAGCGCCGGAACTGGTGGCGCCATCTCGCCTTCCGGGACCACGGCCGTCCCCCGTGGCCAGTCCCTGACCTTCGACATCGTACCCGACGCCGGCTACCGCATCTATTCGATAACCGACAACGGGGTCAACGTGGGGAACACCTCTCCCTACACCATTACCAACATCCAGGCGACCCATGACGTGGTGGTCACGTTCAAGCCGGTCCGCAGCATAACCGCCACTGCCGGTCCCAACGGGACCATAACGCCAGTTGGTGACAACATCGTCGATCATGGTTCCACCCTGTTGTTCACCATGACTGGCAATACGGGATACATGGTGAGCGACGTCCTTGTGGACGGGGTCTCGGTCGGCGCCGTTACCAACTACACCTTTACTAATATTACCGCCGATCATACCATTGCCGTGACCTTCGCCGCCGCCTCTGTCCCCAGCGACTATTGCGCTATACCCCCGTTCACTGCCTCCTCGGCACCGCCGAACGTGATGCTAATGCTGTCGGTGGAGACTCCGATGCAGGGACCGGCCAACGTGAAAGTCACTCCCTCCGGGATTCCGTCAGATATCAACTATGCCGCCAGCTCATCCTCCGGCGGTTGTGGCAACGACGCGCTGGGCTGTTACGACAACGCAATGGAGTATTACGGCTATTTCGAGTCCGGTAAATGCTACA
>CAYMFO010000023.1:0-37004 GCA_964389825.1 uncultured Geobacter sp. | reverse complement strand
GTTTGAAAGCACGGAGAACAGCCAATCATTCCGTCTCCGTGATTATATCGGCATAGCGGCTCGTTTCTTTAGATTAAATATGCATAATGCGGTGGAAGGATGGCCTGGTGAACGGTTTTTGAAGATATTGCCGGGCTTGTTCATTACTTCCGTTAAGCGGACAAGATACGGATCAAGATTGAGTATTCATTGACAATCCTGTTCATATTAAGTATCAATGTGGCGAATAATCGTTTATATTAAAAAAGCTTTTTATTTCTGATAAAAATTGGTCCATGGTTATATGTAGAGTCCGTACCATGCCGCGATTGCGCCGGGAATGAGGGGTTCCATTGCAAGGAGGAAACAGACTTTGGGCAGGATACTCACCTTGATTTTCTATTGCTTGATTATTTTGGCTCCGTCCGCCTGTGAAGCAAGGGTTTCCAATGCCGCGCTTCCTTTCAGCATCGCGTTTTATTATGCCTCCGATCACCCTCTTGATGAGTTCCGCGCATTCGACAAGGTCGTAGTTGATCCCGACAGCGGCATCTCGCCATTGAACTACAATGATTCCCGAAGCGAACTCATTGCATATGTCAGTCTTGGAGAAGCGGATCCCGGCCGGGCATACACGAAACAGATGAAGGATGCGTGGTTTGTCGGCAGGAACAAGGCCTGGAAGACAAGGGTGGTCGATACCTCCAGCAGCGAATGGCGGGCGTTTTTCATAGAGAAAGTGATTAAGCCTCTTTGGGATGCCGGGTACCGGGGCTTCTTCCTTGATACCCTGGATTCATATCAATTGGCCTCATCCGGTGACCCGGCGCGCATGGAAGAAGGGATATCGGAGGCGATCCGGGAGATACGGAGGCGTTTTCCCGGTGCCCGGCTCATTCTGAATCGTGGTTTCGAAATATTTCCGAAGGTCAGGGATGAGATCTTCGCCGTTGCCGCCGAATCCCTTTTCCAGGGCTATTCACCGGAGAAGAAGGCCTATGGGGAAGTCCCGGAGAAGGATCGGGAGTGGCTGCTGGCGAGGCTGAGAGAGGTTAAAAGCGCCGGCGTGCCGGTGATCGCCATCGATTATGTCCGGCCGGGGCAACGGGAACTGGCGCGCCGGACGGCGGAGCGGATCCGCGCACTGGGGATCATACCCTGGGTGACGGACAAGGATCTGGCCGGACTGGGAGTAGGCGCGGTAGAGGTTATGCCGCGGAAGATTCTCGGGATATATAACGGGAAAGAGGCGAAAGACCATTGTTTTACCAGTCTTTTTCGCATGGCGGTCATGCCCCTGAATTATCTCGGATATACCGTTCACTTGCTGGATATGAACGGACCCCTTCCAGAGGGCGTCTTTGCCGGCCGTTATGCCGGGATAGTATTCTGGTCCGACCGTTCCGGTGGCACGGGCAGGCTGAAATCATGGGTATTGGCCAGAATCGATGAAGGCGTGCCCGTGGTATTCCTCGAGCGTTTCATAATGGATTACGACAGGGCCTTCCTGTCGGCGCTTGGTCTGGAGGAGCCCGCGGCGGTTCGTCCGGTTCCTCCCGTCAGGATTACCTTAAAAGACACTAGTATCGGTTTTGAACAGCAGCCCCTGCCCCAGATTGAGTTCTTCAGACCCCTCAGATTGAAGAGCGGTAAGCCTTTGCTACGCCTTGCCTCCGCCAACGGAATTACCGGAGATGCCGCGGCAATCACTCCCTGGGGAGGCTATGCGCTTGATCCTTTCGTGGTGGACAGCAGGTTTAACGAAAACGGTTTATGGGTCCTGGACCCCTTCCGCTTCTTTACCGACGCGTTGCGCCTGCCGGAGATGCCCGTGCCCGACACTACCACGGAGAACGGCGCAAGGCTTCTGATGTCCCACGTGGATGGGGACGGTTTCGAGAGTATGGCGGAATGGAGGGGGGGAGGACTGGCCGCTGATGAACTCCGCTCAAAAATACTGCAACGGTATCGCATCCCCGTGACCGTTTCGGTCATAACGGGCGTCACGGCGCCCAACGGACTCTACCCGGAACGCTCTCCCCGTCTCGAAAGGGCCGCCCGCGAGATATTCGCGATTCCCTGGGTGGACCCCGCAAGCCATACCTTTTCCCATCCTTTCAGGTGGCAGACTCTGTCTGAAGGGAGTGGAAGCGAGCTGGAAGGATTGCACAATCTGTATATTCCAGGCTATGTCTTCAACCTGGATGCCGAGATCACGGGCTCCCTCGAGTACATAAACAAGCGTCTCGCGCCCAAGGGGAAAAAGGCGGAATTGATCCTCTGGACAGGCGATTGCCTTCCGGGCGCCGATGCCCTGCGCCTGACCTACAGGGATGGCGCCCATTTCGCCATCAACGGTGGAGACACGACCATTAACGAGTCCAACCGTTCCCTGACCATGGTCGGGCCCCTGGGCCTCTGGCGGGAGGGCCTGTTCCAGGTGTTTGCTCCCAACCAGAACGAGAACGTATACACAAACCTGTGGACTGGTAACTACTACGGCTATCGCCGGGTACTGGAGACCTTCCGCCTGACCGACCTTCCCCGCCGTCTGAAGCCGGTGAATATCTATTACCATTTCTATTCGGCGACCAAGGAGGCCTCCCTTAACGCCCTGCGAGAGGTCTATGACTGGGCCGTTTCCCAGAACATGCTGGGTGTTCGCATTTCCGAATACATCGGAAAGGCGCTGGATTTCAACAGGACGGTCGTTGCCAGGGCCGGGGCCGGATGGCTTGTAAGGAACAGAGGATTTCTGAAGGAATTTCGCGTTCCCGTGAGCGTGGGCTTTCCGGATGTCGCGGGGGACTACAGTGTCGCGGGTTACAGCGATCACGGTGAAAGCCGTTTCATCCATCTTGCGCCGGGCGGAGAGGCCTCGATTCGATTGCGGCCCGAACCTTCAGCCGCGCCCTATCTGGCGCGAGCCAATGCCTTCATTGAATCCATGGGCCGCTCAGACAAAGGTATGAGGTTCGTGCTGAACGGCTACACGCCTTTTTCGGCAACGATTGCCAACACCTCGGGATGCGTTGTCAGCGGCGGTCTGAAGGGTACACCCGCCAATGGAAAAGGCAAGATATCGCTTCAGTTCCCAAAAGGGAAACATGAATTTGAAATCAGATGCACGCAAAACTGAAACCGGCCGGCCCGAGCGTGAACGTTTTTCTTCCCTGCTTATGGCTTTGGGAATCTTCGCCGGATTTCTCCTCCTGCTGGCGATCCTTTTTCCAAAACAGCGACTGATGGACATGATCGTATCTTCAGAGAGCGATGATGCCGCTACGGTCGGCTACCTGGAATCCATGATCAGGGTTCGTCCCGCCGATTCGTACCTGAGGCTGAAATACGCAGGGGTGCTGCTCAGGGACGGAAAGCCCTTGAACGTCCTGAGTGTGCTGGACGGTATGCCGTCCGATCTCTCCGGAGAGGAGCGGAGGGCGGTCCTGGAACTGCGCCGAAGGGCCTTGTCAAAGCTGGTTACGGATTCGCGGCTGGACGACGGGGACAAGAAAAGCTATCTGAAACAATTGAACGCAGTGAATCGGCAATTGGGAATCCCTCCTCTTTCCGTGCAACCTGGAATTACCGGAGGCGGAGATGTTTACATGAATGCCTTGTCGCGGGGCGATTACCGGGGAGCGGCGGCCGCCAGCTTTGAAGCCATGAGGCGAACGGCGGACCTGGAACGGAAGCGTTCCCTGTTTTTCCAGGGGGTGTCCGCCCTTCAGATGGGTAACCTGCCGGTGGAGGCGTTTACCGCCGGCGAGTTGAATCTTGACGGCTTGAGCAATGATCGGCGGGCACTGGAATTTCTTGCCAGGGCCGCCTTGTCCGCCGGGAGGCCGGACCGGGCGCAGATTCATATGAAGCGGGCGTTGGGTATGAAAAGAATCATTCAGCCTACGGATATATTGTGAAGAGGATTACATGGTCAATCGTCATGGGGATTCTGTGTCTGCCGTCATGCTTCTTGTCCGTGGCGCTCGCCGGGGTCGGACGGGAGATACCGACCGCTCCTTTTGAACCAGGACTGTATGCCCTTGGCTATGAGGTCTTCCTTGCCAACAAGAATCCCGGTGATGCCTTCGCCGTAGCGGAGAAGGCCGTTTCCGTCCTTCCCGGGGATCCGGTCTGGAGGCGCAGGGCCGCCCGGAGCGCCGAGTGGTCCGGCAGACCGGACCGCGCCCTTGTCCACTGGTCTTTTCTGGCCTCCTCATTATCAGACGCCGAGGCGCAACGGGAAGGTCTACGGCTTGCCCGCCTGCTCCGCGATTTCAAGGCCCTTAAAGAACTCCTGAGACCCCAGGTCGCGGCAGGGCGGGAGGACGCCCTGAAGGAATATGTGGCGGCATGCGAATCCATCGGGCGCCCCGAAGAGGCCATTGAGGCTCTGGAGACCCAGAGGCGCGGGGCAAACGGCATGTACGCCCTTGAACAACTCGCGCGCCTTTATGAAAAAACCGGCCGGCCGGGCGATGCCATAGCGGCTCTGAGTGAGTTGGCCACCAGGTATGACGGTATCAAGGCGTCTCTCCTTCTCAGTTCCGCGTCACTGGCATACGGCCGGGGTGATATCATGGCGGCCTACAAGATCCTTAATCTGGGAAAGGCGACCATGCCTTCCGATGAACATGAATACTGGGGCCATCTGAGCGATCTGGATTGGGCCTTGCAGGATACGGACGGCGCCGTGCAGGCTTCGCGGCGCCTCGTCGAGCGGGGAAAGGGGCGCGAGGTGGATTACCAGAGGCTCATATTTGCCGCGGGGGATGCGGATGAAAAATACCGGCTGGCGCTCCAGGGCTGGCGAAAACTCAAAAAAGATACCCTTTTCATGGCGTTGCTGGAGGCCGGGACAACCCTGAACCGCCATAAGGAGCTTCTGGCCCTGGCTTCCGAGCCTTCGGCCGCCGAGTACCCTCGGACGCTGGAGGAGTCTTCTTATTTCTGGTCGCTTATGTCCGGAGTTTATAAGATGAACGGGAGGATTGCCGACAGTCTGCGATGCTACAGGGAGGCGCTGCGTCGATCTCCGGATGATGCCGCGCTGACGGCCGGATTCATCTGGCTTCTCATCGAGCTTGACCTGAGAAAGGATTTGAAGGAGGTTCTCCGGGCGCTCCGGGGCAGGGAATCGTCCAGGCCGGAGCTTTATGAGCCCCTGGCCGCCGCTTATGCCCATCTGTCTGACTATCCCAAGGCCCTCCGTTTCTTTCAGGCCCGCTACGAGTTAAAGGGAAAGGACCCCGACTGGCTTGCCGCCTATGCCGATACCCTTGAGATGACCGGCTTTCCTGAAGCGGCATTTCTGGAAAGGCTGCGCGCGTTGCGCATCACCCGAACGCGCATTAAGAAAGGCCTCGGCGCCGGAGAAGAACAGAAGGACCTGACAAGGACCTTTGCCCGCCTGGCGATGCGGATTGAACCCGGAGACCCCGTGGACAGAGTCGTGGGAAATATCTCGCAAGGCGCACTGGATGATCCCTTGCGTGAGCTGGTGGCTGCCTGGGCCCTCTCCACGGAGCGTTCCGATGCCGCGAGACTGTGGTTCTGGCAAAAATACGCGGCCATGGCCAACCGCCCCCGCTGGATCGAACTGTCCCTGGCTCTGGAAATAAATGACACCGACACAATAGAAAGGTTGCTTCGCGATGACCTGGAAAGGCTGCCATACCGGGACGCCATTGAGGCTTCACTTCGGGTCGGCCGGCGTGAGCTTTCGGAGCAGCTTGCCTTTGATTGGGCCGGAACGAATCCCACCGACCACCTCCTGTATGAACAGATAAGGGAGATTTTCGGTTCCCACCCTTCTTTTATCCGCGACAGAACGACCTTTTCCGATCGCGGGGGGGTGGGTGTCGCTGAAAATACCATCACCCTATCCATGCCGGTTACGCGCCGCTGGACGTTTCTGGCGGAAGGGACGCAGGGTGTCAGAGGAAACCTGGGTTCAGGAGCGATTGGCGAGACTCCAGGCATTGATGTGGGCGTCAGGATGGGTATCGGCTACAGGATGGAAAAAGGGGAGAGCTTCCTGCTGGTGGGTGGTCGGAGCGCCCTGGAGAGTTTTCCCTTTGTCTCCGGCGGCCTTGAATACCGTCCGTCGTCCCGCTGGAGGATATTGCTGGGGCTCCGTTATTCCGACTATGCCGATGAGACGGTTCCACTGCGTATCGGGGGTACGAAGGATGCCGCGGAACTGTCCATGGAATACCGTCTTACCCATCGTGATATCCTCTCCGGCCGTGTTTCCGTGTTTGCCTTTCACGACCAGGACCGCCGGCGTCTGGGGGGAGGCGAGGCGGTGGAGCTCGATTACTCCTACCTGTTCGCCTTTTCCTACCCGGATGTAAGGGGCAGGGTGTTCGGCGGCTACAGCGGTTACCGCCGAGGCGGCATGCCGACGGGAGAGATACTTAAACTCATCCCGGGGGGGAGGGCGCCCGATATCTCGTTCTTCGTTCCCGAGTCCTTCGGTCAGGCTGGGTTGGGATTTTCCTTCGGTCAGGCGACACGCGATGCCTACAGCAAGGAATGGCGGTTGTTCGGCGCCGCTGATTTTGTCTGGAACAGCCGCGCTTCGGCAGGCTGGCGCTATGAGGCCGGAGTCCACGGACCCCTGTTCGGCCTTGACAAACTCTATTTTTCCATCTTGCAGGACAGCGGATCGTATGGTTTATCGGACATGAACACGACCCTTGAAATCGGGTACAGATATTATCTGAATTGAGGAGGCGATATGAGGCTCTTTTTTCCATTGTTTTTCTTTGCCATTGTCCTGGCCGGATGCTCCACTCTCCACCAGGGCTCGGACGTGAAGGTGTCCATGAACGAGACTTGGGCGCTTCTCCCTTTCATCAACAATACGGAGACGCCCTATGCCGCGGAGCGCGCGGAATCGGTGACTGCCGCCCTGCTTTACGCCCGCGGAGTGCGCCGGCTGGAACGGTTTTCCGCGGATTCGAAAGATGAACAAAACGGCATCTCCATGGACCGGGGAGAGCGGCGGCAGCGGGAAGCCAGGGAGTGGGCAAAGGGGCTGGAAGCGCGTTATGCCCTGTCAGGGACCGTCAACGAGTGGCGCTACAAGGTCGGTCTGGACGGTGAGCCCGTGGCGGGTATCGCCATGCAACTGGTGGATATTCCATCAGGCAAGGTCGTTTGGAGCGGCGCGGCGGGCAGGAGCGGATGGAGCCGCGCCGCGGTGAGCGCCGTTGCGCAGCAGGTAATCGATCAACTGCTCGCCGGGATTCCTCTGACCTCGGCCCTTCCACCGGCAAACGAAACGGGGGATGCCCGGCTGAAGCGCTAGAACCAAGATAAACATACCGGCTCGCGGCCATCCTCGATCCGCGATAAACAGATTGGCTGGAGGGGACTTGAAGCCGATATACGCCTCGTTGTCATATCCCGGAATCGAAAAATGGTTGGAGACACTGCTGATTACGGTGGCGGCCCTTGTGATTGGCTGGCTTCTCAACCGTGAGGACCCTTTTTTCGTTCACGGCGGCTTTCCCTGGATATGGTTCGCTCCCCTTCTGATTGCGCTTCGTTACGGAATCGCCGCCGGCATGGTCTCAGTTTCCTCCATCTGTCTTCTGTTCCTGACCATGCTCAGGTTCGATGCGGTTGATGGGGCGTTTCCGGTGCATTTCATGCTGGGAGGCCTGCTGATGACCCTTGTCTGCGGACACTTCAGCTCCCTCTGGGATAATCGCCTGCGAAGGGCCAGCCTTCTGGGCAGCCATGCCTCCGAGCGTTTCGAACAGCTTTCCAGGGCCTATTTCATGGTGCGTCTCTCCCATGACCGCCTGGAACAGAATCTGATAAGCAGGCCGGTGACGCTCCGGGACGCAATGATTGATCTCCGGGCGATGCTCATGAGCCGGGGAGGGGAGTTGGACGAAGGCACGGGAGCGGTGCTGATCTCGATCCTGGTTCATTACTGCAATCTGGAGAGCGCGTCCCTGTACCGTTGCGATAACGGCAAGCCTCTGCCGGAGGCCGTGGCTTCCTGCGGCAGGGGCGCTCCTCTGGTTCCCGGCGACCTGATGCTGAATTCCCTGCTGGAAAAGGGTACGACGGCATATCAAACGGTGACTCGCCTGCGGGAGGATGAACAGGGCTCCTACCTGGTGGCCGCGCCTCTCAGAACCAGCTCGGGTGTCCTGAGGGGGCTGCTCCTTATCAGCGAGATGCCTTTTCTGTCCCTGCGTCGCGAGACCCTTCAGATTCTGGGCATATTACTGGCGTACGCGGCCGATCACGCGGAGGCCGCCGACAAGGCCAGGGGGCTTCTGGCCGTTTTCCCCGATTGTCCGCTCATTTTCGCGGCGGAACTTCTGAAGCTTGTGAGGATCCGGCGGGAACTGGATGTGGTTTCGTCTCTGGCGATTGTCGCGGTGAGAGACATGCCGCGACTGGAGCAGTTCAGCGCGGTCATGAATCGCGGACAGCGGGGGCTGGACTTTACCTGGCAAAGGAGACCCGGGCAAGGCGTCCAGTTTGTTACGTTGATGCCCTTTTCCGGCGCGACCGCCGTGGAGGGTTACCGCGCCCGCGTTGACATCATGCTGCGGCAGCAGATGGGGGATGCCATGGAGGAGGCCGGGCTTACGTTTCATTCCCGCCAGTTGAACAAAGAAGAGCCGGTGGAACAATTGGCCGAGATCTTCGCGGCGGTGCGCGCGTGATTGGAAAACACTTTCTCGGTTATTGCCTGGTCTCGGAGTTTTCGGCCCTCATGTCTCTTTTGGGCGCCAGGCCGGAGATGGAACGCCTGTTTCTGTTCGCCTCATCCCATGTCCTTGCCTGCGCCTCCCTGGCCTTGTTTCTGTCCGCTGTTTTGCCCGGCCGCTATCTGGGCAGCCGGTGGGTTGCCTTCTGCGTCATCTTCGGTTTCTGCTTCTTCATACCCATTCTCGGCACGGCCGGGATTTTCATTTCCCTTATCTACTTCCGTTTTTTCCCCGGGGGGCGCGCGAGGACCGAGTTTTCCACGGTTGCCCTTCCTCCTTTCATGGTGGAGGCCGGCGCCCCCGGAATGTGGATGGGAGAGGGGGGTGCATGGTCCAGGATCAAGGCGGGCGGCGTTTCCCGAAAGGCCCGCCTGAAAGCCCTGCTTGCCGTCAGCGCCGGATTTGGCGGCAATGTCAGCCGATTGCTGCAACTGGCGACCACCGACAACGACGACGAGATACGTCTCCTGGCGTTCAATCTTTTCGATCGCCGTGAAAAGGAGATAAGCGATACCATTACAGCCAAGTTGAAGAAGCTGCGGGAGACGGATGACCCGGCCGAAAGGTTCGGAATCTGCCGGATTCTGGCGTTTTCCTACTGGGAAATGGTCTATAACGGATTGGCAAGGGACGAGTTGGCGGAATTTTTTCTCCAGCGGGCGCTGCACTTCGCGGACAAGGCCGCTGAACCGGGCCATGAAGACCCGGCCCTGCTGATTCTTGTCGGCAGGCTGCACATGAAGCTCAAGGAACTGGATCGGGCCGAAGAGGCGCTTACAAAGGCGCTGGAAAGAGGCATACACAGGGAAAAGGCGATTCCCTATCTGGCGGAACTTGCCTATCTCCGCCGTGATTTCGGGAGGCTGAAGCATTTATTTCAAAAAGATCCGCTCCTGCGCCACAAACCAGGAATAGGTCCCGTCGCCCAGTTCTGGATGGAGGAATAAATGGAGGAATCTTTTCCAAAATCCGACCGGGTAGATATCATGCTGCTTCTGGAAGGGACCTTTCCCTACGTCAGCGGAGGCGTTTCAAGCTGGGTGAACCAGATTATCCGGGGCTTTCCGGAATACCGTTTCGGCGCCCTCTTTATCGGGAGCAGTAAGAATGACTACACTGTCATGAAATACAAGCTTCCCGAAAATCTGGTTCATCTGGACACTTTTTATATCCATGACCCGAAGCAGAGGCCGTCCGTCAGAAGGAGGAAGGGTAATCCCGAGATATTCAGGGAGACTCTTGAGATGCATGAATGCTTCCAGCGGCCGGATGCCCGCGCCCTGGAGGGCCGCTTCAGGGGCGCGGACTTCTACATGGACCCCGTGAACGGCATAGATTTCGGCCAGTTTCTCCATGCGCGGCCCTCATGGGACATCATAACGGAGTTGTATCACAACCGCTGTAGCGACCCTTCCTTTGTTGATTATTTCTGGACCGTGCGAAACATGCATACCCCTATCTGGCTTCTGGCGGAAGTCGCCGGCCGTCTTCCCGCGGCCGGACTCTATCACACGGTGTCCACCGGTTACGCCGGTTTCCTCGGGTCCCTTCTGCACCATGACACCGGCCGGCCTCTTATCCTGAGCGAGCACGGGATATACACCAAGGAGAGGCGGATAGATATCTTCAACAGCGACTGGATACAGGACAACAGGAACGCCCTGCAGAAAGACCCCACCGAGATCAGTTATTACCGCGATTTATGGATCCGCTTCTTCGAGACCCTGGGCCGCTTCTGCTACAGCGCGGCCGGTAACATCGTTTCGCTCTTTGAAGGCGCCCGTCGTCACCAGATATCCGATGGCGCTCCGGAAGACCGTACCCATGTCATCCCCAACGGGATCGATGTGGAGAGATTCGTTCCCCTGCGCAGGGAACACGTGGAAGGGGTTCCGCTGGTTCTCGTCCTTCTTGGCAGGGTCGTGCCGATCAAGGATATCAAGACATTTATCCGGGCCGTATGCATTGTCGCCGGGCGACTTCCCACTGTGGAAGGGTGGATCGTCGGTCCCGACGACGAAGACCCCGAATATGCCGCCGAATGCATATCCCTGACATCCAGCCTCGGGCTTACGGAGAGGATCAAGTTTCTCGGTTTCCGCAAT
Source organism: uncultured Geobacter sp. (assembly GCA_964389825.1). Lineage (GTDB taxonomy): Bacteria > Desulfobacterota > Desulfuromonadia > Geobacterales > Geobacteraceae > RPRC01. The sequence goes on along the minus strand of CAYMFO010000023.1, from coordinate 26,179 downwards.
CCCATGGAGATTTTTCCGCAAACCGGCGTCCTTGTGCTCAGTTCCATAAGCGAAGGGTTGCCCCTTGTCCTCCTGGAGGCCTTCGCGGCCGGTATTCCGGCCGTGGCCACCGATGTCGGTTCCTGCCGACAGTTGATTATGGGTGAGGGAGAAGATGATGAGGCCATAGGGCCGGCGGGCGGGGTCGTGGAGATCAATGATCCCCAGTCGCTGGCGGTCGAGGCCCTGCGTCTCCTGACGGACCGCGGCTGCTGGGAACGCGCCAGGCAAAGCGCCATGGACAGGGTGGAGCGGTTTTATACCCATAAGAGGATGTTTGATGGATACCGTGAGCTGTACAGCGGGGGTATGTCCTGATGGCCGGGATAGGTTTCGAACTGCGAAAGCTGATGAAGCGGGATTCCTATCTTTCGATCCTTCAGGCCTATACCTACGCGGGCGTAATAAGTTCCGGTCCGTGGGTGCTTTCCATAATAGCGGTTCTGGTTATCGGGATAATATCCATTCCCGTGGTTAAACCCCCGGGCCTGGTTCCGCGGTTCCAGGTTTCCATAACCTACCTGATCGCCGTGTCCCTCATCTTTACCGGCCTGGTTCAGTTGGCCTTCACTCGTTATTCGGCGGATCGCATCTTCGCCAAGGAACATTTCCGTTTGCTGCCGAATCTGAACGGTCTGCTTCTGGTCGTGACGGTCCTGGGCGGGATGGCCGCCTTTCCCCTCTCGATTGTCCTTTTTCCCGAAAACACGCTAATTTTCAGAATGCTGTTCGCCACCTCCTTTGTCGTCCTCTGCTGCGTCTGGATCACCGCGATTCTTCTGTCCGGGTTGAAGGCGTACAAGGCCATCCTTCTCAATTTCGTCGTCGGATACGGCATTTCCCTGCTCCTGTCGTTCATCCTGAGAAAATGGAATCTGGAAGGATTGATGCTGTCCTTTCTTCTGGGCCAGTTCGTTCTGCTTAACGGGATGCTGCTGGTCCTTTTCCGTAATTATCCTTCATACAGCTTCGTGGAATTTGATTTCTTCAAAAGGGATCGAGTCTTTCTGTCCCTTGTATTTACGGGATTTTTCTACAATCTGGGTATCTGGTCCGACAAGCTGGTCTTCTGGTTTCATCCTTACACCGGCAACCATGTTATCGGCCCCCTTAACGCCTCTTTTATCTATGATCTGCCGGTTTTTCTGGCCTATCTGTCCATTCTGCCCGGCATGGCTGTGTTTCTGGTGCGCATGGAGACGGATTTCGTTGAATACTATGATCGCTTCTACGATGCGGTGCGCGAAGGGGGCTCTCTGTCCTATATCTACGAAATGAAGGACGAAATGGTGCGCACGGCGCGCGTCGGGATCTACGAAATAATCAAAATCCAGGCCATAGCCGCCATCGCTGTTGTTCTGCTGGGGGAAAAGCTGTTGAAATTCGCGGGTATTCCGGTGATTTATCTTCCCTTGCTGTATGTGGACGTGGCGGCCGCCGGTTTTCAGGTGGTCTTCCTCGGCATACTGAATATCTATTTCTACCTTGATCGCAGGGGCAGGGCGCTCTTCCTGACATCTCTTTTCGCATTTTTAAACCTGGCTCTCTCATGGGTCTCCATCCTGCTGGGTCCCTATTTCTACGGATACGGTTTCGCCGTTTCCCTCTGCCTCGTTATCATGAGTGGCATGCTGCTCCTGGACAGGGACTTCCGCGATCTTGAGTACGAGACATTCATGCTGCAGTAAGCGTATCCGTTGCCGCCTGATTGCTATGGTCGACAGTGGTTTTCCCTGACCAAACTCCCTGGAGCGGAACTGCCCGCGCCTGTCCTCGCGTTGCCGTGAGCCCCTGTTTCGCGCCAATTTTCACTTGCCTTGAAGGGGTAATTGCTTTAACCTGTAACGAATTCAAGGGCCATCCGGCCCGGTTTGCGGAGTATGACATGCCACATGAAGCCGGTTCGACCAAATTCCAGATTGACCTCCGTCGTCACCTGCGGGAGCAGCATATCTGTGACAATCTCATCCATCTTATCTGCGAGATAGCCGAAGCGGGAAAGTATGTTATCAACGCCGTGCGCACCGGTGACCTGGGTGTCGCCGGAACTTCAAATCTGTACGGTGAAGAGCAGCTTGCCCTTGACGTCTTGTCGGATCGAATAATAAGAAAGAGGCTGATCCACTCAGGGGTCGTAAGTTCAATCCTTTCCGAGGAGATGGACGATGTCCTGTCGGTGAAACCGGCCGGTAACGGGCTCTATTCAGTGGCCTATGATCCCCTTGACGGCTCTTCACTCGTTGATGTTAATCTGGCCGTGGGAACCATCGTGTCCATCCATTCGGGCGCCGACCTCCTCCAGCCCGGCCGCGGGCAGGTCGCGGCCATGTATATACTCTACGGTCCGCGCGTTTCGCTGGTTTATTCCGTTGGGAAGGGCGTTCATGAATTCACCATGAATCATCTCATGGAATATACCCTTACCCGCGAGAACATCACCATGCAACCATCAGGAAATATCTATGCTCCCGGAGGCCAGCGGAACAAATACGGTGAGGGAGTGGAGAAATTCGTCCGTTATCTGGAAGCCAAGGGGTCCAAACTCCGCTATTCGGGTGGCTTTGTTCCCGATATCAACCAGATTCTGATGAAGGGAAAGGGGCTGTTTATGTATCCGGCCCTTAACGATTCTCCGGAAGGAAAGCTGAGGCTCCTCTTCGAGCTGAACCCCATGGCGTATCTGGTGGAAGAGGCGGGAGGCGCCGCCAGCAACGGCGCCATGCCGATTCTGGACATGGTTCCGGGATGTTTCGACCAGCGCGCCCCGGTCTTTATAGGATGCCGCGAGGATGTGGCAAAGGCATTGGAGCTGATTAACGAAAATTAGGACCTTCTACGGGCCGGTCGCCCGCGGGGAGCGGAAGGGGAGCGGAAAGATATGTCGGCGGGTGAGAGTCCAAGGAGATTGTGCAGCGAGATCCAGCTCTTTGATCTGTGTATGAAGAGCAAATGTGACAAGAAAGACGGCCGATTCTGTACGGACAAAGACGTTCTGGCGCGGTTTGAGGCAATCAGTCAGGAAGATGATTTTCCGCCTGATCAATATGTTTCCGAGGATGTGGATGAAGAAGGTGAAGATGAGGATTTCTTTTCAGGTTCCGATGCTGATTTTGATGATGAAGACGATTATTACGGCGAGGAATCCTGAATAAGGAAGACATCAATATATCGGACGCAAAAAGGCCGCTCTTTCGAGCGGCCTTTTTGCGTCCTGAAGGGACTTCAAGCGTTTTCCTTCAGTTTGTCAAGGGCCTTTTTCAGGGATGAGGCATGTTCGTCATCGGCTGCCATCATGGCCTTGAACAGGGAGGCGCCGGCCGTGTCGGAAAATCTGACGGCGGTGTCCATATGGAACCGGCTGAAGATGGTCTCGCAGTTAATGGATATACGCAGGGCTTCTTCAACGGGCGGGGTTCTTTCCTGGACCTGAAGCAGGATGTTCCGGGTATAGACAAGGTGTCTTTCCGCCTCTTGACGGGATAAATTCAGATCGCTGATCAAGGGGGCGAGGGATTTCATGGCGAGCTTGAACTGGTATTCGTGGTTTCGCTCTTCCGCCGCGGTTTTCGCGAACAGGCGGGCAATCTCCTGGTTGTTTGGGTAGGCTATGGTGAAAAATTCGTACACCTGCGCCAGTGTTGACTCGATCTCGGCGCATATATGCAGAACATTAAGTATTTCCATCTGAAGTTTCAACTGTTTTACCTCCTGCCTGAAAAAGGGAGTCTCACGCAAAGTTGCAAAGGGCGCAAAGTGAAATGCGATTTTCAGGTCTTGTTATTTGTGTCCGGTTGGTTCACGGGAGGTCCACGTATTTCTTCATAGACGGACCCCCTGTTTCTTATAACATGTCGAGAGGACGGCGTGAAGAGCTGATACGTTTGAAATATTTTTAGATAAATCAATCTAATGATGCTAATATCATGGCATGTCTCCATACCCCCTGGCGCTGCCGCTTTTTTCCATGATAGCGGGTATTTCCTCGGCCTGCTTCAGGGAGATATCATTTCCCCTCTATTCGCTTCCCCTCTTTCTGGCGGCAACTTCCATTGCCGCTGTCTTTGCCGGGAGGGTTGTTTTCCAGTGGGCGCTCGCAATCTGCTTCTTTGTCTGGGGAAACCTCTCTACGCAGCCGTATCTCAAGCCGGTTTTCCCACCGGATTCTATTGTGAGACATGCAGGTGGAGAACCCCTTGCGATTGAAGGGATAATCGACGGCCGCCCGGAATGGAGGGAAACGGGAGGCCGTCTCCTGGTGCGTTCCAGCAGGATTTTCCGCGGAGAGACTTCGCTCCGTGTCAGCGGCGGGATCCTTTTATACGTGGGCGAAGGGAGCTCGGAACTGCTTGCCGGGGACCTGGTGAGATTTCCAGCCCGTATCCGTAGGCCCAGAAATTTCGGGGTTCCGGGAGAGTTTGACTACGAAAGGTATCTCGCCTTAAGGGACATCCACGTAACGGCATTCGTCGCGTCCGCGGACGACGTCATATTGATCCGGGAAGGCGCCGCTTCTCCACTTCGTCGCCATGTGGACCGCATCGCTCTGGATCTTGGGAAACGCATAGGCGCGATCGTCCCGGGAGAAGAGGGGGCGGTGATTCGGGCGCTAATCATCGGAGAGTCGGGAAGCATACCGGAAGGAGTTCGTGAGCTCTTCACCCGCACCGGGGTAAGCCACATACTTTCCATCTCCGGTTTTCACGTGGGCGTTATCGCGTTTTTCCTTTTCCACCTGGCTTTCGCGGTGGCGCGGCGGAGTCGTTTCCTTCTGCTTCATCTCTGTCTTCGGCGCTTGATCCTGCTTCTGACTATTCCGGTTATCATTTTTTATCTCGTTCTGTCGGGCGCCGCTCCGGCAACCGTGCGCTCCGTTGTTATGATATGCGCCTATATTGCCGCGCTCCTGCTTGATCGTGAGACGGCCCCCCTGAATTCCCTTATCCTGGCCGCCTTTCTTATCCTTGCTTTTTCCCCCGTGTCTCTCTTCGATATATCCTTTCAGCTTTCATTTTTCGCCATATGGGGAATCATTGTCCTGACCCCCCTCCTTACGGCGCCCTTCGATGGCGTGGGCAAGGGTCCGCTTCACTGGCTGCTGCTTTTTTTCATGGTTTCCGTTTCGGCCACGGCCGCGACGATTGTGCCGGTCTCCTTTCATTTCCACCGTGTTACTCTCACGGGGCTCATCGCCAATTTCCTTATCGTTCCCATACTGGGATACGGCGCGGTTGTGGCCGGATTTTCGGCCCTTGCCTCTCTCTATCTCTTGCCCCCTCTGGGAGGAATACTTCTCAAGATCGCCGGTTTTCTCGTGAAGCTTTCCATCTCGATCCTCCAGGTCCTTGACGGAATTCCGCTTCTTCCTGTCTGGAGGAGCACCCGCTTCGATCTGGCCGGCGCCCTTATGTTTATGATGGTAATCACTTTCGTTCCCTGGAAAATGGCTCGCGGGGCCTGTTGCTGCGCACTGTTCCTCCTGTTTGCGGTGTCGCGGGTTCCCTTCTCCGATGGTGAAGCGGGGAAGCTGCGACTCGATTTTTTCAGTGTCGGCCAGGGTGAATCTTCCCTTTTGACCTTTCCGGACGGTAAGAGGATGCTGATAGACGGAGGTGGAAGCTACAGGGAAGGCGCTCTGGATCCGGGGAAAATGCTTCTGGCGCCGGCCTTGTGGCGCCGGGGGATCCATCGCCTGGATTACATGGTGCTGAGCCATCCCCATCCGGATCATCTGAAGGGGCTTGTCTTTCTGGCGGAGGCGTTTACCATCGGAGAGTTTTGGGAGAGCGGCGTCAATGACGGAGGGGATGACTATCTGAGGCTCAAGCGCATCCTTTCTGAAAAGGGAGTGAAGGTGCGCCGGATCAACTCTTCCACCGGTACCATCAATATAGGAAAGGCCCTTGTTGAGCCACTTGCCCCTGATATACTTCATGAGTCAGACGAGGATCTCAATGATTCATCCCTTGTATTGAACCTCAGGTTTGAAGGCGGCGCCATTCTCTTTACGGGCGATATCGGCTTCGATGCTGAAGAAAGGCTGCTGGCCGATCCGTCCTCCCTGCGCTGCACAATACTGAAGGTGGCGCACCACGGGAGCCGGTCTTCTTCATCAGAGGCTTTTCTGGCCGCGGCATCTCCCGAGTGCGCGCTCATTGGCGTGGGGTATGAGAACCGCTTCCGCCTCCCTTCTCCGGAAACCCTTCAGCGTTTGCGGAGACGGGGCGCTCGGGTTTATCGCACCGATTCCCACGGTACCATTTCAGTAACCATCGGAGGCGGGAATTGGCGGGTCGATACGTACAGAGAGGGCGGCCATTTCAATTGACAAGATTCCGTCTTCTTTGCTATTTTCAAAAACTCTTACGGTATTTCCCTCAATTTATCAAAGGGTCCAGGAGTGTTAGGGGAGAGGCCGAATGGCTATGGAAAAGATTCTCGTCGTTGAGGACGACCGGTTTTTCCGGGAGATGTACTGCCACCTGTTGAGCGGTGAAGGGTACGAGGTCCATACGGCCACTACGGTTGATGAAGCAATGGAGAGTCTCCGGACCTCGGAGTATCACCTGATCGTTACCGACCTGGTCATGCCCGGGCAAAGCGGCATGGATCTGCTTTTTCGCGTCAAAAGACACGATCCCGACATAGATGTCATAATGGTAACCGGCAACACCAACATTGAATCCGCCATTCACGCCCTGAAAAACGGGGCAAGGGATTACCTGTTGAAGCCGGTAAACCACGACGAGTTCCGCCACACCGTTGCTTTGTGCATGGAGCAACGCAGGCTTCTGAACGAGAATATCGAACTGAAAAGCCTGCTCCACCTTTTTCAGGTGGGTCAGACTATTTCCAACTGCCTGGAGATGGAGCGCCTCGGAACCCTGATAGTGGATTCATTCGCCAAGGAACTCTGCACGGACAGGGCGCTGGGAATATTCCCCGATGACGACGGCGCCCTTTCCCTCAGGGATATCCGGGGGTTCGGGATCCAGGATGGGACGCGAATAGGAGAGATGCTCCTTTCGTGCAATATCGGATCACTCCGTGAATCCGTGCTGCGAAGGAAGGTGATGTGCCTTTCCGTGAACGAGTCCTTTCCTGGCGAGGGGATTCCTCCCGGCCTGGATGAGGTCCTCATTTTCTCCATCAGGTCCAAGACCGGTCTTCATGGCGTGGTGGCAATATTCAATCCCGATGGCGGGTCTCTGCCCCAAGAGCCGAACCTGAAGAACCTCCTCTTTCTTCAGGATCAGGCCTCGCTTGCATTCGAAAACGCCGCACGCTTTGCTTCCGCCCGGAATCTTCTCTATATCGACGAGCTTACCGGGCTCTTCAACTACCGCTACCTGGACCTCGCCCTTGAAAGGGAGCTGAAACGGGCCGAGCGTTACGGTTCAAGCGTCGCGCTGCTCTTTATCGACCTGGACCTATTCAAGGGCGTGAACGATACTTACGGCCACCTGATCGGCAGCCGGGTTCTGGGAGAGCTCGGTTCCCTTTTGAAGAATTCGGTGCGCGACGTGGATCTGGTGATACGTTATGGAGGGGATGAATATACCATCATACTGGTGGAAACGGACGCGGAGAGCGCATCAGTAGTTTCCGAACGGATCAGAAGCACCATCGAGAATCACGTCTTCCTCGCCGATGACGGTTTTGACATCCGTCTCACGGCATGCATCGGCTTTGCCTGTTTTCCCGATGACACCCGGTCGAAACTGGAACTTCTGGAAGTGGCCGACAAGGCCATGTACAGGGGCAAATTCAGCGGAAGAAACCGGGTTTTCCGCGCCATGTGCGAGGATTGAGGCCGGGAATTGCCCGGCGGGGCCTGTCAAGGCGCCGAGTTCCGCTCGGAGGTAAAAGCAAGGGCGAAGCAGGTTTTCCGCTTCGCCCTTGCTTTTGTTCACCAGCTTTGCCGTTCCGGCCGGCGCCGGATTGGGAAAAAACAAACGCAAGTTACATCAATATATACACATCGGCGGTTTGGCTGCATGGCCGCTGGATGATGAGAAGGGATTGCGAAATTGGCTCTGACAGGAATCAAGGGGTTTAACGACATACTTCCAGGTGAGGTCAGGAAATGGCAGCATGTGGAAAATACCGCCCGGAGGGTCTTTGAAAGCTGTGGCTTTTCCGAAATAAGGGTTCCGGTTATGGAGAAGACGGAACTGTTTTGCCGTTCCATCGGCGACGCCACCGACATCGTCGAGAAGGAGATGTATTCCTTCATCGACAAGGGAGGAAATGCCGTTACCCTTCGCCCTGAGGGAACGGCGGGTGTAATCCGCGCCTTTATCGAACATAAGATGCACGTAGCGGACTCGGTCGCCAAGCTGTATTACATGGGACAGATGTTCCGTTATGAAAGGCCTCAGAAGGGGCGATACCGTCAATTCCACCAGATAGGCGTGGAGGTTGCCGGTGTCTCCGATCCGAAGGTCGATGCCCAGGTATTGAACATGCTCTGCCGCTTCTTCGAGGAGCTTGGGCTGACCGAACCCAGATTGCAGATAAATTCCCTGGGCTGTCATGAGTGCAGGCCCGGCTATCGGAAGGCGCTCAGGGAGTTTTTGCGTGAACGCCTGGGCTCTCTGTGCGATGACTGCAAGCGCAGGTACGAGACAAACCCACTGCGCGCCCTGGACTGCAAGGTGGACGGATGCCGCGATGCCATCGCGGGCGCTCCGTCCGTTCTTGACCACCTCTGCGCTGGTTGCGAAGACCATTTCGCCCGCACAAGGAAGTACCTGGACTCGGCCGGTACCTCCTACGAGATCAATCCGCGCATGGTTCGAGGACTGGACTATTACACCCGCACCACATTCGAGCTTGTAACGGGTCTTCTCGGATCGCAGAGCGCCGTGGCCGCTGGTGGACGGTACGACCGCCTTATCCAGGAGCTGGGCGGGCCAGCCCTTCCCGGCATCGGTTTCGCCCTCGGGGTGGAGAGGGTTGTCCTGCTCCTTGACGGACAAGGGCTGGAAAAGCGACCTGACCTGTTCATCGCATACCATGGCGAAGCCGCCGGAGATGCGGCATTTGTCCTCATGTGCCGCTTGCAGCGCATGGGCGTGCATGTGGAGATGGACTATGAGGGAAAGAGTCTGAAGAGTCAACTGAGACGCGCCGACAAGTTCCGGGCCGGATATACTCTCATTATCGGCGAGGACGAACTGGAGAAGGGGACAGGGGCCTTCAAGGAGATGGACAGCGGGGCGCAGGGAGAGGTCCGGCTGGAAGCGGAGGCTATCGCGGCCCGGCTTAAAGCCAGGAGGGACGGGGAGTAATCCTGTTCAAGGACGGTTCCCGCCAGGAACCGATCTCCACTTACTAATCCCGGCTCAGAAAATCTCCAATGATTGAGGCGATCCTTTCCAGGGCAAGCAGTTCGTTCCGGGAAAAGTCGGGGCCCGCGCTTGTGATGTCGGAGGCTTTTCGTGAGACCTGTACGACACCCTTGACCTGACCGGCACGGGTCAGCGGGGCGCTCATGATCTTCTGGATGGGCAGAGGCCGGGGGGCATTTCCGTGAAACAGTTCAAAGTAGGATGCATGGGGCGTGACCGCGAAAGAGTTGTTCAGGAAGCCCTTTTTCTCCCGCGCCGTCTTGGCCACCAGGGGATTCGCGGCGGAAACCGGCACTACTCCCGCGTCCCTGAGACGCAACGGCCAGGCGAAATGGAGGGCTTCACCATTGGCATCGAGCAGAAATACGGCGATTTCATCCTGATTGACCGAGAATGCCTTTGCCGTGAACTTTACCGCTGTTTCCAGTCTGCCTTCGTAGGATTTTTCGGCGGACAGCGAGTTGTGTAGCATCATGCAAAACTCTTCCAGTTTCATGGCGTTTCTCCTGAATATTCTCCTCATCCTTTAGCACAAGGTTTGCCTTCGGGTCAAAAAGAATTGCATCGCTCCAGAAATCGTCTATATATATCTCGTTGCCTGGAATGCCGTTTTTCTTTCCCGAGCACACAAGGCAGGTCCGTCACTTCCGGTTTTGCGCCGTGCGGGTGAATCCAGGCGTTAACCCCACTATCTTCAAAGGAGTTCTTTTCTATGCAAAACTTGTCTGAAATGCATGAAAAATGCAGTCAGTGCGGGTTTGAGTATGCGCGTATCGACACGGAGCGATGGGTAGACAACAGCGCGCGCCGGGTCATGTGCCCGGTGTGCGGATGGACCAGGTTGGAAGAGCATCACTGGCCGGATGGGACCCCACTTCTTGTGAAACGGACCGAGAGCTTCGGTTTCGGCGCCTACAGGCTCGTGCCTCCTGGGGGGTACTCGGGGTACAACGCCTTTCATTCCTCCCCTGATCCGGTTGTTATCGGGCATATCCGGGAACTACTGAACAAGAAGGGTTGGAAGGGTTATCTGACGCTCTGGGATCAGGCCGCCGGCCGTGCCCGGCTGGTGGAGGGGAGCCCTTTGCAGAAATTCGACACTGAAGGTTCGAAATAGCACGCTGCGATGAATATATGAAAAAACCGGACCTCGAAAGCAAGCAGGCCCGGTTTCTTGTTCTTTTTTTGTACATGGAAGAGCTTACCCCAGATTCCAGACAATCATCTCCCACAAGTCCCGCCAGTTTTTTCCCAGTTCCCTTACCACTGAAGGCTCAAATCCGCAATGCATCATGCACTGGGCGCAGCGTTCGTCCTTTCCCACGCCGTACTTTTCCCATTGGGTCTTTTCCATCATCTCCCGGTAGGTTGCGTAATGGGTGTCGGTAATCAGGTAGCAGGGGGCCTTCCATCCTATTGGATTCCGGGTAGGATTGCCCCATGGCGTACACTCCAGCTTTTTCTCCCCCATGAGAAAGCGTAGATACATGGGGGTTGAGAGAATCCTGTGCCTCTTGCTCATCTCGAACACATGGCGGAATTTTCGCTCGATCTCCCGTCGTTCCAGAAAGAGTTTTTCACCGACTGCCTCGTAATCGAAGCCAGGCGCCACCAGAAAGCCGTCCACGCCGATACCCGCCAGAGTGGTGAAGAGCTCGTCGATCTCTCCCAGATCCGTTTCCTTGAAAATGGTGGTGTTGGTCCAGACGCGGAAGCCGGCCTTTTTGGCCGCGCGGATACCGGAGATGGCGATGGCAAAGGCATTGGAATGCTCCAGTATCCTGTTATGGGTTGCTTCCATGCCGTCCATGTGGATGTTCAGGGTGAAATTCGGGTGGGGGCGCATCCTGGGCAGGGACTCTTCCAGCAGGATTCCGTTGGTGCAGAAGTAGATGTGCTTCTTTCGCGCCAGAACTCCTTCAATCAGATCATAGACATGTGAGTAGAGAAGGGGCTCGCCTCCGGTTATGGTAACAACCGGCGCCGGGCATTCATCCACGGAGCCGAGGCATTCATCCAGGGACATTTCCCATGAGAGTGTATCGGCGTATTCGCGGATGCGTCCGCATCCGGAGCAGGAGAGATTGCAGAGGTGTGTCGGTTCCAGCATCAGAACAAGGGGGAATCGTTCGATCCCGTGAAACTTGTTACGCATAATGTACTTCGACAGGTCCAGGTTCAGTCTGAGGGGAAAACGCATGGTGTAATACTCTTCCTTTCGCTTGAGCAGGGGTGAAGGGGTGTCCTATTTGATCCTTGTCAGCGCCGGAGCGCTCGAGACGCCACGGGCGAGAAACTCTCTTGCCGACGAGGCTATGCCGACCGCGTCCAGTCCAAGGTCGGATCGGAGTTGGGCCTGGCTGCCATGCTCGATGAAACGGTCAGGAATACCGATCCTTTTTACCCTTACATCGGATATCCCCGACGTCTCAAGCAGCTCGAGGATTGCCGCGCCGAAGCCGCCGGCCAGAGCATTTTCCTCCACTGTCAGCAGCGCGCCGGCTCGTGAGGCGGCGTTCAGGATCAGGTTCTTGTCCAGGGGCTTGACGAAACGCGCGTTTACAACCGTGGCGCGGATGCCTTCAGCGGCGAGGATGCGGCAGGCCTCGAGGGCGGGGAAGACCGTTGTGCCGATGGCTATGATTGCCAGGTCGTCTCCCTCCGCGAGGATTTCGCCTTTTCCGATCTCCATTTGGGCCGGGTCCGTATCCATGGGAACGCCGAATCCCGCTCCCCTCGGATAACGCAGGGCAACGGGGCGCCCCGAGTATATGGCCGTCTTCAGCATATGCTGGAGCTCGTTTTCGTCCTTGGGGGCCATTACCGTCATTTCGGGGAGGTGTCTCAGGAAGGAGAGATCAAACACGCCATGGTGGGTCGGTCCGTCGTCACCCACCAGGCCGCCCCGGTCAAGAGCAATGGTCACGGGCAGTTTTTGCAGGCACACATCGTGAAAAATCTGGTCATAGGCCCTCTGGGCGAAGGTGGAGTAGATGGCCGCCACGGGCCGGTATCCCTCCGCCGCCAGCCCGGCTGAGAATGTCAGCGCGTGCTGTTCCGCTATGCCTACATCGAAGAAACGGTTTGGAAAGGCCTTGGCGAAAGGCGTGAGCCCGGTACCGTCGGGCATGGCCGCTGTAACCGCGATGATTTTTTCGTCCATCTCGCCCAGTTTAACCATTGTCCGTCCGAACACGGACGTAAAGGAAGGGGGCGCGACCTTGCCTGGCTTGACGGTTCCGGTGGCGACATCAAAAGGGCCGACGCCATGGAAGATATCCGGAGTCTCTTCCGCCGGCGGGTATCCCTTTCCCTTGGTGGTCATTACATGGATGAGGATGGGGCCTTCAACGCCTTTGCAGCTCCGGAACAACTCGGTCAACTGGCGCAGGTCGTGTCCGTGGATGGGTCCCACATAATCGAAGCCGAGCGCTTCGAAAAGTGTTCCGGGGGTCAGGAAGCCCTTCAGGGAATTTTCCGCCTTGCGGGCAAAATGGAGGATATTGCCTCCGATGGCCGGTATGCCCTTGATGAGAGACTGCATCTCTTTTTTCAGTTCCCTGAAATACTTGCCGGTCAGTTTTCGTGATATGAAGGATGAGAAAGCGCCCACATTCTTCGAGATGGACATTTCATTGTCATTGAGGATGACGATCAGGTTCTTTCTCAGGTGACCCGCCTGGTTGAGGGCCTCGAAGGCCATGCCTCCTGTAAGCGAGCCGTCTCCGATAACGGCTATCACCTTGGCGTCCCTCCCGTTCAGGCTGTTGGCCGCGGCCATGCCGAGCCCCGCTGATATGGAAGTGGAGGAATGACCCGCGCCGAACGCGTCGTGGGGGGATTCGGTTCTCTTCGGGAACCCGCTGATTCCCTTGTAGCGGCGCTGCGTGTGAAACACGTCCCCGCGGCCTGTAAGGATCTTGTGGGTATATGCCTGATGGCCCACGTCCCAGATGATCCTGTCGGACGGCGAATCAAAACAGTAATGGAGGGCTATGGTCAATTCTACGCAGCCGAGATTGGAAGCCAGATGGCCCCCGGTTTCTGAAACCGTATCCAGAAGGAAACGCCGGATTTCCTCTCCAAGGAGGGGAAGCTCATCCTCTTTCAGTTGTTTCAGGTCTTCGGGACCATTGATATTTTGAAGGAGCGGGTACATGTGTGACCACCGTAATTGCATATTTGATGAATCGCGCCGCATTTATCCGCCGGTCGGCGCCCCATGGCGTCAGGCACGTACGTAACCCTCGGCGCGAAACCATTCCACGGCCTTTTCAAGCGCCGTTTTCACGGGTTGCTGGGGGAGTCCCAGTTCCCGGATCGCTTTTGATGGATCAAAATACATCAGCTTGCCCGCCATGCGCACTCCCGCGAGCGGTATGAGAGGTTCCCTTCCCGTGACCCGCGAAATCGCCTCGTTGGCGTATGCGGCCAGAAGGATGGGGGTGTATGGAAGTCTGACGCGAGGCGCCTTTACCCCTGATATCCCTTCCAGCAGGGAAAAAATATCACGCAGGGTCAGGTTCTGGGCGCCGAGGATGTACTTTTCTCCCGTCCGTCCGCGGCGGGCGGCCAGGATGTGACCCTTCGCGCAGTCTTCCACGTCGATGAGATTGAGGCCTGTGTCGAGATAGGCGGGCATCTTGCGGTTCAGGAAGTCGACGATGATTTTGCCGGTGGGAGTTGGTTTGATATCCAGCCTCCCCACGGGAGTCGACGGGTTTACAATGACCAGGGGAAGGCCTCGTTGAATGAATTTTTCCGCTTCACGCTCGGCGAGAAACTTGCTTTTTTTGTAATGGCCCACCATTTCCCGGAAAGAAACGGGGGTATCTTCGGTTCCCGGAGTCCCGTCACCGGGGTTGCCGAGGGTTCCGACGGTGCTGGTATATACGATTCTCGACAGGTTGCGCTTCAGCGCCGCTTCGAGAATCGCGCGGGTGCCTCCCACATTTACTTCATACATGTCCTCCGGGGTTCTTGTCCAGAGGCGGTAATCCGCCGCGGCATGGAACAGGGTGTCGCACCCTTCAAGGCCCTTTTCCAGGGATTCCGCGTCACGGAGATCTCCTTCGTGGAACTGGATGGGGAGTCCCGCCAGGTTTGTCCTGACCGAGCCCGGTCTTGCCAGGGCCTTGACCTCGCATCCTTCCTGGATTAGCTCCCGTGCCAGGCTTGCTCCGATAAAACCGGTCGCTCCGGTTATGAATACTTTTTTCATAGAAGAAATGCCTCTCTTCGCGGGGACTGCGTCCCATGAAGAAGAGAGGCGGGTTGTCAGTCGTTTTCGCCCAGAAGGGTTCTGAATTTGCCAAGGGCCATCAGAGGGAAACAGTTGCGGTAGACGTGGTATTTGATCATGAAATACTTGGGGAAACCGGTTCCCGTGAAATGGTCTTCATCCCATGTTCCGTCCGGTTTCTGGTTTCTGATCAGATATTGAATGCCGTCTGAAACAGAAGCAGATCTCTCTTCTCCGGCGGCCATAAGCGCCAGGAGAGCCCATGCGGTCTGGGAAGGAGTGGTTTCGCCTATGCCGGCAAGAGAGGGATCGTTATAGGATTCACAGCTTTCGCCCCATCCTCCGTCCGGGTTCTGCTTGGAAATCAGCCAGTTAACGGCTTTTCTGATGTAAGGTTGCGCCGGGTCCTCTCCTATGGCCTGAAGGCCGCAAAGTACGGACCAGGTGCCGTAGATGTAGTTCACTCCCCAGCGTCCCCACCAGGGGCCGTCGGGATCCTGATTCTTTTTGATGAAATCCAGGGCGCGAACCGCCGCTGGATCATCTTTGGGATAGTTGAAGGTCCCCATAAGCTCCAGCATTCTGCCGGTCAGGTCAGCGGTGGGCGGATCTATGAGCGCCTCAAGGTCCGCGAACGGGATCTTGTTGAGTATATGCTTGGTGTTGTCCTTGTCGAAAGCGCCCCATCCCCCGTTCTTGCTCTGCATCCCCAGGCACCAGCGGATACCCCGTTGAATGGCGTCTTCCTTGGCTTTGGCGTTCTTGGTCTTGACATCCTTCATTGCCATCATGACGATCCCGGAA
Source organism: uncultured Geobacter sp. (assembly GCA_964389825.1). Lineage (GTDB taxonomy): Bacteria > Desulfobacterota > Desulfuromonadia > Geobacterales > Geobacteraceae > RPRC01. The sequence goes on along the minus strand of CAYMFO010000023.1, from coordinate 10,744 downwards.
TCATCCACGTCCGGGTACCAGTCGTTGAGAAATTCGAATGCCCAGCCGCCCGGTTCCAAGTCCGGACACTTGATCTTCCAGTCGCCGGGCTTGCGCACTTCCCGCTCCAGAAGCCACTGGGTGGCCTTTACCAGGGAGGGGTGATCGTTGGGTACGCCCGCGTCTATCAGACCCTTGAGGGCCAGGGCGGTATCCCACACTGGGGAGATGCAGGACTGGAGGACAATGCTGTCTTCGCTTTCAATACAGAAATTGGCCAGGGCCTCCAGGCCTTTCTGTATAACGGGATGGTCATTGGCATAGCCGAGACAGTGAAGCGCAAGAATGGAATTGAGCATTGCCGGCTGAATACCACCCCAGTCTCCTGATGATTCCTGGTGATCCAGCACCCATTTTTCGGCAAAGGACATGGCTCTTTTCATCAGGGGCCTGACGGGGCTTCGCTCGTAGATCTTCAGAATGTGATCCACGCCGATGAAGAAGTTCTTCCAGGTCAGAATACCCTCTTCCTTGGTAAAGGTGTAGTCCGTGGGCCGGGGAGGGCGGACATACAGTTCCTGGACCCTGGAACGCGGCGGCAGTCTGCGGACGGGACGGGTGGCCATCACGATGGAGAGAGGCGTGATGGTTGACCGTGACCAGCTGGAAAGCTCGTACATGTTGAGGAACGCCCAGTTGGGAACCAGCGCCAGTTCTATGGGCATTGACGGCACCCCGAACCAGGCGAATTCGCCGAAGAGGGCCAGGAATATCTTGGTGAATACCCGGGTCTTTATGATGCCGCCGTTTTCAAGGATGAAGAGGCGAGCCTTTTCCATTGCCGGATGGTCGGATGAGTATCCCGCCAGTTTCAGGGCGAAATAGGCCTCGACCGTAGTGGAGAGATCGCCGGGGCCATCGTAGTATATGGTCCAGTATCCACCCACGGTCTGTTTGCTGAGAATATAATTGGCCAGTTTTTTTTCCCGCGCCTTGTCAACCATGCCGAGGAAATGGAACAGCATGATATACTCGGCGCTTATGGTCACATTGGATTCCAGCTCCGCCCACCAGTATCCTTCCGACACCTGCTCCCGGAAGAAAAACTCACAGCTTCGCCTGATGGTCGCTTCCAGGGGGTTCTTGGCTTCCACCGGCTTCTTTTTCCAGATGGTGGCGGGGAGGCGGTGAACCTTGGCGCCCGGCTTACCCGTTTTCCGGGGCTCGGCCCTCTCGGCCAGAGCACCGTTGAAGGATGTTAGTGCATGTGAAATAGGGTATTTGCAGGATTTCATTACAGTAAACTCCGGAGAGACAAAAAATCGGCGACTTTGCTTGGGCCGCAAGGAGGCATTATGATAAATTTCCGAAAATTTCTAACACATTTTTCTTAAAAGGTATACCCCTTTTCATTTTTCTTGCAATGTTTCCTTGTTGTTTCAAGGCGTTGCGTTTCAAAGAAGGGGATGTGGAGCTGTTGATTTCGCGTAAAGCCTATGTTAACCTCATGCCGCTTTTTATCAGGAGGGTATATTTATTATGAAAAATATTACAGGAAAGGGCGGAGGCTTTTTTGATTTTGTCGCCCGTTATCCGTTGGCCATAGTGCTGGGCGCTCTTCTTCTGTCGGCGCTCTCCGTTGTGTACACGAAGAACAATCTGGAGTTTCTCACCGGCAGGGATGACCTGATGCCCAAGAACAGCAAGTTCCACCGGGATTATCGTGAATACAGGCAGGAGTTCGGTGATACGGAGGAGATTGTCATCGTTGTGGAAAGCGATGACCCGGATAAGGCGGGTCGTTTCGGCCGTGAGCTTTTCGCCTCCCTTCAGAAAAGGAAAGATGTCTTTCATGAGGTCTTCTATCCGAATGGTCTGCCGTTCTTCCAGAAAAACGGCATGCTCTTTCTTCCCCTGGAAGATCTTCAAACCCTTGGGAAAAATATCTCGCTGGCGATGCCGGTGCTGAAGGACCTGTCTGCCTCTCCTTCGGTCCAGACCCTGTTTACGTCTCTCACCGCGCGCATGGACGAGTACATGAAGGAGCAGCCCGGCGCGCCCGGCGCCGAAGAACGGTTGTCGAGCCTCACCTTTATGCTGGACAGGCTGGGGCTGGGCCTGGACCGCTTCTCAAAACCCGGGGGCGGGACGTTCTCCCTGGACGAGTTTTTCCTGGGTAGTGGACCGGATGGAAAGTCGTCCCGTTTTGTCGAGGCGGGAAAGATGCAGATACTGACCGTGCTGCCGGTGAAAGAGAGCGGGAGCTTTGTCCCGGCCGAGAAGTCCATTGCCGCCGTTCGGGAAGAGATAAAGCGGGTGTCGGGCGATCCCCGTTTCGCCGGAGTAAAGGCCGGTCTTACCGGTGTGCCGGTGCTGGAATACGAGGAGATGGCAACCAGTCAGCGCGACATTGCCCTTGCTACGGTTATTTCCATCGCGCTGACCGTCGTTCTCCTGCTGTTTGCGTTTCGCGGGGCGGCTAACGCCTTTGCCGCCATGATCTCCCTGCTGGTCGCCATTGCCCTCTCCTTCGGCATGGCCACACTGGTGGTCGGGCACCTGAACATACTCTCCATGGTCTTTGCCGTAATGCTGATAGGAATAGGGATAGAATACGGCATCCAGATAGTGCTCCGATATCAAGAGGAGCTTCGCGGCGGGCGTCTGCGTGTGGAAGCGCTGAGAATCGCCCTGAACAGGAATCTGTGGGCCATCACCATGGCCGCGGCGACCGTGGCGGCGGCGTTCCTGACATTTGTCTTCACCGACTTCAAGGGAATCTCCGAGCTGGGGATTATTGCCGCCATAGGAATAGGCATCTGCGTGCTCGTTACATTTACCGTGCTGCCGGCCATGCTTATGATCCCTGTGAGGTACGGTAAAAAGAATCGCAGGATCGGTGTCCGGACCGCAATCCCCGCTTCCGCGCCTCAGCCGGGTTCCACCTCCTCAGGCGTCTCGCGTGCAACCAGTCCTCTGTTATTCGCTCATCCGAAGATGGTTCTGGTTGTCACGGCTCTTCTGTGTCTTGCCTCGCTGTATCCACTATCGCGGATCGATTTCGATTATAACCTGATGAATCTCCAGGCAAAGGGGCTCGAGTCGGTATCCTATGCCTACAAGTTGATGAAGAGTTCCGAAAACTCCGGATATTTCGCGGTGGCGTCAGCCCGGACCCCGGAAGAAGCCGTTGCCCGTTCAAAGGCCCTGGAGGCCCTTCCCACCGTGGACCATGTGGTTAGTGTCGCTTCCTTTATCCCGGAAGATCAGGAACGGAAACTGGCGGAGATGGCGAAAATCCGTTCCATGATGGCGGGTGTGAGGCCGGCGCCCTATGATGAAGACCTGAGCGTAATGGAACTGCCCGTTGTGTTCGAAAACTTCCGCGATACCGTGGAACGCTTCGTCCAGCGTCTGGAGAGGGAGAGGCGTCCCGAGGCCAAGGCCGTCGCCGGATTCCTGGCAACCCTGGATCGCTTCTTCGCGGGTCTGGAGAAGGAAAAGGATCGGAATGCGCTGGGGATGCTGAGGGATTTTCAGGGAAACCTGCTTGCCGGACTCCCCGAGAAACTCGAAACTCTTCGTGACAGCCTCGCGGTTACACCGGTGCGCGCGGCGGACATCCCCCAAGAGCTGCGCAGGCGTTTCGTCGGAGTGACAGGGCGCTGTCTGCTCCAGATTGCCCCCAGAGAAGAGATCTTCGACCTCAAGCCCCTGGAGGCCTTTCTCACCGACGTGCGGAAAATCGAACCGAACGCCACGGGAGAGCCGGTGATGGTATTCGAGTCCATGACCATCATGCGCGATTCCTACCGGGGCGCCTTTCTGTACGCCTTCCTGGCTATCGTGATCATTTTGCTCATAACCTTCCGCGGCGTCCGCTACACCCTGATCGGCCTGGTACCCCTGGTGGTCGGCATACTTTTCATGGTGAGCGGCATGTGGCTGGCCGGTATCCGCTTCAATTCGGCCAATATTATTGTCATGCCTCTCGTTCTGGGCATTGCGGTGGATTCGGGGATATACATCATCAACCGGTTCCGGCGCGAGGGGGAGAGCGGATACCGGGTCATTACCAGCAGCACCGGGCGCGGGGTCATTTACAACACGCTCACTATAATGATAAGCTTCGGCGCCCTGATGGTGGCCGGTCATCGCGGCGTGTTCAGTATCGGAGCCGTTATGTCCCTGGGGATGGTCGCCTGCCAGATAGCCTTCATAGTCACATTGCCCGCCGTGCTGGCCATCTTCGGAGAAAAGCGGCCGGCGGTGGTTGATTAGTGGCGCCCCGGGGAGAGTTGGCAAGGGGAGGAGGTCTTGGCGGGGCGGTGGATTTGTCCCACCACTTTCTCCGGGGCGTTGTGCGTTCCGGGGACGGTGTTGTCGACGCGACCTGCGGCAGGGGGCGTGATACGCTGTTCCTCGCGCGTCTTGTGGGAACCGAAGGGATGGTATGGTCCTTTGACGTGCAGGCGCGGGCATTGGAGGCGGCCGAACAACTCCTTGAGGGAGAGGGTTGCCTGGACCGGGTTCATCTGCTGCATGCCGGTCATGAACGGTTGGCGGAGCATGTGCGGGAACAGGTGAGGGCCGTGGTCTTCAACCTCGGTTTCCTGCCCGGCGTCGGAGGTGACGTCAAAACCTCTCCATGCACCACGATAGAAGCCCTTACGCAGGCATCGGATCTCCTTCTTCCGGGCGGAATTATCACGGTTTCCATTTACACGGGCCATGAGGGAGGTCTGGAAGAGGCCGAGGCGGTGGAGTCGTGGGCCCATCGATTGCCCTTTGCCGGGTTCAATGCCTGGCGGAGCAGCCAGTTGAACCGTTCTTCGGCGGCCCCCTATCTTGTGCTGGTGGAAAAGGTCGGCTGACACCGTATTGATCCGCGAGAGTTCTCTGATGCCCGCCTTGTTTACGGAAATTTCGCGGGCCTGTTTTTTCGGGTAATCCATGTTGCGTTCCATAATTCCCTATATAGTCGTCTCGCTGCCTTTATGCTATGGTCTTTTCTCCCTTGTTTGCGCCGTGCGGTTCTTCAGCCGGACGCCGCGCTTGGCTGAATTCAGCCCACCCGTAACCATACTCAAGCCGGTCAAGGGGGGGGACGAAGAAAGCTTCGAGAACTTTGCCTCGTTCTGCCGCCAGGATTACCCATGCTTCCAGATTGTCTTTGCGGTGGCTGATGAAGAAGACCCCGCGGTATCTGTTATCAAGCGGTTGATGAATGAATATCCAGCGGTGGATATGAGCCTGGTCATCGACCCTGCCGTACATGGACCCAACTACAAGGTCTGTAACCTGATGCATGCCTATCCGCTGGCAAGGCATGATATTCTGATTGTCTGTGACAGTGATATCAGGGTCGCTCCGGACTACCTGCGCCGGGTGGCTTCTCCGTTTCGCGATAATTCCGTCGGACTCGTAACCTCCCTCTACCGGAGTCCCCGGGTGAGAAACATCCCCACGGCCCTGGAGGCTATGGGTTTTACCGCGGAGATGATCCCCAATGTCATGGTGGCGCTTTCCCTGGAGGGGTTGACCTTCGCCCTTGGCGCTTCCATGGCCGTGCGCCGGGAAGCGCTGGAGAAGATAGGCGGTTTCCAGTCACTGGTGGATTACCTGGCGGATGACTACCAGCTCGGCAATATGATACATCGCGCCGGGTACCGCCTGGAGCTTTCCGCCTCTTTCGTCGAGAGCGTCATGAGGAGGGAAAGCCTGTCGGGGATCCTCTCGCGTCAGTTGAGATGGGCGCGCACCATGCGCGCCAGCCGGCCGGCCGGCTATTTCGCCTCGGTCGTCACCCAGCCGGTTCCGGCAATCATCCTGGCCCTTGCGGCGAGCGGGTTTTCCTCCCATGGATGGATCGCGGCGGGAATCCTTGGTGTCTCACGGCTTCTGGTCTGTATGGTTTTCAGCCGGGCATTCGTTCGTGACGGGTTGTTTCCACGATTCCTGTGGCTTCTGCCTCTTCGGGATATCCTGGCTTTCGGTGTCTGGGCGCTCTCTTTTCTCGGCAACCGGGTCGTCTGGCGTTCACGCGTCTTCACTGTTCTGGCCGGGGGAACGATTCGCGATCTGGGAGAGGCCTGACGGGTTTCCCGGGAATCACCGCCTTTACTTGTTAATGTTCTTTACCTATACTTCTTGAACGGTGTTCGGAGGTTTTTTTGTGCAATCGATCATTGCCCACATCGGCGGACTTGCCATCTCCCTGCTGAGGGAGATGGGGCGGATGCTCCTTTTTATCCTTTATGCGTTTTACATGATCGTCCGCGCGCCCGGGAAACCAATTCATGTCCTGAAACAGTTGCATTTCATCGGCGCGAAATCATTCTTCGTCATCTTTCTCACCGCTGCGTTCACAGGCATGGTTCTGGCTCTTCAGGGATACTATACCCTGACGAAGTTCGGGTCCGAAGGGATGCTGGGTTCCGTGGTGGCCCTTTCCCTGATCCGGGAGCTTGGCCCGGTGCTGTCCGCTCTCATGGTTACGGGACGCGCCGGAAGCGCCATGACCGCCGAGATCGGGATCATGCGAATCACCGAGCAGATAGACGCGCTGGAAACCATGGCCCTGGAGCCGTTCAAGTATCTGATGTCGCCCAGAATCCTCGCCGCCCTCATTGCTCTGCCGCTGTTGTGCGCGATTTTCGATGTCGTGGGGATCTTCGGCGGTTATCTGGTGGGGGTAAAGCTTATGGGAGTCAACCCGGGCGCTTACATCCATGAGATGGAAAAAAGCGTTGTATGGAAGGATGTCTACTCAGGGCTCATAAAATCCTTGTCATTCGGTCTCATCATAGCCTGGGTATGCTGCTACAAGGGGTACTTCACATCCCGCGGCGCGGAGGGGGTATCGCGCGCCACCACGGCGGCGGTGGTCATGTCATCGGTTTCGATACTCATATGGGATTATTTCCTTACATCGGTTCTGTTATAGAAAAAAGCAATGTAACTGTTCAGCTCGTAATAAAATGTGGCTAAAATCTCCCGCGCCGAATCGCCTTATTCATGATTTCTAGTCCAGGCGGCGCCTTTTCCCCTCACCCGGAGGGCGAGGGTTTCAAAAATGTCCCTTCTCCCTTGGGGAGAAGGTGCCCCGCGGGGGCGGATGAGGGGGATTATCGCATGATGCAAAAACTTAACCGGACAAAGCTGTAAAAGAATATCTTCAAAGCCACCTTGCCAGGGAGTGGCCGGATACAAGGTCTGTATATGATAGAGATGCTGCGGGTCACAAAATCGTTCAGCGGCCAGGTTGTGCTTAACAATCTGGACATGGAAATTCCGGCGGGGAAGATTACGGCCGTTATCGGACCCAGCGGAGAGGGAAAGAGCGTCCTTCTCCGGCACATTATCGGCCTCATGAAACCGGATATGGGGCGCGTTATCATCGACGGTGAGGACATTACCCACATGGGGCGGCGGGAACTGAACCGGGTCCGGGAAAAATTCGGGATGCTTTTCCAGAATGTGGCCCTCTTTGATTCCATGACCGTCTTCGAGAACGTGGCCTTCCCTCTGGAGGAGAAGACACGCCTGTCGCGCAACGATATCCGGGACAGGGTCCATGAGGCGCTGGAGCATGTGGGGTTGAAGGACGTGGACCGGAAGTACCCGGACCAGCTTTCCGGCGGCATGAAGAAAAGGGTCGGCCTGGCGAGGGCGCTCCTTCTCAATCCCCGCATCATACTCTTTGACGAGCCGACAACCGGACTGGATCCGATCATCAGCAATGCCATGCACCGCCTCATAAAGGATACCCACGCGCGATTCGGTTTCACCGCGGTGATCGTCACCCACGAGGTGCCGGCCATCTTCGATGTCTGCGACTATGTGGCCATGCTCTATCAGGGGCGGATACAGATGAGAGGCGCGCCGGAGGAGATCAGGAGTTCCGCGGACCCCGTGGTGCGCCAGTTCGTGAACGGTGAACTGGACGGGCCGCTTCGCCTTGTGTGAGAAAACCAGGCGGGCCCTTGGGCGAGTAGCCCATATTTTCTGGAATGCGCAGGTGACTTATTATGGATACCAATAAGGCAAGACTTGAAACAATCGTTGGGATTTTCGTTCTGCTGGGGATCCTCTGCCTGACCTACCTTTCCGTCAGGCTGGGCAAGATGGAAATAGTCGGAGGAGACACCTACCGGGTGACCGCCAATTTCGATTCGGTCTCCGGACTGAGAAGCGGCGCTTCCGTAGAGATTGCCGGTGTGGAGGTAGGGCGGGTGGACCGAATCGCGCTCGACCCGGGCCAGGGTTATACTGCCAGTGTCTCCCTGCGCATCAATTCAGGGGTTGAACTCCAGGATGACGTGATCGCCTCGGTGCGTACCCGGGGGATCATAGGAGACAAATACGTTCAGTTGAAACCGGGCGGTTCGGAAAGGATTCTGAAAGACGGCGCCCGTATCCGCGAAACCGAATCAGCCATTGATTTCGAGGGATTGATTAGCAAGTATATCCACGGAAACGTGGACTGACCGGAAGGAGGATAACATGAGATTTCACTTGCATACCATCATGATCGTGATCGCTGTCCTGTTTGTCGCATCGCCCGTCTTCTCCGGGGAGGAAAAGACGGGAAAGATGGTGCTGGGCCTCGATGAGTGCATACGCCGCGCCCTGACCGTCGCCCCGGAGCTTGGGGAGGCTCGCGCGGATATCGCCCTGGCCGAGGCCAAACTGGAAGAAGCCAAGGCTCACCGCTATCCGCAAATTGAGATCCTGGGGTTGTTCGGCCCCATTTCCAAGGCTCGCGGCAACCAGGTGTATTCTTCGGACGACCTCAACCGGCTCCACGGCGTAACGGTCTTTACCCGCGGCGACGCCACCGTAGTCCAGCCCCTCTACACCTTCGGCAAGATAAGCGAGCGCATGAAGGCCGCGACCCACGGCATAGAGGTGGACAGGGCGAAAAAAGACCAGAAGGCCAACGAGATAACCCTGAAGGTGAAGGAATACTACTATGGCCTTCTCCTCGCCCGTGAGATGAAGGAGCTTGTCGCCGAGGTTGGAGAGGCCCTGGACAAGGCCAGGGAAAAGGCTGCGAAGCTGCTGGACAAGGGATCGCCCAATGTGGATGCGCTGGACATCTACAAGCTTGACGCCTTCTCCGGCGAGGTGCGCAAATATACCGAGGAGGCAAGGAAGGGGGAGCTCCTGGCCCTCGCGGCCCTGCGCGCCCAGACGGGTCTGCCCCGTGATACGCGCTTGGATATCGCCACCGACAGGCTGACCCCGGATGAAACGCTTGCCGGTGGAGGCCTTGCCTCCTTCCAGGACACGGCCAAGGCGAGACGTCCGGAATACCGGCAGTTGAAGGATGGGATCACGGCCCGTGAAGCGCTGGTAAAGGCCGCGAAGGCCGACTATTATCCGGATATCTTCCTGGGCGGGTATCTCTCCGCCGCCTATGCCCCTGGACGGGACCGGGTCACGAACCCCTGGGTCCCGGATGAATTCAACCATCTGTGGGCGGGTTTCGCCCTCGGCGCCAGGTGGAAGATCGATTTCGGCATCACTTCGGCGAAAGTCGCCCAGGAACAGGCCCAATACAACCGGCTTCTGAGCACCAGCGATTACGCGGCGGCGAACATCCCGCTCCAGATTGAAAAGTCCTGGCTTGAACTCCAGGAGGCCGAGAAGAGCATTGCGGCCAACCGCGACGCCTATTCCAACGCCAAGAAATGGACCGTGTCAGCCATCGCCAACTTTGATATGGGGATTGGACCCGCAAAGGAGATCTTCGAGTCTCTGCAGAATTACGCCAGGATGCGCGCCGCTTATTTCCAGTCCGTATACAACCAGAAGATGTCACGGGCCAACCTTGCCTATGCCGTGGGCGAGGCGAACCTGGACAAGTAACAATTAATCGGGAGGATAACAGTATCATGAAGAAATGGATTGCGGCAGCACTGATGACGATCTTCTTTGTCGGCGCCGGAAGTCTTCCGGCGCCGGCGGCGGTAACCGCTGATGTCAAGAGGACGGTGGACAAGGTTGTTTCCATAGTTGCCGACGAGAATATGAAAAAACGAGGCAATGAGGCAAAGAGGCGCGCGGCTTTAAAGAGCGCCATCAGTACCATGTTTGATTACGGGGAAATGGCGAAACGTTCCCTGGGGGTGAACTGGAGGGGGAGGACACAGGCTGAACAAAAGGACTTCGTCAATCTTTTCGCCACTCTGCTGGAGAATTCCTATGCGGGCAAGATAGAGTCTTACGAAAACCAGAAGATAGTTTACGATAAGGAGTCCATTGACGGAGATTACGCGGAGGTGAAGTCCCGCATCGTAACGGCCAGGCGGGACGAGTATTCCCTTGACTATAAACTGATGCGTCAGGGGAACCGTTGGAAGGTCTACGACGTGGTCATCGAGGGAGTAAGCCTGGTGTCCAACTACCGCTCCCAGTTCCAGAAGATAATCACGAGCCAGGGATACGGGGCGCTGGTGAAGAAGCTGCGCGCCAAGAGTGATGAGATAAAGGCGCCGTAGCGAATTGAGGATGTTTGAGCGAAAAAAGGGGATCGTGGCCTGAACCGGCTTCACGATCCCCTTTTTTTACACGCTCCGGATAGACGGAAATTTTATCCTAAAAAAAGCAATTACCACGGAGAACACAGAGGGCACAGAGGGATTTCGTGTAGCTATCAATTTGTTACTCCAAAACAAGGATATTACGATCGTCACCTCTATGGATGAGTCTGGTAGTTCATTTTTTCGCTTTTATATCTCCGTGTTCTCTGTGACCTCTG